>JAZRXL010000022.1:0-68550 GCA_045600225.1 Paludibacteraceae bacterium
ACACATAACCTTTTAATTCCACCTCGCGTGTCTCGTACCAACCTGTGGCTTCGTTGTACACACGTTCTGTCCTTGTCTTGTGTTTCATTGTCACTTCTTTCTTTGTTCCCAAAGTGACAACTTTTTCTAGTATAAGTCACTAATAGATCAAAATAAAGAAGGCGTACTATAAAAATGGTACGCCTTTCTTGTTACTTTTTTGTATTGATTTAGAATTTGAATCCCAAGAAGATGCGGAATGAGTTTCTTCTTGTGTGACTGACACCGTTTGATAGATTGAAGTATTGGTTGTTGGTGTTTTTATTATCATCAAACCAATCTACAGATTTAGGTTTTGCTATGTTGTATTCAACACCAACTTGGAATATTTTATAGCGGAACGCTCCTCCAATGTAGTGTGATAGTCCAAATTCAGCTTCAAGGTCATCAATTTTGTAATCTAGTAGTTCTGCAGCTTTTTTGTAAGTCTCTTGCATATTTTCATCTGCAAACTCAAAATTTTGTAATGTCAAACTAGGACAAAGGTTGTAGTAGATATCGATAGCCATATTGTCTGTTGGGTAGAAAGTTCCCATCGGACCAACACCTAATGCATCTGCCTTGACGGTTTTTCCTTTCAATATCTCTTGTCCATTTAGGTTCTTTAGTAAGCCTTTAAAATCATTAAAGAAGATTTTGCTAGCGCTGAATGATGCATCCAACCAACGAGCATTAATAGCAATACCAAACTTTCCTGGGTTGGCAACATACCAACGAGAGTCTAAGGTCAAACCAAACAAAGGCGTGTTTTTTCTGTCAACATAAGGATTGTTCGAGTTTACGTCTGCATTTGTTAATGCGCTCCATATAGAATTGCTCTTTTTGTACGAAACCTCTGCAAATCTGTCTCCTACAAGACCGACATTCAATTTGATTCCTAATCCATTGTCATTTCCTTGTTCTTGTGCAAAAGCGCTTATGCCGAACAAAGCAAATGCAAATAATAATATTTTTTTCATTGTAATAAAAAAATAAAATAGGTCCCCGATGAAACGATAAATGTAATTGCTATAAGAGTGGGGAACTTAACCCTTATCGTAATTCGTTGCAAAATTAATATTAGTTTTACTTTATAAAAAATATTTAAGGTTATTTCTTATTTTTACATTAAATATTTATTAATGTTAAGTTGATATAGTGATAATTGTGTATTTGTTTTGCTTTGGTGTGTTTTATGTGGTGTCTTATAGCAAATTGATATCAAAAAGTGCGATAATGACTAAAAAAATATATATATTTGCACAATCATTATATCAAAATGAAAATAAAAATACAATTGTAACAACAAAAAAATAAGATATATGAGTTACTTAAAGATTCCAAAGGGGTATAAGCCATTATTGGATATGCGCCAAACAGAACTAGGAATAAAGAAGGTAAAAGACTTCTTTCAAGGCAGTTTGTCTGCTGAGTTGAGATTAAGGAGAGTAACTGCTCCTTTGTTTGTAATGAAGGGACAAGGTATCAATGATGACTTGAATGGAGTAGAAAGAGCTGTCTCTTTCCCTATTAAGGATTTGGGAGATCAAAGGGCAGAGGTAGTGCACTCTTTGGCAAAGTGGAAGAGATTGATGCTTTCTGAATATGAGATCGAACCTGGTTTCGGTTTGTATACAGATATGAATGCTATTCGTTCTGATGAGTCTTTAGGTAATCTACACTCTTTGTATGTAGACCAATGGGATTGGGAGCGTACAATTACAGCAGAAGATCGTACTATTGACTTCTTGAAGGATATTGTTTCAAGAATTTATTCTGTGCTTGTTCGTACTGAGTATGTAGTATATGAGATGTATCCACAAATCAAGCCAGTATTGCCAGATAAGATCACTTTCATTCATGCAGAAAAGCTTCGTCAGCTATATCCAGACAAGACTCCTAAAGAACGTGAGAACTTGATAACAAAGAAGTATGGTGCCGTATTTATCATGGGTGTTGGTGGTCCGTTAGGAGATGGCGAAAAACATGATGGACGTGCTCCAGATTATGATGACTGGACAACTCCAGGAGAGGAAGGTTTGCCAGGATTGAATGGCGATATCCTTGTTTGGAACGAAATTTTGGATCAAGCAATGGAGCTTTCTTCTATGGGTATCCGTGTAAATAAGGAATCTTTGCTTCGTCAGTTGGAAATGACAGGACAAGAAGAGCGTAAAAACTTGTATTTCCACAAACGTTTGTTGGAGGGCTCTTTGCCTTTGAGCATCGGTGGTGGAATCGGACAGTCTCGTCTATGTATGTTCTTCCTTCGTAAAGCTCATGTGGGTGAGATTCAAGCAAGTATTTGGCCTGAGGATATGCGAAAGACTTGTATGGAGAATAATATACCATTGATATAATGCAAATGAAGAATATAATTAAGTTTATTGGTATCTTTTTAATTATGCTTCCTTCTATGGGATATGCACAATTTAAAGATATCAATATTCAAAAATTAGACTTGGTTACCTATATGTTAGACCACTACTATGTTGATTCTACATCAACAGAGAAGTTGGTGGAGTACGCAATTCGAGGTATGTTGTCTAATTTGGATCCTCACTCTTCTTATATCTCGAAAGAGAATTTAAAGAAGGAAAGCGAACCTCTTGAAGGTAGTTTTGAGGGCGTTGGCGTTGTATTCCAAATGATGGAGGATACCTTGTTGGTGGTGCAAACCATATCTGGTGGTCCTTCTGAAAAGGTTGGAATTATGGCAGGCGACCGTTTCATCTATGTGAATGATACGACTATCGCAGGTGTGAAAATGCAAAACAGTGATATTCAAAAAAGAATACGTGGTCCTAAGGGTACTGTGGTTAATATTAAGGTTTTGCGTCGTGGTGTGAAGGATTTAATCGAATTTAATGTTACTCGAGATAAAATTCCTTTGTATAGCGTAGATGCTTCTTATATGGTTGACAAGAAGACTGGTTATATCAAGGTGGATAGATTCTCAAGTACAACCCTTGAAGAGTTCGATGATGCATTGGCAAAGTTGAAGAAGCAAGGTATGAAGAACCTTATTATCGATCTTCAAGACAATGGAGGTGGCTATATGTCTGCAGCTATTGGAATGATAGATAACTTCTTGCCAAAGGGAAGCATGATTGTGTATACACAAGGTCGTGCTCAACCTCGAGAGGATTATAGAGCATCAGGGAATCCTAACGGTTTTGATGGTAACTTAGTTGTTTTGGTAGATGAAGGTTCTGCCTCTGCAAGTGAAATCGTTTCAGGTGCTATCCAGGATTGGGATAGAGGAGTGCTTGTCGGTCGTCGTACCTTCGGAAAAGGTTTGGTTCAGAAGATGATGGACCTTCCTGATGGTTCTCAATTGAGAATGACAACGGCTCGTTATTACACACCTTCAGGTCGTTGTATACAGCGTCCATACAAGGATAATATCAAAGAGTATAGAAACGATATCATTGAGCGTTATAACCATGGGGAGTTGATGCACGAGGATAGTATTTCGTTTCCTGATTCTTTAAAGTATCAAACATTGGATTTGAAGAGAACCGTTTATGGTGGCGGTGGTATTATGCCTGATATCTTTGTTCCTCTTGATACTGTTAAGTATACTAAATATCATCGTAGTTTGGTTGCCAAGGGTGCGTTGAACACCTTTATTATGAGATATTTGGAGAATAATAGAAAAACATTGGAGGCTAAGTATCCAACACAAAATGTGGATGCTAAAACAAAGGATGCATCTTTCCAAAAGTTCCTTGCAGAGTTTAACATCACAGATTCTGATATTGACCGTTTGGTTGAGTTAGGAGAGAAAGAGAAAGTTGAATTGGATAAGGAGCAGTTAGAGAAATCAAAATCTTTGATTAAAAAGCAGGTTAAGGCAAATATCGCAAGAGACATTTGGTCTTCTAATGAATATTTCCAAATCATGAATACGGAAAACGATATTTATTTGAAGGCATTGCAGATTCTTTCGACAGAGAAAGATTTTAAGGAAACCTTGAAGAAGAATCGTAAATAATTGTTTTAACAAAACAGAATGAAAGTTGTAGGCTTTCATTCTGTTTTTTTTACTCGTCCGAAAGATTATTATTTGGGGCGATTTTTTCATCTTTCGTAAACAACAAAAAAAATTCCCCAAAAGCATAAAAGCCTTTTGGGGAATTTTAATTTTCTTTTGTTGGAGTTTATTTGCTTAAAGCATCCATTAATTTGTCCACTGCTTTCTCTGCATCTCCATTTGACTCGTTCAACAATTGAACAAATTTAGAGCCGATGATAGCTCCATTTGCATTAGCTTGAGCCGACTCTAATGTCTGCTTGTTGCTGATACCGAAACCGATCATGGTTGGGTTCTTCAAGTTCAATGAATGAACATGGTTGAAGTAGGCTTGCTTAGCATCGTCAAAACTCTTCTGTGCACCTGTTGTTGCTGCTGAAGATACCATGTAGATAAATCCGTCTGTATTGTCGTCAATGAAACGGATGCGCTCATCGCTCGTTTCAGGAGTGATCAACATGATGATACGGATATCATACTTGTCTGCAATAGGCTTAAAATCTTCCATGTAATCCTTAAATGGAAGGTCTGGAAGAATAACACCATCAATACCTACTTCGTTGCAGCTCTTGCAGAAGTTCTCGAATCCGTATTGAATAATAGGGTTAAGATAACCCATCATAACCAAAGGAATGGATACCTCCTTACGGATATCTTTTAGCTGGCTAAATAGTTTGCGAAGACTCATTCCATTGCGCAAAGCTAATGTTGCAGCATCTTGAATGATAGGTCCGTCGGCCATAGGATCGCTGAAAGGAATACCAATCTCAATCATATTGATGCCTTTGCGTTCCAATGTCTTGATAACATCTGCGGTTCCTTCTAATGTAGGAGAACCAGCACAGAAATACAAACTCAACAAATTGGTGGGTTTGGATTGGAAAAGTTGATTGATTCTATTCATTGTTTTTTAATTTTTTAATAAACGAATTAAGTTTTTCTGCATCCTTGAATGCAGGAGAAGTCTCAAACTTGGAGTTGAGGTCTACACCCGCTAGGTGCGGATGGTTAAATGCTTTAACCTCCTCTACGTTCTCAAGACCAATACCTCCACTCAAAAGGAAAGGTGTAGTGCCTTGATATTGTTGCAGTAGACTCCAGTCGAAAGAGTAACCCGCACCGCCCTTCGTTGGTGTTTTGGTGTCGAATACATAGTAATTACATACTCCTTCGTAGCTCTTCGCTTTTTCTAGATCTTCAAGGGTGGCTATGCCGAATGCTTTGTTGATCAATATAGGGCGATCAATGGCATGGCGTAGTTGCTGGCAGTATTCTGGTGTCTCGCTTCCATGAAGTTGGACACCATCGAATCCAAACTCTTCTACCTTCTCTTTGATCTTTTCTATGCTATAATCAACAAACACACCAATGCGTTTTACTTGTGTGGGCATATAATGGGGTAGTTGAGATACATGTCTCTTAGACTTCTCATAAAAGATGAAGCCCATCCAATCGATATCCAAACGTTCTACGGCTTGGATATTCTCTGCCTCTCGCATTCCGCATACCTTGATAATCATATCTCTGTTGTTTAAGATTCTACTTGTTGAATAAAGGATTGTAGTGCTAATCCTGGATCACTCTCTTTCATGAAGTTTTCACCGATTAGGAAGCCTCTAAATCCTACTTCACGCAACTCTTTAACCGTCTCTGGTTTGCTGATACCACTCTCGCTGACCAATGTGAATTCATTGGGTAGAAGGTGTGCAATCTTAAACGATTGTTGTACATCGGTATGGAAAGTACCTAAGTGACGGTTGTTTACACCCAACATATCTACCTCTGGAGTCACGTAATCCAATTCCTTCTCGTCATGAATTTCTAGCAAAACTTCTAATCCTAGCGAATGGGCTTTTTGAAGAAGCTGCTTACACTCTTCCTTTGTTAAATCAGCTGCAATGAGAAGTACAGCATCTGCACCTATTAGCTTTGCTTCATACAGTTGGTATTCATCTACAATGAAGTCCTTGCGTAGAATAGGAGTGGCAATTTTCTCTCTGACAGAAGAGATGAACTCTTGTTTTCCTCCGAAGTAATTATAATCGGTAAGAATAGAGATGGCAGATGCTCCGTTGGCTGAATATTTAGGTACAACATCCAAGACGGAAGCGTCTTCGTGAATCCAACCCTTGGAAGGAGATTTGCGTTTGAATTCGCTGATGATACCAGACTTGCTAGAGGCAAGACTCTCTCTCATTGAGCGTTGTTTCAATCCACAAAGTTCGATCTTTTTCTCAGCCTCTTGTGCAATAGTTTGAAGTGAGACAATCTGCTTTGCCTCTGCTACCTCAATGTGTTTGTTGGCTACTATTTCCTCTAATATATCCTTCATGTCGGTTGGATTATGAATTCAGTTCGACATATTTCTTTAATACATTCAAAGCCTTTCCGCTTTCCAACGATTCGCGAGCGATAGATAGACACTCTTGGAACGACTTCTGTTGCTCAATCACATGAATGGCGAAAGCTGAGTTGATCAATACCACGTTTTTCTGTGCTTGGGTTGAACGATTCTCTAGCACTGCGTCGAAGATCTCTTTAGCCTCTTCTAGGGTAGAACCTCCGTAAAGCTCTTCAGTTCTTAGAATGTCCATGCCAAATTCTTGTGGTTGATAAATGTGCTCCTCGTCGTTGTAGACTACTTTAAAGTTGCCTGTTAAAGATATCTCATCGTAACCATCAACGCTGGTGACGATACCGAACTGAATACCTAGACGTTGGTATACCTGCTTGTAGAGTCTTTGTTGATCAAGGTTGGCTGTTCCTAGCAACTGATAGTCAGGCTGGCAAGGATTAACCAATGGTCCGAGTAGGTTGAAACAAGTTGGAGTACCTAACTGACCTAGAGCCTTTCTGGCTGGAGCAACCCATTTCATTCCTTTGGCAAATAGTTGTGCGTGTTGATGAACAAATCCGCAAGTCTCTAATGAGCGAAACAATTGATCGTTATCATTAGTGAATTTCACACCGTGTGCCTCTAAAACATTGCTGGCACCAGATACACTGGATGCTGCATAGTTTCCATGCTTGGCTACTTTGTAACCAGCACCTGCGACTACGAAGCACGAACAGGTGGAAATATTGAAGGTGTTCTTCCCATCACCTCCTGTACCAACGATGTCGATTACCTTGTAGGGCGCGAAGTTAGTGTGAATGCCTGTTTCCAACAATCCTTCACGGAATCCGATGATTTCATCGACGCTTACACCACGCATCTGAATACCCATCAAAATGGCAGCGATCTGCTCATTGGTATATTTTTGTTCTGTGATCTCTATCAACAGCTCTTTTGCTTGCTCTATTGATAGCGTATCCTGATTGGTCAGTTTCTTTAATATATTGTCCATTCTAATTTTAATTCTTAGTTTTTAATTAGTATGCTCCACCCAGTTCTGAATCATCTTTTTCCCATCTGGTGTCAAAACAGACTCAGGGTGGAATTGGATACCATGGATGTCTAACTCTTTGTGACGTAAAGCCATCACTTGTCCTTCATCACTAGTAGCAGTAATTACTAAACACTCTGGCATAGAAGCCGCATCTACCACCCATGAGTGGTAACGACCTACTTGAATGTCTTTGGGTAATCCCTCAAATACATAATCATCTGCAACTATGTGTGCAGGAGTTTGAACTCCGTGGAAAACATCACTTAAATTAACAAGTGTTCCTCCGAATGATTCTCCAATAGCTTGCTCTCCCAAACAAATGCCCAAAATAGGTTTTTTGCCTGCATATTCTTTGATGACTTGCATTAACAAGCCAGCTTCCGTAGGAATACCAGGACCAGGACTAAGCATAATTTTATCGAATGAGGCCAAATCCTTCAAATCGAATTGGTCATTGCGATATACGGTCACGTCCACCTTCAACTCTCTCAACAAGTGGTAGAGGTTATAGGTGAAGCTATCATAATTATCTATCAATACAACTTTCATATCCTATCAACTCTTAAATCACATATCCTCCGCTTGAAGAATCGCCTTGCGAAGGGCTCCAAGCTTATTGTTTACCTCTTGTAATTCGTACTCCTCGTCGCTCTTGGCAACGATACCACCTCCAGCTTGGAACCACAACTCGTTGTTTCTAGAAACAAAGGTTCTGATAGTGATGGCTTGGTTGAGCGATCCGTCGAATCCGATAAATCCGATGCAACCTCCGTATGCACCTCTGTTATGAGGCTCATATTCACTGATTAGCTGCATTGCACGAACTTTGGGTGCACCGCTTAATGTGCCAGCAGGGAACGTGTCAATGAATGTCTTGATTGGATCTGCACCCTCAACAAGATCTCCACTTACACGACTTACCAAGTGAATTACGTGGCTATAGTATTGTAACTCCTTGTAGAAATCAACTTTTACATTCTTGCAGTTGCGACTTAAATCGTTTCTGGCAAGATCTACAAGCATTACGTGTTCTGCATTCTCCTTAGGGTCGTTTCTCAAATATTCTGCATTTTTTGCATCTTGCTCTGCATTGCCTGTTCGCTTAGTAGTACCTGCAATAGGATCTATGTATGCTCTAAATTTAGGTTGCTCCATTGTTCCTATGTTCTCTACACGACAATGTGTTTCTGGTGAACTACCGAAGATTCTAAATCCTCCGAAGTCGAAGTAGAATAGGTAAGGGGATGGGTTGATACTGCGTAGGGTTCGATAAAGTTTGAAATCATCACCTTCATATCGTTGAATGAAACGACGGCTCAACACGATTTGGAACACATCACCTCTCTTGCAATGAGCAATACCTTTTCTGATGTTTGCTTTGTGGGCTTCGTCTGTTAATGGACTTGTTGTTTCTCCGATTGGATGGAAGTCGTAAAGACTGATGCGATATTGACTGATTGCCTTTTCAATCTCAGAGATGCGACTGGACTCTCCATCTGAAAGTAATTCGTAAATGGTTAATGTGTTTTTGAAATGATCAAAAACAATAACGAACTTGTAAAGGATGTAGAGCATGTCAGGAGCATCGTTCTTTGCCATTGTTTCGTCCTTTACTGCAATGTTTTCAAAATACTTTACAGCGTTGAATGATGTATACCCAAACAAACCACATTGACTTGCTCCTTCTCCGGTAACCTCAAATGAATTAAGGAATAGACGGATAATGCCTTCGGATTTGTTAGATTGGTTGATGGCTTGCTCTACCTTGCTTCCATCAGGAAATGTACATTTCCCAATTCCATGTTCTATGGAAACTTGGGCTAATGGTTGGATGCCTATGAATGAGCGACCGTTCTCTCCTCCGTGATAGTCAGAACTCTCCATAAGAGCACTCTGTGTGTATAGGTCACGAAGGTGGAGATATGCACTTACAGGAGTACATAGGTCTGCCAACATCTTTCGACTCTCTATTTTATATTTAAATTTTGCCATATTATTTACTAAATAAGTAGTGTGTTTAGTCGTTGATGCCTGGATCGTCTTTATGAGATAGGAATGTCTCCAAATCCTTATCTCCACGGCCACTGACTGTTAATACAACAACATCTGTTGGTTTGAAATCAATTTTAGGAAGAGCGCCCAATGCGTGTGCTGATTCCATGGCAGGAATAATACCCTCTAAACGAGTTAATTCAAAAGCGGCGCGTAGTGCTTCATCATCATTGATTGCGATTACTTTTGCACGTTTTTGTACTGCAATGTTTGCGTGAATAGGACCGATGCCAGGATAATCAAGACCAGCAGAAATACTGTATGGTTCTACAATTTGTCCATCTTCTGTTTGCATAGTAAGCGTACGGCTTCCGTGAAGAATTCCGAGCGTACCTTTTTGCATTGTTGCTGCTGTGTAACCAGAATCAACACCTTTGCCTCCTGCTTCTGCCAAAACAATCTTCACATCTGCATCATCAATATAATGGTAGATGGTTCCTGCAGCGTTACTTCCTCCACCTACGCAAGCGATAAGGTAATCAGGATTCTCTCTTCCTTCTTGCTCCTTCAATTGCCATTTGATCTCTTCGCTAATAACGCTTTGTAATCTGGCAACCATATCTGGGTAAGGGTGGGGACCTACGGTAGAACCGATGATATAGAATGTATCAGAAGGATGGCAACACCAATCACGAATGGCTTCATTAGTTGCATCTTTCAATGTTTTGTTTCCACTTTCAACAGGGAATACCTCTGCACCAAGCATTTTCATACGTTCTACATTCATATGTTGGCGTTTAACATCGGTAGCTCCCATATAGACGCGACAAGGAAGGTTCATTAAAGCACATACCGTAGCAGTAGCAACACCGTGTTGTCCTGCACCAGTCTCTGCAATGATACGAGTCTTGCCCATCTTCTTGGCAAGTAGTACTTGACCCAATGCATTGTTAATCTTGTGCGCTCCTGTGTGATTTAAATCTTCACGCTTCAAATAGATTTTACAACCATATTTTTCGCTCAATCTCTTTGCCAAGTAGAGTGATGATGGTCTTCCTGCATAATCGCGAAGTAATCCACGAAATTCTTTTTGAAACTCTTCGCTTTCAATAATTGGCAAATACGCTTTCTTTAGGTCTTCTACTGTTTTGTATAGAATTTCAGGTACGTATGCACCTCCAAACTCTCCGTAGTAACCGTTTTGGTCAACTTGAAATGATTTCATTGTGTATATTTTTTATTATTTTATTATTTCAAAATGTTTAATAAAAAAAGGCCCGTCGTGAACGACGAGCCTTTCCCTTTTTATCCTAATGCCATACAACAAGTTAAGCAAGCGTCTTCACATCTTTCTGTTTTGACTCTTGCCACCACCAATATGTATGGTTTAACTTGATCATCTTTCATTGTTTAAATATTATTGCAAATTTACAAATGTTTTTTTATTTGACAATGAAAAAAGTAATTTTTTTGTGATTATGAGTTCTTTTACCAAAATTTCTTTTGATCCTCATTGTATTCAAAACCTGCTTCTTGTAGTTTGTTGATAAGTTCCTCTTTGTTGATGTCCATATCTTCGCAAAGGGCATCCAATGAATCGTACTCATCTCTTAATTTCATGTTGATGAAACTAAATAGCATATTTATGTCTTGTGGCAACTGTTCCATTTTCTTTTTGTTATAAAGTGAAGAGTAGTATTGCATTAACTGCACATATGACGCTAAATCCAATAATTAACGGCTTGGTGATGCGTTTCCCAGAAAAGAATATTCCGTAGAACATTTTAACCACATTGTTACTGATGATAGCTTGAAATGCCGCTTGAATCAACAACAGGCTCTCTATTTGGTCGGATAGTTGGAATAGGTTGATGATAAATGGATTTATGTCTGTAAATCCGACGATCCAAGAAAGGATATTCAAACCATTGTTCCCAAAATATGCGATGGCATATTGGGTGGCAAGGGTAAATACAACAAATAGGGTGGCAAACAGAATAGCTACCTTAAACTCCAATGGATTTTTTTCGTCTTCTTCATCCTCCTTCAGCTCTTCTTTTTCTGAAGTCTGCCTTCCATTCTTCTTGTAGAAAAAGAAAGCTACCGAAACAGAGCACGCAATCATAATTGCAAATACATACCAGTATGACCCTAACATCGTTGGGTTGAATATGCCAAGAAGGATCATGATTTTTACATACATCATTGTGATGGCAAAGAAAATGGCAGATATGTATATGTCGACATTGCTCTTTACATCTTTTGCTTTTTTTGCAAGAATAATACAAGTGGCGGTACTGCTATAAATACCTCCTAAGATACCCGTTACAATGATTCCTCCATCCTTAAAAACATATTTCTTTAATAGATAACTGACATAAGATATGCCTGTAATCACAACAGTAGCTAACCAGATGGTACTAGGTGTTAGTCCTATTCCTTTGACAATCTCAGTGTCGGGAAGAATGGGCAATATAACACCAGCAATAATTCCAAATTTTGCAAGGTTGATAAACTCTTCGTCATTCATCGTCTTGGTAAACTGAATGAATTTATCCTTCATTTCAGATAGGATCAGAACGACCACTGCCACCAGAATGCCTACCCACAACTCTTTTTCGTAGATGAGAGGAGCTAGGCAATAGGTGATAAGAGCAATGACAATAGATGTTATCCCTTTATGTCCGTCAATAAATATCTTTTGAGCATAATTAATCCCTAAAAGAACTGACAAGGCCAATCCTCCACATAGGAAAGGAGTCAAACTTCCTTTCCCTAAAAGGTATAAGATGTAACCAAGAATACCAATGAGGGTGAATGTCCTATCAGACCCGAAGGTGTTGATAGATTCTCCCTCTTTTTGATACAACTTGCGCTGCGACAATCCTATCAAGAGAGATAGGAGAGCCACTACCAAGAAGTTGGTCATGTCAGTAGAGAATATGTTTGTGATATTCATTGCTTCCTATGCTTATTTTTGTCTGATAAAGATGTTGACAGGAGTTCCTGAGAAATCCCACTCCTCACGCAACTTGTTCTCCAAGAATCGCTTGTAAGGCTCCTTGATGTATTGAGGTAGGTTGGCGTAGAAGATGAAAGAAGGCACTTGAGTGTCAGCTAATTGGGTAACATACTTGATTTTAATGTATTTACCCTTGTTTGCTGGCGGTGGGTAGTTCTCTATAAGAGGCAAGAAGAATTCATTCAACTTGCTGGTAGAGATTTTTCTCTTCTTATTTTCGAATACGTCTTTAGCAGTCTCCAGTACCTTGAAGATACGTTGTTTTGTGACGGCAGAAGTGAATATGATAGGGAAATCACTGAATGGAGCAAAACGCTCGCGAATTGCCTTCTCCATCGTTAAAGTGCTCTTTGAGTCTTTACCTGTAATTAAATCCCACTTGTTGACACAAACGACAATACCTTTTTTATTTCTTTGTATTAATTGAACGATATTCATGTCTTGCGCCTCAATACCTCTTGTGGCATCGATCATTAAGATACAAACATCAGAATCTTCTATGGAGCGGATGGAACGGATGACCGAGAAGTATTCCAAGTCTTCTGTAACCTTCCCTTTCTTTCTGATACCTGCGGTATCGACAAGATAAAAGTCAAAACCAAACTTATTGTAACGGGTATTGGTACTGTCACGTGTAGTTCCAGCGATATCCGTTACGATGTATCTGTCTTCTCCGATAAAAGCGTTGATGATAGAAGATTTACCCGCATTAGGACGTCCCACTACTGCAAATCTTGGAATGTCGTCATCCATCACTTCTTCAACTTTTTTAGGAAGGGTTTGAAGAATCAGATCCAATAAATCTCCTGTTCCAGAACCTGAAATGGAAGAGATGTTGTTAGGGTCGCCCAAACCTAGCTTGTAGAATTCTGCAGAATAATATTGAGCCTCTGTATTATCAACTTTGTTGGAAACAAGGATAACAGGTTTGTTGTTTTGACGAAGTATCTGAGCCACTTGCTCATCAAGGTCAGTTACACCACTCATGACATCTACTACGAAAAGGATAACATCAGCCTCTTCGATAGCGATTTTAACCTGTTTGCGAATTTCCTCTTCGAAAATATCGTCTGAATTAACAACCCAGCCTCCTGTGTCTACGATAGAGAACTCTTGTCCGTTCCAATCTACCTTTCCGTATTGGCGGTCGCGTGTTGTTCCTGCTTCCTCGTTGACAATAGCACGACGAGTTTGTGTAAGTCTATTAAATAATGTCGATTTGCCAACATTGGGTCTTCCTACTATAGCAACTAAATTACTCATAATCAATAAATGTATATTACAATAAATCTCCATTAGTTGGATGGACGGAACATAAACTAATAGATAAACACAACCAATTTCAGTTGTAACTGCAAAGTTATGAAAAAAATATGAAATTTACCCTTTGGGTTAATTCCGTATTTTCGTAAAAAAGGAATATCTTTGCAGAAATTTGTGTTAATTAAAAGAAATGCATAAATCCGGATTTGTAAATATTGTAGGTAATCCCAATGTGGGAAAGTCTACATTGATGAACGCTTTGGTGGGAGAGAGAATTTCGATCATTACATCAAAAGCACAGACGACGCGTCACAGAATTTTAGGTATTGTAAACGGAGAAGATTTTCAAATTGTCTATTCTGATACTCCTGGTGTTTTAAAACCAAATTACAAACTTCAAGAGTCTATGTTGAATTTCTCCAATAGTGCCCTTACGGATGCTGATATCGTACTTTATGTGACCGATGTGGTAGAGGATTCTACAAAGAATGCAGATTTTTTGGAGAAGGTGAAAAAACAAAAAGCACCTGTTATTCTTGTGATTAACAAGATTGACCTTACAAACCAAGAGAAATTGGTGGAGTTGGTAGAGAAGTGGAAAGGTGTATTGCCTAATGCGGAAATCATACCTCTTTCTGCTCAAAATAATTTCAATTTGGATTATCTTCTAAAACGCATTAAAGATCAATTGCCAGATTCTCCTCCTTTCTTTGAAAAGGATGCTTTGACAGATAAGCCAGCTCGCTTCTTTGTTACGGAGATTATTCGCGAAAAGATATTGACGAACTATGATAAGGAGATCCCTTATTCAGTTGAGGTGGCTGTCGAGCAATTTAAGGAGGATAATAAGCTAATTCACATCAATGCGGTTATCTATGTTGAGAGAGATTCTCAGAAGGGTATCATCATTGGCCAGGGTGGTAAGATGTTAAAACGAATCGGTACGGAGGCTCGTAAGGATATCGAAACATTCTTCGATAAGAAGGTTTTCTTGGAGTTGTATGTGAAGGTTGAAAAAGATTGGCGAAACAAGGATAAGAAATTGAAGGATTTCGGATATCAGTTGGATTAATCTTAAATTTTAAGAAGTTATTTTTTTGAATATAATATAAAACTAGAATAAAAATGTTCAGGACAAAGACTTGCGGCGAACTCACGATTGCAAATGTGGGAGCCGTTGTTACATTGGCTGGATGGGTACAGAAGTCTCGTAAGATGGGAGGTATGACCTTCGTTGATATGCGTGACAGATATGGTATCACTCAAGTCGTTTTTAATGAAGAGAATAATGCAGAACTTTGCGAAAAATCTAATAAGTTGGGCCGTGAGTGGGTTATCCAAGTCACTGGTACAGTAGCAGAGCGTAGCAATAAGAACAAGAATATTCCTACCGGAGAGATCGAGATCATCGCTCAAGACCTAAAGGTGTTGAACGCATCAGAGGTTCCTCCTTTCACTATTGAAGACAACTCAGACGGTGGTGACGATTTGCGTATGCAATATCGTTATTTGGATATCCGTCGTAACCCAGTAAGAGAAAACCTTGAACTTCGTCATAAAATTGCTTTTGAGGTTCGCCGTTACTTGGATAGCCAAAACTTCTTGGAAGTGGAAACTCCTGTGTTGATAAAATCTACTCCTGAAGGAGCAAGAGACTTTGTGGTTCCTTCTCGTATGAACCCAGGCCAATTCTACGCTCTTCCTCAATCTCCACAACAATTCAAACAATTGTTGATGGTGGCTGGTATTGATCGTTACTTCCAAATCGTGAAGTGTTTCCGTGATGAGGACCTTCGTGCGGATCGTCAGCCTGAGTTTACGCAGATCGACTGCGAGATGTCTTTTATTGAACAAGAGGATGTCATTAACATGTTTGAGGGTATGATCAAGCACATCTTCAAGTATGTAAAGGGGGTTGAGTTCGAGGGTGCATTCCCAAGAATGACTTGGCACGAATGTATGAAGTTGTATGGTTCTGATAAGCCTGATATGCGTTTCGGTATGACTTTCGTTGAGTTGAAGGACTTGACAGAAGGTCGCAACTTCCCAGTGTTTGATGCTGCTAACTTCGTGGTGGGTATCTGTGCAGAAGGTTGCGCGTCATATACTCGTAAGCAATTAGATGCACTTACTGATTTCGTTAAGAAACCACAGGTAGGTGCTAAGGGATTGGTTTATGTGAAGTATGAGGCAGACGGATCATTTAAGTCTAGCGTGGATAAGTTCTATTCACAAGAGGATTTGAAGAAGTGGGCAGAGCGTTTCGGAGCTAAGCCTGGTGATTTGATGTTGATTCTTTGTGGAGAAGACGCCGATAAGACTCGCAAGCAAATGAACGAGCTTCGTTTGTTGATGGGTGATCAATTAGGATTGAGAGACAAGAATAAGTTCGCTCCGTTGTGGGTGATCGACTTCCCATTGTTTGAGTGGAACGAAGAGGATCAACGTTTCTATGCAATGCACCATCCATTTACAAGTCCTAAGTTGGAGGATGTTCAGTATTTGGATAGCGATCCAGGTCGTGTTCGTGCCAATGCATATGATTTGGCAATGAATGGAGTAGAGTTGGGTGGTGGATCTATCCGTATCCATGATTCGGAGTTGCAAAATAAGATGTTCGAGTTGCTTGGTTTCACACAAGAGAAGGCTATGGATCAATTTGGATGTATCATCAATGCATTTAAGTATGGTGCACCTCCTCACGGTGGTTTGGCCTTCGGTTTGGATCGTGTGGTATCTATGTTGGCTGGTTTGGATTCTATTCGCGACTGTATAGCATTTCCTAAGAACAATTCTGGTCGTGATGTCATGATCGACGCACCTTCTGCAATTGACGATGTACAATTGAAGGAGTTGTACTTGGAAGTAAAGATGACTGAATAATATATTTGATATAAGCAGAAAGCGAGAAGAAAGAACACTTCTCGCTTTTTTTGATAATTGCTATTCCATTTTGTTGAATAATAAATAAGTATATGCTAAGAAGAATTTTTATCATACTATATTGCCTTTTGATTTTGTTGGGATTATCATCATGTAATAAGGCAGAGGTAGAATCAAGCGCGAGCGAAAGCATTTCCTTTTCCTCTCTTGATTTCAGTGATTTGTTTGTAAATGAAACGGGTTACTATTTATTGTTTACAATGGATGGAGATACAACCGATCCTTCTTCTTTGCAAACTTTGGTAGTTTATAAGTCGATAGACCATGGTCATACATGGGAAAACACATTAAAAGTTGATAGCTTACGCATTAACCCTTATTCTTCGTGTATTAGTTCTGGTGAAAAAATATATTTCTACGGAGAAAAAGGAGAGCCCAAAGCTAAAATATCTATTTGCTCATACAATTATAAATCAAACGCTTTTACATCTTCTTTGCCATACTTTGATTGTTATGGCGGATTTGTTCGCAGTACAGACGACCTCTTGTGTTATGATTCGGATTCATTGTATTTTTTAGATGATCAGTTAAACGCCTTACTAATGATTAAAATGGATTCTGACTATTCTCCGTTTTCTATTGCTGGAGAAACACTAATGTATACCAATTTTGAAGATAAGTTCACTGATTTGTCGACGGATAGTCTTATCAAATCTCCAGTGATTATAAGTGCGATCCAACGAGTAGGCGATTCTTTGCTCATTATAGGGAAAGGTGCAGCAAATGAGAATCTACAAAGAGTCGTGTACGATTTAACTGGAAGGTCGTTTTCTAAAATATCATGGATGAACGAATATAGTATTGTTCATCGAATAGAGACAGATGGAGATTCTTTGTACTTTACCTTTTTTAAGACCAAAGAAGGAGAGAGTGCCGATATATATTATACAAAAAATAATGGTAAAGATTGGAAAATCATCCATGATGTCAATGTTGATTTTCTTCATGATCCATATTGTTTGTATAAGGACACACTGTTTGTTATAAATGAGCAGACATTTACCAGTCCATCAGCCATGAGTAAGATTGTTCTTGAATAACAATAAACTCACATCGTCACGCTTTGGCCGAATATCATAGGCGATTTGAAAGCATCCATCCGTTTCCAGATGGCAACAGACGAGTCGGTCGCCTAATGCTTTTCCGAGTGTGCCTCCGCAACAGTGTCCTGCCATTTATCATCGACAACGGTGATTTTAAAGCCATGTGCAACATCGCAAAACGTGTTGTAGGCGATAAGGGGGGTAGTTGGGAAGCTACAAACTATAATTAGAACTGATAATTCTTTTCTACGTAATCGATAAAGGCTCTGTTCAACATCCTTAATCCTCCAGGGGTAGGATAGTCTCCGCTAAAATACCAGTCACCAGGATGGTTCGGACACGCTTCGTGAAGACCTTCTAATGTTTGGTACACGATCTCTACTTCGGCCTGTACGCCTTTAGCTGTTAATAGTTCCGCCATTTTCTTCGAGATCTCTTCGTCTGTAAATGGAGCATAAATCTCCTTTACATAGTTGACGATTCTTTCGTTTGGCTTGTTTGCTTGTTCTTTGCTCTTCAGATAAGCTTGTTTTATTACATCCGTCATGCCTCTTTCTTCCAACATGGCAATGGCTGTTCTAAATGCAATGAATTGCTCCATACTTGACATGTCGATACCATAATAGTCGGGGTAGCGGACTTGTGGAGATGAGGATACGATAATAATTTTTTTAGGATGTAGCCTGTCTAAGATTTTGATAATGCTTTGTTTTAGGGTTGTACCACGAACGATACTATCATCAATAACAACTAAATTGTCTACATTGGGTTCCAAACTTCCATAAGTGATGTCGTAGACATGTGTTGCCAAATCGTTACGAGTGTTTCCCTCGGCGATAAATGTGCGAAGTTTTATATCCTTGATGGCAACTTTCTCGCTTCGAATTCGTTGAGAAAGAATAGCCTCCAATTCGTCATGGCTTGGATTGTGTCCTAAAGCCTCTATTCTTTTAACTTTTTCTTCGTTTAGACAGTTGTCCAATCCCTCCAACATTCCATAGAAAGCAACTTCTGCAGTGTTTGGAATGAAAGAAAAGACTGTATGTTTTAGATCGTTGTCTATTGCCTTCATGATGGCTGGGACCAACGAAGCCCCCAACTGCTTACGTTCCCTATAAATGTCAACATCACTACCTCTACTGAAGTAGATGCGTTCGAAAGAACATGCTTTCATTGGTTTTGGTTCGTTGACTTGAGCCAGTTTCATATTGCCTTTTTTATTGACAAATATGGCTTGTCCTGGCATTAGTTCGAGGATTGAATCCGCAGGAACATCAAATGCAGTTTGTATTACGGGTCTCTCTGATGCAAGAACCATAATCTCGTCATCTTTGTACCAGAAGCTTGGTCGTATGCCCCAAGGGTCTCTTATGGCAAAGCTCTCTCCGCTACCTGTTAGACCACAGATGACATAACCTCCATCCCAAGTTGCGGAAGACTTTTTCAATACATTAACCAAGTCAATTCGGTCCTCTATGGCATGTGTGATATCCATTCCACGAAGACCTTCGTTATAGCACGCATTATATAGGTGTTCAACTTCTCTGTCTAAGCGATGTCCCACTTGCTCTAACATAATATAGGTATCGGCATATTTGCGTGGGTGTTGTCCGTCAGATGTTATATCTGCGAAAATCTCATCTACATTGGTTAGGTTGAAGTTTCCACAAAGAGCAAGGTTTTTGGCTCTCCAGTTGTTCCTTCTTAAAAATGGGTGTACGTAAGACAAACCGCTCTTGCCTGTTGTCGAATAGCGTAAGTGCCCCATATATAGTTCGCCTGCAAAAGGAAGACATTGAGTAGCGTAGGTTGCATCGTGCAACTGCTCTTTGGTTAAATCTTTGAAGTTACTGTGAACGGTTCCAAAGATTTCGGTAATGGCGCCTGTTCCCATGGCGCGTTCGCGGAACATATATTCTTCTCCAGGGTTTGCTTGCAATTTGACACAAGCCAAACCGGCACCTTCTTGACCTCGATTGTGTTGCTTCTCCATTAATAAGTATAGTTTGTTTAGACCATACATCCAAGTGCCATACTTTTTCTCGTAATACTCAAGAGGTTTGAGGAGGCGAATCATTGCCACTCCACATTCATGTTTTAGAGGCTCCATATTGTTACCATTTTGTTTAATTATGATGCAAAAATAAGAAATATTATTTATTATATGGTATATTTTACTTTCAAAATGACAGGAATATTTCTTTGTGTATGTAAATGTGTAATTAGGCAAAGACTCTTACAAAATTTAGGATTTTAATACTTTAAAATTAACAGTATATTATTTAGTTATAAATTGTAAGAATATTATATGAAATTATTTTATATCGTAAATTTTTACAAAAATGAAAGTAAAACAAAATAAATAATATAGTTGTTTGTAGTAGCAAATTGATAGTAAAAGTTTAATTTTGCAATACAAAATGATAGTGAAAAGTAAATAATTAAAAACTAAATGCCACTAACGATGCAAATAACAAATCAAACAGGTCTCTACAATAGAGAGAATGAACACGATGCTTGCGGCGTGGGTATGATTGTCAATATTCATGGCAACAAGTCACATGAATTAGTGAATGCAGCTCTTAAAGTATTAGAGAATATGCGTCATCGTGGAGCTGAAGGTAGTGATGGAAAGACTGGTGATGGTGCTGGTATCTTACTTCAAATTCCTCACGAGTTTATCTTACTTCAAGGTATTCCTGTTCCTGAAAAAGGCAAATATGGTACAGGACTTGTGTTCTTGCCAAAAGAGCAAAAGGAACAAGATGAAATCTTGAGAATTATGATTGAGGAAATAGAGAGAGAAAATCTATCTCTAATGCACCTTCGCAATGTTCCTACAAATTCTGCATGTTTAGGTGATGGGGCAGCTGCTACAGAGCCTTGTATTAAACAAGTATTCATCACAGGAGTCTCTGATGATGATCTTCCTAATTTCGAGCGTAAGTTATACATTATTCGTAAGAAGATAGAGAATCGTGTTGCTCACAAAGATTTCTACATTGTATCTCTTTCTAGCAAGACTATTATCTATAAGGGTATGCTTACCTCTATGCAGGTTCGTGAATACTTCTTGGATCTCTCTAATGAGTATTTGACCAGTGGTTTGGCATTGGTTCACTCCCGTTTTAGTACCAACACATTCCCAACATGGAGTTTGGCTCAACCATTCCGCTTCCTATGTCACAATGGAGAAATCAATACAGTGAGAGGAAACAGAAACTGGATGAAGGCTCGTGAAAGTGTGCTTTCTTCTCCTGCTTTGGGTGATATTAAGCAGATCTCTCCAATTGTTCAGCCTAACATGAGTGACTCTGCTTCGTTGGATAACGTATTTGAATTCTTTGTGATGTCAGGTATGAGTTTGCCTCACGCGATGGCAGTTCTTGTTCCTGAATCATTCAATGATAAAAACCCTATTAGTGATGATTTGAAGGCATTCTATGAGTACCACTCAATTTTGATGGAACCATGGGATGGTCCTGCTGCACTTATGTTCAGTGATGGTCGTTTCGCTGGAGGTATGCTTGACCGTAATGGATTGAGGCCTTCTCGTTATTTGATCACAAACAACGATATGATGCTTGTTGCATCTGAGGTTGGTGTGATGGACTTCGATCCTATGCAGATCAAACAAAAGGGTCGTCTTCAACCTGGTAAGATCTTGATGATCGATACGGAAGAGGGTAAGATTTATTATGATGGAGAGTTGAAAGAGCAGTTGGCTGCAGAACATCCATACAAGCAGTGGTTGAGCACCAACCGTATTCAGTTGGAGAAATTGAAGAGCGGTCGTAAGGTTGAAAACAATGTTGAAAATTACGAGCGTAAATTATTAAACTTCGGATTTGGTCAAGAAGATATAGACAAGACTATTGTTCCAATGTGTACATCTGGTTCGGAGCCAGTTGCCGCAATGGGTAACGATACACCGCTTGCTGTTATCTCTGATCGTCCTCAGATATTGTTCGACTACTTCCGTCAACAGTTTGCTCAGGTAACCAACCCTGCCATTGACCCTATCAGAGAGGAGTTGGTTATGTCATTGACAGAGTATATCGGTGCTGTTGGTACTAACATCCTAACTCCAGATGAGAGCAACTGTAAGATGGTTCGTTTGCCAAACCCAATTTTAACAAATACACAATTAGATATTCTTTGTAACATTCGATACAAAGGATTTAAGACAACTAAATTGCCTTTGTTGTTCGATGCTAAGAAGGGTGAGTCTGGCTTGAAGGAGGCTCTTGATAGTTTGTGCAAGCAAGCAGAGGAGTCTGTTGATAATGGAATCAACTATATCGTTCTTAGTGACCGTGAAGTTGACAAAGATCACGCGGTTATTCCTTCTTTGTTGGCTGTGAGTGCTGTTCACCACTACTTGATAAATGTCGGAAAACGTGTTCAAACAGCATTGATCGTTGAATCGGGAGAAATTCGCGAAGTAATGCATGCAGCCTTGCTTCTTGGTTATGGTGCTTCTGCAATCTGTCCTTATATGACATTCGCTGTTATTAACGACTTGGTAAAGCAAGGAAAGATTCAAGAGGATTATGAGACAGCCGAGAAAAACTACATAAAGGCAGTTTGCAAGGGATTGTTTAAGATCATGTCTAAGATGGGTATTTCTACCATTCGTTCTTATCGTGGTGCTAAGATTTTCGAAAGCATCGGTTTAAGCGAAGATTTGTTGAAGACATACTTTGGAACAGAGATCTCAACAATCGGTGGTATTGGTTTGAAACATCTTGCTGCTGATGCGGTGAAACTTCACGATGCAGCTTATAGACCAGCAGAGATGAATGAGTTCATTCCAAACAACGGTTTGTTCTCGTATCGTAAAGATGGTATCCTTCACGCATGGAACCCAGAGACAATTGCAACGTTACAAATTGCAACAAGAACAGGTAACTATAATAAGTTCAAAGAGTATGCTAAGTTGGTTGATGAGAAATCTAAACCAATCTTTATCCGTGATTTCTTTGATTACAAGAAGGCTGCAAAACCAATCTCTATTGATGAGGTTGAATCGGTAGAGTCTATCGTAAAACACTTCGTTACAGGTGCGATGTCATTCGGTGCTATTTCTATTGAGGCTCATGAGGCCATTGCTATTGCAATGAACAAGTTGGGTACGAGAAGTAACACAGGTGAAGGTGGTGAGGACAATGCTCGTTTCAAAGCCACAACTGCAGAAGGAGTTTCTCTAAACTCTAAAACAAAACAGATCGCATCCGGTCGTTTCGGTGTAACTGCAGAGTATCTTGTAAATGCAGAAGAGTTGCAAATTAAAGTGGCTCAAGGTGCAAAACCAGGAGAGGGTGGACAGTTGCCTGGATTTAAGGTAAATGAGATTATTGCAAAGACAAGAAACTCAATACCTGGTATCTCTTTGATTTCACCTCCACCTCACCACGATATCTACTCAATTGAGGATTTGGCTCAGTTGATCTTTGACTTGAAGAACATTAACCCAACAGCAGCTGTTTCTGTTAAGTTGGTTGCCGAGAGCGGTGTGGGAACAATTGCTGCGGGTGTTGCTAAGGCAAAAGCAGATTTGATCGTAATCTCAGGAGCTGAGGGTGGTACAGGAGCATCTCCTGCATCTTCGATGAGATATGCCGGAATATCTCCGGAAATCGGTTTGGCAGAGTCTCAACAAACATTGACATTGAATGGTTTGCGTGCTCAAGTAAGATTGCAAACTGATGGTCAGTTGAAGACAGGTCGTGATGTTATCATGATGGCTATGTTGGGTGCTGATGAGTTCAGCTTCGGTACGCTTCCATTGATCGTCTTAGGTTGTGTGATGATGCGTAAGTGTAATACGAATACTTGTCCAGTAGGTGTTGCAACGCAAGATCCTAAGTTGCGTGAAAGATTCCGCGGACATGCAGATTACATTGTAAACTTCTTCACTTTCTTGGCACAAGAGGTACGTGAATATTTGGCTGAGATGGGATTCAAGAGCTTGAATGACATTATTGGTCGTACAGACTTGATAGTTCCAAAGCCAACAGAGGCGGGTTCTAAGGCTTCAACATTAGATTTCAGCAGATTGTTGACTAAGGGTGTTGGTGCACTTCACTTCGATGGCCGTGCATTCACTAAGGTTGAAGATGTGAAAGATATGGAGATCATTGCTCAAGCAAAGCATTCTATTGATAATAAACAAGAGATCTCTTTGGATTTCGCAATCAAGAATACAGACCGTGCTTGTGGTACAATGCTTTCTGGTGTGATTGCTTCAAAATATGGATGCGACGGTTTGCCAGATTCAACCATCAATATCAAATTCAAGGGTTCTGCAGGACAAAGTTTCGGTGCATTCCTTGCTAAAGGTGTTAACTTTAAATTGGAAGGTGAGACCAATGACTACTTCGGTAAAGGTTTGAGTGGAGGTCGCATTTCGATCCTTCCTCCTGTTAGAAGTAACTTCGTTGCAGAAGACAACATCATCGCTGGTAATACAGGTTTGTATGGTGCTACAACAGGAGAGCTTTATGTGAATGGTCGTGTGGGTGAACGTTTCGGTGTTCGTAACTCAGGAGCTATCGCAGTAATAGAAGGTGCAGGTGATCACTGCTGTGAGTATATGACAGGCGGTCGCGTAGTAGTCTTAGGAGAAACAGGAAGAAACTTCGGTGCTGGTATGTCTGGTGGAGTTGCTTATGTATGGAACAAGAATAACAATTTCGACTACTTCTGTAACATGGATATGGTTGAGTTGAGTCTAGTCGAGGAAACCACATATCGTAAAGAGTTGCATGAGTTGATTCGTCAACACTGGTTGTACACAGGTTCTAAGTTGGCTCGTACAATGCTTGATGATTGGAATCATTATGTAGAAGAGTTCATTCAAGTAATTCCTATCGAGTACAAGCGAGTTCTACAAGAGGAACAGTTGAAGAAATTGCAAGATAAGATTGCTGATATTCAACGTGACTACTAAGAGAATTAAGAATTATGAGATTTGTAATTCTAAAAGTGAGAGTGTTATTCATTATTAAAAATCATTGAAAGGTTAGGCTTCGTTTTCAGGAGCCGCCTTTCTACAAGATATTATCAATATGGGAAATCCAAAAGCGTTTCTGACTATTCCTCGCAAAGAGGCAGGACATCGTCCTATTCAAGATCGTATTCACGACTTTGCTGAGGTGGAACAGACATTAAATACAAAAGACCGTCAACTCCAAGCTTCTCGTTGTATGGATTGCGGTGTTCCTTTTTGCCACTGGGCTTGTCCTCTTGGTAATAAGCAACCTGAATGGCAGGATGCTCTTTACAAGGGTGATTGGGAAATGGCTTATAAATTATTGAAGAAAACCAATGATTTTCCTGAGTTTACAGGACGTATTTGCCCCGCTCTTTGTGAGAAGGCTTGCGTGTTGAATCTAACCATTGGTGAACCTACTACTTGTAGAGAAAACGAGTGCGCTATTGCAGAGCGTGCATTCTTGGAGAACTATGTAACAATCGAACATCCAACAAGAAACGGGAAAAAGGTTCTAGTTGTGGGTGCAGGACCTGCAGGTTTGGCTGCTGCTAATCAATTGAACTATAAAGGTTACGAAGTAACTGTATATGAGAAGAATGAAGCTGCAGGAGGTCTGCTTCGTTATGGTATTCCAAACTTTAAGCTTGCAAAGAGTGTCATCGACAGACGAATTAAGGTGATGGAAGAAGAGGGAGTAGTGTTTAAATACAACCAAAATGTTGACTCAACTAAGTTGCCAGCAGGCTTCGATGCTTATGTGATCTCAACAGGTACTCCTACAGCAAGAGACTTGAAGATTGAAGGTCGTGAATTGAAAGGCGTTTATTTGGCTCTAGAGATGCTTAGTCAACAAAATAGAGTATTGGCTGGCATGAAATTCAAAGAGAATGAATTGGTAAATGCAAAAGGCAAAAAAGTATTGGTAATCGGTGGTGGTGATACAGGATCTGACTGTATCGGTACTGCACACAGACAAGGTGCTGTAAGTGTTACTCAAATCGAAATTATGCCAAAACCTCCAGTAGGAGAGAATCCAGCTACTCCTTGGCCTAACTGGCCAGTTATCCTTAAAACAACTACTTCTCACGAAGAGGGTTGTGAGCGTCGCTGGTTGTTGAATACTAATAAGTTCATTGGTAAGAATGGTCAACTTACAGGTGCTGAAGTGGAGGAAGTTGAATGGGTTCCAAATCCAGAAGGCGGACGTCCTATTATGAAGGCAACTGGCAAGAAAGAGGTGATCGAGTGCGATATGGTACTTTTGGCTATGGGATTCTTGAAACCAGAGCATCCTCAATTTGCAGAGAACGTATTTGTGGCTGGTGATGCACAAAGTGGTGCAAGTTTGGTTGTTCGTGCTATCGCAAGTGGTAGAAAAACAGCTGAGGCCATTGATAAATACCTATCATCTAAATAAAACTAGTCTTAAATTTAATTCTTAATTCTCATGTGTGGAATTGTTGGAATATTTAACATAAAAGAGCAACAGACGAAAGAATTGCGTCAGAAAGCTCTAAAGATGTCTCAAAAGATTCGTCATAGAGGACCAGATTGGAGTGGTATCTATGTTGGTAAATCAGCCATCTTGGCGCATGAGCGTCTATCTATCGTAGATCCTGAAAGTGGAGGACAACCTTTGTTTAGTCCTGATAAGAAACAAATATTGGCTGTGAACGGTGAGATTTACAATCATCGTGATATCAGAGCAAAATATGCAGGTAAATATGAATATCAAACAGGTAGCGATTGTGAAGTAATCCTTTCATTATATCGAGACAAGGGAGTTGATTTCTTGGAAGATTTGAGCGGTATCTTTGCGTTTGCCCTTTATGATGAAGAAAAAGATGAATTTTTAATCGCCAGAGATCCGATAGGCGTAATTCCTTTGTACATAGGTAAGGATGCAGACGGAAAAGTTTATTGTGCAAGTGAGTTGAAGGCTCTTGAAGGCTTCTGCGAGTCTTACGAACCATTCTTGCCAGGACACTATTACTGGAGCAAGGAAGGCGTGATGAAGAAGTGGTACAAGAGAGATTGGCAAGAGTACGATGCTGTCAAAGACAATGATGCAAGCATAGATGAATTGCACGATGCTCTTGAGGATGCTGTAAAACGCCAATTGATGAGTGATGTGCCTTATGGAGTATTGCTTTCTGGAGGTTTGGATAGCTCTGTGATCTCTGCTATTGCAAAGAAGTTTGCAAGCAAACGAGTTGAGTCGGATGGAAAGAACGATGCTTGGTGGCCACAACTTCACTCATTCGCTGTCGGTTTGAAGGGAGCACCAGATTTGAGTAAGGCTCGTGAAGTGGCAGAGCATATCGGAACCGTTCACCACGAAATCAACTACACAATTCAAGAAGGTTTGGATGCCATCAGAGATGTCATCTACTTTATAGAAACATACGATGTTACAACCGTTCGTGCATCTACTCCGATGTATCTTTTGGCTCGTGTGATCAAGAGCATGGGTATCAAGATGGTATTGAGTGGAGAAGGAGCTGATGAAATCTTTGGTGGTTACTTGTATTTCCACAAAGCTCCAGATGCAAAAGCATTCCATGATGAGACTGTTCGTAAGCTCGGTAAATTGCACATGTACGATTGCTTGAGAGCGAACAAATCCCTATCTGCATGGGGCGTTGAAGGACGTGTTCCATTCTTGGACAAAGAGTTTTTGGATGTTGCCATGAGACTAAACCCACAATTGAAGATGTGTCCAGGTAAGGAGATCGAGAAGAAAGTGGTTCGTTTAGCATTTGCAGATATGTTGCCTGATAGTGTAGCTTGGAGACAAAAGGAACAATTCAGTGATGGTGTAGGATATAGTTGGATTGACACTTTGAAAGCAATCACATCAGAGGCTGTCACAGACGAGCAGATGGCTCACGCGGCAGAGCGATTCCCTGTCAACCCTCCAATGAACAAAGAAGAGTATTATTACAGAAGTATCTTCGAAGAGCATTTCCCAAGTGAGAGCGCAGCTAAATCCGTACCTCATGAGGCATCTGTTGCATGTTCAACAGCAATTGCACTTGAATGGGATGCTGCATGGAAACAATTGAACGATCCAAGCGGTAGAGCAGTGAAGGGCGTTCATGAGCAAGCATACTAATTGATTTGCAATATTTACAATGATTCGAGGGTCGCAGTCTGTATGGATGCGACCCTCGTTGTCTTTAATTTACAGCAAAATACGTTTTGAACGGCCGAAAAAAATTATTCCTTGCAGAATAACATCATTCATTCCGGAACAGCTTTTCTTTATTAAGCATTGTACCATATGATGTGTTGCATGTTGTCGCTCAGACTAATGAACATACGGTAAATAAGCTTCACACCAACTGTCCTAATCACAAGGAAGATGTTCGGTTTGTTCGAATGTCTCTTTTTTTTCTTTGTTTTTTTTGTTTGTCATTTTGATATAGAATATACTGTTTTTAAATCAAAATGTTATAAAAATATGGATAGATTGCCATTAAAGTCGTTGTATTTTGTGTTTTTTACTACATTGTATTAAAACACTTTTTTAAATATCGGTTTTGATTTTTAATTATATTTCATTTTAAAATTTCAAATTGTAAATATTTACCAATTAAAAATTACAATATCATAAATGATATTTATAACATATCTGTTTTACCTTATTTTGCTTACTTGTTGTGTGTTTTTGTAATATATTTGCATTGAAATTAAAGCAAAAAGATAGTTAAATAATAAAATACCAAACAATATGACAAAAATGATCCGATTTACTAAGATGCATGGAGCGGGAAATGATTACATTTATGTAAACACATTTACCTATCCGATTGCAAACCCAGAGGAGTTGTCTGTTCGTTGGAGTCGCTATCACACAGGTATTGGTTCTGATGGTTTGGTATTAATTGGAAAATCTGATGTTGCTGATTTCAGCATGCGTATTTTCAATGCAGATGGTTCTGAGGCGATGATGTGCGGAAACGCTTCGAGATGTATTGGAAAGTATGTTTACGACAATCATTTGACAGATAAGAAAGTTGTTCGATTGGAAACCAAGTCTGGGATAAAGGTGCTTTCTCTTAATGTAGAAGAGGGTAGCGTCAGAACAGTTGAGGTGGACATGAATGAGCCTGTTCTTGCAAACACTAAGCAATTAGCTACTCCAGATGGTTCTATGCTAGATGGAGAGATCAACGTTGAAGGAACCATATTTGATGGAACATTTGTTTCCATGGGAAATCCTCACTTCGTAATCTTTGTGGATGATTTAAGCAAAATTGATGTGGCAAAGATTGGACCTAAAATTGAACATCACCCATTGTTCCCTGAGCGTGTGAATGTAGAGTTTGTAGAGGTTCAACCAGATGGTGTTCTTCGAATGAGAGTTTGGGAACGAGGTTCAGGAATAACAATGGCCTGCGGAACGGGAGCATGTGCAACTTTGGTTGCTTCTGTATTGAATAAGAAGTCTGAGAGAAAAGCCGTTGTGAGAATGGACGGTGGAGATCTAACCATTGAGTGGAGGGCATCAGACAATAAAGTATACATGACAGGTGAAGCTGTTAAGGTATTCGATGGAGAGATAGAAGAGTAATAATAAAAGTAATTATAAAGAGCAAATAATCATGGCATTAGTAAATGAACATTTTTTGAAATTACCCAATAACTACTTATTTGTAGATATTGCGAAGAAGGTGAATTCCTTTAAGGTGGTACACCCAAAGGCAGACATTATTCGCTTGGGTATTGGAGATGTGACACAACCACTTCCTAAAGCTTCTATAGAGGCAATGCACAAGGCTGTGGATGAAATGACTTCAAAAGATACATTCAGAGGTTACGGACCAGAACACGGATATGATTTCTTAATCAATGCGATCATTAAGAATGATTATGAGTCGAGAGGTGTTCACTTGGATGCAAGCGAAGTATTTATTAGTGACGGTAGTAAAAGTGACACGGGAAACATTGGCGATATTTTAAGACACGACAATAGCATTGGCGTTACAGATCCTATTTATCCGGTATACATTGATTCTAATGTAATGAGCGGTAGAGCAGGAACATTGGAAAATGGGAAATGGAGCAATGTTACATATATGCCAAGTTTGATGGAAAACAATTTTGTTCCTCAAATTCCAAATCATCGTATCGATATCATTTACTTGTGTTATCCTAACAATCCAACAGGAACTGTTATTACAACAGAAGAGTTGAAAAAATGGGTGAACTATGCTATCAAAAACGATGCAATAATTATGTACGATGCTGCATATGAGGCATACATCCAAAATCCAGATATTCCACACTCAATTTATGAGATTCGTGGAGCAAAGAAAGTTGCTATTGAATTCCGTAGTTTTTCTAAGACAGCCGGTTTCACAGGTGTTAGATGTGGATACACAGTGGTGCCAAAAGAGTTGACAGCTGCGACATTATCGGGAGAGCGAGTTTCTTTGAACCAATTGTGGAACAGAAGACAATGTACAAAGTTCAATGGTACATCTTACATCACTCAAAGGGGAGCTGAAGCCATCTACTCTCCGGAGGGAAAAGAGCAAGTTAAGGCTACCATTGATTACTATATGACAAATGCAAAGATCATGCGTGAGGGGTTGCAAAGCATGGGCTACAAAGTATTTGGAGGAGAAAATGCTCCATACTTGTGGGTAAAGACCCCAGATGGCGTTTCATCATGGAAGTTCTTCGATCAGATGTTATACGAAGCAAATGTTGTAGGAACTCCTGGTGTTGGTTTCGGTCCAAGCGGAGAGGGATACATTCGATTGACTGCTTTTGGAGAGAGAGCCAACTGTGAAGAGGCCATGAGACGATTAAGAAAATTATAAAAGGTATGTAAGAGATGGTGCACCTCGTCTTACAATCAATGTAAAGTTTAACCAATAAATAACGAAAAATTATGAAAGCATCAAGAAGCAAAATTTCATTCGTGTTATTAACCGTGTTTTTGACATTGTTTGTAGGAGCTAACGCTCAAGAGCAAGAAACTGATAAGGCAACTAATTTCAAGAAAGGCAATTGGAGCGGTAGTGTAGGTGGCGATCTTGTTAGTCATTATGTATGGCGTGGACAGGATCTAGCAGGTGTGAGTTTCCAACCATCACTTGCTATTGAATGGAGAGGATTGTCGATCGGAGCGTGGGGAGATGTTAGTTTTGATAAAGATGACACGAAAGAGTTCGATTTGACAATCGGTTATTCGGTTAAAGGTTTTAGCGTATCGATTACAGATTACTGGTTTGCTTATCCTGGTGCTCAAAACCATTACTTCTGCTATAACAAAAAAGAAACAGCCCATGTGTGGGAGGCTCAAGTAGGTTATGATTGGGATTTCTTAGCATTGAATTGGTATACAAACTTTGCTGGAGCAGATGGAGTTAATAAAAATGGTAAAAGAGCATTCTCATCATACATTTCACTTATAGCTCCTTGGGATTGGGTGAAGTTACATTGGGAAGCAGAGTTGGGTATGGTTCCTTGGTCAACAGACTTCTATGCTGATGTAGAGCACTTCTCAGTAGTGAATGTAAGTCTTAAAGCAGCCAAAACAATTAATATCAAAGACATTTACTCATTTGATGTTTATTCTCAAATCATTTGGAACCCAGCTGTAAACAGCGCACACTTTGTATTCGGTCTAAGTCTATAATTTAACCCTATAAAAATTAACGTCATGAAAAAAATTGAAGCAATTATTCGTAAGACGAAGTTTGAGGACGTGAAGGAGGCTCTTTTAGCAGCCGATATTGAGTGGTTCTCCTACTATGATGTAAGGGGTATCGGTAAAGCTCGTCAGGGTCGTATATACCGTGGAGTTGTTTACGATACCAGTATCATCGAGCGTACATTGATCTCTGTCATTGTTCGTGATAAGAATGTAGAGAAGACAGTTGCAGCCATTCAGGGTGCTGCTCAGACAGGAGAAATCGGAGATGGTCGTATCTTTATCATTCCAATTGAAGATGCAGTCAGAATCCGTACAGGAGAAAGAGGCGATATCGCCCTTTACAATGCTGAGCAAGAGAAATAAATCCTATACATAAATCTCAAATTGAATCATATGAAATCATATATATCAAAAATATTACTACTTGCGATGTTGATCTTGCCGACAAGCATGATGGCACAAGATAGCGTAGCAGTAGATAGCGCGTCAGTCGCGTCGGCAGCTGCAGAGGCAGTTGCTCCAATAGTTGAGGAAGTAGCAGCAGAGGAGTCGGAATCTCCAATCATTCCGTTAGATACGGTTTGGGTATTGATCGCTGCAATGCTTGTGTTCTTTATGCAGCCTGGATTTGCCTTGGTAGAGGCTGGAATGACCAGAACAAAGAATACTGCCAACATCTTGATGAAGAACTTTATGGACTTCTCTGCAGGTTCTGTTCTTTATTGGGCATTAGGATTCTCTCTAATGTTTGGTGCTGGAGGATTCTTTGGATGGGACGGCTTCGGTATCGGTGGTGTAGAAAACCCATGTGGAAACCTTCCTAAAGAGTGTTACTTCATTTTCCAAACAGTGTTCTGTGCAACAGCAGCAACAATTGTATCAGGTGCTATGGCAGAGCGTACAAAATTCTCTATGTACCTTGTGTACTCAATTTTGATCTCTGCTTTTGTATATCCAATTCAAGGTCACTGGTCTTGGGGTGGAGGATGGTTAAGCGAAATGGGCTTCCATGACTTCGCAGGATCTGCAGTAGTTCACTCATGTGGTGGTTTCTTAGCTTTGGCTGGTGCTATCGTACTAGGTCCTCGTATTGGAAAATATAGCAAAACAAAAGATGGAAAGATTCGTTCAAACGCTATTCCTGGTCATAGTTTGACTCTTGCAGCATTGGGTGTATGGATCTTGTGGTTTGGATGGTTTGGTTTCAACCCTGGTTCTACAGTAGCAGCAACAGGTAGTGTTGGTGCAGATTGCTACGGAGGAGGCATCTTGGAAAACATGAGTGCAATGTCTCACATATTCGTAACAACTAACATTGCAGCGGCAGTGGGTGCTTTGACAGCATTAGTTTACACATGGATAGCATACGGAAAACCATCTCTATCAATGGTATGCAACGGTATCTTGGCTGGTTTGGTCGGTATCACAGCAGGTTGTGATTGCGTTCCTGTATGGTCAGCTGCACTAATCGGTATGATTGCTTCTGTTGTAATGTGTTTCGCAGTAAACTTCTTGGATACAAAACTTCATATTGATGACCCTGTAGGTGCAGTTTCCGTACACGGTATGGCTGGTTTCACAGGTACAATCTTAACAGGAGTGTTTGCATATTCAGAGTGTGGTTATAGCGTATTAACTCAGTTGATTGGTGAGGTTGCAATCGCAGGATGGTCGTTCGTTTGTGGTTTGATTATCTTCACAGCAATCAAGAAGATCCACGGTTTGAGAGTTCCAGACAGAATCGAAGAGGAAGGTTTGGATATCTACGAACACGGAGAAGCTGCTTACAACTAAAAAAAGTAAACGAAGGGTGGTGGGGGGTATCCCACACCCTTCCTTAAAATAGAAACAGTAATTATTAAAAATAATAAAAGTATGTCAAGTTTAAGATTCAAAGTAGTCGGTGAAGCTTTCAAGAAGAAAGCTCTCGAAGTAGAAGCGCCTGCGGAAAGACCTTCGGATTATTTCGCAAAGTATGTCTTCAACAAACAGAAGATGTTTAAGTATCTTCCTGCAAAGGTGTATTCTAAAATGTGCGACGTTATCGATAATGGTGCTCCACTTGATAGAGCAATCGCTGATGAAGTAGCAGCAGGAATGAAGAAATGGGCTATGGAGTTGGGTGTTACTCACTATACACACTGGTTCCAACCATTGACCGAAGGTACAGCAGAGAAACACGATGGTTTCGTAGAGCATGACTGGAAAGGTGGAATGGTAGAGGAGTTCGAAGGTAAGTTGTTGGTACAACAAGAGCCAGATGCTTCTTCTTTCCCTAATGGTGGTATTCGTTCTACATTCGAGGCTCGTGGATACTCTGCATGGGATCCTGCATCTCCAGTATTCGTTGTAGGTGACACTTTGATGATTCCAACAGTGTTCATTTCTTATACAGGAGAGGCTTTGGACTACAAGGCACCATTGAAGAAAGCTTTGCGTGCTGTAAACAAGGCTGCTACTGATGTTGTTAAATATTTCAACCCAGAGGTTTCAAAAGTACAAGCAAACCTTGGTTGGGAGCAAGAGTATTTCTTGGTTGATGAAGGTTTGTACTCTGCTCGTCCAGACTTGTTAATGACAGGTCGTACTTTGATGGGTCACGACTCTGCAAAGAACCAACAGATGGAAGACCACTACTTCGGTGCAATTCCTTCTCGTGTAGCTGCATTTATGAAAGACTTGGAGATCCAAGCATTGGAATTGGGTATTCCTTGTAAGACTCGTCACAATGAGGTGGCTCCTAACCAGTTTGAGTTGGCTCCAATCTTCGAGGAGTGTAACTTGGCTGTTGACCACAACATGTTGATCATGTCATTGATGCGTAAGGTAGCTCGTAAGCACGGTTTCCGCGTGTTGTTGCACGAGAAGCCATTTGCAGGTATCAATGGTTCAGGAAAGCACAACAACTGGTCATTGTCTACTGATACAGGTATCGTTCTTCACGCACCTGGAAAAGATGCAGAAAGCACACTTCGCTTCATCACTTTCGTAGTTGAGACTTTGATGGGTGTTTACAAACACAATGGTTTGTTGAAGGCTTCTATCATGAGCGCAACTAACGCACACCGTTTGGGAGCAAACGAGGCACCTCCAGCAATCATTTCTTCTTTCCTTGGAAAGCAGTTGACTGATACATTGGATCAAATCGAGAACTCAAAGACTGATGAATTGATTACAATGTCTGGCAAGAAAGGTTTGAAATTGGATATCCCTTCAATCCCTGAATTGATGATCGATAATACAGACCGTAACCGTACTTCTCCATTTGCATTTACAGGAAACCGTTTTGAGTTCCGTGCAGTTGGATCTGAAGCAAACTGTGCATCTGCAATGATTGCTTTGAATACAGCAGTTGCTGAGGCTTTGGCAGACTTTAAGGTTCGTGTTGATGCATTGATCGCTAAGGGTGAAGCTAAATATACAGCAATCCTTGAGGTTCTTCGTGAAGATATCAAGGTTTGTAAGCCAATCCGTTTCGATGGTAACGGTTATTCAGATGAATGGGTAGTTGAAGCAGGAAAACGCGGTTTGGATATTGAAAAGAGTTGTCCAGTTATCTTCGATCGCTATCTTGACAAATCATCTGTTGAGATGTTCGAGAAGATGAACGTAATGACAGCAAAAGAGTTGGAAGCAAGAAACGAGATCAAGTGGGAAACTTACACAAAGAAGATCCAGATCGAGGCTCGTATCTTTGGAGATTTGGCGTTGAACCACATCATTCCAATCGCAACTCAATACCAAAGCTCTTTGATCGACAATGTTTGTAAGTTGAAGGAGATCTTCCCTGCAGATAAAGTTACAAAGTTGAGCGCAAACAACCTTGCATTGATCGAGCAAATCTCTGAAAGAGCAGCATATATCACTGCTAATGTTGAGAAGATGATCGATGAGCGTAAGAAAGCAAATAAGATTGCAAGCGAGCGCGAAAAGGCAATTGCATATCACGACAATATCGCTCCAATGTTGGAAGATATTCGTTACCATATCGACAAGTTAGAGATGATCATTGATGATCAAATCTGGACATTGCCTAAGTACAGAGAACTATTGTTCTTGAGATAATTCGGACTTTTATTATTATTTGCATCTGTCCTGCTTAATGCAGGAAATAGTTACTCTCTGAGGATTCCAGCGTAGTGATATGCTGGAATCTTTTTTTTGCTCGTAACAATTCTATAAATCAAGTAGTGTATTGTGCATTGTCTGTTGTATGAATATATCCAGGATAACTATCTCCTTTATTAGTAAAAAAAGAGATGCCACAATAAAGTGACATCTCTATCTATCGTCAGAGAACAATGTTCTTACTCTTCGTTTTCTTCGTCGTATTCAGGTATTGGCATTTGCCTTTTGATCACCTCTTTGAATGAGATGATGCTCTCTACTCGTTCCACGCCTAAAGGACGTATTTTCTCATGTAGTACAGAAAGCATTTGATTGTTGCTTTGGGCATAAACTTTAATAAAGAGGTCGTATGCGCCTGCTGTCACATGACATTCAACAATCTCAGGTATCTTCAACAACTCATTGATGATACTTTCCTCTTTTTTTGCTTCTGTAAGTTTTAGGCCAATGAATGCACAAGTCTCGTAGCCAATCTTGTCTGGGTTTAGAACGAATTCAGAACCTTTGATGACTCCAAGTTCAGTTAGACGCTGAACTCTTTGATGTATGGCTGCACCTGATACATTGCAATTTCTTGCTACTTCCAAAAAGGGTAGTCTTGCATTCTCGGCTACCATTGAAAGAATTTTGTAGTCTAATTCATCTAATTCGTTCCGTTTCATATAACTTCTTATTTAGTGTTATTTGACAAAGATAAAAAATATTATGAAAAACAACTACTATAAGAAAGTAAATCTTTTGATTCAATGACAAAAAAATTTATATATTATGAAGATTGTGACTATTTGTTAGTTTTTAGGTGCTTTTTTTGGACTCTTTATCTTTAAAAACTAAATTTCATGCAAATAAAAAAGGGAAGTGTCAAACTTCCCTTTTGTTATGATAATTTGTAATCTGCAAATTACTTGCAACCGAAGAATACCTTGTCGTCTTCATCGTGGCTGTAGATTGCGTTCTCACGTAGCAACCATCCCAAAGCCATATAAAGTTCTTCATTCTTACCTTTCAACTCTTTCTTGATTTGAGCAAATGTCAATTCACCTTTTTCATTAAGGAGACGCCAAACTTTTCCAGCGTTCTCTCCGATCAAATGTTGTAGCATATCAGTAAACTTATGGTTAATATTTAATGTTGCAAATTTATGAATATTTTTACGGATTTATGCACTTACAAACACTTTTTTATTGAGTAAAATAATAAAAATCTTTAATTTTTGTAAATTATTGGATAAAAAATCAAAAGAGACGAATTTTTTTCCATTCATATACACAAAAAGTAATACAAAAGACTGTTTTCGCGTTTTTTTAAGTACATTTGTGTTTTGTTAGAGAGTATAATTATTAAGTTGTAGAAGATAACAGATGAAAGCACATCATACATTGATTTTTCTTTGCTCTGTTCTTGTTATGTTGGTAGGAGTTTGCCTCTTTTACCCCGAGAATGGTCTCTTTGTGGAAGGGAAGCGTTATTATTTCCCATCATTGACAGATGTGATGACCAAAAAGTATAGGGACGTGGAGTCTGCCGACGACAAATTAAAAAGAGCAGAAGATGAATTGAAATTACAGATCGAAAGAGATTCTTTGGCTCGTGTCTATGAAGCGGAACTTGCCGATTCTCTTGCTTATGTTGATACTTTAAACTCTTATCATAAGTTAATCTACCAAAGTACGGCTCGCATCGATTGCCCGGATAATAGTGTTTCTGCCTTATTTCCTCTTTTTGATTGTCTAGATAATTGTGCAAATGGCAAAGAGGCAGTACACATCTTGCATTATGGAGATTCGCAAATCGAACAAGATAGAATAACATCTTACATCAGAGAGAAACTACAGGAGAAGTTTGGCGGATGGGGTGCAGGACTTGTACCGGCTATTCAACCAATACCTTCTATCTCTGTCGGACAATCGGCATCAGATAGCTTGCCACGTTATATTGCTGATGGAACCCTTCGCCAGAAATTATCGCACAAACGATATGGAATACTTGCCCAAATGGCGCAATTGGACGGCTCTGTAACCTTGAATATCTCTGCCAGAAACTGGAAAAAGACACAATCTCGTGTTAAAAAATTTTCAAAGGTGACATTGTTGTTGGGTAATAGCAATGAGAAGTTCTCCGCTACGCTTTTGTACAATGGGAAAGACTCTACACAAGTGATCACGGAGAGTCATCCCGATCTCACCAAATTGACTTGGAACCTTGGTTCATCCATCAGTTCTTTCTCTCTGCGTTTGAAAGGAAAGGCTGAATTGTATGGTATCTCTATGGAGTCGAAGAGTGGTGTAAATGTAGATAATATTCCTTTGCGTGGATCTTCTGGGACCTTCTTTACAAAGATTTCATCTCATTTGTTGGGTGAATCGATGAAGGCAATGAATGTCCGCTTGGTCATCTTAGAGTTTGGAGGAAATGCAACTCCATATTTAACCAGTGACAGACGTATCGAAAGCTTTAAAAATAGCATTGGAGATCAGATTAAGTTTATTCAACGAAACTATCCCAAAGCTCAAATATTGTTGATTGGTCCTGCTGATATGGCTACTACAATCGATGGAGAACTGCAGACCTACCCATTCTTAGAATCAACCATTGAGGCAATGAAAGAAGTGGCAATGGAGAACAATGCCATGTTCTGGAATATGTATCAAGTAATGGGAGGAAGAAACTCAATGCAAAAATGGGTAGAACACTCTCCGGCATGGGCCACCACCGATTATATTCATTTTACAGAGACAGGTGCAGGACGTATAGCAGAAGTGTTTATACAGTCATTTAACAATACATACGATTATTATCATTTCTTAAAGAGAAATTCAAAGTGGAGTGGAGTGTACTAAAAAGTGTTGATGAAAATGTGGCGTAGATTTATTGTTGTATTTGTTATATCTCTTTTTGCCATTAATCTTATGGCAAAAGGTTTCATAGTCAGAGATTCTATCCAATATGCTTTTTTGGTAGATTCGTTGTCTGCCATTCAGTATCCTGGCACAAAACATGAAAGAAAAGATAAGTTCTTCGACAAAATGGATTCTCTTGTATTGTGCCGAGAGGGAAAGATTAACATATTGCATATTGGTGGATCGCATGTTCAGGCAGATATCTTTTCTCACACAGTTAGATGCCTTATGGATTCTGTGAATGATGGATTCAAACCTTCAAGAGGTCTTTTGTTCCCTTACAAGGTAGCGAAAACCAACAATCCATCCAACTATAAGGTATATTCAAAAGGTACGTGGGAGACCTCAAAAAATGTGAAAAAGGATAGGGTTGCCACTTTGGGTATGACGGGTATTGCTGTGACATCAAATGATTTAGATGCAGAGATAAGCCTAAAGATGGTGAACGATTCATTACAAAGGTGGACCTTCACAAGATTGCGTCTGTTGGGTTATTCGGATACGCTTTGTGTACCCGTTATTGTTGAGTCAGACACATCGCTTATTTTTCCTGTACACGACGACGCTACACAATCTTATCTCTATGAATTCCCTGAAGCGAGAGACACCTTTATGCTTCGATTTATACAAAGGGATTCTGTTCCGCATAATTTTACTGTATGCGGTTTCATTTTAGAAAACGATGAGGATGGTGTGGTTTATCACTCTATAGGCGTGAATGGAGCTGCTGTTCCATCTTACTTATCGTGTCCGAATTTTGAACGGGATATGAACCTTATACGTCCTGATATGGTTGTGTTTGGTATCGGTATTAATGATGCGGTTCCCGTCAACTTTTCAGAAGAGAAGTTTATTGCCAATTACGACTCCTTGATATCGATGATTGATCGAGTAAACCCAGATTGTTTCTATGTTTTCGTTACCAATAACGACTCGTTTAGGAAGTATAGAAGCAAGAAACGATCCATCTATGAGGTAAATACAAATGGTACGAAAGTAGAACACGCCTTTTACACCTTGGCGGAGAAACACCAGGGCGGTTATTGGAACCTATTTGGATGGATGGGAGGTTTAAAATCTATGCGTACCTGGGAGATGAATGGTCTTGCACAAAAAGATAAGATCCACTTTACGAAAAAAGGATATAAATTGATAGGCAATGCATTCTATAATGCTTTGATATCATCATATTTAGATAAAGAGTAGACTATGTTAGACACATTTTTGAATTTTATATTAGACACTTTCTCATTCGACCCTCAGTCGCCGTTGCTGTTTACGCAACACTACTTCTGGGTATTCTTCATTGCAGTATTTGCAGTGTTTAGTTTGTTGCACAACAAAGTATTGATGAGAAATACATTCTTGTTTTTAGTCAGTGTTTTCTTCTATTATAAGACAAGCGGATGGTTTACTCTAATATTGATATTTGCCACCCTTTTTAACTACGTGGATGGAGCTCTCATCCACAGATCCAAACATGACGGTTCTAAAATGTTTTGGTTGGTTTGTGGCTTGATTGTAAACCTTCTCACATTGTGTTATTTCAAATACTCTTACTTCTTTGCCGATATGGTTAAAGACCTATTTGGCATTGAAATTAAGGTGTTTAACGCTTTTGCTTGGATTGGTAATGAAATAGCAGGTTCTCCTAAGTTCTCCGTGGATCAAATCCTATTGCCAGTAGGTATCTCCTTCTATACATTCCAATGCATTAGCTACCTTATGGATATTTATAGGAAAAGGGTAGAACCAGTGAAAAACATTCTGAATTTTGGTTTCTATGTTACATTCTTTCCTCAATTGGTTGCAGGTCCGATTGTGCGTGCCAGTGACTTTATCCCGCAAATTTACAAGAAGTATTTCTTGTCACGCCGTCAATTTGGAATAGCAATGTTCTGGATCTTGAATGGTATGGCGAAGAAGATTATTTTAAGTGACTACATTGCGGTAAATTTTGTGGATCGCGTGTTCGAAAACCCAACCATGTATACCGGCTTTGAAAATCTAGTAGCTTTGTTTGGATATTCATTGCAGGTATATGCCGACTTCTCTGGTTATACAGATATCGCGATTGGTGTGGCTATGTTGATGGGATTCTATTTGCCTAAGAACTTTAATTCACCTTATAAAGCAACCAATCCAGGTGGTTTCTGGAAGCGTTGGCATATCTCTCTTTCTAAATGGTTGCAAGACTATCTGTACATTCCGTTAGGAGGAAACAGAACAGCCTCGTTTGGTACATACGCGTGTATCTTAACCATATCGTTGGTAGGAACTATCTTGTCGGGTAGTATTTGGGTGGCTATTATCGTAATATCCATCTCAATCATTGTTACTGTTAATTGCTACAAATACCCTGAAAAAAAGAAAAATCTCACCTCTAATATGAACAGAATCAACACGATGCTGTTAGGTGGTCTTTGGCATGGAGCTAGTTGGAACTTCCTTATATGGGGTGGTCTTAATGGTTTGGGTATGATTGTATACCGTTTCTGGAAAGATTGGGACGTCTATGTGCGAACAGCCGTTATTCTTTCGATTACAATAGTATTCGCAGCGGTGGCTTACTTGTTCCCTGCTCCTGTATGGAATATTGCAGTGGTTTGGACGGGTATCATTTTCATTGGAACCTTTATCCGTATGCTGTATAACTTCTTTGATGGAACACACTCCTTCAAATTCTTGGAGATGTGTTGGGCGGTATTCCAAACTTTTGTGTTTATCACTTGGACACGATTATTCTTCCGAGCTGGTTCAAATTTGGATCCTGCAGAAGCAAATGAGAAAGCATGGGACACCGCTAAGAGTATGGTAGGTCAGATAGGTTCAAGTTGGGATTTGTCTCTTATTTCACAAATCTGCACTGGATATATGAATGTATTTATATTGATTGTATTGGGAATGTTGATACACTGGATTCCTGAGAATGCAAAAAGACATTACAGATTCTTCTTCGCAGCTTTACCATTACCTATAATGGCAATATTCGTTGTGTTGTTTGTTTTTGTCATCTATCAGTTTATTACTGCAGATTTGCAAAAGTTTATTTACTTCCAATTCTAAACGGCACAAAAAAGATTATTCATAACGAGTCTATAAAAAAATAGAGCTTCCACAAGTTGGTCCTTGTAGAAGCTCTATTTTTCAGATATATGCAATTAGTATTTGATCAATTTGTTGTTGTAGATAACCTTTCCATCAACAGTTAGATTAACCACATAAATGTCTTTTGCTAAATTTCCTACATATATGCTATTGCCATTTTGAATGGATTGGCAAAGAACAACCTTTCCTGATAAATCAGATATGGTAACCATTGTTTTTCCTTCCTCCTTAAATGAGAACCATAAGTAATCTTCTGCAGGGTTAGGGTAGAGTTGTATTGAATTATTGTCTGTAACATATTCTACACCAGTAATCGTACTTTGATTCTCAACAGGCGAGTATGAGTTCTTTTTCGCAAATGTAGGGACAGAGGTCAATGTCCATGCGCCATTGCCTGTGTATGAGAAACGGCTGTAGGATTGACCCTTCTTGTGAGGAAGGTAGGCTATCGAGTCTAAGACTTCAATACGACCATTGTTCATACGAGACAAGCATACGGTTTGACTCTTATCCTTTGACAAATCAAAATTAGTGTGCAAAGGTCCTTGTGTGGTTGAATCTTTGTCTGCCCAGAATATCAGATATCCCTTTGCAGGAACTGTGGTCAATTTAGGATTGCCCGAAGGAATTTGATAACGAGTTAGATTAGCACTTCCTTTGTCTGTTAGATACATTCCCGCTAAATCAACAGGCGAAGAACCATCATTGTAGATTTCAATCCAATCCTCCTCTTCTCTGAATTCGTCTAAGAATACTTTATTGGATGCACAGACTTCATTGATGAATAGTTTCACATCAGAAGACTTCCAATTAGGATCTTTCTCAAAGACTGCACGTAAGACCAAATCACCATTGACAGAAGCCGTATACTTCTCACTATTAGATGTGTTCTTTACACTAATACCAGTATTGTTATCCATCAAAGAGAGGTCAAATAGTAGGGAAGATGACTTATTTGCATTGTGAAGTTCAACAGCTATAACATTCTCTCCTTGAACCAAATAGGATTTGGCTATATCAAACTTTAATGTAGCATAAGTATTCATCTCCAAGTTGGCCTTCGTCGTGTCATTTACGAGCGAAGGCAGATTAAATCTATACACTTCCTGGCCATTCACATAGATAATTGCACCATCATTGATATGAGCAACACATTGAAGAGCGTTGCTTAATTCGGATAAGTTATTGACAGTGAATGTTTTTCTAAAATAGGTAGTTGTGTTTGCTGCAGCTCCAAAACCACCCATGCCACCAAAGTCAAAACCTCCGCCAAATCCGCCACCGAAGCCTCCTCCCCAGCCTCCGTTACCTCCATTGCCTGAGATGTTGGTCGATTGTAAAGATGTGATACCTGTGCCTAATGTTGCTGCTCCCGATTGCCAGCTCTCATCATTGAACGAAAGGTTTTTCCAAGAAGCGTCAACCGAACCTGTTTGGTACAAGTACTTCCAAGAATCTGTTTGTGAAATCAAGTAGTTTTCTGAACAGATATCCCATTTAACAAATTTATATCCATTAGGAGCTTGTGCTGTGACCGATAAGTTGTAGTTTGAGAAGTATTGGCTTCTGAAGTCACTTCTATTAATCTGTTCCAAATCGTTCAGTTTGAAACTTGCACCTTCGATATCTGAGAAAATTCTTAAATTGACAGGAGTTCCCATCCCCATATTGTTGGCAATATGGTTAAAAACAAATTTTCTACGAGCAGGAAGGAAGTTTCTCACCTTTTCTACCTCATCTTCCCACGAACTTGTCTCGTTTATTTTTTTTGCAAGAAGATAATCGAAGAAATAGTCTGCCTCGTTGTGAAGTATGCTTTTTAGACTATCCATTACATGAGAAACATGTTCTGCCTCAAATGTAGTTCCTGCATGTGCAACAAACTTTGTTACCAAGCGTCTTTTTAATTCGTCATTTTTAATTAATTGAGGGAAGAACTTACATTTGTTCGCATATTGGAATCCATCGGTTGTTAGATAATCCATATACAATGAGGTAGAGTAGTCTGTATCATATAATACCCATCTCCATTTACCATCTGTTAGAGGTTTCCATGCCTTTATGTTTCCTGCAGACCAGTCTTGGTTACAGATGTATATTTCAAAAGCAAAATAGTTTAAAAATTCATCCACATCTATGATTTGGTCTATTTTGTTGAACATGTCACTACCATTAATGTTTCCGTTATTGGCAAGATCCAATACTGATTGGTAACTAGGACATTCAACCACCTTCTCCGGGTCTTGTTCAATACAAATCTCCTCTTCGTCAAATCCATAATTAGAGTAGATGAAGTCCTTGTTGGTACGTTCTCTGATACCCATCATTCCATAGTATTGTCCATTTAAGAAGACAACAGATGGTTCGTAGGCTTGATGGTCTATGTCCATCGTAGAAGCAGCCAATGTCTGCAAGAAACCATCACGGAAAAGCATACGGCCAAAGTCGTTACCCGAGTTTCTTAGTACAAAACTCTTCCATTTTAAATTTGGTTTTTCTCTAAAAATCGGATATTCAATCTTGTTGCTACCATATACCTTGTTTGCTTTAATCTTGATGGATTTGATAGGTTTGGTTCTTGAACAAGCGCCAAAAGCTCCAAATTTCACCTCCTGGTTGATTTGTGACACTTTTCCCTCATCAAACAATTCTATGTTACAAGGACGATCCCAATCGTTCATGTAGTTGGCCACCCTGTCAGATGATCCACAATTGGAAGGAACTGTGCTACCATTGCTACCAACTACCAATGCCCCCAACTCGTTACCAGTGGCGTATTTCTGATCCGTAACGATTGAGACTACTTTTATTGAAGTAGGAATGTTGTTAAGACCGATGAAATAAGTGGCTGTAGTCACATCACTACTCAGCTCTCCATTTACAACAGCTATGGCACGAAGGGGTGTGGTGTTGTTTATATTGATAGGACCTGAATATCTGTTAGAGGTAGGTGTTGGCTCCGATCCGTCTAATGTATAGTATATTGCAGCTGACGGATTATCAGAAGTGATGGAAACCGATTGGTTGCCAGTATAAAAACCGCCTTTAATATTGAATACAGGAGGATTGGTTTGTTGAGAAGCAACACTTGAATTGTTATTAGAAGCACCAAGGGTTGGTGTGGTCAGGAATGCAAAATCACCGTCGCCATCCTTGGTCCTACCATAGGAGGCATTTCGATAGGGTTTAGGGTACTCCACAGCATCTACAAGAATACCTGTTTCATCAGATAGGTAGAGTGTACCTCCATCGCTATCTAATTTAAAATTTGCGTGGTTGGTTTTATCCAATTCGTCAAAGTAGAAAACTGCGTATTGTCCAGGTTGAATAACTGTATTAGCTTGGTTTTGCCAAAGGTATAGGTCTCCGCTATTATTAGAAAAGAAATAATTAGAAAGATCTACCGCTTGAGCACCAGAGTTGTATAATTCTACCCAACCTTCAAAATTAAAGTTCTCGTTGACTCGAAACGATGCGTTTCGTACCATCATTTCATTGATGGTTACTGAGGCATACGAAGACGATGCGCTCAAAAGCGTTAATAAAGCAAGATTTCTTAATCTCATTTCGTAAAATTTTTTAGTGTATGTATAGTAATGGTTAATGATCTAATGGTTCCTTTAAAATCTGTTAATTCCAAATATAGAAATAAATTCAATAGAGTGGTTAGAATAACTGGGAAATATTACAGTTAAGTACATCAAATGGTCTGAAAGAGCAGATTCTTGATATGGGACTTTCAACTCGCAATCTATTGGATATGAATAAGTTTTACGAGCGACACAAAGATTCCGATGTAAAAGTACGACGCTGCGTTGCTTTTTTGTTATAACAACACAAAAAAAGCACGAGCCTCACAGACTCGTGCTTTTCATTTATGTTGAAATCAACTTATTAAGCTTGCTCTAGAGCCAAAGTCTTAGTTGGTTGATCGCAAACCTCAGCAGGACCGAAGTATTGGATTGGACCTGGATAAACGTATGCAGTCTCAACAGCCCACTTCTCACGGTTAGCAGCCAATGCCTTGAATGGAGCACCATCCAACTCAACCAATGCCTTACGGATAACTGGCTTCATTGCACCGTGACGCTTCTCCATGTTCATCATCATTGTGATAGGCACACCAGCAGCGATCCATTGATCAGCTGTCTTAGTTGTGTTCTTGATCAATGACATGTAACCTGACTTACCAGAAGCGATCAAGTTAGCAGCATTGTAACCCAAAGAGTAGCAGTAGTCTGCATCGAAGCTAGAAGGAGCAGCACAACGTCCCTCGTATCCGAAGAAGTGTCCTAGACCAGAGAACTTACCAGTGTAAGAACCAGCAGCCTTTCTCTTAGCCAACTCAGTCTTAACCATCTCGATAAGCAACTTCTCAGTCTCGATCAAAGATACTTGTACGTTTCCGTGAGGGTCACGCTCCAAAGTCAATTGCTTTTGTACGAAATCAGGAAGAGATGCGTAAACTGCAGCAGAGTTAGCAGAAAGCTTCTTAACAGCAGCAGGAACGTCACCGTTAGTCTCAGCCAACAAGTCGTTCAACTCCTTGATCAACACCTTCATCTCAGGGATGAACTCGATCAATCCCTCAGGGATCAAACATACACCGAAGTTGTTTCCTTGTGCAGCACGAGCAGCAACTGTATCAGCGATGTTGTTAACGATTTGAGCCAAAGTCATCTTCTTAGTCTCAACCTCCTCAGAAACGATACAGATGTTTGGTTGTGTTTGCAAACCACACTCCAAAGCGATGTGAGAAGCAGAACGTCCCATCAACTTGATGAAGTGCCAGTACTTCTTTGCAGAGTTAGCATCACGCATGATGTTACCGATCACCTCTGAATATACCTTACATGCAGTATCGAAACCGAATGAAGTCTCGATTTGATCGTTCTTCAAGTCACCGTCGATAGTCTTAGGACAACCGATTACTTGAATACCTGTATTCTTTTGCAAGTAGTACTCTGCCAATACGCAAGCATTTGTGTTAGAGTCATCACCACCGATGATAACCAATGCCTTAATACCCAACTTGTTGCAGATTTCGATACCCTTGTCGAATTGAGCAGTCTCTTCCAACTTTGTACGACCAGAACCGATGATATCGAAACCACCAGTGTTACGATACTCGTCGATGATAGCAGAAGTCAACTCAATATACTTGTGATCGATCAATCCGCTTGGTCCACCCAAGAAACCATATAGCTTAGAGTTCTTGTTCAAAGACTTGATACCATCGAACAAACCAGAGATTACGTTGTGTCCACCAGGAGCTTGACCACCTGAAAGGATTACACCAACGTTGAAATCACCCATAGACAACTTAGCTGAAGCCTCTTCGAAAGTAACGACTGGCATTCCGTAAGTGTTAGGGAACAACTTCTTGATTTCTTCTTGGTCAGCAACTGATTGAGTTGCCTTACCTTCCTTAAGAACTACACCACCTTTGAATGCCTTAGGCAACTTTGGTTGGTAAGCAGCTCTTGCGATTTGCAATGCACTTTTTGCCATTGTTTTATAACTATTTAAATGAATAATAATTTAAATTCCACTATGTCTTGCAAAGTTCGAAAAATTCTTGCTAATTACCAAATATGGTTTTTCATATATGAGAGAAAAAATCGAACTTTCTTTTTGACCCAATTTTTAGTGAATTATCTCAAGTCGGACATCCGTACCTTTTCGAGCCTTTGCAGATATGACATCAAAACCAGCCTCTTCGTTACATTTTTTGTAATAGTAGTCCGCTTTCTTTTGGTCCTTCTTCACTCCAAGGCCTTGTTCATAACATCTACCTATGTTAAAACTTCCCTTGAAATTGCCCAAATCAGATGCTTTCTGATAGTATTCTGCCGCTTTCCCAAGGTCAACACAAACGCCTCCACGTCCATTCTCGTAGAATTCTGCCACTTTAAGTTGGGCTCCATCATAGTTTTGTTCTGCCGACTTCAAATACCACTTCATTGCCTCTTCATCGTTCTTTTCTGTAACATATCCTTCTTCTAAGAAAACACCAAGGTTAAACTGAGCTAACATTTCTCCTTGTTCAGCAGCTTCTTGAAACCAGAAAAGAGCTTTGTCCAAATCCACACCTCCTCGTTCTGTCCAACTTACATAATATCCATTTGTGTAATAAAAACCTACTTGAGTCTGGGCCTCTAAAACACCCCTCTTTGCTGCTTTTAGCCACCATTCAAACGCTTTGCGTGAATCCATTGGCAAGCCATCTCCACTCTCGAATTTACTAGCTATGGTGGCTTGTGCTAACGCATAACCTTGCTCTGCCGATTTAAATAAGTATTCATTACCTTCCATTACATTTTGTGGTACAACATCTCCTTTTGAGTAATAAATGCCAACCTTATACTGACCTTGGTCGTTTCCTAATTTTGCGGCTTTCTTATACAATTCGAAAGCTTTTATCGAATCTTTTTTTACATAGATGCCATTTTCATAACATTCTCCTAAAGAATAATGACCCAATGGATAATTCATATCAGAAGCTTGTTTGTAGAATTCAAAGGCTTTTTTCTCATCCCTTTGTGCTCCGTCTGCATTGTTATAGAGGTTTGCAAGATCAATAAAGGCTAATGTGTCGCCCATTTCAATTGCCTTCTCATACAATTCTTTTGCTTTGTCGAAACTCTTTTCTACACCTAATCCATTTGCATACATGAAAGCTACGGAAATATACCCCATCGATTCTCCTGCTTCTTTGGCGATGGTAAACAATTTTAATGCTTTGTCATAGTCCTTTCTAAAAATGTTTTCATATCCAGTGTCTATGATGTTATCCATGTTGATTTCCAATCTCGATCCACAAATATTGCACACTTCACCTTCCATGCTTTTTTTACAGGAAGGGCAATAAAGAAAGGGGTCGCAATTATCTGTCCAACAGCGTAGTTCGTCTTCTTCCACTTCATTATCGTTCACATTCTCATTGTTGTTTTTTGTAGTATTTGAACAAGAAGTTGTTATTGTGATAAATAGAAGAGACCACAGATATATGGATAAAAAATGTTTCAAATTCATATTTGTATGGTTTTAATATAATTCAACAAGTTCTTTTGTGTTCATCCATTGGCAAACTGACTTATTGAGTACATTCATACTTTCTCATCATACTTATATTATTAAAATATGTGCAAAGATATAGGAAAACTATCATATGTGGATTATAATTGCCACGAATGCCTTATTTGCTGTGACTTTTCTATTTTAACTTTTTTTATGAAAAAAAAGATGTTGTAAAACTTGCGTATGTATGTTTTATAACATAATTTTGCAACACAATTAAAAAAACAGAAACATAAACAATAATTTAAATATATACAAAAAAATGGCTTGTCTTAATATTCTTATCCTTGCAATTATGCGCAAGTACGCTCCAAAGTTCTAATATGAACTTTCGGTGGTCTGGTTTTAAAAGTTAATAGTAATTTGTCATCGCATTCGATATCTTGCATATTGAGTGCGTTGTTGTTTTATATAGGGTAGTGTAATTTCACACAAGGAAAAAGGGAAAAAGAAAGGCGAACCCACAGGTTCGCCTTGTCATAAGTGTATAAAGAACGTCTTACTCTGCTGTTCTATCATCAATTGTAGCCTCGGGAGCGTTCTTCTTAATAGACTCGATACCATTCTTGCAACCAGCCTTTGACTTGTAACCTTCACCAACAGCGATGGTTTCACCATTTGTTGCCTTCAAGCGGAAACGAGTTTCACCTTTCTTGTCTGTATAAATCTCAAACTTAGGATTCTTCTCTGTCTTGAAACCTTCTACTGTTTGGTCTTCAATATTAGCAATAGGAGCATTCTTCTGAACACTAGCGATACCATTCTTGCAAGCAGCCATAGTGTTGTACACTTCAGAAGTTGCGATTACTTGATTGTTACCTGCCAATAAGTTGAACATAACACCCTTAGCGGCATTTTTGATTACAAATTTTCCCATGTTTTTTATTTGATATTAAATTAATATTTAGTTCATCTTATAGAGCAAATATATGAAAAAAAATGCATAAACGAATTTTTTCAAAGTTTTTTTTCTAGAATAATCCAATAAATATAGAATAGGACACCCTTTTCCTTCTAATGGTGGTTTGCATATGAAGTCAAAAAATGGTAATTTTGCAGTGTAAAATGGAAAAATACGGATAAAGTGGAAAACTTTAAATACTACTTAGATAATAAGGTCTTTACATCGATTTCGGAAGTGGCAGACTCCCTTGGTGTGGAATGTTATGTGATTGGTGGATTTGTGCGTGATATTTTTTTGGAGAGACCTTCGAAAGATATTGATGTGGTAGTGGTAGGAAGCGGAATAGCAGTGGCTGAGGCTTTCTCAAAAGCATGGAAACGAAGCAAGATCTCTGTATTTAAAAATTTTGGTACTGCACAAGTGAAATTAGCACACCAGGAAGTTGAGTTCGTGGGTGCAAGAAAAGAATCATACCGCTCTAATTCCAGAAATCCAATTGTAGAAGATGGTACATTGGAAGATGATCAAAACAGAAGAGATTTTACCATCAACGCTTTAGCGCTCTGTTTGAACAAAGATCGATTTGGGGAGTTGGTTGACCCATTCGGTGGTGTTACAGATATTGAAAACAAAATCATCAGAACTCCATTAGATCCAGATGTCACATTTAGTGATGATCCTCTTCGAATGATGCGATGCATACGATTTGCTACGCAACTCTCATTCTACATCGAACAGCGAACATTTGATGCTATCTGCAACATGAAGCATCGTATTGAAATAATATCCGCTGAGAGGATTGTGGATGAATTGAACAAGATGATGGCTTCTAAGAAACCTTCATTGGGATTCGAATTGTTAAGGCGTTCGGGATTGTTAGAACTTATCATTCCTGAAATCAACGCATTGGCAGGCACGGAAGAGAAGGATGGTAGAGGTCATAAAGATAATTTCCTTCACACAATGCAAGTGTTGGATTCCGTAGCAGAAAAATCGGACGATATCTGGCTTCGTTGGGCTGCTCTTTTCCATGATGTGGGTAAACCTGCTACTAAAAAGTGGGTAAACAATGTAGGATGGACATTCTACAACCACAACTATGTAGGAGAAAGAATGGTTGGGAAGATTTTCAAGCGTATGAAATTGCCAACCAATGAGAAGATGAAGTTTGTGCAAAAGATGGTGCTTCTTCACATGCGTCCCATTGCACTTGTAGAGGATGAGGTGACCGATTCTGCAGTACGCAGGTTGCTGTTTGATGCAGGTGATGATATCGATGCATTGATGATTCTATGCCAAGCTGATATTACCTCTAAGAATGCAGAAAAAGTTAAGCGTTTCCACGAAAATTATAAGATAGTGGAGCGAAAGATGAGAGAGATAGAGGAGAAGGATCGTGTCAGAAACTTCCAACCTCCTGTATCAGGTGAGGAGATAATGGAGACCTTCAACCTTCAACCTTGTGCAATTGTTGGAAAGATAAAGATTGCAATTAAGGATGCAATCCTTGATGGTGTTATTCCAAATGAACACGAACCTGCTTTCCAATTTATGCTTGAAAAAGCAAAAGAGTTGGGTGTGGAGAGAGTAAATTAAACTTAAACTTAAAGATTAATTTGATATGGATGGTGTAGATTACATATTAGAACACGGTACTGTTTTTAGAAAATCTTCAGAAGAAAAAAAAGACACTACGGGTAAAGTGAAAACCAAGGCCAAAAAGACCTCTTACATAAAGGGAGCTCATGGGTCTGGTTCTGCTAAAATGAAAGCGGAATACAAAAGACGCAGAGCTAACAGAAACAAAAATTAGTTCCTTTCTGAGGATTGTTATTATGGTCAAGAATTTAAGTATAGTATCGATATTACTTCTTTGTTCACTCTTCATTCAGTCTGCCTTTGCTTACACGACACTGAACGGATGTCCAGATTTTATGAACATAGACGGTTCTTATGTCGAAGGCTATGCTGGTTCTTTCAACGATCCATTTGATTCTTTGGGTATTGTTCTCAACAGACACACATTAAACCAAACCAAGAAGACGGATCCTAATACAGGAAATGTATTAACAACCATACCACAAGGAGAAATGAAATCTATCCGATTGGGTAATGACATGATCGGAGGAGAGGCAGAAGCCATTGTTTACCATTTCATTGTAGACCCGAACAACTCCTTGTTATTCGTAAATTTTGCAGTCGTTTTAGAGGATCCTGGTCATGATTTCATCTACCAGCCTCGTTTTGTGGTTAGAATAACAGATAAAGATGGGGTATTGGTTTCCAAATGCTCGGAATACGATGTTTCTGCAGCAGCTGGATTGGATGGATTCCAAGACTATATGGGTGGAAATACAGCTGTTAGATGGAGAGATTGGACTAAAATAGGACTCGACCTGACTCCTTTTGCCAACCAGGAGGTGCAAGTTCAGTTTATCACTTACGACTGTGCCTTGATGGGCCACTTTGGTTATGCATATTTTACTGCACATTGTGCTCCTAACAAATTGGAATTAAAAGAGTGTGCAGGTGCTGGATTCTCAGTTTCCGCACCTGATGGCTTTGCTTCTTATCTATGGGATAATGGAGATACCACGCAAACCACACATCGCCAATTTTCATCGGAGGATATGTCTATCTATTGTGAAGTGACCTCCGTAACAGGTTGCTCTTTTACCCAAAGTGCATTTGTCTCTGCAGCATCTGCTGATGTGGAGACCTTCTTTAAAGATACTATTTGCCAAGGAGAACCTTATACAAAACACAACTACAATTTGCCTCCACAACAAACCGTAGGTACCACACTCTACAATAATATCATCTTAGATCCTTCTAAATGTGCCGAAACAGCTGAAACTCAGTTAGAATTGACTGTCTTGCAACAATTCTACAATATCGATGCTGCAATTTGTGAAGGTGACAACTATGTTGAAAATGGCTTCTCCATCATCAATCCTCCCTTGGGAACTCTTTTCGATACATTAAGATTTGAGAAGAGAGAGGGAAGAAGATGCGATAGTATCGTTTGTTTGAAACTAACCATAAGCGAAACGCTACATCTATCCAACGATTTAGTGGGCGACGCACACCCTTGTACTGGTGTCGCAACCACTTACTACATTGATTCTGACAACAATTCAACCAACTATTCGTGGACATTACCCGATAATGCAGTGATTATGAATGGAGGTTCTTCTCCTCAAATAGTTGTATACTTTACGGATGACAAACCTGGCACAATCATTTTGAACGGAGAGAATGGTTGTGGTACGGGTGCTGTGCCTTTTGATGTAAAACCGCGTCTTTCTTACCATCAATTCATACAAGACACCGCCTGTGTGAACCAAATCTACGACAAATATAATTTCAACCTTGGAAAACTCAGCAATACGGGGTATTTCACCCACACGCAATCTTTGAAAACCAAACAAGGATGTGATAGTATGGTAGTACTTGCACTTTCCGTTTTTGACCAACCACAGGCATGGATTGAGGTAGAAGGAGACAAGCATCTGTTGTGTGCTTCCGATCGAGTAATGTTGATAGCAAAAGGAGAGGCAGGGGATTATGTGATACATAACTGCGACTCGCTTCCTGTTGTGATCGGAGATGTCTATTGTGAAGATGGATCGATCGTACATCTCAATAAATTCAATGCAAGCAAGCAGAAGGCTGCTGGTGTTGTCTTCTATATTGATCCTAATTATGAGTTTGCCTTGGTTGCAGATATAAAAGACTTGTACCGAAACCAATATATGACTTGGGGTGGTTATGGTTATGATATACCAAACATGGAAAACCAAACACAAGTGCGACAAGTGATGTGCAACCAAGACGGATATGGCAACACGGCCATTATTAGGAACACTGGTGATGAGTCCATATATCCAACCGCTTGGGCCGTTGACTTTGAAAATGGATGGTATTTGCCATCTGCCGGAGAGTTGCGACTTCTTTACTCAACTTTCCACGAAGTGAACACAACCCTTGAAAAAATCGGGGCTGAAGAGTTTCCTTCTAATGCGAATGGCTTATATTACCCATTCAATTACGCCTCTTCAACGGAACTTTCTGCCTATTATTTCTGTGTAGTGACAGAAAAGGGTGAAATAATGGGTAATAGCAAGGATATTTACCGTGGATGTATCCGTCAGATCAAATCGGTTAAATTAAACAAAACAAAAGACCCTAGTGTAAAAATTGGAGACTTGGTTGAGAACGAATATGGAGAGAAGGGTATCGCATTCCGAATGAGTGAAGATGGCCGATCAGGATGGATGGTCAACCTTCACGAGGATGAAGAGTACCGCCGATGGGGTGCACAGAACATCCAGGAGATGAAAGATCATCGTGGAGAAAACCCCTATGCGGATTATTTGGCTGCTAATCAGGATTGGAATGTTGAAGAGAATAATCGATTGATGAAAAAGCACACTCCTTGTATTCAAGAATATTCCATCTGCTATATCGATACAACCAAAGGATGGTTGTTGCCATCGGCAGGACAATTGGACGAGATCTATGCGTTACTACCAATTTTGGATTCCTCTTTGGTTCGAAATGGAGGAGAAGAGTTTTATTACCTTTCATATTGGACAAGTACCAAATATGATTCCACTCATGCATGGGTATACGATATGGCTTTTGGAAAATCAGCGATTGAAAACACAAACGAATGGGCTGCTGTGCGTACGGTTTCCAAGTTCACCTATTGCGAACCTCATGCAGAGATATTAGACTCATCCCTAACATTTGAATGGTCGAATGGTGCAACAACACCATACTTGGAGGTGTTTCCAACCCAATCAACCACCTATTCTTTGGTGGCAACCAGTAAAGAGGGTTGTTCCGTTACTGCTTCCAAACACCTACTAGTGAGTCAGCAAGATACCACCATTATCTTTGATACTCTATGTTATGGAGAAAGGTATCATGATGAATTGTTTGATGTTTCTGAAAGCGGCACCTATACCGCTACAGTAGAGAACGGGGAATGTAACCAAACCGTAATCCTGAATCTTTTTGTGGAAGCAAAGACAAAAGAGACAATTATAAAAGACCAAATCTGTCAGGGTGCCACTTATCAGAAGAATGGTTTTACCCTAACTGCAAATGTGTCAGGCGAGAGAAAAGATACCTTGCGACTATCCAACCAGATCGGTTGTGATAGTTTGATCATCCTTCATCTGAACATTCTTCCAATGAAACGAGATACTCTATTCGAACAAATATGTCAAAACGAGTCCTATTTTGAAAATGGTTTCTCTGTTGCTGCATATCAGAATACAGGTATGCATTACTATGAAAAGCGAACTGTCAATGAACAAGGTTGCGATGTCTTGATGACATTAGCCCTTCGTGTTGATTCTATCTACCAGTTATCAATGGTTGACTCCATTTGCCAGTATGAAAAATACTCCAAAAATGGATTTGATTTTGTAGCAGAGAATACGGGCTATAATAACTATTATGTAAATCTGAAATCTAAAACAGGATGCGATAGCACACTGGCCCTTAATCTAAAAGTATTCGACACCCACGAAACAACCTTCTCGGATACTATCGTTGTCGGAGAGGGATACCAAAGCAAAGATTTCTCGCTTCCTGCACAGAACACTATCGGTTGGCAAAGATTTGAAAAACATCTTTCCAATGAACACGGATGTGACAGTTTGATTGTTTTGAACTTATATGTTCAAAGTGACGAGGAGACATTAAACATTCCAACGGCATTTTCTCCGCTCAATCAAAATGGAGATAACGATGTGTTTATGCCAGGTTATGAACTATATGTATACGACCGATATGGTTTGTTAGTCTGCCACTCATACGATGGATGGGATGGTAAGTATCGAGGCTCCTTTGCTGATCCAGGAGTTTATATCTACACGATGATCTATAAGAGTGGAAAGGAGATACACGGAACCATTGAGATATTAGGCGATTAAAAACGGGCACTGTGGTTTTTATAAATCAGATAGTTTATTCTAAACGGAAAAGAGGGAGCCATTTCTTTTCGACACTATTGTTGGCTGGAATGCTTTCCTTTTTATTCTTCCATATCTTTGTCATGCCTCGAACCCTTTTCGAGCATCCAACTGCCACTATCATGACAGACAAAGACGGCAACCTGTTAGGTGCTCGCATTGCAAATGATGGACAATGGAGGTTCCCTCTGTCTGATACATTGAACACAAAATTCACCACCTGCTTGTTGAACTACGAAGACCGACGATTCTTCTATCACATTGGAGTGGATCCTATCGGCATTGTGCGTGCATTGACCCGAAACCTAAAAGAAGGAGGCATAAAGGAAGGGGGTAGTACCCTTACAATGCAGTTGGCCCGTATGGCACGAAGCAATCAACCAAGAACACTTAAAAACAAAGTGATTGAAGCACTTTGGGCTTTAGATATTGAATTGACATATACAAAAGAAGAAATACTGAAACTATATGTCTCTCATGCACCTTTTGGAGGTAACATTGTGGGTATCAATGCCGCCACTTGGCGATATTTCAACCGTGATATCTCATGTCTCTCTTGGGCGGAACTCGCCACATTGGCAGTCTTGCCAAATTCACCAGCTTTGATACACCCGGGACGAAACCGTTCTGCTCTGAAAAAGAAAAGAGATGCTTTGCTTTCAACCCTCTATCACAATGAAGTGATATCTCAGGAAGAATTTGAGCTATCAATGGAGGAACCTCTGCCGGAGACACCTTATTCATTGCCAAACCAAGCACCACATCTTCTTGATTACCTAAAAAAAGAAAAGGGAAATAGTATTATAAAAACCAACATAGATGCAAGACTGCAACATCTTGTACAGAATATGGCCAACGACTATTGCAGACGATATAGGACATCTAACAATGTTGATAATATTGCCGTGCTTGTTTTAGATGTCGAGACAGGTGAACCCATCGTTTATGTTGGAAACACAACCCTTACGGATGCGGAGGCTTTTCAGGTGGACGTGATACAAAGCGAGAGGAGTCCCGGCAGTACACTAAAACCATTCTTATATGCCTCGATGATCAGTTGTGGGGAGATCACACCTAAGCAACTGATCTCGGACACACCACTAAGCATTAATGGGTTTACACCCTCTAACTATAACCACACATTCAGCGGTGCCGTCAGAGCAGACGAGGCAGTCATCCAGTCTCTGAATGTGCCTTTGGTACGAATGCTTTCCCTGCACTCGACAGGCCGTTTTATGGATGATTTGAAATGGTTGGGAATGACCACCTTGAAGCGTAGTGAAGATCACTATGGAGCTTCAATCATATTGGGAGGAGCGGAAGTAAAGCTGTGGGATCTATGTCATATGTATCACAAATTAGCCTATCGATACTTACACAGGGTAAAAAACGAACAAGACACAAGGATAAAATTATCGTCCATCTGGTATATGTTGAATACAATGTCCAAATTGAATAGACCCGAAGAAGAGGCTGAATGGAACCAATTTAAGAGCATGAAGAATGTGGCTTGGAAAACTGGTACAAGTTGGGGTAGCAGGGATGCTTGGTCTGTGGGTGTTACACCAAAATACATCGTAGGTGTGTGGACTGGGAATGCCACCGGAGAGGGAAGAGCAGGTATGACAGGTATCGGCTATGCAGCGCCTGTGATGTTTGATGTTTTTGCTCTCTTAGACAATACATTATGGTTTACTCCACCTACCGAAGATGTTGAAGCTATAGCGATTTGCCGCAATAGTGGATGCATAGCCTCTGCTAGATGTGCCAATGTAGATACATTGCTACTTCCAACTGCAAGTGTTCATACAGAGCCTTGTGATTATTGTCGTTGGGTACACCTTTCAAAAAATGGGTTATGGCAAGTCAACACCTCTTGCGTACCTCTTTCAGAAATACAAACGGTCTCGCGTTTCGTTTTGCCAGTAGCACAAGAATATTACTATAAAACAAAACATTCGGACTACAAACCTCTCCCTCCATTTATGGAAGGTTGCGAAGGTTCGGGATCCGATCCTATCGATTTCATCTATCCTGAGCACAATGGAGGAATAGTGCTTCCAAGAGGTTTTAACGGGGAGTTGGAACACGTTGTATTCAAAGCCGTCTGCAGAAAGAAGGATGCTACACTATACTGGCATTTAGATGATAAATATTTAGGCGAAACAAATGGTATGCATCAATATAAAGCACTTCCATCCATAGGTACTCATACACTTTCCATTGTGGATGATGAAGGAAATAGGAGGTCTATTATAATTCATGTAAAATAATTGATGAGTTATTCTTTATTCGTTTAATTTTGTAGTTCATTTTTTACGATAATATTTAATAAAAAACGATATGAAACACTATTTTTTTGCTTTCATCCTATCAATCATTGCATTAGCTTTTTGCCAATGTTCCAGCAAGGATGGTAAAGGGGCGGTACCCGAATTCAATGAACATGTAGATGGGTTCACTTCTGGTAGAATTTCACGAAAAGCTTCCGCCTTTCTGATATTAGCAACAGACATTGAGTCAAGTCGATTACAAGAGCTTGACCCTAACAAGTTTATGTCAATATCACCTTCGGCAAAGGGATCTTTCTCTTTCGCAGATGCACATACAATCGTATTTAAACCTCAGGGCGATTTGTCTTACAACACGGTTTATACTATCACTGCAGATTTGAATAAGATCTTCAAGGATGATTCAAAGGACTTCTCCTTTTCCTTTGAGACTTATCCTTTCCAAATGTCTGCAACGATGGACTCTTTCGATGAAACTGAGAATGACGAATATGTCTATACATTCCATATCAGAACATTAGATGAAGAGGATCCTGATGTGGTTCACTCCTTAATTACTCACTCTGCAGGTGAATCTGCCAAGGTAGAGTGGACAAAAGAGAACCAATATCTACACGAGATGAAAATCTCTTTCACTCCTAAGGCTGAAGGTTTGTTAACCCTTTCTTCTGTTGAGAATTCGACTTACAATGTGAAGGATGAGCAGCTAATAAGTGTAGACATACCAAATCCTAACACATTGAGTGTCTATGATATAAGATATGTTTCGGACGAGACAAAATACATTGAAGTTGCTTTCAACAAGCAATTGGACAAGAACCAAAACATGATGGGTCTCGCCTATATAGAGGATAATAAATCAAAGGCTGTAGAGGTCTCTGGCAATAAAATCAAACTATTCCCTGATACAAACAAGGATAAAAACGAGGTTGTTGTTCACCTATCTAAAAACATTCGAAGCAAAAATGGTAAATTATTGGGTGAGAACATTGAACGCACAGTTCAAATTGTCATCGAAAAACCTAAAGTGGAATTTATTGGAGATGGAACCATTATTCCTCAGACAGATCAGGTAATCGTTCCTTTCCGTGCAATCTACACAAAGGGAGTAAAGGTGTATGTCTACAAGATTTATAGCCATAATATAGGAAAAATGTTGGCTTCGGAAGATATAAATGGTGTTGAGAGCTTGGGGGTTGTTGGAAGACCTGTGGCAGTTACAACATTCTATATGGACGAATCTAGTGATTTCTCAAGATGGCACAATTATGCATTAGATCTTTCAAATTTAGTAAAAACGGAACCAGGATGCATCTATCACATCGAATTAAAATTGGATCAAAGATTAAGCGCATGGCCATGCGACTCTGTAATCGTAGTTGATAAAGAAGAGATGGCAAAAGAAGACCAATTGAAGTTTGCAGAGATCAGTGATAGATTTGACTCTGAAATCTACTATTACTATCCATCTTATTGGATTGATTGGAGTGAATATAATTACAAGGAAAAAGATGACCCTTGCACAAAATCTTATTACTTGGATAAATATTGTTCTAAGAATGTATTGGCAACTAATATCGGACTGACTGCCTTATCTCCTTCTGCCAATAAATTGACAGTGGTGGCATCCAATTTGTTAACAGCAAAACCTTATTCTGGCATTGAAGTAGAGGTTTATAACAGACAATCTCATCTATTTGCAAAGGGCATCACAGATTCGGATGGTCGTGTTGACATTACTACCGATGGGAAAGAGGGTAAAGCCTTCTTCATTATGGCTCGTAAGAATGATGATGTCTCTTGCTTGCGTGTTAAACGAGGCGAGGAGTTGTCAACCAGTACATTTGATGTCTCAGGTGCTGAAATTCAACGCGGTTTGAAAGGTTACATCTATGGAGAGAGAGGCGTATGGCGTCCAGGAGACACACTACACCTTTCATTTATGTTGAACGATAGAGAGAAGAGTTTACCAGAAAATCATCCAGTGGTAATGGAATTGGTAAATCCATTGGGTCAGACCTATCGTAAGATGACTAAAAACAATGGACAGATGGGTATTTACACCTTCAATATTCCAACAGAGCCATCCGATCTCACAGGTAGTTGGTTGGTGAATGTACAAGTAGGTGGAACCGTATTTAGCAAAAGAATTCGTATTGAAACTATTAAGCCTAATAGATTAAAAATAGACTTGAAACTACCGAAAGAGCTTACTTATGGAGAGGTATATTCTCCATTGCATACCGAATGGTTGAATGGAAGCAAGGCTCACAATCAGAAGTATGAAATTTCAGCCAACTTCGTTTCAGGTAAAACATCATTTACCAACTGGAAAGAGTATGAGTTTGACGATCCTACCAAATCGTTCCAAACAAAAGAGGAAGAGCTTGCCTCTGGTGTTACAAATGAGTCTGGTAATGCCAATGTCTCAATTATTACTGCGGTAAGGGAGAATGCTCCTGGAAAACTTCGTTGCAGCGTTAACACACGAGTATATGAGGAGAGCGGCGAATTTAGTACAGACGCTCAAATCCTTGATTACTCTCCATACGAAAGATATGTGGGTATCAAAATGCCTAAGAGCAAAAAGGAAGGTTTTATTCCAACAGGTTCGGAACAAAAATTTGAATTAGTGGCATTATCATCGGATGGTGCTCCTCAAAACAATGTGACATTGAATGTTTCTGTATATAGGGTAGAATGGTATTGGTGGTGGAACTGTAGTTCTTATGAATTGGCAAACTATACTACAGATTCATACAACGATCCGGTTAAGACATTCACAGTCTCAACCAACTCGCAAGGTAAGGCATCATTCAATCTAAATTTTCCCGATAGAGATTGGGGTACATATTTAATCCATGTTAAAGACAAATACGGAGAACATTCAACGGGAACATTGGCTTACTTCGATTATCCATACCTGACAGCACCTCGCAGTATGGATGGAAGAGAAACTTCGTCTACACTCTCCATTAACACGGACAAGGATGAATATCAACCTGGTGAGACTGCTACTATCAATATCCCTTCTACAGAGGGCAGTAGAGCCATCGTTACCATCTGCAATAGTGCCGGTATATTGGATATGAAATTTATTGAGTGTACAGGCAGTCAAACTTCTGTCAGCCTCAATATAACTGATAAGATGTTACCTAACGTATACGCTTATGTGTCGTTAATCCAACCATACCAACATGAAGGTAATGATCTTCCAATCCGTCTATACGGAGTTAAGCCATTAATGGTAACTTCAAAAGAGAGTAAACTGAATCCGATTATTACTGCAAGTGATGAGGTAAAACCATTAACCAAATACACGGTAAAAGTAAGTGAAAAGGAAGGAAAGAAAATGGCATACACATTAGCTATAGTTGATGAAGGATTGTTGGATCTTACCCATTTCCAAACACCAAATGCTTGGCCTGTATTCTTCGCGAAAGAGGCTATGAGTATGCGTATGTGGGATTTATACAACCATGTGTGTGGCGCTTTTGGCGGTAGGATAGACCAAATGTTCAGTGTCGGAGGTGACGAGGCTTTGAATGGAGGACCTAAAGCAGTTGTAAACCGATTCACACCAATGGTTTACTTCAACGGACCATTTGTAGTAGAGAAGGGAAAAACAAATACACATGAAATTGATGTACCAAACTACAACGGAAGAGTGCGCGTTATGGTAGTTGCAACAGATGGAGAAGCCTATGGTTCTGCCGAAAAATCTACATTTGTGAAAAAGCCTTTGATGGTAACAGGTACCATGCCAAGACAGATAGGAGTGAACGATGAAATGACAGTCTCTGCAACTCTATTCACAGATGGGAAGGTAAAGAGCGTAAAAACGACTTTAGAATGTACTGGAAACCTGCAAGTTATAGGCAACAATACAGCTACCACAGAGTTCTCGGAAGCAGGAGATAAGACTGTTCAGTTTAAAGTTAAGGCAGGAGACAAGGGAGGTACAGGTCGCGTATCAATCAAGTGTACATCTACATCCGATAATGCATCGTACATCACAGATATTACCATACGATCAGTTAGCAATACTCTCAAGAATGTGAAAACATACTCTTTGAAGGCAGGAGAACAGTGGGAAGAGAAGATTACAGCTCCAGGAAGCGAACAACAAGTCATTCGTATGGAAGCATCTTCTGTTCAACCTTTGAATATGGCCAGCCGTATTGATGAATTGATCAGATATCCACACGGATGTGCAGAACAAATCACATCTAAAGCATTCCCTCAGCTCTATTTGTCAGAGTTCGCTCAACTATCATCAGAACAAAAACAAGAGGTAGAAAACAATGTGAAGACTGTGATCAACAAACTGGCAAAATATCAAACCAACGACGGAGGTATGGCCTATTGGCCAGGATCTAGCTATCCAGACCGTTGGGTCTCCGCTTATGTCTTGTTATTCCTTGATAAAGCATCAGAAAAGGGTTATTATGTGAATGATAAGATGAAAAAGAATCTTGCTAAATATGTTGCTTCACAAGCAAGAAACTGGAAGGCTGGTTCTGGTAGTTACGATGCTCATACAGCTGCATTCTCTCTTTATGCTTTGGCCTCTGTGAATGCACCAGAAAAGAGTACCATGAACAGAATGAAAGAAGATGCGGCTAAATTAAGCGACAATGACGTGAACCTTCTTTCTGCATCTTATGCGTTAATCGGACAAGCATCTGTTGCAAAACAACTTCTTCGACAGCCAACCAATAGTGATTATAACTACTGGTGTGAACCAAGTGTAAGCAATGTTATTGCCTTCACATTGGCAAATGATGTTCGATCTTCTGAATATGCAGAAGCTCTTCGTAAAGAGTTGGTCTCTGACGAATGGATGTCAACAAGAAAAGCCTCCATGGCAATGCACGCCATGAACATTTTCTACAAAAAGAATGCTTTTGTTGATGAGTTGAAGTTCGTTGCAAAAGTGAACAAAAAGGAAATTGCAGATGTCAATAGCAAAACAATGAGTTGGAATGGCATTTTGGCTAAGGATGAAAAACAAGTAAATGCAAGTGTAACGAACAAATCAAAAGGTGTAATGTTCCTTACTGTTGCTTCTGAAGGATTGGCAATTCAAGAACCAATCGAAGCTCATGAAAATGGAGTATCCGTAAAGGTTAGTTACCAAATGGATAACAAGTGTGTCGATTTAGACGAAGTGCCGCAAGGCGCAACACTAAAGGCTATTGTCACTGTTACCAATACTTACGGCAAAAACATAGAGAATTTGGCAGTAACACATATTTTACCTTCCGGTTTTGAAGCCTTGAAGAGCCAAACGGATTCTAAAATAAACTACGTAGATTTGAGAGACGATAGGGTATTGAGTTACATCGATTTTCTTGGCAAAGGTTCGTCAACAACAATCATAGTCGATCTATCAGCCACTTATGCAGGTAAGTACTATGTGCCATCTATCTTCGCAGAAGCGATGTACAACAATAAAATCAATGGACGCACACGAAGCGGTGAATGCATTGTCAAATAAGGATTAACTCCAATAAAAAAGGCAGTCATTTATTCGAAAGAGTAAATGACTGCTTTTGTTTTTAAACGTCTTTATATCCCTTGTGCAATAGGACGGGGTACTAAATTACTCCCTAAAATAGACTCTCTTCACTCGTCTTGAAATGGTAGAAAGGATTTCGTATGAGATTGTACCCAATAGATCTGCCATATTTTGAATAGGGTTTCCTTTACCGAAGATAGTAACTGTGTCACCCTCTTTCACGTTAGGCACATCCGTCAAGTCTATCATACATACATCCATACAGATATTACCCACAATAGGGGCGTATACTCCGTTTACCAACACTTTCCATGCTCTGTTACCCAACTTACGGTTCAACCCGTCTGCATAACCAATAGGAATAGCACCAATAAGAGAGTCTCTTGTAAGCGTACCTTTGCGACTATACCCAATCGTATCTTCTTTAACCACTCTTCGTAATTGTAATATCTTGGTTTTCAACGAACAAACCTCCTCAAGCACATTAGGTTGTATAGCGCTCATACCGTAATGTCCGATACCAAGGCGAACCATATCAAACTGATAATCACTAAAACGTTCTATACCAGCAGAGTTAAGAATATGTACTAATATTTTATGAGAGAAGGCTGAAGTAATCTTATCCTTTGCCTCTGTAAATATAGCAATCTGTTGTTTTGTGAAATCATCAAACTTAGCGTCATCTGAACCAACTAAATGAGAGAACACCGAGCGCACCTTCACAAAATTCTGGTTCTTCAAGATCTCAATCAAACGATCTAAATCTTTTAATTCAAAGCCCAAACGATGCATTCCGGTATCGATTTTAACATGAATAGGGTAATCTGAGATACCTAATTTTTCCGCCTCTTTCATAATTTTCTCCAAAAGGGCAAAACTGTATATTTCAGGTTCCAACTGGTTTTCAAATATTTTAGGGAAACTATTAGGTTCTGGGTTCATTACCTCAATTGGAATATGAATTCCCTCCTTACGCAACACTGCACCCTCATCAGCAACTGCAACGGCAAGGTAATCGCAACCATTGTTTTGCAAAGTCTTGGCAACTTCAATATCACCACTTCCATAGGCATTAGCCTTTACCATACTCATCAATTTAGTAGTAGGTTTTAGGAAGGATCTGAAATAGTTGAAATTGCTTACCAAGGCTGCCAAATCCACCTCTAATGTAGTTTCATGTACCACCTTTGCCAATTTGTCTGAAATCTCTTCAAAATGATACTCTCTGGCTCCTTTTAACAAAACAGCCTCTTCTGAGAATGAGAATTTCTCAAACTCCTGCATGAACGATTCCGTTGTCAAATAGAAATGTTTGTCTGCCACCTGTATCTTATCTGCATACCTGCTGATCTCTTTTCCTATTCCTATAAAACGGTCTATACCTTTCTCCTTAACCATCTTTGCCACCATATCATACAATTGGACTGGTTCCATACCACTTTGTAGAATGTCCGACAAGACGAGAGTTTTATTCATCTGCTTATTAGAAACCTGTTGTGAAAGGAAGTCCAATGCAATCAACAACGAGTTATAATCCGAGTTATAACTATCATTCACTACCAAACAACCATTTTCGCCTTCCTTCACCTCCAAGCGCATAGCAACAGACTCCAAGCGCCTCATACGCTCTGCAATCTCTTTTCTATCCACTTTCAAATGGAGTAGGACTGCCAAACATTGCATAGCATTCTCTATGGATGCATGATCAATGAACGGAATGGAAAAAGAGGATTGCTCCGACGCATACTCGTATGTGATAGTAGTGACGGAACCTTCTATCTTCTTCTCAATGATACGAACATCCGCATTTGATGTTGTACCAAAAGAGAGGTATTGTGTGTTTACACAATTCTGTTGCAAACAAATGTCCAACAACTTCTGCTCTTTACTATAAATCACCAAAGGTGCATTCTTGAAGAGTTTAGACTTCTCAGAACCTTTTACTTTGGCAGATGAGAAGTTCTCTTGGTGAGCTTCGCCCAAGTTACTAAAGATACCAATGGTAGGTTGTATAATCGATTGTAGGCGATCCATTTCGCCCATCTTTGAAATACCTGCTTCGAAAATAGCTAATTCACTATTCTTTTCTAGTTGCAAAACAGATAGGGGAACACCAATCTGCGAATTGTAACTTCTTGGAGAGCGGGTGATCTTATAGTCTTTGTTCAACAACTGATACAACCACTCCTTGATAATGGTCTTTCCATTGCTACCTGTAATGCCTATCACAGGGATGGAGAATGACTCCCTATGATGTTTTGCCCATTTCTGCAAAGCAACCAATGTGTCATCCACCACAATGAACGTAGCATCTTCCAAGTGCTCGAACGCTCCAAGCATCTTATTCACAAGGAAGCATCTTACATTCTCTTTATACAAATCTTCTATGTATCGATGACCATCATTCTTCTCAGTCACCAATGCTATAAATAATGACTCCTCTGGGAAAGATACGAGTCGACTGTCAGTCAGTACATGGCTGATTTTGAAATCTTTGCTGCCAAAAAGTTGACCATCAACAATTTTAGCAATGTCTGAACTTGAATATAGCATATCAAAAACTTTTATTTGTCTGACGGATCTGTTTCTGATCCATTTTGCACCTTTTCTTCTTTTTTATCCAACTCATCCATTTTGTCACGCATATGTGGCGCTAACATATCATCAAATGACAAACCTGTTAGTTTCTTTACATTATGAATCAGATACCACAATGCCAACATCATAACCAATGTGGATGGCAATGCAATAACAGGCCAGCTAAGTCCTGTCATCTTCGCCAATTCCTGGTTGAATGCTTCTGTTCCCGAAGGACTATGGATGATCAATTTTGCCAAAGTGAAATTCAAAATGGTTGAAACCAAGAAAGAGAACGCTAAAAGGTAGGTAGAGTTGACCAATATCTTATCAAACTTCTCTTTCGAATGATTGGCATCCAAAATGGAATCAACCTTATCTATGTCAATCAAATCTTTGTTGTACAATAATTTACGAACCAACGGATAGGGAGTCTTCAAAGAAATCAGAATGGCCATGCCAATGATGAATGGTACGGCAGCCTCTTTGTATGCAATCCACTCACTTGGAAACTGAAATGCACCAATAACACCCGTAAGCAGAATACTGATAAAACCAATGATAGAAATGAAATTAGGTTTGTGATTTTTTACATAATCATAAATAAAATAGATGACAGGGAACGCAAGGGCTACCAAAAGGACACAGACTGGACTCACCTGCACATCAGGGAAAAACCTAGCCGCCAGTTTGGTAAACTTAAATAAGATTAAGACAGGTATTGCAATATTAAAAATCAAACTCACAAAAGAATTTTCACTCTTCTCTCGTGTATTCTTCGAATTAGTCTCTTGATCCATTGTATTTCAAATTATAAATATTTAACAAAGAAAAACGACAGTATGTACTTCTCGCAAAGTTAATGAATTATTGCATAAACCAACTCTTTTTTTCATACTTTTGCACAAACATAATGCAGAATACAATGTTAGAAAATTATCACATCATATTAGCCTCTAATTCTCCACGCAGAAAGGAGTTGTTGAAGGGTCTGGATTTAGATTTCGAAGTAAAGACAATACCTGGTTTGGAAGAGTCCTATCCAAGCAATTTGAAGGCAGGAGATATTCCTTTATATCTGGCAAAACAGAAGGCTGATGCTTATCAATCGATAATGGACGAGAAAACATTACTGATTACGGCAGATACGATAGTATGGCTTGACAATCAAGTACTTGGCAAACCGAAGAGTAGGGAAGATGCTGTCGATATGCTCCATTCGCTATCGGGAAAGACACACCAAGTCTACACAGGCGTATGTGTAAAGACACAAGCAAAGAATTTTTCGTTTGTATCTTGTTCTGATGTAAAATTCAGCACTTTAACTAACGAAGAGATAGAGTATTATGTAGATAAATACCGCCCATTCGACAAAGCAGGATCCTATGGTGTGCAAGAATGGATAGGGTACATTGCCGTAGAAAGCATAACCGGCAGTTTCTACAACATTATGGGCCTACCCGTACAAAAGCTATATACACTTTTGAAAGAGGAGTTTTAGGTAAGATCACCCCAACAAGAACCAATCATTTATCACTCTTCCTCCTTATATTTCCTAGTAATTCGGCGTCTGGTCATATATTCGTCCCAATCGAACTTGTCCAAAGCTTCGATGGCAGCTTCATAACCAATAGTGTATAGCTCATCAGCCTTTTCCGCCTCAAACATACCATACGTTTGGGCACGCTCCGTCTCAATAACTATATCACATGCTTTCTTTTGTTCTATCGTATTTCCATTGATAGCCAAATGGAATACTCGTTCCGCCACATTCCAAAAGCCATCTACATTATCTTGCGTCGTAATTGGATTCACATGGACACCAATCACAAGATCACAACCATTATACCTTAAAATAGAGGCTGGCATATTACAGAAGAATCCACCATCCACATACATCTTACCATCAATAGGTGTGGGCTTAAAAAACAATGGGACTGATGCCGAAGCAATCAGCTTGTCTAACAATTCCCCTTTATGAAAATAGACGTTATGTCCGGCATTCAAATCCGTTGCGTTCACATAAAATGGTATCTTCAACTCCTCGAATGTCTTTGCTTTCAGTTTCTTTCCTATAAATTTCTTGAAGTCCGACATCGAAGTCAAACCACCTTTGGTTGGCATAGTCAAGGAAACCATTTTATATAAATTGCTCTTTTTGATAAACTTACAGATATCTTCAGGAGAGTGACCATCCGCATACAAAGCACCCATTAGTGCTCCTGCACTAACACCAGACATTAAATCTATATGAATATTTCTGTCTTCTAACGCTTTCAGCACACCCAAATGTGCAATGCCTTTTGCACCGCCACCACTCAAAGCTACACCAATCTTGCAATTTTTTAATTTGGAATCCATATACCCATTATTTTGTGTGCAAAGATACTCTTTTTCTTAAAATCGAACCCTATAAAAACAAAGAAGGATGTCATCTCGACATCCAATCTCTCTAACCTTAAATCTAATACCATGAAAAACACAATGCAAAGATATGTTCTATTTTTATGTTATACAACATAATTATAAAATATTTTTATAGAATTAACAATATTTAACAAAACGACCACGAAAAACCTATTTTTTAAGAATAACAGATAATATGTATACATTAATTATAGAACCTCCTTTAAAAATTATAAAATTGAAAAGAACTATCGTGTATAATGAATTGTACACAT
>JAZRXL010000023.1:0-54017 GCA_045600225.1 Paludibacteraceae bacterium
GACGCTGTTGGAGATCTATCCGAACTCCACGGTAACGGTTTACGACAGGTACGGAAAGGTTTTGGTGGAGTTGTCGGGCGACGACGGAGAGTGGGACGGAACCTACCAGGGCAAGCTGATGCCATCCACAGACTACTGGTATACGATCAACATCCCAGAGATCGACCAGATGTACAACGGACACTTTACGTTGATTCGATGAAGTAAAATTTGTTAAAGGATACGAAAAAAAGGTTTGGCAATGCCAAGCCTTTTTTTTCGTTATGCTTACTCAGATTTGTTGCAAATGTATGTTCTTTTGAATGGATGAGTTGTTTATAATGCAAGTGAAGAATCTGCCAAGATAATTTCTTCTTTTGCCTTTTTTTTGTTTCTTTTGCATAAAATTTGGGTTAGTATGCCCTGAAATAAACTTTTTATGGCTAAGAAAGCAAAACATAAGTTCTTTAATTCAAAACTGACATCGGCCATTAGTATATCAATGGTGCTGTTTTTGTTAGGATGCACGATTACGGTTGCGATGGTGGCAAGGCAACTTTCGGATACGGTGTTGGAGAAGATAGCCATAACGATCTATATGGGTGACAAGGCTTCGCAAGATGAGGTACAAGCGCTTTCTAATTTTTTGAATAGTCAAGTCTACACAAAATCGGCTGTCTTTATCAGTAAGGAACAAGCTATTAATGATGTATGTAAAGAGATAGGAGAGGACCCTGAAGAGTTTGCTGATTACAATCCATTACCTAATACTTTCGTTGTGCATCTTCAAGCACAATATGCAAACAATGATAGCATCACAATAGTTGCTCAACGCTTAACAGAGCTGGATTGCGTTGAAAGGGTTGATTACCAAAAGAATATGATTCAGACTATTGTTCGTAATGTAAATAAAATTGCATTTGCGTTGTTGTGTTCGACTCTTATATTGTTATTGATATCTTATGTATTGATACACAATACGATAGAGCTGCTTGTTTACTCTGATCGTTTTATGATACACACAATGAAATTGGTGGGGGCAACTGGCCATTTTATCAGAAAACCATATTTAAAGCAAGGTTTGGTTATTGCTTTGGTTGCCTTCGTATTAGTAGTCTTGTATATTGTCGGAATTAATCACTTCTTTAGTGAGGATTTGCCATTTAATTTGATACAATTGGATAGTCCATCCGTATATGTTCCTTTATTTGGCTCGCTTTTAGTATGTAGTATTGTAATTACAAGTATTGCTACGATATTTGCGGTGAATAAGTATTTGAAACAGGGAGTGGATGACCTCTATTATATATAATTAAGAATTATAAGTTAAGAATTAGGAATTGCATATGAATTACGCTTTATCTAAAAAGAATTTGATGTTGATAGGCATCGGTTTTGTGATTATTCTCATTGGTTTCTGCTGCATGATAGGTGGTGGAAGTGAAGACGGAGTCTCTTTCAATCCTGAAATATTCAGTACAAGAAGAGTTGTGATAGGACCGATGATTTCTTTGTTTGGTTTCCTTTTTGAAATCTATGCTATAGTAAGAAAACCGGAGGAGGGAGAGAAATAATGGACGCGTTACAAGCTTTTATTTTAGGTGTTATTCAAGGTTTGACTGAATATCTACCTGTTAGTAGTAGTGGTCATTTAGCAATCGGATCTTATTTGTTTGGATTGGATGATGGTGAGTCGAATCTTTTATTCACGATCGTTGTTCATGTGGCTACTGTGTTGAGTACTTTGGTAATTCTTTGGAAGGAGATTATGTGGTTGGTCAAAGGATGCTTGAAGTTTGAATGGAATGAAGAGATGAAATACCTAGTGAACATTATTATTTCGATGATTCCTGTGGGAATTGTCGGTGTCTTTTTCAAGGATGCGGTAGAAGAAATCTTTGGATCAGGACTTTTGATTGTGGGTATTATGCTTTGTTTGACCGCTTCTCTGTTGGCTTTCGCATATTATGCTAAACCAAGACAAAAAGAGAACATTTCTATGCTTGATTCTTTCATAATAGGATTGTCGCAAGCGTGTGCTGTTATGCCAGGTTTGTCTCGTTCTGGTACTACTATTGCAACAGGTTTGTTGTTGGGTAATAAGAAAGAGAAAATGGCTCAGTTCTCGTTCTTGATGGTGATTCCTCCAATATTAGGAGAAGCATTGTTAGACTGTTTGAAGATTGCAAAGAATGGATATGAATCAGTTGCAGGCGATTTTTCTCCGGTTACATTGTTGATTGGATTTATCACTGCCTTTGTGTTTGGATGCCTTGCTTGCAAGTGGATGATTAATATCGTAAAGAAGGGTAAACTTTTGTATTTCGCTATCTATTGTGCTATTGCTGGTGCAGTATGTATGGCTTGTTCCCTATAATTTCAGTGTATGAATTTCGCAGAAGGAGAAGTTTTATATTTTGACAAACCACTTCATTGGACTTCGTTCGATTTGGTGAATAAGGCGCGTAACATCGTTCGTTATCGCCTGAATATGAAGAAGATGAAGATTGGACATGCAGGAACTTTGGACCCTTTGGCCACAGGTGTTATGATTGTCTGTACTGGTCGTTGTACAAAAAAAATTGAGTCGTTTCAGTATCAAACAAAAGAGTATATTGCCACTTTGAAATTTGGAGCAACCACCCCCTCTTTTGATTTGGAGACGGAGATTGATGGAACTTATCCGACTGAACACATTACCAAAGATTTGCTGACGAGTACATTACAAAATTTCATAGGAGAAATCAATCAAATCCCTCCTACTTATTCGGCTGTTAAGATTAACGGAAAACGTGCCTACGAGTATGCACGAAAAGGAGAAGAGGTGGAGATCAAGCCTAAAAAGTTGGTGATTGATGAGATTGAATTGCTTGAATTCTCTGATGATGTGGCTAAGATTCGTGTGGTTTGTAGTAAAGGAACCTACATCAGAGCTTTGGCTCGTGACATTGGAGAAACGTTGCAGAGTGGGGCACACCTAATTGGGTTGCAACGCACTCGAATAGGAGATGTTACCCTTAAAGATTGTATCACTGTCGAACAATTTGAGGAGGTGGTGAAACAGATGGAAGAAGAAAATAAAATTAGTAACGACAATAATAACAAAGAGTAATGAAACTATCCAAATTTAAATTTGATTTGCCAGAAGAGCAGATTGCACTCTATCCTGCACATAACAGGGATGAGTCGAGATTGTTGGTACTTAATCGTAAAACAGGAGAGATAGAACACAAGGAATTTAAGCAAGTCCTTGATTACTTTGACGATAAGGATGTTTTTATTTTCAACGACACTAAGGTATTCCCTGCATGTTTGTATGGAAATAAAGAAAAAACAAATGCAAAGATACAAGTTTTCTTGTTGAGGGAATTGAATGCAGAAATGCGCTTTTGGGATGTCTTGGTTGATCCTGCCCGCAAGATCCGTATTGGAAATAAACTATACTTCGGAGAGGATGATTCTTTGGTGGCTGAGGTAATTGATAACACAACTTCAAGAGGAAGAACTTTGCGTTTCTTGTATGAAGGTTCTTACGAGGAGTTCAGAGAGACTCTTTATAAATTAGGAGAGACTCCATTGCCAGATCATATCAAGAATCGTCGTGCGGTAGAGCCAGAAGACGAGGAGAGATACCAAACTATTTTCGCGAAAAATGAGGGTGCGGTAGTAGCTCCGTCGGCAGGACTTCACTTCAGCAAACAATTGATGAAGAGACTTGAAATCAAAGGTTGTGAGTTTGCATATATTACGTTGCATGCAGGTTTAGGTAACTTTAGAGATATTGATGTTGAGGATTTGACAAAACATAAAATGGACTCAGAGGAGTTAGAGATTCTTGCAGAACAAGCAGAGATTATCAATCGCGCGCATATGGCAAAAAAACATGTTTGTGCTGTTGGTACTACGGTGATGAGAGCAGTGGAGAGTAGTGTTGGAACAGATGCGTTGGTAAAACCATTCAAAGGATGGACCAATAAGTTTATTTTCCCTCCATACGACTTCTCTGTGGCAGATCGTATGATATCTAACTTCCATACTCCGCTTTCAACTTTGTTAATGCTAGAGTGTGCATTTGGTAACTACGACAAGGTGATGAATGCATATGAAGTTGCCGTAAAAGAAGGTTACAGATTCGGTTCTTACGGTGATGCAATGTTGATCATATAAGTCATCAATAATTTAATTTATATACAAATACCTAAGTGGCGAGATGTTTAAGTCTTGCCACTTTTTTATTAAAAAAACAAAGAAAAAGCTTAAAAATTGACCTGCTTTTTTATTGTTGTATATCAAGAAAAATAACTGCTTTTGTGCTTGCAAACATCGAAAACATCTTCTATATTTGATAGTTCAAACAAGTGTATCTTTTTGAAAAGGGTGCATTGTGTCTAATTTGTTGATTGTTAGCTGTTTTTTTGAATATTAGTTAATGGTCGACAATGTGTGTGGTGATTGTGTGAAGAGGGGATTTTGCAACTTTTAAGAAGAAAAAATTAGAAAACATAGAATTAATGAAACAATAAACTGGCGGTAATTGAGTATTGCTTAGCCAAAAAAATGATAAAAATGAAGACGAGTATTACATATAAACAGAAAACGATGAATTCAGTATTGAAATTTTGGATTCGTATTTGTATGGTATTTGTGTTGGTTACAGCGCAAGTGGCAGATTTGTATGCACAAACATTAACAGCAGATGAAAATTCTGCTTGTCCCGGAAGCCCTATTGTCTTATCAGCAAGTGGTTTTTCTTCGGATGTGAAGGTGGTTGACTTTTACCGATCTCCGGTGGGAAGAGACGAATGGAGTCCAATAGGAACGAATTCGCATCCAGATAGGAATGGAGTTTTCTTGTTTGTTGATGATATGGGCTCTACAGCAGTTCGTTATAGGGCTGTTCCGCAAGATGGATCCAGAATTCCGGTTGGACCTGTTACTATTTCGTTAAGTACGGATTGTGCGTTGACTTGTCACGAGTCTTCAACAGGAGACTATTTTAATGGAACTGATTTCAACGTTATAGGAGGAGGAATAAAGGGTCCGGTTACAGTACCTGGTAATCAAATAAATGATGACTCCAAAATTGAGAGTTTCTTTTCTGATTATGATGTGGTCTTTAAAAAAACTGATGGTTGTGGTTATGGAGAGGTTTCCAATGATTTCGGTCACTATTTTGGAGACCTAAAACCAAAGGCGGACTCATCTCAATATTCTAACTATTACTGGTTTAGCAATGGTCTCGACTTAAACTGTAACCCATTTGAATATAAATTTAAAATGTATGGTCCAACCAAAAAAGATACTATATGGGATGAACGGTATTATCGTATGGTGATGCGTACCTATCTGGTTAAATCGCCAGGATGTAGTAATTGCTCAAGTGCGTCTGTGAAACTGGAGACTAATGAAGGTTCTAATGGTAACTTCTATCAGAATGCAGACCATGCGGATATTTTATTGTATGATGATAAAACCGGTGTACTATTGGGATCTGACTCTACAAATAAATCTTTTGATTATGTATATTTAAAGAATTTGTTGTGTAAACCAGAGTTAGATGGAAAATTACTTCGAATGGAGATACATTTTTACGGAAAGTTCAGTCTGATGAATAAGAATCCAAATTCAACATTTACAATGAAGCCTCGTTTCGAGCAAATTGGATGTATGAATATGGCGATTGACTACGTCTCTGCCGAGATCATGTCTGTATGTATGGATAATTCTGCGGCATGTATAGGAGACGACGTTTCTGTAGTTGCTGCCGGTTTCCCGTTTAATTCAAAGTACACTTGGGAAGTAAAGAATACGTCGACTAATCAATGGGAAGCGTTGACAATAGAAGGATTCAGCTTGGACCAATTGAATACCAACAAATTGAGTATCCCAGTTGAAGTGGTTGGAAAAAAGCAATATAGGGTGTATGATAGGAATACCATAGGTATATCTAGTGACTACATCTATTTTGAAATAACAGGAAAGGATTGTGAACCTATTCAGCCTACAGATATAGAGGGTCCTGCCAATCCATTCTGTATTCCAAATTCAAAAGCAGATGGAACATTCTCGGTTTCTCCTATGGATGCAAATCCTAGAGTACGATATTCTTGGACGTTTACAACTCCTAGCGGAACAACTTTTGGTAGTGATAAACTACAGTTTTCGGGAGGAGAGTTCGAGTCTGGTGATAGAGGAGGTAGCGTATTTTTGTTACTTGATGGTAATGCTGAAGAGGGTGAGTATACCGTAACTGTTCAGCCAATAAAGACAACGGTGGATGGTGACGAAGAGTTGACTGGAACCCCTATTTCTAAGAAATTCACCGTTTACAAAACCCCTAAAATTCAGGTGATCAAAGAGGGTACAGATCCTTTGCACCAAGATCAGGTAGAGTTATGTCCTACTGATAAGACACAAAAATTGGTAGCAGTGGCTGACGTTCAATCAGGATTTACTTCAGCCTATCTTAATAGATACATCTATAATTGGACGGCGGGAGCTGTTGGATCTAGATATGAATCAAACGTTAGTTTTCCTGATAGTGGAGCGTGTATAGGTTCGTACAAATCTCATACGGCTCGTGTAGATGTTGAAATTGATGGTGTAGGTTGTCCATCTAAGGCTGAAACAACGTGGAAGTTGAGTGAGATTGAAAAACCAACGATGGCTTGTCCTGCTAATAGTTCATTGTCGTACACATTGGCATCTGATGCTAAGACATACAATGTGCCTTGGACTTTCCCTTCTTATACAGCAGGTTGTGAAACAGATCCGACTCTTTCGATTGTGTTGAAATATACACCTAGAGGTAAAGCTGCAATTACGGAAACCATCAATACATCTAAGAGTGAAATAGCATCAATCACGCCTAAGTATTTTACATTAGAGACTGGTACAGGTACAATAACCTATACTGTTACTGATGGTTGTGGAAACAAAGCATCTTGTGAAATCACAATAACAGTAAAGGATGTTACTCCTCCAAACTTGGATTGTAGCAAGATTCCTTCATACACTACAAAATTGACTCTTCAGGAGGGTTGTGATGCGGTACCGAGCTATGATGGATCATTACCTAGGTTGACAGCTCCTAAGTTGACAGACTTGAATGGTGTGGATGGAGAAATCACAGGAACCTATATGGGTCGTGTAACTAATCCGTATCGTGTTCAAACATCTGCAAGTTTCGACATCAATTTGTTTGATAAGACTATTGATTTGAATGAGAATTATGCAGTTGGTACAACCTATATTTTATGGGAGTTTGCGGATGTATCTGGTAATAAGTCTTATTGTGTTCAAACAATCAATGTAATAGATGACCGTAAGCCAACAGTTCACTGTTTGGATCCAAACATTGGCGAGATGACAAGCCAAGAAGGGGAGTGTGGTTTGTCCGTTTCTGGTTTGTTTGCTCAAATGACAGACTTGCCAAGTGCAGTTGATGTTTGTTCCGGAGAAGGAACAGAATTGACTGCAGAGATCTATTATAAAAATGTAATGGATGATGATTACATCCATGTACCTTTGGCAGATTTTTCAAAGATCATCTTCTATGTGGATGAAGAGTATGATATCAAGTGGAGATTCTACAAAGTAAACAAGGAGTCATACGATGATTGTGACGGAACATTCTCCGTAGCAGATAAGGAAGCTCCTAAGTTCGATTGCTCTTTGTTGCCGTCTATCCGTGTAACTGCTAATAGTTACAAGCCAAATAATAAGGGTTACGAATATTTGAAGTATGCAACAAAGGATGATGTTCAAGAAAAGTATGGAGCAGGACCTGCAGCACAAATGGTTACTTATACAGGTACATTGGCAAGTGCATTTGAAAACAATGATATTCGTTTGATTGATCCTTCTGAAGTCACTGATAACTGTGAAGGAGCTGTCTCTGTTTTCACCACATTGACAGGTCCTGATGATAAAGGAAATGAAAAGACAGAAACAATTACAAGTATAAAGCAGTTGGAAGACCATAAGTATTATGTTGGTTTGAATACATTGACATTCCAATTTATTGATGCTCATGGTAACACTTCTACTTGTACACAGACAATCATTGTAACAGCGGGTACAACACCTATTCCGAACTGTCCGTCATCTTCGGATACTGTTATCTATGTAAACGAGAATTGTGAGGCGGTCTTTACATTGATGAAGGAAATGGTTCCAACTGCTCAGATTCCTGTTAACCAGGAAGGTGTTTGGTTCAACTTCCGTCGTAAGGTGATAGCAGGTTTGCACTTTGATGATGCTTGTGAAATTGCATCTCAGTATTTCCCTGACAATCTTAAGGGACTTAATGGTTATCATGATGCTGTTGTTTCAACAGGCCCTGTTGGTCCTGGTCCTGTTGGTCCTGGTCCTATGGGTCCTGGTCCTATGGGTCCTGGCACAATGACCACATTGACGATGGATTTCTTGTGTGACCAGTATAATAGTAATTTTGAGGCATTTAAGAATTCATCAGCTAATAATTGGAACTCATGGTCTACAGAATATGGAATTTGGGATCCTGTAGAAAAGATACTTTCTGAGTCAAATAGTTTGACAACAGTAAAGGAGTATCTTGGATATCCTTATGAGGTTGAGTTGTTAGATTCTAATAACGAAAGTGTTGTTAAGGTAAGTAATGAGTATTCAGCTACGGATATAGCTCCTGTTCGTGTCATTTCTACTCGTTGGTATGGTAGCTCTAATGATGCACATGAGTGTAGTGATTTGAATCATTCTTGTAAAGATGCTGCAATTAAGGTAAATAATAACTTCTCTGATGTTGTCTTCACAAAAACATTGACCAAGGGTATTTATACATTGGTATACCGTTTCCAAAATGAGAAAGACGGAAAGCAGCTAGATAGTTGTGTTATCAATGTGGAAGTGAAGGATAGTATCGCACCAGTATTAGAGTGTGGTGATTGGAGTAAGTCAGGAACCTTTGCTGCTGGTCCTGATTGTAAAGTACCAGTGTCTGATGTGCCATGGTTTAAGAAACCAACAGCAGAGGATTTGAATGCCAAGGATAATTGTACGAAGGAGTACAGTGACTTTACTATCTCTTGGAAGCGTTCTTGGAAGTCGTACATCGATTTGACATTTGATGCAGCGTTGACAGATGCATTCCCTATTGGTGTTACATCTATGAAATGGGTAGTAACTGACCAATCAGGAAATGAAGCATATTGTGAACAAATAATCACAGTAGTTGATGAGACAGGTCCAGTGGTTGACTGTTCTAGGTTGGGTACTATCAATGCTGAGACAGAAGAGAATTGTGAAGCATCTCCAGATGCGGTAATTAAGGCAGGTTTGTCACAACCGTATGCAGATGATGATGCTTGTTCTCCTACTGGTGGTCGTATCGCAGGTGTCGGTACCCGTGATGATGGAAAGGAAATCTTTACAGATCCATATCCATTAGGAACAACAACCATTACTTGGGTGTTTGCTGACTCTATGGGTAATACGTCAGAGTGTGTTCAGAAGGTTGTTATTGTTGATAACTCAGAGCCAATCTTTGACGCTTGTGATAACATGGAAGATGTGACAATCAATCTACAACCAGAGCATTGCGTAGCATCTAAAGATTCTGTCCGTGCATTATTAGGAGAGTATACTGCTCATGATGATTGCGATGGAGACATCCCAGGTATCCCTCATGTATTGATGCCAGATGGTACTTTGTCTGATTTGTTAGAGTACTTCAAGAAGGATACTACTTATGTAATTGTATGGACATTTACAGATAATAGTGATAATACAGTAAAATGTTCTCATAATTTGAATATTAAGGATGTAACACCTCCAGACATTGACGATTTGTGTAAGGATCCTGAAAAGGATTTGGTTGCATCCGTTACATGTTCTTTAGATTATGATCAATTAGGCTTGCCATCTATTGAGGATATGACTTTGCATGGAGATTGTGATGGAGATATAGTTCCTCAAATGGTTGCTAAGATTGCAAATCCAGATCATACATACTATACATATGTAGGTGAAGAATTAAAGACAATCACTTACCCTGTAACATCAGAGGGTTATCCTCATAAGATTTGGTGGGTTTATACTGATAAATCAGCTAATAGAGATACTTGTCAGACTTTGATTAATATTTCAGATAACATTCCTCCTGTTTTGGAAGATTGTGATGTGGATACTGTTATTAGGTTGACTGTCTCTGCAGAGTCTTGTGCTATCGATCCAGAGGATGTTAAACCATATCTTCGAGAGCCTAAGGCATACGATGCGTGCGACGACTATTTAGGTGATGTAGGTCAAGTATGGATTACTCCGGTAGTAGAGCGTTACACTGTTGATTCTGTATGTAATGAAGGTACTCCTTGCGAGTATACAATTACATTGGTAGCTGATGGTGTTACTAAGAAATGGGATGAGGATCCTTTCCAAAAGGGTCGTACAATGTTGAAATGGATCTTCACAGACAAGAAGGGTAATACTGTAGAGTGTACCAAGTATGTAGATGTACTTGATCATACACCTCCATTCTTCGATTGTAACAATATCGATCCTGACACATTGCGTCCGGAAGCATATCCAGGTGAGTGTGTATATGAATTTGCAGACCTTAAAAAGGATGTTTTGGATGGACTTGCTTATAAAGCATACGATGCTTGTTCTGGAGATTCTATCCCAGGTGTGTTGACATTGAATGGAGACATGGAGTTGCCAGGTGAGTACACTATGCAAGTTGGCGTTCTTTACAAGCTATTGTGGTTGTTCAAGGATGCAGATGGAAATGCAACAACTTGTCCTCAATGGATTTTGCCTTCACACCTAAATCCAATCAATTTCGATTGTTCTACACTCCAAGATACTATTCCGGTTCTTGCTCAAAAAGGTGAGTGTGTTGCTAATACGGATACGTTAAAGGCACATTTGACAATTCCTGAGACAAGGGATACATGTTCTAAGGAACCTATCTTCGCTGTCCCTTATACTGCAGATTCAACCAAGGTAATTGATTTGGATACATACCAATTCCCTACAGGCAATACTACAGTCAATTGGATGTTTGTAAGTCCTTGGAACTTGCATGATACTTTGTGGTGTTCTCAAGTTGTTTCCATAAAGGGTAACAAGTCATTCGATATCGATTGCGAGGTGGTTGCTCCGGTCGTGAGAGATACTGTAACAGAGTGTGTTGCTTCTCCTGCAGTATTCTCGGTTGATACTCCTTGGGTTGCAGATCCATGTTTGACGGAAGATGATCCTTTGTATAAGAGATATGGAGAAGGTATTCGTTTGGACGGATTGGCATTGAATGATGAATATCCATTGGGCAATACACAAATTAAGTGGGTGTTTACAGACTTCACTGGTAGTGTAGATACTTTCTGTATACAGGATATTGAAATTCGTACAGATAAGAAGATCGTGTTCAATTGTGATTCTTTGAATTATGATACAATAAAAGTTGATGCAGTAGAAGGTCAATGTACAGTTGATGCTTCAAAGTTTGTACTGGTTACTCCTTATGCAAAACATCCTTGTACGGGCGAACTGATAGAAGGTGTTCCTTCTCGTAAGGATGGTAAAGAGTTGACAGATCCTTATTATGTTGGTCTTTCTGCTATTGTGTGGACATTTACAGATCACACAAATACTTTAGCAGATCCAGTTTATACTTGCGAACAATATGTTCAGGTAGGAGATGTTAATGTTCCTCCTGTTGATTGTGAGAACTATCCTGATTTGGTATACAGACTAAATCCTGAAGATTGTGAGATCTCTTGGGAGGACATGAAGTTTGAGGTCCCTGCTGTTATCGATTTGTGTTCTCATGATATCATCGATCCTATTGTTACAAGATCGTCAGGTAAGTCAATCACAGTTGTAACATCGCTTGTAGGCACGGATACTATTGTTTCTGTAACTGCAGACAACTTCTCTGTAGGAGTTGACACCATCTATTGGAAGTACACATTCCAAGGAATGGATTACAATTGTGAACAAGTTATTTTGGTTAAGGACAGCATGTCACCAATCTTTGATTGTTCTACACTGCCAGATACTACGTTGTCAGCAACTCCAGGTGAATGTTACCTTTCATCAGAGTCATTGCTTGATTCTATTGCAAATCCTTGGCCAACCGCTATTGAGTATTGTACGAAAGCAGAGATCCCTGGACGTGCATTCTTGGAGACAGGCGAAGAGTTGATTAAGGGTCAACCATTTAATGTCTCAGTTGGTAAACATGAAATTAAGTGGATTTTCATCGATACTCTTATCAATGAGATTGGAGACACTTGTATTCAAAATCTAATTTTGAGAAGTGATAGCGCTCCAATATTCGATTGTACAAAACTTCCTCATGACACAATTATCATTGAAGGTTGTGATACTACTTTAAGTGAGCAAACAATTGTTACTCCTTATGCATTAGATGCATGTACAGGTGATTCTGTAGAAGGTAAGGGTACAAGATTGGATGGTGGTGACTTATATGGAGTATATCCAGTAGGAACTACAACAATTCGTTGGGTTTTTGTAAGTCCATTCTCTTCAAAAGAGATGTCTTGTGAACAACAGATTACTATCTTAACAAGTCAAGAAATTGACTTTGAATGTAACTCATTGGAAGATATCCCAGTGGATGTGAAGGAGGGAGAGTGTTCGGCTCCAGTTGAGCTTGGTACTCCTATCGCTCAGCATCCATGTCCTGAGCAATCTGGTGTGACTGACATCTATGGTGTACCATACTTAAATGGTGTTCAAGTAAAGCAACCGGTAGATTCGTTCTCGGTTGGTATTTGGACTATCGACTGGATTTTCAGAGATTCTTCAGGAACATTGAAGGATACATTTAAGATCTGTCAACAAAAGATTATTGTAGGTGACGTTAACTCTATGCCAGTTCAGTGTGAGAACTATCCAGATACAATAATTGTTTTGCCTCCAACTGACTGTGAGATTTCATGGTCAGATATGGGATTGACAGTTCCTGCAGTTGTTGATTTGTGTTCAGGTGATATTATTAATCCAACTATTACTCGTTCTTCGGGAGCTGCCATAACAGCTAATACCATTACGAAGACTATCGGAGGGGTAGACACTGTTATTGTTGAGATCACATCGGATCCATTCACAGTAGGTTTGGATACAATTACATGGTCTTACAGCTTTGCAGGTCAAGACATCTCATGTCACCAAGTGATCGATGTGTTGGATTCTGTTGCACCTTACTTCGATTGTTCTCAATTGCAACCAATTCAGATGATTGCGCCTAAGGGTGTATGTGAGGTTTCTCCAGAGGCTTTAGTTGACTCTTTGGGTGAGTGGTCCGCTATTGATACATGTACGAAGAAAGAGATTCCTGGCAAGGCGTTTGTAAATGATGTGCCAGTTAAAGATGTTGTGGCTCATGTGGGTGACACATTAATAGTACATTGGATCTTTATTGATAGCACTTTGAATGCTGTGGCAAAAGAGTGTGATCAGATTGTTACTGTGATTGGACAAAGCGAGCCAATCTTCGATTGTAGTTCGTTGAAGGATACGATCTTCTATCTTCATGAAGGAGAATGTGCATTCCCAGGCGATTTGTTGAAGTTGGATATTCCAGTGGCAAAAGATAGTTGTACGGGTACGGATGTGCCAGGTGTTGCATCTCGCCAAGATGGATTGACAATGTTGGATAGTTTTGCTTTGGGTGTTAATGTTATCGATTGGACATTTGCAAGTCCATACAGTATAACACCAAAGGTTTGTCCTCAGAATGTTATTATTAAAGATACTATTAAGCCAACAGTTAATTGTGATGCTTTGGTTGATACGGTTAAGGTGAGAATTACAGCAGATTCTAAGTTCGATTCTGAAATTACATATGAAGAGTTGTTGAACGCTGAAGGTTTTGAGATTCCTTATGTAATTGATCCTTGCGATGGTAAGATTACAGCAGTTGGTTCTCGTTCCGACGGAAAATCAATGGAAGATAATTATCCATTAGGATCTGTAGAGATTGTATGGACATATACTGATAATTCTGGCAACTTCGATACTTGTCATCAGGTTGTTTTGGTTGAAGACTTCTTGATTGATACTTTGTATTGTCCGGAAGGATGGAATCATAAGACAATCTCTTGTGATAAGGAATTGCCTCCTGCATATGAAACTTATAAAGAATTCGCTGCTGCAGGTGGTTACTTCTCAAATCCATCAAAGATGGTAGAGGAGTCGTTCCATATGACAGAGACATTTGATGGTACTCAATATTGTGATGAGAGATATTTCAGAACTTATCATGTGTTGGATGTTAGAAGTAATGATATTACATGTACAGATACTATTTATGTAGTAGATGATCAAGCACCAGTATTCAATACCGATTTGAGGGATATTACGATTGCTTGTACCGAAACAGTTCCTACTGCAGAACAAGTAGAGGTGACAGATTGTGATCCTAATCCTACATTGAAGGTGACTGAGACAAGCAACCAAGGTTCTGATCCATCTAAGTGTGATTACTATACATACGATATCAAACGAGAGTGGACGGCAACCGACCGTTGTGGAAACACTTCGTCTATGGTTCAGTATGTGCATGTTGTAGATACAGTTGGTCCTCGATTTGATTTCCCAGACAACTGGAAAGATTCCGTATTGTCACTTTATAGAAAGGGATGTTTGTTTGAGGTGCCAGACTTTAGTGTTGATGTGTCTGCAATTGTATCAGATAACTGTTCTGATGTTTCTAATTTGTCTATCGTACAGACACCTAAGGCTGGTGAATATATTACATCATCTACAGATGTTAAGGTGATTGTATCGGATATGTGTGGTAATAAAGATTCATTATTTATCAATGTGTATGTTCCAAAACGTACAGATGTAGTTTCTATTAAGAGCTATGATACCACATCATGTGTATCTGATACACAGACAATCAATTTGAATAGTCAGAAGATAAGATTTGCAAGAGGTAGCTACTATATTGTTGATGAGTTTGATGGAGAGCTGGTAGAGATTTCAAGTACATTCTTCTATGATATTTACAAGGGACATATTGCAGACAACACATTGTTCTTCACATCTAATCCGAAGAACTCCAAGTTGCCAAACTTCAACGAGATTAAGTTGTTGAATCGTAAGTCTCAAAGTGATGTATACTATTTCGTGGCAACCGATACTTTGACATTGTGTGCAGATACATCTTCATCGTATGTTAAATTGAAGGAGAGACCTCGTATTTCGATGGGCTCAGGTGAACATGAGATTTGTGAGTTCGTTCATGTCGACTCAACTTCATTGTATGAGCATTTGTATTGTGTGAACAATATGGGTGGTGATACAGTATTGTCTGAAGGTTGGCTATATGGAGGTGAGCCTTTCGACTTAGAAAAGGATACGATAAAGTATACAGAAACGCCTAAGTACTTTGCTTACTATTCAGAGAATGAGTGTGGTGTGACTACTTCAATGAATTCATATTTCGAGATTTGTGATGATGCTCCATTAACTACTAAAGATAGTTTGGAATATGTTGGTTCGGAGAAGAATTTGAAGTTGTTGCGTGAAGAGAAGTTGATCATTCCAGACTCTATCTTGTTCAATGTTCATAAGAGAATGAGTCCAGATGACATAGTGATCCTTACGGAGCCTCATGATCCTGCACGTATTTGGCAGGGAGAGCCTGTAGAATTGGAAGCCGTTACTAAATATCCTTATAGTGAATTAGTATGGTATAAGGTAATGGGCAGGTTCGACAGAGAAGACTTGATTGTGGGAACAGATGAGTTTGAATTTGAGTTTGATGAAGAGAGTGATGATGAGAAAGATTCGATAATTCTTATTACTGGATACGATAAACGTCAAATTATTGTGGATTATCCGCAAGATACTGCAAAATATTATATAACTTTGTCGGACGGAGTATGTCCTTCTGTGGCAAGCAACCCTGTTCAGGTAAATGTAATCATCAAGTTGCCGACAGCGTTTACGCCATATGATTTGGATGGTATGAACGATATTTTCATGGAAAGACATAAAATCTCAATCTTTGATAGATACGGGCAAAAAGTATTTGAAGGAGATAACGGATGGGATGGAAGTTATAAGGGTAGATTGGCAGATCCAGGAGTTTATTTCTACTCGGTTATAATGACTGATGGCTCTGTGAGAAATGGTACAATTGAAATAGTATTTTTGAATAAGTAATAGTAGTTTATTTATAATAATGGGAGGTTATATATGAGGAATGGATTTTTACATAAACTTGGGCTCCTTCTCACCGCTGGTGTGTGTGCTATGACCGCTTTTTCACAAGATGGTGAAAAGTGGGTGAATATTTACACCCAAGATTTTGGCGGAAATGAAGTGACAGATCCTGTGGGACCTTTATCAACACCTTTTACTTCAGAACAATTAGGAGATTCCCTATATAAGTTTACGGGAAGTACAGTTGCTATCCCTGGTGCGTATTATGTTACAAAGCAAACAACTTCAAATGCAACGTGGCATAAAGGTAGTGACCACACTTATCCAGATGATGTTTCTCGTGGATACTATTTTAGATTGGATCCTAAGCCTTGTAATAGTAACGAGGTTATTTATGTACAAAAGATCGATGGGGTTTGTAAGGGTGTAACTTTCAGATTTACATGTTTTATGGCCAATTTGAATGTGACAGATGTTGATGCTGCGCATTTGGCTTTAGGTATTTATAAGGATGCTAAAGGTGAGGCTTTGGTTTCTTCTTCTGCATTCAAGGATCTAAGATTGGAGAGAAGTTCAGAGGCTGAGCGTTCAAGTTTGTCGTTGCCTTGGAAAGAGGTTACATTGGAATTTACAGTTCCTGAGGCTATTGATGAGGTTTATTTCATTGTAGTTGCTATGGAACCAGAAGGACAAGGATGGGATTTTGCACTTGATGATATCAGTGTTGATGTTAAGCATCCTATTGTTAACATTGCAAACGCTCAGGATTTTGAGTTTGGTACAAATGTTGATTTAGTCGCAGACTTTAAGAACAATGGTTTCTTTTCAAGTTTGTCTAATGTAGTCTACAAGTGGTATTATAGCCCTGATAGCATTAATTATACTGAAATCAAGTCAAGTAACTACGTTGCTAATCCTAAATGTTCATATACCATTACTAATTTCAACAAGGATGTGAACAATGGATATTATCGTGTTGTTATTGGAGAAGGTCCTTCGTTTGGTTCTGAAATATGTTCTATCCAAGGAGACTTTAGAGTGAATGAGACTCTTAATAAGAAGGTGGCTCACGTTTGTCATGAAGGAGTGGTTGTGGTTGATGGACACGAAATCAATGCCGAGTTGGTAAACGATGGAGACGTTTTGGATGTATCTTCTGATCTCGTTTTGGTTATTTCGAAGATGGTTCCTGAGATAATTCCAGTAGGGGAGACATCTATTTGTCGCAACGATGAGTATTTAGGAAAGAAATATCCTAATAAGGGAATCTATTACATCAATGATACTATCAAGTCTAAAGTTTATGGTTGTGATAGTATTTACAAGCAGACAACTTTGGAGGTGACTGATGCTGAGGTGAGATTTGAGGTGGATACTGCTATATGTCAAGGTTCCACTTATAGGGGTGAGTTGTTCGATGAAGTAGGAACTACTGCAATGAAGAAGACTGTTGGTTGTATCGACTATATGAGAAATGTGGTTGTAAAGCCAAGCTACAATGTAGAGAAAGAATATTATATATGTGCTGGTTCAAGATGTGGTGATCAGGATGAACTTTTCAATGAGGGAGGAACATTCTTAAGAACATTCCATTACTATACAACAGATTTGCATTGTGATAGTGTGATTAATGCTACGATTACTGTTGCAGATAAGATTGTTGCCACATTGCCTGATGTCGAAATTTGTGAAGGTGATTCTTATGTGTTCGATGGAAAGACATACAATACACCAGGAATTCATCAGTTGTCATCAGTTTCTACAAGTAAAGTATCTGGTTGCGATAGTATCACAAATCAAACATTGATTATCCATGCAAATTATTCTAATGAGTTTAATCCGATTGACACATTGATTTGCTTTGGATCTCCTTTGTTTGGTACAATCTATGAGGAGCCAACAACAAAACCAATTCTTGTTAAGGATCCGCATAAGTATTATACAAAGACAGGTTGTGATAGTACAGTATACTATAGTTTGACCGTTCTTCAAATGGAGCTTCGTTTGAAAGTTAAGTCAAATCGTAACACCATCTGTGCAGGAGAACAGGTTGAGATCGATGTGGCTAACTTGAAACCTGCAGATGCATTGTTGTCATGGAACCATATTTATAGTGGTACTAGTATGAAAGCAATCTTTACTCCAGATGAAGACATGACTTACATCGTGTTGGCAAGAAACGAAAAGGCAGGATGTGAGGCGACTGATACGGTAAGAATCTATGTGCGTGATTCGCCAGTTTTGACTATCGATACTGTTGATCAAAAAGAGAACCGAGTTGAGTATCATGTAGAAGGTGGTACATTACCTTACTCTATTATCCTTGATAAGAAAGAGGTGGGTGATGAGGCTGTTGGTGAGTTGTTGAACTCATTCATTGGTAGCCACATACTTTCTGCTAAGGATTCAACAGGATGTGTTTCTTCTCAAAAGTATGATATTGTTCCAATTCCTATCACTCCAAGTGGTTTCTTGACTCCTGATGGTGATGGAGTTTCAGATAGATGGGAGATTGAAAATATTGATGTGTATGGTAAAGCTCGTGTTCGTATCTATGCTCGTGATGGTAGATTGATTCAAGAGTACAACGGATATGAAAATGAATCAGGATGGGATGGATATTATAACGGACACCTTATGCCTGCAACCGATTACTGGTACGAGATTAACTTGCCAGAAATAGACCAACAGTATGTAGGTCACTTTACTCTTCTTTATAGTCAAAAGTAGTAGTTAAGTAATTATAGATTAGAAAGTGTGCGAGGTTTTCGCGCACTTTCTTTGTTTTATATAGCATGCACTTCCCTTAAGGAGTGTGAATTTTATGTTGTATATCATATTTCTGTTTTTTCTTTTGTAACTTTTTTGTACCTTTGCACCTCGAAAATTTTGTATAAGATGGAGAATCAAAAAATTAGAAATGTGGCGATTATCGCTCACGTTGACCACGGTAAGACTACATTAGTGGATAAAATGCTTTTGGCTGGTAAGTTGATTAAAGACCACCAGACACCAGGCGAGTTAATGCTTGACAATAATGACTTGGAACGTGAACGAGGTATAACCATCGTTTCTAAGAATGTCTCTATTCGTTATAAGGATTATAAGATTAACATTATCGATACTCCGGGTCACTCGGATTTCGGAGGTGAGGTTGAGCGTGTCTTGAACATGGCCGATGGAGTGCTTCTATTGGTAGATGCTTTCGAGGGACCAATGCCTCAAACTCGTTTTGTGTTGCAAAAGGCTTTGCAAATTGGTTTGAAACCTATTGTTGTTATCAATAAGGTAGATAAGCCAAATTGTCGTCCAGAAGAGGTTCAGGAAGAGGTGTTCGACTTGATGTTTAGTTTGGATGCAACAGAAGAGCAATTGGATTTCCCTACTTTGTATGGATCTGCAAAGAACAATTGGATGTCTGAAGATTGGAAGACTCCAAGAGAAAATGATATTACTCCAGTTTTGGATGCTATTATTAAATATATTCCAGAACCTCATGTGTTGACTGGTACACCTCAAATGTTGATTACTTCATTGGATTTCTCTGCTTATGTTGGTAGAATTGCCATTGGACGTATCCATAGAGGTACTTTAAAGGAAGGTCAGGATCTGTCTTTGGTAAAAAGAGATGGTTCTGTGAAGAAAGTAAGAATCAAGGAACTTCGCGTTTTTGAAGGCTTTGGTCAGTCTTGTGTCAGAGAGGCTCAATGTGGAGAACTTTGTGCTTTGGTTGGTATTGAAGGTTTTGATATTGGAGACACTATTTGTGATTTGGAGAATCCAGAACCATTGCCACCAATCGCAATTGATGAGCCAACTATGAGCATGGTGTTTGCTGTAAATGATTCGCCATTCTTTGGCAAGGAGGGTAAGTTCGTTACTTCTCGTCATATCAACGATCGTTTGGTTAAGGAGTTGGATAGAAACTTGGCACTTCGCGTGGAGAAAGATCCATTGTCTGATAAGTGGACTGTGTTCGGTCGTGGTGTGCTTCACTTGTCAGTTTTGATTGAAACAATGCGTCGTGAGGGATACGAGTTGCAAGTTGGACAACCACAAGTTATCATAAAGGAGATTGATGGTGTTAAGTGTGAGCCAGTAGAGCAATTAACAATTGATTTGCCAGATGAAGTATCTGGTAAGGTGATTGAGATGGTTGCTGTTCGTAAAGGAGATATGGTTTCTATGGAACGTAAGGGTGACCGTGTTCATTTGGAGTTTGTAATTCCTTCTCGTGGTATCATCGGTTTGCGTACAAATGTGTTAACAGCAACTGCTGGTGAGGCTGTTATGGCTCATAGATTCTTGGAGTATCAACCATATAAAGGAGAGATAGAAAGAAGAACCAATGGTGCTTTGATTGCAATGGAATCAGGAACCGCTTTCGCTTATGCTTTGGATAAGTTGCAAGATAGAGGTCGTTTCTTCATCAATCCACAAGATGAAGTTTATGCAGGTCAGGTGGTTGGTGAGCATTGCAAGGACAACGATATCGTTGTGAATGTGACTAAGTCAAAGCAGTTGACCAATATGCGTTCTAAGAGTTCTGATGACAAGGCACGTATCATTCCTCCAATTATCTTCTCATTGGAAGAAGCATTAGAGTATATCCGCGAGGATGAGTATGTTGAGGTTACTCCAACCAGCATGCGTTTGCGTAAGATCATTTTGGATGAAACAGAAAGAAAGAAGGCAAGTAGAATGTAATTTATAGTAGAAGCAAAGGATTCTAAAGAGAGTCCTTTGCTTTTTTTTGTTTTGTTTGTAGATCTGTTGTGAAAAGCTGAATACACTTTATGGATAAGATAAAAAATATAGATGAAATAGATTTGCTTAAATGTGTGTGCATTATGCTTATGGTTATGTTCCATTTAGTATATGTAGAGGAACAACACCCTTTGGCAAAACAGATCGTGTTTACTTTCCACATGCCTATATTCTTAATGATATCCGGTTATTTGTGTAATGTAGAGAAACAGCTGGAGGGATTTCTTCGCTCTGCCATGGCAATAGCTTTACCTTATTTTGTGATGGAAGTTGCATACATTGTAGGAGCGGCTATGCTTCCAATAAACGAACATATTGATAATCTTACAGTAGCTGTTTTCTTTGAGAAGCTTTTCATACACCCAATAGGTCCATATTGGTATTTGCATACATTGTTGATTTGCAATGCTATTAATTATGTCTCATATCGATTGTTTAATTATAATGCGAGCTTCTTCCCTTTTATGATCATTCTGTTGAGCGGAATGATGCTTTTGAATCTCATTAATATATCTTCTTTGGTATATTATTCTGTGGGAGTGTTGATCCGTTGTAAAATAGGTGATTTTAGGTCTTTGTTCGTTGCTTCTCCGCTCTCTATTGTGATGTTGGCTGGAGTGGTTTTCTTTTCTATGGACACGTCAGAAAGTGGGGATGTGGTATCTTCCTTAGGAAGAATTACGCCAGAAGGTTTTGCATTTAATTTTTTCATTATCGGATCACTTCTCTTTTTATTCACTTGTGTGAAAGGTAAGATTCGAAGTTTGATGACTCTTGTAGGTAAGGAGACTTTGGCAATTCTTCTCTTTTCTCCCATTTTTACTTTCGTTTCTAAGTTCTATCAAAATTTGTTGTGCGGTATAGACCCGTCGGGTGTCTTGTTTGCTGTTGTTTCGGTTGTAGTTGCTGTTACTGGAAGTATCCTTATAAAAAGGGCTATGCAGAAGTTCCATGTGTCTCGTTTGTTATTCCTGAAATAAATGTTTGGATAGGGTGGCCGATAGAGGTTCCGTTTGAATGTTTCGAGTTGCATGATAGTTGCAACAAAATTGCCAAGATTTGCGACTTTATTCCCTTTTAGATTTGGTTCAGAGTGGTAAGTTTGCCTTATAGAAACCATAAAAGAAGTTATGAACCATAAATCTAATACAATGAAAAGGATTAGTTACACTTTGTTTTTTATTTTTTTGTGTGGATCCATCTGGGCTAGGGGAGCGTATAATGGTATAGTTGCTCCGATTCCAGGTAAAATAGAGGCGGAGGACTTTGATGAAGGAGGAGAAGGCGTAGTTTACCATGATGAGGATGAGGAGAATAGGGGAAAAGGAGCTCGTTTGGATGAAGGTGTTGATGTAAAGATGGAGGGTAGTCGCACTTGCATCGGATGGACTGTTCAGGGAGAATGGTTGGAGTATACAGTTGAGGTAAAGGAGACTTCTCAATATAAATACAAGGCTTTTGTTGCAACAGATAACAACACGGCTGCTTTCCATTTTGAATTGGATGGAGAAGAAATCTCAAAAACTAAAACCATTGGTAGTACTGGAGATTGGTCGGTGTATAAAGAGGTCTCTGGTATAACAAAAGAGTTAAAGGCGGGGAAACACATATTGAGATTGTCTATTGATGGATCTTATTTTGATATAGATTGGTTCTCTTTTGAACCTTATGTTGAGTTGAAGACTATCAATTTCTTTAAGGGAGGTAAGGTCGTTTATGCCAATGACGAATTGTTAGACAGTATTATCTTCAAAAATCCTAATGCGTACGCTTATAAAGACAAACAGATTTTGTATTCAACTCATGAATTGTTGGATAGTATAGTCTATAATTTTGTAGAAGGACCTGTTGTAGGAGAGAATGGATTGGTGACCGATGACTTTGTCTATGATGCTAATCTTACATATCGAAATCAGGATGCTCTTTTGGGTACATGTAATGCTCAGGGAAAGATTATAAAGGAAAACTATAATGGTATTAATGGAAATAATACGCTGTATGTTTATTTGCCTGCAGAATATGATAGCAACAAAAAGTACAATATTTTCTATTTGATGCATGGTGGAGGTGAAAATGAAACCACAATATTTAGCAATGATGTGAAGTTGCAAAACATTCTTGATAATTTAATTCAAAGGGGAATGATAGAACCAACGATTGTGGTTACTCCTACATTCAATAAGTGTGAGGCTGCCACATTCTGGAAGGAGTTCAGACAGAGTGTGGTTCCATTTGTGGAGGGTAAATATTCTACATATGCCAATAGTACATCATTGGAGGATTTGAAAGCGTCTCGTATGCACCGTGCATATGGAGGATTCTCAATGGGTGGTCTTTCTGCATGGAATGTTTTTGCTAATTGTTTGGATATAGTTGGATATCATATGCCTTTGAGTGGAAACTATTGGTATGGAAACACGGGAGAAGATGCAGCTAGGGAGTTGAATAATGTAGTAGAGCGTTCAGGTTTGGCAGACAACCAATTTGCCATCTTGTGTGCAACAGGATCAGAGGATATTGCATATAACAATATTAATCCACAAATGGATGCGATGAAGAAGCAACCCCATTTCCATTACACCTCCGATTTTAATGAAGGAAACCTATACTATTTAGTAGCGCCAGGCAAGACACACTGGTGGGGATATGTGAAGCATTATGTGGCACAAGGGTTGCCTTACTTCTTTCATAAGGATTTTATAAGTAAATAAGGTTCGTGATAAATAATAGTTGATGACCCCGGAAGAAATCATAATCTTTCAGGATCTTCTTTTTTGAGGATTTTTATAATTTTAAAAATCACAAATGAGATGTTAAAATATTGGTTGTAAACTTCAAAAATGATAACTTTGTACGGTTATGGAATCGTGTTTTTTTTAGAAAATCCATGTAAACCCGGAAAAGATTAAATAAATAGATAATTATGCGAGACAAACATTTTTGTATGAGTTCTTTCTTGTCATTTCGCTATATAGAGCGTGATGATATGGATTTTTACGAAGGTCTAAAACATAAAAATATAAAACCACTGAATGAGGAGGAAACGATAAAGGTTGCTTCTTATGTAGATATAGATAGAGAAATACAAAAACAATTTGATGCAATAAAGGGAAAGAAAAAGTTGGGAATCTTGCTTTCTGGAGGAATGGATTCTGCGAACTTGGCTGCATACATGAAAGGTTGTGATGCTTACACTTTTCGATTCCTTAATGGCGAGTATGGGCAAGAGGAATTGGCTAGGGCGGAGTATTATGCGAAGTATTATGCATTGAACCTGCATTATGTGGATATCAATTGGGACGTGGTACAAAAGTATCTTCCGTTATGTATAAAGGCTAAAAATGCACCTGTGCATTCTATTGAGCCTCAAATTTTGGCAGGAGCGATGCAAGCAAAATCGGATGGAGTCGAGTTGATGATAATAGGAGAAAGCAGTGATTTGCTATTCGGAGGAATGGATCAGTTAATCTCGAAAGATTGGAAGTATGAAGATTTTAAAAAACGTTATACATTTTTAGATCCAGCGGAGGTTTTGAAGAATCCTGTTGACATGGATTACCTATACAATAGATATAAACAAGGTCCAGATTCTATAGATTTTTTGAAGTTCATGGATGAAGTCTTTTCTATTGAAAGTTCTAGTTCCTATTTCAATGCTTTTGCTATCGCAGATATGCCATATTTAGATCCGTATGCAAAATTAAGAATGGCGGATCCATTAAATCTAAATCGAGTTAGAAATGGTGAACCTAAATATTTGATTAGAGAATTGTTCCATTCAAAATATCCGGAGATTCCTATTCCTAATAAGGTGCCTATGCCTCGTCCTGTAGACTTTTATTTTAAGGACTGGAAGGGGCCTATTCGTCCCGAGTTTAGGAGGGATATAGATATGAGCAAGTATACTGGTAATCAAAAATGGCAGATGTATTGCTTGGAGCAATTCTTGAATATGTATGAGCCAATAAAGATTGGATATACAACAGGCGTGTATGATTTATTCCATATCGGACATTTGAACTTATTGAGGAAAGCAAAAGCTCAGTGTGATTATTTGATAGTAGGTGTTTCTACTGACGATTTGGTTGAGTACAAGGGAAAAAGATCTGTTATCCCATTTGAAGAGAGGAAGGAGATTGTTGCTGCTATAAGATATGTAGATGAAGTCGTGACACAAGAAAACATGGATAAATTGGAGGCATGGAAGCAATATCATTTTGACGTTATGTTTGTGGGTGATGACTGGAAAGGTACTGACAAGTGGAATAAGATTGAGTCAGAATTAAATGAGGTTGGAGTCAAACTTGTTTATTTCCCTTATACAAAAGGAACATCTTCTACTTTGATAAATGAAACATTGCATAATCTTCGAAAGGAAAGAGAATCTAATTTATGGTGAAGTTTTTGGCATATCTGATTTGTTACATTGTATATCCATTCTCTTATCTTATTCCAAGATCGGCTAATGTGTGGGTTTTTGGTAGTTATAGGGGTGCATACAATGATAATTCTAAATACCTTTTCCTATATGCGTTGGATCATTACAAACATAAAAAAATCGCTTGGATATCAACATCAAAAGAAACTGTAGAGAAGATTAGAAGTTTGGGATATCCATCTTACTATGTTGGTTCTTTGAAAGGCTTGTGTATGTCTCTTCGTGCCAAGTATTGGTTTGTTAGTGATAATACTTCTGATATTCTTTTTTGTTTGTCTGGTGGCGCTACAATAGTCAATTTATGGCATGGTGTACCCATGAAATGTATTGAATTTGGTATTACAAAGGGTGAATTGGCAAAAAGATATGTCAATAAGGAATTTTGGGATTGCTATTATCATCCGGCCTCTTTTATTAGACCTGATTTCATGGTGTCGACCACAGATTTCTTTGACGAAGTTTTTTCTAAATCTTTTAGAATAAAGAAGGAACAATGCGTGCAGGTGGGGTGTCCAAGAAACCAGATGTTGCTTATTCCAAAGGAAAATGTTCGGAGTTTTGTGGAAAGAAATGAATCCTCTTATACAAAGGATCTAATTGATAAAATTTCTACATATGATAGGGTCTTTGTTTATATGCCTACTTGGCGAGATTCTCAGAGAACTTGTTTTGCTAATGGTTTTGATTTGCGCGTATTTAACGAGAGACTTAAGGAACTTAATGCATATGCTTTGATGAAGCCTCATGCAAATACGATAGTAAATACGCAGGAAAAATATTCTAATTTGGAGTTTGTACATGGAAATGTCGATATGTATTGTATTCTTCCATTTACGGATATTCTTATTACAGATTACTCTTCTGTTATGTATGATTATCTTTTGATGAAGGACAAAGGTATAATTTTATTCCATTACGATTTTGATGAGTATGTAAAGGAGAGGGAATTTATTTTTGATTTAAAGGAAAATGTTATAGGGCGCACGGTACACTCGTTTGCAGAGTTGTTGCAAGCAATGGGTGGCGATTGTTCTTTAAATGTAAAGGATCGAGATCGTATAATGGAAAAATTTTGGGGGGATACAGTTCTACATAATCCATGTGTTCGACTAATAGAGTGTTTGCATTTAAATGAGTAGATAGAATATGCGAAGTTTTTCTGAATATAAAAGCATCCTGAAAAAAAAAGGATGGTATATTTGTTGGAAAGAACTGAAAAAATCAGCATGTCCAATTTGGTTTACTCATAATAGAGGTGCTATTGAGCAGATTGAGACAGAAAGATCCTACAACTATCTAAAGAAAACCTATTCTAGTGTGTATATGCAAGATGTTGAGAAAAACTTCTCTGGTGAGCATACTCGAATTATATGGATTTGTTGGTTGCAAGGACGTGATTTGGCACCGGCTATTGTGCAGAAGTGTATAGCATCAGTAGAAAGGTATGCTAAAGGGTACGAAATTAAGGTGCTAACGGAAAAGAATTTGTTGGAATATGTTACTATACCAGAGATTATATTGAGTAAGTACAAAACAGGGAAAATACAATTCACGCATTTTTCTGATATAGTTAGAAGTTGTTTGTTGTTTGAGCATGGAGGAATTTGGATGGATTCAACAGTTCTACTTACTGATGATTTACCCAACTATATAAAAGACAATTCTTTTTTTGTGTATAGAACCTCTGTGCTGAATCGTACTTTTCATGCAGCTTCCAATTGGTTGATTTCGTCAGATAAGGGACATCCGATTATGAAACTTTGCAGAGATGCTCTTTTCTCTTATTGGAGTCAGGAGAATTATTTGAAGGATTATTATATATTCCATATTTTTTTCTATTTGATAGTCAATGAGAATCCAGTGTGTAGAGAGTTGTTTAATCAGATGCCTTATGTTCCAAATGTAGATGTGCATACATTACAATTTACTTTAAGAGAACCATTCTCTGAGAGAAAGTGGAAAAACATAATAGAAAGAAGCTCTGTACATAAATTGACCTACAAATACCCTAATAATATAGATTATACCAATACTTTTTTATCCTATTTGTTGTTATGAAGTTAAGTGTTGTCGTTTGTACGTATAATCGAGATCAATATATATATGAGTGCTTGGCTCATTTGGAAAAGAATAAGTTCCATGGAGAGTGGGAGGTGCTTTTGATTGATAACAATTCAACGGATAATACTCAAAGTGAGTGTGATAGATTTGTCGCAGATTACTCTCCCTCAAACTATAGATATATAAAGGAGACCAACCAAGGATTGTCTTATGCTCGCAATAGGGGAATAGAAGAGTCTTCAGGAGATTGGGTTATTTTCTTGGATGATGATGCGTATGTTGGTGAGTCTTATTTGTCTACTTTGTACGATTGGTTAACGCGTTATCCAGAGACAGGAGCTTTTGGTGGTGCGATAGAACCTGTTTTTGAAGCAGGAGAACCTGATTGGTTAAATTCATGGTCTAGAGGTTTTGTATCTGCCTTGGATATGGGGGATCGTGTTTCGTTGTTTAAGAAGGGAAAATATCCGATTGGAGCAAATATGGGGATCTCAAAGGTTGTACTTGAAAGGGTTGGCCGTTTTAATCCCGAGTTGGGTCGTACAGCCACGTCACTTTTGGGCGGAGAAGAAAAGGATATTTTCTATAAGATACAACAGGAAGGATATCCGGTATATTATTTCCCAGGCATAAAAGTTTTTCATAATATTCCACAAAAGCGAACAAGTTTCGCTTTCGTGGAAAAATTAGGATTAGGAGTCGGTACTAGTGAACGGCTCAGGACTTTGTCTATTTCTAGAATTAGTTACCTCTCTCGCTTAATTTCCGAATGTGTTAAGTGGGGAGGTACAATAGCATTATATCTGTATTTTCGTATAATAGGACAAAGATCTAAGGGTTCTGTACTTGTAGTTTTTCGTAAAAATGTAACCCAAGGGCTACTACGCTTAAAATCAATGTGATAATAAGAAATGCCATAGACCATTTATCTGTGGACAATCCCTTAGGAACGAATTCCATACGAATTTTGTGAGTTCCTGCAGGAATTTGACAAGCTCGCAAGGTGTAATTGACCCTTGCTAGTTGACTCTCTTTGTCATCAATGTATAGATGCCATCCGTATGGATAATATATTTCAGAGAACACGCACACACGGTCTTTTTCAGTGAATGTCTCGTATTCTAGCTTGTCTGGTGCATAAGCAGTCAATTTAATAGAACTATTACCTTCTACATTTGATGAAGAAATAATATTCTCAAACTTCTTATCTGCGACAGCAGTTTTCTTTAGGTCCGTATTCCATAAAGCTTCACTTTCCTCGTTTGCATTATCAACAAATTTAATCTCGTTTACATACCATGCATTTCCCATGGCATTAGGATTCCGTTGAACGCCATTTTGGGTTACGACATAGCGTGTGTTAAGCATATCAAGCACTTGCCAGTTGTTTTGGCTTATATGTGCCTCGATCAAGTCTTGATAACGTCTTAGTTTTGCCGCATGATATCCTCCAACTGATTTCAAACGGTAGCTTGTTCTAGAATCGTTGAATGTGTTGCTTGTTAGATTTAGAACCCTGTAATTTAGATCCTTGTCTTGAAGAATCTGCTTTTCCCATTCTTTCTCTGAGAAATAGGAAGAGTTTTCTTTCTTTGAGACAAAATTGTCTGAATTAAAAAATCTTTTGTCTACGGGGATCATATCTATGAGCACAAGAGCAAATAGACCTATTGTAAGGATCCTGCTGTTTATTTTTTCTTTTAAAAACAGAAGAATGGCAATACAAGATAGAGCGATAAAAAAGAACGATCTCCAAGCATCAGAAGAGAGCATGTCTGCACGTTGAGTTAAAATCATAGCGTACACTTGTTCTCCAACTCTCGCCTTCCATCCTTCATCATATGAGGATATAAACGTGAATAAAGAATTTCCGAAAAGTGCTATGAATAGGCATAATCCTGCAGTGATGCTACCTGATATATATAGGGGCTTTAGGTATTTACTTTTATCTTCTTGGTCTTGAATGAGTTGCCGTAGTGCCATCAAGGCTAGCAAAGGAATCGTGATTTCTGCAACAACTAAAATGCTCTCTACCGCTCTAAATTTATTGTACATTGGAAAATAATCGTAGAACAAATGAGATAGAGTAGGGAAGTTCCTGCCCCATGCTAGCATTATTGAAAATAATGTTGAAATAACGATGGCCCATTTGTAAGGACTCTTTATAATGATTAATCCCAAAATGAAAAGTAAGCAGATTATTGCACCCATGTATACAGGACCACTTGTAAACGCTTTCTCTCCCCAATAAGTTGGTGCACTTGAACAAAATTGTTTTGCGGTACTTTTTGAAATACCAGCTTTAGTCATTTCCGTGTATAATACAGACTTTGTCCCGACATTGTATCCGCTAGCACCTCCCATAAAATTCGGGATGATAAATGTTAGTGTTTCATCTATGCCATAACTCCATGCCGTTGCATATTCAAAATCTAAACCGGAATTTTCCGATGTGTTCACTTTTTGTTTAAGATCGGAATGTCCTCCTCTCATTGTTTCTGCCAAATACTCAGAGTTCATTTGCATCCAGCTTAATTTTGTTCCTGCGATAAGGAGACCGCTAAACAGAATGATACCAAGGCTAATAAGTAGTTCTTTCCACTTCTTCCCTATTATATGGATAAAGAGTTCTGTCATGACGAATACGCCAGTCAATAGACCTATGTAGTAGGTCATCTGTGGGTGTAGCGTTATGGCGATTATTCCCATTAAAGATGTGATGGCAAATCCCACTTTGTATTTTTTATTAAAGATGGCGTGTATGCCTCCGAACAGTGCAGGTAAGTAACCTAGAGCGCATGCTTTAGTGTAGTGTCCTGCAGGGATAATAATGAAGAAATAGGACGAAAGGCTTATCGCCAAAGCTCCTCCCAACGCTATTAATGGGGAAAAACCAAAGCATAAAAGCATAATAAAAAAGCCAATACAATAGCCAATTATAACTCCTGTGGCACTTTCGAATCCAAGGTGATATATGTCTTGTAAAATATGGTTTGTCACATGGTTGGAAGGAGTGCTCCCTGTAATTTGGAATGTGGGCATTCCGGAAAATACAGAGTTTGTCCACCATGAGGTTTCTCCGGTTTCGGCCTTGTATTTTACAACTTCTTCTGCTATACCTTTCCAGTTCGTATCATCTCCAGCTTGTAGGACCTTTCCTTCAAGTATGGGAGAACAATATAAGACTGCGAATAAACAGAATGTTATAATGGCTATGACGTAGGGGATAGCCTCTTTTAATTTGCTTTTTTCCATCTTTAGAAATTTCTAAATCCCATTATTTCTCTTACCTCCTTGATTGTTTTTGATGCACTTTCACGAGCGATTTCTTTACCTCGTGTAATGGCATTGTGTAGAATTTCTGGGTGAGCATCAATCTCTGCAATTCTTTCTCTGATTGGGTTGGTTGCTTCGATGATGTCTGCTGCCAATTGCTTCTTCAAATCTCCGTAACGAATCTCACAGGTATTCCACTTCTCTTCGTAGAATTGGATGGTCTCTGGGGCAGAAACAATTTTCATAATTGTGAATAGGTTCTCGATGCACTCAGGCTTTGGTGAGTTCATCTCTGTCGGACCCTGGTCTGTTAAGGCTTTCTTAACCTTCTTCTCTATAGTCTTAGGATCATCAGCCAAGTATAGACAGTTTCCTTCTGATTTGCCCATCTTGCCGCTACCGTCTAATCCAGGAACCTTGATTGGCTTCGTTCCATCACTGTAGGCGATTGGCTCTTTGAAATAATCTACTTTATAGAAGTTGTTAAATCTCTTGGCAAAGTTGCGAGTCATCTCCAAATGTTGCTCTTGGTCTTTCCCAACAGGTACCTCGTCTGCATTGTGAATAAGAATGTCAGCTGCCATAAGTGTAGGGTATGTAAGAAGTCCCGCATTTACATTTTCAGGCTGCTTCCTTGCCTTGTCTTTGAATGATACGGTTTTGGTCAACTCTCCAAGGTAAGCATGCATGTTAAGCATCAAATATAGTTCCACAACTTCGGGAACATCACTTTGTATGTAAATGGCCGATTTCTCAGGATCCAATCCGCATGCCAAATATTCTGTCAATACGCTTTTGACATTTGGGTACAAAAGTGCAGGATCTGGATGTGTTGTCAACGAATGGTAGTCTGCAATGAAAAAGAAACAACGATTGTTCTCTTGCATGCGTATGAAATTTTTTAGGGCTCCATAGTAATTTCCAAGATGTAAATTACCAGTTGAACGAATGCCACTTACTACTGTCTTCATTTGTCTATCTTTTTTTATTTATTTCTATACTAAAACTTTGCAAAGGTAATTAAAAACTATAATTTTGAGACTCTTTTTTGAGACTTTTGTGAAAAGGCTTTTTCTCGAGACTCCTTTTCTCGGGTTCTTTTTCTAACGAATTTAAAAGAAGTGTTATGTTGAGATTTTTTAGGTATTATGGGATGTCTATCCTCTACTCTCTATTCGTATTGTATATGAGTATTTTACCAAAGGCTCCCGATTTTAATCTGCCGGAGTTCGATCTTAAAGACAAGGTGCTACATGCAGGCGCATATGTTGTATTATCCTTGGTCCTTTGCTTTGAACTTTACAGACAACGCTTTTCGTTCAAAGAAAAAACAATGTATGTTTGGGGTGCTCTTTATCCAATTGTTTATGGCGGTATTATAGAAATTTTGCAGGATAAGTATTTCCCTCCAAGAACCGGAGAGTGGGTGGATTGGTTGGCTGATATTATTGGCGTTACCGTTGGTTTTTTGCTTGCACGATATTTTTATCCCAAATACGTGAAGCCTGAATCTCAAGGAATCGCTTGTCGATGATGTAAATCTCTTGCATTTATGAAAATAACAATCATAGGTACTGCATATCCGTATAGAGGTGGTTTGGCCGCTTTCAATGAGAGATTGGCTAATGAGTTTGTGTCGGATGGGGATGAGGTAAAGATGGAAACCTTTACTTTGCAATATCCTAACTTCTTATTTCCCGGAAAAACTCAATTTGCTTCGTCTGAAGCTCCATGTAGTTTAGATATCGATCGGAGTGTCAATTCTGTAAATCCGATAAATTGGATTAGGGTAGGAATGAAGGTGGCAAAAGGGAATCCTGATGTGGTCATTTTTGCTTATTGGATGTCTTTCTTCGCTCCTTGCTTTGGAACAATAGCCAAAGTAATAAAGAGAAAAACGAATGCTAAGTTGATTGGGTTGATTCATAATATGACTCCTCACGAGTCTTCTTTTATAGATAAACTGTTTCCTCCCTATTTTTTGAAATCTATGGATGGCTTTATAGCCTTGTCTGATTTCGTTATGTCTGATGTGGAAAAGTTCATGGGGAAGAAGATGCCTAATGTGGTTTCTCCTCATCCTATTTATGACATTTATGGTCCAATGATACCCAAAGATACGGCATTGGAACAATTATCTTTATCTAAGGAATGCTCTTATATTTTGTTTTTTGGTTTTATTCGTGATTACAAGGGGCTTGATTTATTAATGCAAGCCTTGTCTGATGAACGAATCTCTAATAAACCGATAAAGGCTTTGGTGGTTGGTGAATTTTATGGTAACGAGGAGAAATATAAGAAGCTACAGTCTGACTTGAATTTGAGTAATATCGTATGGGTATCAGATTATGTGCCAGATAGTCAGGTGGGAGCATATTTTTGCGCTGCTGATTTGGTTGTTCAACCTTATCGATCTGCTACTCAAAGTGGTGTGGCTCAGGTCGCTTATCATTTTGAGAAACCAATGGTGGTTACAAATGTGGGTGGACTTCCCGAGATAGTTCCTGATGGAAAGGTCGGATATGTTGTTGAACCAGATCCAACTAAGATTGCAGACGCAATAGTTCGTTTCTATCAAGAAACAGACAAGGAGCGTTTCCTTTCTAATATTAAGGAAGAGAAGAAGAAATATCAATGGGATATATTAGTAAAAAAAATAAAGGATATGATTCAAACGAGTTTGTGATCACATCCTTTAGTCGTATGGTAAAAAGAATCTTAGAATAGATTCATCTTTTTCTCTTTAGCTTCATCGAAACTGATGAGGTTTTCTGTTTTTTTAGAGTGAGTTTGTCTTATCTGAGCTTGTTCATTCTTCAGTTGCTCAACAAACTCTTTTTGTGTATCCTTGCTCAATAGGCGTGCTATGGCAAATGTGTTTTGGGAGGCGTCTCTCATGCGCATAACGGTTCCGCTATAACAAGGAGCTATCTTAACTGCTGTGTGAATATCTGATGTGGTTGCACCTCCTACCAATAAAGGCATCTTCAAGCCTGCTTTTTCCATAGCTTCTGCAACTTTGCACATCTCTTCCAGTGATGGAGTAATAAGACCACTTAGACAAACAACATCTACATTCTCTTTAATGGCAGTCTCTATGATTTCCTCTGTTGGGACCATTACACCCAAGTCTATAACATCAAAGTTGTTGCAAGCGAGAACTACGGCGACGATGTTCTTTCCAATATCATGCACATCTCCTTTTACTGTTGCAATGAGCACTTTCCCCGATTTGTTGCTGCTTCCTGCATTTTGCTCCTCGATGTGAGGTTGCAGGATGGAGACTGCTTTTTTCATCGTACGAGCAGTCTTTACTACTTGAGGGAGAAACATCTTTCCCTCTCCGAATAGTTTTCCTACTTCATTCATGCCATTCATTAAAGGCTTTTCTATAATCTCGATGGCGGTTGGATAGGTTAATAGAGCTTCATTCATGTCTGTTTCAAGGAAGTCTCCAATACCTTTGACCAAACTGTATTCTATTCTTTTCTCGAGAGGATAGTCTCTCCACTCAATATGAGACTCCTGTTTCTCGTTACTTTGGGATGCTTTGATTTGATCTGCCTTCTCGATAAGACGCTCGGTCGCATCAGAGCGACGGTTGAGTACTACATCTTCTACTAATTCTAACAAGTCAGAAGGAATGTCTTCGTACACTTGAAGCATTCCGGCGTTTACGATACCCATATCCATGCCTTTTTTGTAGGCATGGTAGAGGAATACGGAGTGTATGGCTTCTCTGATTGGATTGTTCCCTCTAAAAGAGAAAGACAGATTGCTGACTCCGCCACTGATTTTTGCATATGGTAAGTTCTGTCTAATCCATTCGGTTGCTCTAATGAAGTCTAATCCATAGTTGTTATGCTCTTCAATACCAGTAGCTATGGCAAGAATGTTTGGATCGAAGATGATATCTTCTGGAGGGAATCCGATACCCATCAAAAGATGATATGCTCTGTTGCATATCTCTTTTTTACGTTCGAAGGAGTCTGCTTGACCCTTCTCATCGAAAGCCATAACTACGGTTGCCGCACCATAGTCCATTATCTTACGAGCTTTTTCTAAAAACTTCACTTCTCCCTCTTTTAGAGAAATAGAGTTTACAATGCACTTTCCTTGTACACATTGAAGACCTGCCTCGATGACTTCCCATTTGGAGGAGTCAATCATAATTGGTACGCGTGATACATCTGGATCGGAAGCAATAAGGTTTAGGAATGTGACCATTTCTGCTTTTGCATCCAACATCGCATCATCCATGTTAACATCTACCACTTGAGCACCATCTTCAACCTGTTTGCGTGCAATGTTCATTGCTTCTTCGTAGTTCTTCTCGTTGATGAGACGAAGGAATTTCTTAGATCCTGCAACATTGCATCGTTCTCCAATGTTTAGGAACAAGGATCTTGGTTGCTCTTTGTTGAGGCTGCTATTTACAGACTTGATTTCTAATGGTTCCAAGCCAGATAGTTTCATGTGGTGGTTTGATTGAGGAATGGTTCTTCTCTTGGCCCCTTTTATCAGTTTCTGATATTCTGCAATATGGTCTGGGGTAGTTCCACAACATCCTCCAATGATATCCACCAAACATTCATCGAAATATTCTTTCACCTGACTTGCCATTGATTCTGGAGTTTCATCGTACTCTCCAAATTGGTTGGGAAGACCAGCATTAGGATATGCACTAACAAAGTAAGGTGCGTTTTCTCCCAATTCTTTTAAATATTTCTTTAGGTCTTTTGCTCCAAATGAACAGTTCAAACCGACAGATAGTGGTTTGGCGTGTGCAATTGAATTTAGGAATGCCTGGATGGTTTGTCCCGATAATGTTCTTCCGCTGATATCTGCGACAGTGGCAGAAAGCATTATGTGAATGTCTTTCCCGCTTCTCTTTATGGAACGTTTCGCCGCGCTAATGGCAGCTTTGGCATTTAGTGTGTCGAAAATTGTTTCGATTAGTAATGCGTCGACACCGCCTTCTATAAGCGCGTCCATCTGTTCTTCATAGAATGCTTCCATCTCGGTGTATGTGATGTTTCTCATGGATGGGTCATTCACATCAGGAGAGATAGAACATGTCTTATTGGTAGGCCCAACAGATCCTGCTACAAATCTTGGTTTGCTTGGATTTTTTTTTGTGAACTCATCTGCTACCTCTCTGGCTAATTGTGCTGCTGTTTTGTTGAATAGAGTGACATGTCGTTGCATCTCATAATCTGCTAATGAAATTTGTTGTGAGTTGAACGAACAGGTCTCTATGATATCTGCACCTGCTTCCAAGTATTGTCTGTGTATGCTTTTTATGATTTCAGGTTGTGTAATGCATAATAGGTCGTTGTTCCCTTTTTGAGGGATGGGGGAGTCTTTTGCAAAATCTCCTCGATAATCTTCTTCCTTCAACTTGAATCGTTGAATCATGGTTCCCATACCTCCATCTAAAATGAGGATCCTCTCCTTTAATGTATCTGCAAGATTGTAGTTCATGTACTTTATATTTTTTGCAAAGATAAGATTAAGAATTTAGAGTATTTGTTTGTACTGGTAATGTTTTTTGAATTATGAAGAAAAAAGGAATACAAATCTTTCTGGTTTGTATAAAAAAGAAGCCCCAACGGAAAAAGTTGAGGCTCTTGAAAAAATGACTTGGTTTTATTCTATATCCTTGGCTTGGTATTTGCCAATTTTGATTTCAATACGACGGTTTTTCTCCGTTTGTCAGATTCTTAGGCTGGATGGGTGCGTAGGCTTGTTGATATAACGATTACGTTCATGCTATTGGGAAGTTATTTTATGAAATTCTCGATTTCAGACTGGTTCGGATAATTCAGTAGCTGACCGTCCTTGATATTTAGGTTAGGGTAGGTCTTTCTCAAATCCTTGATAGAGTTGGTGATGGAACTACCTCCAGATGTTGCGAATGGGATGATTGTCTTTCCCTCCAACTTGTTTGCCTCGATGAAGGTGTTGATGATGTGTGGCGCTACGTTCCACCAGATAGGGAAGCCGATATAGATGGTGTCGTACTGGTCCATGCTGCCGATATTCTCAGCCATTTCGGGACGTGTGCTCTTGTCTGCCATCTCTACTGATGATCGACTCTGCTTGTCTCTCCAATTCAAGTCGGCAGATGAATATTTTACTTTTGGCGTAATCTCGTATAGATCAGCTTTAGCTGCTTCTGAGATCTGTTTTGCTACTGAAGCTGTAACACCTGACGCTGAGAAATAAGCTACAAGCGTCTTTGAATTCTGTTGTGCGGATGCACCGAATGCGATTAACATAGTACAAATGATTGTTAGGATTCTTTTCATTTTTTTAATTTTTAACTCTACTGACTATCGATAAGACGCGGCACGCCACGTCTCTACGAAGAACGCCAACTCTTAATTCTTAATTCAAAATTCTTAATTATATTACGCTGCCCTCCATTGGTTTGGCGTCTTACCGGTCAGACCTTTGAAGAAGCGGACGAAATGTTGCGGGTATTCAAAACCAAGTTGCTGGCTCACCATTGTGATCGTGTTCTGCTCTGATTCCAGTAACTCTTTTGCGTGGACGAGCAGACGGTCATTGATGATGTCTTTGGCAGTCCTTCCTGCCTCTGTCTTTACGAGGGTGCCGAAATATCCTGTTGAGAGGCAACACTTGTCGGCGAAATATGCCACAGTTGGCAAGCCTTCCGTATTGGCTTTTGTAGTAATATATTCGTCAAGTAAAGATATGAATTTCTTCACAACGGAGTGGTTGATCTCCTCACGAGTGATAAACTGACGATCGTAGAAGCGAAGAAGATAGTTTAGAAGCAGTTCAATGTTGCTGACTATCAACTCTCGCGTATGTTTGTCGATAGGGTGTTGCAACTCTTGCTGGATCAACGACAATACGCCACGAAATATCTCTATTTCCTGCGACGAAAGATGAAGAGCCTCGTTGGAGGTGTAATCAAAGAATTCATATCTGCTGATGTTTTTGCCAAGAGACGTGCGGTTGAGAAAATCCGGGTGGAAAACCAACGCTGTGTATTTGGCAAACGGCACATCCGGATTGGGCTGAACTATGATCGATTGCCCTGGAGCGAAACTCGTCACCGTCATCTCGTCAAAATCGTAGGGAGTGCGTCCGTAGGATAGTTTACAACCTTTGTTCTCCTTCAAATAGATGGCGTATAGACCGTAGTGCATCACACATTCTTTAATATGCTCGGTGCTCTCCATACGGATAACGCTTACAAGGGGATGAAGCGTCTCCTTCCCGTTGTAGTCGTTGAACTGCTGAATTGTATCTAAATGTATTTCTTGCATTACTTCAATGTAAATTATAGCACAAAATTATCATATTATCAATACTTATGCATACCTAAATAAGGGGATTTCTCTATATTATTGTCTTATTTTCTTTTGGCCATTCTCGATATAAGTTGTTGGTTAGTTCCACTATCAGGTTGTATCCGTTGACATTCAAATTCATAGTGCTTGTTTTCATAAATTGATTTCCACTCTCCATGGGCTCTGCCTCAACCGCTTCATTGGAGCAAGCCATCATGAAGATAGCTGTCAAAATGAGATATATTTTTGATAGTAAATGTTTCATTTCCTGTTGTTTGGTTAAGTCAAATCCGGTAAGGTTACTGTATATTAATACGCCTTTTCATTGCCACAAGCTAGATATGGGCTTATTATTTGTTTGCTTCGCTATATTGCTCGTCAGTCACTGGTCCAAGCCACTCATTACTCTCGGGATCACCGACGTGGACGTGTGATGCGAGGTGCTGAAACCATGAATTGGCGGTAGCACCATGCCAGTGCTTTACACCTTCTGGAATATCGATGATATCGCCTGCGTGAAGACGGATGGCTGGTTTGCCCCATTCTTGATAAATACCTTCACCACTCACGCAAATAAGTATCTGATGAGCACCATGATGAATATGCCAGTTGTTGCGGCAGCCTGGCTCGAAAGTTACATTGGCATAGCTTTGAATTGTTTTTTCTCCACTTATCAGATTCTTAGGCTGGATAGGCGCAAGATGACTATTGCCGGTAAAATATTTCGCGTATGCATCGTTAGGATTGCCCTTGGACCAAGAGCCAGCGCAAGCATCTGCTGATGCGTCGCACTGAGACAATCCATTCTCACTAAGGAATTTGCAAAGCTCATCCACTTGAGCCTGAGTGTTGCCCATGTTGACAGCCCCAGCCTTATGCGCAGCTAGCTGTGGTGCAACACCTTTGAGAGCAGAAAGAGCAGCGACAGTGACAATCTCACGGTCGGCGGCTGTCAACTGGTCTCCTGCAAAGATGTCACCAAACAGATGGGACTTTAGGTAATAGTCGTTCTGTGGACAGAAGGTATAATCAAATGGTTTGCCTGATAGCTTAGTCTGGATCTCCGTACCATTATTCAATGCTTTCTTTGCGTCATTCCACACTGCTGGTCGGCTCCAAGCTTTCCCTTTCTGCCACTTGCCATTGTTGGACTCAAGCACTTTGTTGAGCACGCTAAGGGCATTGAGAGAGCGTGGAAAACCAGTATAAGCGTATAACTGAGAAAAAGCCTCTTTGATTTCATTGATGGTTACGCCACCATCGAGAGCGTCGTGAATAGCTGGCTCCAAACGAGTCGGATCACCCTGTGCCTCCAATGCGGCAATTGTTGCCAAATGTTTTTGACGTGTGGATAATGATTGTGCGGAAACGGATATTGTCATTGCCAATAAAATTAAAAGGGTTGAAAGTATATGTTTCATCATTTTGCTTTGTTGAAAATTAGCGGCAGGCACTCGGGTGCCATCTGTTTCATATCCACAAGGTTGAGGCTTTTTACCATGTGTAGCGTTCCTTGCTTGTCAGGATAAACCTCTATTTCGCTGATTCTTACTATCATGGTGCTATCGCTTTGTGTTTTTGTCTTTGTCTGGCACGCAGATACGAAGAGCAAAGCGAAGAGCATGCCAGCGATTTTTATTGTCACTTTCATTAGCTTATTAGTTATTTTTAACTGTGCCGACCTTCGCTAGTTTGCTCTCTTTCCCATCCAAACCGTTGAAGAAGCGGTCAACCCGTTGATCACTTCATGTTTTCGTTAAAGAAAGATGCCAACTTTTCCCAAGGAATAACCTTATCTTTCCCTCCGTCATAAAGGTCGCAATGGCTAGCTCCTGGGATGATGAGAAGTTCCTTGTTCTCTGGTACGGGATTGGGCTTACGCACAGCGTCATAACCTTCCGCTTTACCAGTCATCATATACTCGTAAGCATTCTCTCCGAAGTAGCGTGAGTGAGCCTTTTCTCCATGAACGATGAGTACGGCACTGCGAATCTCGTTGATGTAGTATAGGAATCGTGTGTTGGCGTATGCCTGACAACCGAAGGTGTGCCATCCATCGTTTGAGTTGCCGGAACGAGCGTGGTAACCGCGTGGCGTCTTGTAGTAGTCATAATAATCCTTTACGAACTGAGGAGCATCCTCTGGCAATGGGTCTGCAACGCCACCACCAGGAGTTGTCTTCCCGTTTTGGATCGCCTTGATGCGTTCATCTGCCAATGCTTTTCGGGCCGAAAAACGTGCCTCTTCGTTGTTGAACTCATCGTAGTAACCATTGCCATTCACACGACTCATGTCGTACATGGTCATGGCGGCCGTTGCCTTGATGCGCGGATCGACAGCGGCTGCATTGAGGGCAATACCTCCCCAACCGCAAATGCCAATGACTCCAATCTTCTCTGCATCTACATCTTCGCGCATAGCGAGATAGTCGATAGCGGCAAGAAAATCCTCGGTGTTGATGTCGGGCGATGCAGTACGACGAGGTTCTCCGGATGACTCACCTGTAAACGAAGGGTCAAATGCTAGGGTGACGAAACCATGCTCGGCCATGGACATGGCGTATAGGCCAGAACATTGTTCTTTGATGGCTCCGAATGGACCACTAACGGCAATAGCCTTCATTTTGCCATGGGCAGTCTTGGGTTTGTAGAGATCTGCCGCAAGGGTAAATCCGTATTGAGTCTTGAACGTAACTTTTTCATGATTTACTTTTTCACTCAATGGGAAGGTCTTGTCCCATTCCTGAGTCATCGAGATGCTTTGTTCACTCATATTTGTTGTCTTGTTTTGTGCGCAAGCACTAAGTAAAAGTGCCGAGAGCGTAAGGATAAATAAATGTTTCATAACTGACTTCCTTGAATTGTAATTGGTTATACAACTGCAATATTACTCATAAGATTGGCATTGGGATATACCTGAAAATTAGGAAAGATAACCAATTTTTAGGATTATTACTCGCAATTCCCACAGTTCGAACAGCCATTGCAGGTCATTCTACTGCCACATGTTTCACAATGTTCTCGGAAGGAAGGAACGTGGGCTTCGATATCAAATAATCCTGGTTCTGGGTTCGTGAGTTTGAAGTCAATATCTTTCCCCTTGTAGCTCAATCCTGACTTGAAGGCTTGAAGTGATTGGGTACGTTTGTCGGGAATGCGATAAGTTTTGCCATCCTTGACGAATACCGTTCCTGTCTCGATGAAGTCGAAGGTTACATCATGCTTCTTGCATTGATCACTCAGTTTCTTCACCCATTCATAGTGACAGGGGCGTGCGCCGTCGTAGTTCTCGCCACCACAGAGCACTTCCTCTATCTGACCAGTGGCAAGGTATTTCTCTTCATCCACCTCTCCGATGAAGGGAGCTGCCATGAAACCCTTGTGCTTGGCAGGAATGTCGAGCAAGATAGGCAGTCGTTCGTCTGCACGCTTCTGATTCTCTGTCGTGACTTGCAGTAATACATTCTCATAGCCATCGCCCCAATCCTTTGGCAGACAATCCTTGATTCTGCTTGCTCTTTTGGTGAGCAGACGGAAGACGATGTCTGGGCGTTGACGTATGATTCTCCATGCTTCATCTCGCCATTTGTCAGCTTCTTCTACAAAGAAATCTGTCGAAAGCCCTACATAGAGCTGCATCCCTGAAGGCAGTTTGAAACTACCATCACGTCGCCTCTGCACAGGGAGATTGAAATTCTCTGTGCGATAGACCTTTGAGGTGTCGATGCCACGTTTCCCATCAAGGAAATACAAGTAGCAATGCTGACACCCTTCGCTGACCTTATGACAGCCGTGCCAGGGATTCCAGATAATCATTGCTTCTGTGGTATTATGCCTCTGGTAAACTCTTAAAACCCCAGCAACTTCAGAACAAAAGGAGTGAGCAATGCTGTTAGGACACCATTCAGGATAAGTCCGAGCGAAGAGTACGCACCGTATGTCTCACCCTTCTCCATGGCGCGTGATGTGCCTACGGCATGTGCTGCCGTGCCCATGCTGATACCTTGCGAGAAGGGGTTGCGTACGTGCCACACCTCCAGAATCTTGAATCCGAAGACGGCTCCGAAGAGACCTACGCACACCACGATGGCTGCCGTCAGCGAGGGTATGCCACCTGCCGTCCTGCACACCTCCATGGCGATGGGGGTGGTGACGGATTTGGGCGCCAGCGATACAACGACCTCGTGCGATGCTTCCATGACTGATGCTATCAGGGTGACGCTGACTAATCCCACCAGGCAGCCGACAAGTTGCGACATGAGGATGGGCAGCAGCTGACGTCTGATCTGTCCCAGATGCTGATAGAGTGGCACACCCAGTGCCACGATGGCCGGTTTGAGCCAGAAATCAATGTACTGTCCGCCTTGCTCGTAGGTTTCGTAGCTGATGCCCGTCAGCTGCAGCAGGGCGATTAGGGCTGCAATGGTGATGAGAATGGGGTTGAGCACAACCCATCCCGTCCACTTCTGTATCTGGCGTGCCACGTAATAGATGCCGAAGGTGATGGCAAGCAGTATGATGGGGTTACTCATTATTTCCATGTCCGTCCTCTTTCTTATGGTTCAACTTACGCAGGTACTGATCCGTCCATCCTGTTGTAATCATCACCAGCACGGTACTGATGACCGTTGCCACCACGATGGGTAGCAGTTCTGCCTTTATGATGTCGAAATAGAGCATCAGCGCAACGCCTGGTGGTACGAAGAAGAAGCCCAGGTTGCTGATGAGGAAATCCGACATTCCCTTCACCCATTCCAGTTTGACGACTTTCATTTGCAGCAAAGCTGTCAGAAGCAGCATGCCAATGATGCTGCTCGGTATGCTGATGCCTGTGAACCAAACAATCAGTTCGCCCACAGCCAGACAGCCAAAGATAATAGTACATTGTCTGATCATAGTACTTCAATTATTCAATGTTACTTGCTTATATTATAAATTCCACATATGGTTGAGCATCTCAATCGCTGATGCCGAACGGAAAACATTATTCCTGAAGGTGATGATTCCATCTTTTGAAACGTTGGCCTCGAAAGAGTTTACAAGAAAGTCGGCTTCAAGCAGGATGCGATGGTCAGCATCCTTAACGTCAATGTATGTGTGGTGGTGGGCAATGAGCCAGCAGATTCTCTCTGTCTGTTCAACAGTGAATCCCCCAACCTCAGCGAGTACCTTTCTTGCCTCACCAGGACCAAGTTCTTCTTGTGCCTTACCGTTGCAGTTGCCATACTTCGATTCTGCTGGATGAATGCCGATGTCATGAAGGATGGCGGCTGCTTCAAGAATGAAGAGTGCTTCTTCATCAAGACATTCCGCCACTCCGATGGTCGCGGCAAAGTCGTGCACCTTTACAAAGTGTTGTATACGAGGTACATCTCCGCTGTCATAGTTTATCATTGCCCTCATCAGTCGGGCGAGAGTTTCGTTCATCATGTTTACTTATGTGAAAGATACGTTATATTTTATTTGTTTATTATTATTCCATCCTCCCATATTTGACCTTCGGTCGAGCCTGCTCATGTTCGGCATAGTCGGAGCGAGCTCCACTCTGCTCTCACTTAATCGCAGCCTTCATTTCCTCGCCATGCTCGTCATACTGCTTGCGCTTGCCTACTGGTGGTTCGGTCAATGTGATGCGAACTACAGCGGTTCGACCAAGGCTTCGTGCAATGGATGCATCGAAGGCATCCATGTGGTGTGGAAGGAAGCGCTCGCAGATGGCGCGTAAGTCAGCAATCTTCTCGGTGTCATCTTGGACGATTTCTGCCATACCGAATGCTATGGCCGACTTGAATTCAAGCGTGAAACTACCGTCATTAGGCCCTACCGTTGGTTTGCATTTGGTTACGGCGCTCAGGCATACTCGAGGATTCTTGCGCAGCAGGTCTAGCTTCTTGCCCTCCAGTGCGCAGTGTAAGTAGAAAGTTTTCTCGTCAGTACGTACTAATGACAGTGGCAAACCGTAGGGCATTCCCTCTTCATCAGCCATGCTGACTGTGATGTACGGAGCTTTGTCCAGCACCTCAAGCGCCCATTCTGCGCTCATTTGTCTGCTTGCTTTTCTCATTGTTATTTTAGTTGTCGGTGATGCTTTAATTCTTTTCCATCTCGCGGAAGTCGGATGGCAGATAACATGTCTGGCGCTTGAAGAACTTGACGAAATAGGAAGGATCGTCGTAGCCGAGTTTGTAGGCAATCTCCTTTATCATCAAACTCGTATAGCGCACCATACGCTTGGATTCAAGGATGATGCGGTCGTTGATGAATGCCAGAGGCGACTTCTGCGAACATTCGTTGACACATTTGTTCAGTGTGCGGACGGCTACGTTCAGGCCATCGGCATACTCCTGTACGGTGTGAAGGTGCATGAACTCCTTATCTACCATCCTGCGAAACTGCACAAAGAGCTGGTGCGAGGGCTTGAGGTTGTCGAGGTGTATCGTGTTCTCCTGCTTCCCATGGCGCTGAATCTTTACGAGGAAGATGTGCAGAAGTGATTTAAGGACGTCGATGTTGCCAAACTCTCCTGCATGTCGTGCTTCTTCCTCCATCATCCTGACGAGCAAATGTAGTTCCTCTGCCGTTTGCTCCTCTATGTTATAGCATGGTGAGGTGTCGAAGGTGTGGAAAGCGTTGTATTTCAGCATAGCGTTCTGACCACAATCCTCATCGCGCATGAAGTCGGTACACATCTTTATGGTCAATCCTTGGTACCGGCAGATGCCTTTCTCCTTGTCAACGTTATGGTCGAAGTTGTGCGTCTGTCCCGGAGCCAGGAAGAAGATGGTGTTCGGCTTCACTTCATAATCCACGAAGTCAACATTGTGAGTGCCCTCGCCCTCCTGAAACCATAGTATCTCATAGAATGAATGCACATGAGGCGAGCAGTCGTTTATCTCGCTGTGCAAGAGGAAGTCGGGCATGTGTTCAACGCGGAAACCGTTACCGCCAGGTGCCGCGCATACCGTATGATAGTTGCTGTAAAGTTTGTCTGTATCCATAAGGAGTCAGGTTTTTATGGTGCAAAGTTATGTAAAAATAATGGTAAATTACGGCATGGTGAGTGGAAAATTTATGTATAATGCCGAAATTCACCATAAGCGTGCTGCTATTTTCTTGGTTGATTTTGATAGTATTTGTAATTTTGCAGCGTCAAAACAAACGAATTATTAATCACTCAGTTCAAGATTCGCTAGCGAAAATTGAATGAATAAAAAAGAATACAACTATGGCAAACAAGTATGCAGGGACACAGACAGAGAAGAATCTTGAGGCAGCATTTGCAGGAGAATCTCAGGCACGTAACAAATACACCTATTTTGCATCGGTAGCAAAGAAGGAAGGCTTCGAGCAGATGGCTGAGATCTTCACAAAGACTGCCGACAACGAGAAGGAGCACGCTAAGCTTTGGCTGAAGGAACTTCAGGGCATTGGCTCGACTGCAGAGAACCTTGCTCATGCTGCCAAGGGTGAGAACTACGAATGGACAGACATGTACGAGGGTTTTGCAAAGACTGCTGAGGAAGAAGGTTTCACCGCATTGGCTAAGAAATTCCGCATGGTAGCTGCCATAGAGAAGCGTCACGAGGAGCGTTATCGCGCCCTGCTTCACAACATTGAGGCTCAGGAAGTTTTCGCAAAGAGCGAGGTGAAGGTTTGGGAGTGCCGCAACTGCGGTCATATCGTAGTAGGCGAGAAGGCACCTGCCGCTTGTGCCGTATGTGCTCATCCTCAGTCATTCTTTGAGGTACACGTAGATAATTTCTAATGTCTAACTCTCCTAAAACCAATAACAATGGAAACAAAAGACAAAGTATTGATAACAATGCGTGAGGCAGGTCAGCCTCTCAATGCAGGAAAGATAGCAGAGCTCAGCGGCCTTGACCGCAAGGACGTTGATGCTGCAATGAAGCAGTTGAAGGCAGAAGGCGCTATCGTTTCTCCTGTACGCTGCAAGTGGGCTCCAGCTGAATAATCTGCTCCCACTTGGGACAATGAAATAATGGATCCAAAATAAAAGCCTCGGCACGTTATTGTGCCGAGGCTTTTATCATACGAACTTCAGTTGTGTGCTTACGGTAAACTATACATTCCTTTCTCTGTCAGCAATAATATCCTCCATGTTCTCCTTCGCCCAATGGATCATGTTTTCCACCAAGGGGAGGAAGGAGTAGGCGCGTGGGGTGAGGTTGTACTCTACCCGTGGAGGCACTTCGGCAAAGACCTCGCGATGCACGAAACCGTCTTCTTCGAGCGTGCGGAGTGTCTGGGTGAGCGACTTCTGCGAGATGTCGGGAATCTGACGTTGCAGTTCCTTAAAACGCACAGGCTCCTTGTGCTGCAGGTTGTACAGCACAAGGAGCGACCATTTGTCACCTACCCTGGCAAGGATGTTGCGGATAGGGCAGTCGGGAAATAAAGCGTCTCTAATCTCTTTGTTCTTTGACTTTTCTTGTTCGTTCATTATTTTAATGGAATGATATTTGCATCGTCCATGAAGCTGGTGATAGGCTTTGCCTCGTACTGGATGCATATCATCACCATCTCCTTATCCGATGTGTTGCGCAATGCACGCACACCTGCTGGAGCCACGCGGATGATGCTGCCTTCGTTTACAGGTACCTTCTCACCATCTACTTCATACTCGCCGTTGCCCGAGATGATGACGTAGAGCTCTTCGTGGGTCTTGTGAGAATGAAGGAAAGGTGCATCCTCGCCAGCAGCCAGACGCTGCAATGATGCCTCTGCACCTGTCATACCGAGTTCCTGACCCAGGAAGATCTTGCCTTCCACACTTTGCCAACCATTGAGGTTCTTTACTGCATAATTCTTCATAATTTTACTGTTTTTAAAATTAACACTTTGCATAATTGCGATGCAAGGGTACTGACATTCTGCGAATTACACAAGTAGGCACTTTTTCTTGCCTTGGTTACCTAAAGGTTAGCAATGGTGATTTCAACGGGTTACTAAATGGACTTTAACTTATATTAACGTTGCACTTTTGTGAGTGTTATTTAAGTTGACCTTCGGCCTTCTTCTGTCGCGACTCGGCATAGTTGAAGCGAGCTTCACTCTGCTCTCGCTGCTCCATCAGTTCAATAACTACAGCAGCACCACCAGCCCTTTCCTTATGACCATAGTCACATGAGCCGCCAATCCAAACATAGTATGTAGTCAAGTCTTGTGTCATTGTTTCTTTTCGAGTATCATTATATGAACAGGTCGGTCTTCACCATGATAGAGGTTTGAGCAATAGTTTTCTTTGCCTGTATCTGTAAAGTCGCATTTCTCCATAACTCTGCCAGACGCAGGATTGTCAACGAAGAAATCTGCCCATAGTGTCTGAAAGTGTTTCTTCTCGTAGCAATAATGAATCATTGCTTGCAAGGCTTCTGTGCAGTAACCATTGTTCCAATGTGGTTTACCAATCCAGTAACCAACCTCCGCATCGTTTTCGCCAATCTCTATGTTGCTCTTGCCAAAAGGATAATACCCCATGCAGCCAATTGGTTCGTTGGTTTCCTTCAAGATAACCGCCCAGGTGTAGTCATTTGTGAATAGCTCACGGATAATCATTTTGCTTTCCTCAACATTCTTATGTGGTGGCCACCCTGCGTGTGGACCGACTTCTGGATCACATGCATATTTGTACAAGGCTTCGGCATCCGACGGTTTCCACCTACGAAGCAGAAGACGTTCTGTCTCGATGGAATCTTGGTGAATGGCTAAGTATTCTCTTAATTCCCTTTCGTACTGTTTGGCATCCGTGAAGACAATGCCATCCATTCCTAAAAGTTTGCCGCCTTCAATGTTCTCGGCTCTGTCATCAGCGAAGATACACTCTTCGGGCTTGAGGTTAAACTTGTCAAAGATCCTTTGATAAATCTCAGGGTCAGGCTTTATTACCTTCTCTTCAGAAGAAATAATCTGTCCATCGAGCAGTTTGAAGATAGGGAACTGAGCCATGGTCAGATACACCTTACTGCACCAGTTGGTCAAACCGTAGAGTTTGTAACCTTCCGCTTTGAGTTGGGTAAGAAGCTCATACATCCCTTCTACCTCATTGGTCACAATCTCAGGATAATGCTCATTGAAGTAGCGAATCTCTGGTTCAAACTCCTTGTGGTTCTCAATCCACTCTTCCATGATGACCTCGAAAGGTCGTTCCTCACGGTCAAGCAACTGCTGCAACTCCTCGTTGTAGAGTACAGGAGTGAATGCCTGGCAACGTTCTGTGTCAGGAATGTATTTACGGAAGAAAGCCTCGAAGTCGTAATCCACGAGTACCTTGCCGAAGTCAAAAATGAGATTCTTTATCATGCTTTAGTTTCGTTCTCTGGTGTTCTTTTAAGTGCTCGTCCAAGCTGCAAGCAGCACGTTTTAGTAGCATTTTTTCTATCAGCGTATTTACCAATTCCGGTTGATCGGTATTGGCATTGTGCCCTGCATTGGGTACCCAGACAAGTGGTATTCCGGTACGCTTGGTCCACTCGATATTGTATCGTTTGGCAGAACCTGCCATATCTCTTTCTCCACAGATAAGCATTGCCGGGCAATCGATTTCGTAAGGCAGATTCTGCTCAATAGCCTCCGCCAATATGCGATAGCCGTGAGCCGCCAATGAGGCATATTCGCCATGAGTATAGTCGGACAACATCGTATACATCAACTGACGTCCATATTCCGACACAGCACATCCACGAGCGCCTGCAGATTTTAGCGACTTCCACGGATACCAACGATACATGTTCTCCACATGCTTGAGGCACCATATTTCAAATCCAGAGAGATATTGACGCTGGAGGGGAGCAGAGTCTATGGATACAAAAGCATCAACTGTATGTGGATAGAGTTGCATATACATTTGCGCCACATAGCCACCCATAGACTGCCCTACCAAAATGGGGTGTTCGACACCTTCGGCGCACAATATCTCATGCAACCACCGAGCCTTATCTTCCAACGAGAAGGACAGCGTGAATGGCCGTGATGCGCCATGCCCCGGAGCATCCCACACGATGATATTATATCGAGACTCAAAATAATCTACCTGCTTTTCAAAAAGCCGATGGTCTGCAGTTAAGCCAGGAAGAAAGACTAGTGTCTTACGCTCCTTCAATAATTCGTTAACCCAGTAGTATATAACTCCTTTTGAACAACGATATTTTTTTTGTTTCATAAACATTTCACTTAGGGGAGGATATTTACTTCAACTTCTTGCCGTCTGAGAAAGCGTTACCGACTCTGCCGCCGAGTTCCAAATAGCCATGGTGAACGGGATCGTAACTGATGAGTTGCATCTTCTCGATGTCAGGATTGCCATCTTCTGCCAAATAGTCCTCATCTACAAGGATGTTGACAATCTCGGCTACGAGATAATATCCGGTTTCACTCTCGTTGAACTTCTGGGAAATGCGGCATTCCAGTGTCATTGGGAAGTCTGTGAATACAGGTGCGTTGACCTTTTCGGCCTTCACGATGTTCCAGCCGGTCTTCTCGATCTTCTTTGGGTCGTTCTTAGCCGAAACAATGCCCACGAAGTCAGAAGCTACTAGCGTATCGCTTGTTGCAAATGCTACGGTGAACTCACCATTGATGGCAAGGTTTTCGGTCGTTGTATGGTTGCCCATTGAGATTATGATTTCCTTCATATCCCACTGACCGCCCCAGGCAGCGTTCATGGCGTTAGCTACTCCGTTTTTGTCGTATGTGCCGATGATTAGCACGGGTTGTGGTGCTACCCACGGTTTGGGTGCAAATGATTTCATATTAAATAATTTTTATAGTTGACTCTTGTCTTCTTCCGTCACGACTCGGCAAAATCAATGCGAGCATTGCTTCTGCTCTCGCTGCACCGGAAGCTCTCTGATTAGATGTCTGATAGCAGCTATAGGATGATGCCACATCATGCGAGGACCGGCATAGCGCATCGCTTCACGCATCTTTTCCTTCATGTCGGGCTTATAGCAATGGATAGGACACTTTTTGCAAGTTGGTTTCTGTTCCCCAAACTTGCAGTGATCCAGACGCTGGTAAGCGTAGTCGAGTAAGGCTGAGCACGCTTCGCATACTTCGACATGGCTCAGTAACCGTGAACGCTCGTGCTTCTTCCCGATGCAGTAAATCTCTACCATCTGTCGAACGGTTTTCTTTTCTTGTTCTATACGAGTCATCTTATTCGTTGTAAATGGCTACCTTTTTAAGTCTTCTGACTCTTCTTCATAAACCAGATAACCGGCTTCCGAAGGATGGTCGAGTACCATATTCTCAGGGTTCTCTTTGCGGAGTCTCCATACCACCATGATGTCTCCAGCGGCTGCAGCAATAAAGATTACTCCCATCGTGAGCCAGAAAAGGCTTTTCAGACAGATGGCTGCAATGGAAGGAAGGATTCCCAATACAATCAGAGGCATCAATGCCCCGATGGAATAATGCGAAACCTTCAAAGGCTCAGAGCATTGGCAATAAGGAGTCAGCATCTTCCACATCACACCAAAGCTGATGCTCTTGAAGCCTGTCTTGGCATACATTGCCCAGGTCAATCCGTGTATCAGTTCATGCACCACAATGCCCACAATCAGAGCACCCATGAACATCAGATAATTTGTGCCAAATTGATCCATAACTTCAATCAGTTTCTCCTTATAGAACCAATCCTGATAATCCCAGATCAGGAAGAATATCCCATAGAGTACCAAGGCCGATACAACCAGAATACCTATCGAGACAATATTGGCTGTGACAATGTTAATGGTTTCTTTTCTTTCTTTCATGTTTTTGCCTTTAGTGATTGCACATCTTCGATCTGTCAGCCGTAAAGCCTTCACCTCCAGCTGGCATGAACTTGCCCTTTGCCTCAAGGAAAGCCACAAACTTCGCAGCCGTCATGTTCTCGGCACTACAGGTGTAGAAGCGTTCGTCTGCACCAAACTTATTGATGATGGCGTTGACCAAATCTTCACGAGATGTGTAGCTATTGCCAAACATCATCTCAAGTACTTCATGTCCGAGTGTCATAATTGCTTATGAATTTTTATTCCATGCGTTGCCATTTCATTTCTTCGCCCTGACTGTCATACTGTTTGCGCTTGCCGACGGGAGGCTCTGTCAGGGTGATGCGAACGACAGCTGTTCTTCCAAGGCTTCGTGCAATAGATGCATCGAAGGCATCCATGTGTTTGGGGAGGAATCGTTCACAGATGGCACGTAGAGCAACAATCTTCTCGTTGTCATCCTCTACAATTTCTGCTGTTCCGAATGCTATGGCCGATTTGAACTCGAGTGTAAAGCTTCCATCCTTTGGTCCTACCGTAGGTTTACACTTAGTGACAGCACTCAAGCATACGCGAGGGTTCTTGCTCAAGATGTCGAACTTCTTGCCCTCCAGTGCGCAGTGGAAGTAGAATGTCTTCTCGTCAGTACGTACTAATGACAAGGGCAAACCGTAGGGCATTCCCTCTTCGTCAGCCATGCTTATGGTGATGTATGGTGCTTTGTCGAGCACCTCAAGTGCCCATTCTGCGCTCATTTGTCTGCTTTCTTTTCTCATATTTTTCTTTCTTTATTCATACTTTGTTTGTATTACATGTTAGGGATGATGAATACAGGTTTTTCCTCGTGTTCACCACAATCATGATGGCTGCATGATTCTGCTGAGTCAGATATTGCGCCTTCAAGGTAGGACTTCAATACGTCTTCAATCTTTCCATGACAACCACGGACAACGCTTATACCGTGCATAGTGAGTGTGCTTCGCTGCCTGCCACAACAGGATTGCCTGCTGCTATGTAATCTCTGTATTCTTGTACGGTCATCTTATTCTTTAAATTATACTCTTGCCCATCTCGTATGCTTCCTGCAACTTGTCATTGCCTTCTATTGTGCGAGGACCATCTACGCCGCTGCAGAAGAGAGTGCCTTTGAGCTCGCATTTTGGGTAGCAGTCAATCCAGCCGGTAAGACCAGCCTCGGCACGTTTAGGCACTTCGGCTTCATCCTCGGCAGCTGTTGCTCCCTCTGTGAACTTGTCAGCGAGCATTTTCGCTATTTGAGCCTTTGTGAAGGCTGGTGCTTATTACGATTACTTTCTTCATTGTATTTATTTGGTTACTTCGTTGTCAAAACTTTAAGCCTTTTCTGTATCAATTCAAGATAGGCGACCTTCATCTCTTCGCTGAGGAAAGAATCGGCTATCAAGTCCTCCCATGTAGGCAGAGCTTTGTGCATGTTGTCTATGAGTTGAAGGGTGATGCGTTCCTCTATGCCCATCGATACTGAGGCCTTGAGGAAATCTGCCAGTTTCAAACGCGACTTCTTGCCGTTTAATGTGAGTGCCAACTCCTCTTTGTCTTTGGGATTGGCAATGGCAACGTTCAGCAGGTCGTATGCCGGTGTGAGCTGATAGAGCTTCTTCGGACGGTATAGCGAGAAGTTCTTCAAGTGCATGTCATTGTTGCCTGTAATGAAGGAAAAGAGAAGTACCTGCATGAAATTCACGAGGTCAAGCTTCGGCGTAGAACTATAGGTCGCAAGCGTCTTGGCAATCTGTTCGCACGAACTCTTGTATTTGTATTCGGTAGGGTGGAGGGTGAGCTGACACATGTCTTCCATGTCAATCTTCTCACCTTTCTTTGTTCTGTCGATGCGGCGGGTGATGTAACCAAGGCTACCATCTGCCAGTCGGATGAGCGAGTGCGGAACAACCTTTATGCGAGCCGCCTCTGCCATGTGCATGGTGAGGTCTTCGTTCTCGGGCAGTTCGGGGTAAGCATCCGTTTGAGGCTTGAAGATAAAATCTCCCCAAAGACCAACGATGGTGAGGCGGTTAGAGCCTTCATGTTTATGGAGGTTCAAGGACAGTTTGGGTTGCACTCCCGTCAACGATGTCTGTGCTTGTATAACTTGTGTAGCCAGCGCATCCAGTTCTTCTCGCCTATACTCTAGTAATGGCGCATCGGCAGTACCGAAGAACTTGCGTGCACAACCTGGATGAAAGTCCTTCTGACCTTCGTCCAACTCCTTATAACAATATAAACACTTGCACATACGCGTTATTCGTTTATGGGTACAACACTCACGCTTCCAATGCATTCCTTGCAACACAGCAACAGGAGCGACATTCGATCGAGCACGCTGATGTCCGTATTGCGCAAGGCAACGTCAAGCAGCCATCCCTCGGGTATCAATCCATCGAAGAAGGGAAACAAAACAGGACTTCGGTATGCCTCCTTCTGCAATGGAAGGGTAAGTGAAATGGCTACTGGCGATGGTGAGGCGAGGTAGGAGCTATCGTACATGAACGTATATTCGCCCCCGTCTTCCGTCAGCATACCTGCCAACGCTTCTTTTCTGTATATCTTGGCTTGTCGCATGATGATTATACCTCCTTGAATCGTGGTGCTGCCACCAGCGTGTAGTTAAACAGGTCGAGTAATTGGTTCACCTTATCCATACGTAGAGTCGGTTTGCCCTGCTCAAGATTGCGCACGAAATTGAGTCCTACGCCCGACTTCATGGCGAGTTCCTCCTGCGTCATGCCGAACTCCTTGCGGAGGTTCTTTACCGTCTGTGACAGTTGTGTTCTTTCCATAGAAATTTTGCCTTGAGTTTACAGAAAGGAATGCGAAATTATATCCTTTCGGATGCAAAATTACGAATTATTTCCGAAATTACATCATTTCGGATATAAAAAATGTCCAATTTTTGCAAATTACATTGTTTCGGATGTGATTTACTGAAGATTATTTCTATATAATATCAGCAATTTCCTTTTACTTGCTTTTTTTGAAAGTAATTGGAAATGAACTACCTTTATGTCTTTTTTTACTGCATTTTTCGAATTAACTCTTTAGAAGCTGTTTAAATTTTTCTAAAATATTTTGTTAAGCATCAGAAAACAGAAGGCTAATTGAATCATAGTCACTGCGGTTTCCGCATGAAACTCGTAGTCGATGGCCAGCCTTCTGAAGTTTTCCAACCAAGCGAAGGATC
>JAZRXL010000024.1:0-63532 GCA_045600225.1 Paludibacteraceae bacterium
ATCCATCGCTTGACTGTGGTCTCACTTTGTATACCATACTTGCGTGCAACGGCACATAAACCAATGTCTGTTGTTTCTACTTCCTTAACCACGGACAGTTTAAACGTCATACTGTAGTCTTTCTGTGTCCGTTTTACATAAACTCTTTCTTTCTCTTCCATAACATTACTTTTTTTGTAACGCTATTTCAGGACTAGACAATAGAAGAAAAGAAGAGGAGTCCTTATTTGAGGATTCCTCTTTTGTCGTATATGAGATGCTCTTTTATACGGATGATGAGAGAAATTCGGTTCTTTATGTGTATCTTTGAAACATAATAAGATTATTAAACGGATGAAACATTTTCATAACTATTCTTTATTGCCTCATAATACTTTTGGCTTTGATGTAGTATGCTCTGATTTTTACGAATACGATAGCAAGGAGGAGTTGTCGGTCTTATATAACCAAGGTGTTTTTTCTAATCAGTATCTTTCGGTAGGAGGAGGAAGTAATCTTCTTTTGATGAATGATCTCAGTTATCCTGTTGTCCATTCTAATATTCTAGGAGTAGAGGTTGTTGATGAGAGGGAGACTTCTGTTGATGTGTATGCTGGATCTGGTGTCGTGTGGGATGATTTTGTCCAATGGTGTATTTCTCGCGATTTGGGTGGAGTAGAGAATTTGTCATTCATACCAGGTTGTGTTGGTGCATCTCCGGTCCAGAATATAGGAGCGTATGGAGTTGAGGCGAAAGATGTGATAAAGCGTGTTGATGTTTACAACACTAAGGATGATACTTTTTTCTCTTTAGATAATAAGGAGTGCCAATTTGAATACCGAGGAAGCGTTTTCAAGAAGGAGAAGCATTTAATTGTGGTGGGTGTACTTTATGAATTAACAAAAGGAACACATGAGTTTAAATTGGATTATGGCAATGTTAAGGATGTATTAGGAGATAAAGAGGTGACATTAAACTCGATTCGTAAGACGATTGTAGATATACGAATGAATAAGTTGCCATTGCCTTCTGAAATAGGAAGTGCGGGAAGTTTCTTTAAGAATCCGGTTGTGGACGTGCCAAAGTTTCAATCTATGCAGTCAGAATATGCCAATATGCCGTTCTATGCGTTGGAGGATGGGTATAAGATTCCTGCGGCTTGGCTGATCAGTCAATGTGGCTGGAAAGGTAAGAATATAGGTGCGGCAGGGGTCTACGAAAAGCAACCTCTTATTTTAGTTAATAGGGGAGGTGCGAAAGGAGAAGATGTTGTTTTCTTGATGAAGCAAATCCAATTGTCTGTTAAAGATAAGTTTGATATTCAACTGCACCCGGAAGTTTGTTTGGTAAGGTGATTTGGTTGTAAGCATATAGAAACAAAAAAATCCGAAACGTAAGTTTCGGATTTTTTTATGACATTCAAAACAAAACTCTCATAAAGGTCAGATCGGATATAGTATATTTATATAATAGGGTCAAATTCATTCGAATGAAATTCCTTATTCATTCTGATACAAAGATAGGACAAGGGTTGTTTCTTAATGTTCAATAGATAAAAAAAGAGTGTGGACGATTTTGAAAAAGAGGATTGTCGATGTGGATAATTTGGAAATCGATGTGGATATTTTGAAAATAATAGGTTTTTGGGGTAATAAATGACGAGAATATGCGTTTCCTATATGTATAATATAAAAACAGGTTGCTTATGGTAGAATCCTTTACTCGATTTACTTTAGGAGAGGAACCCACTCAGGATGTAAAATCCAAAACGGTCAAAGAATTAGATGAAGAACCTTCGATGGAAGCGTTGTTTTTGATAAAACAATTTGCACACTCTTTCTTTACGATTGGGAAAGATGCAAAAGGAAATTCTTTGTCAATTTCGTTAAACTAACAAAAAGAGGATGAGCTTATGCTGATCCTTTCTGCACCGCAGAGGTGCTACTCGGCGAGACGGATGAGGTTTCTCCCTCATCCGTCTCGCTGTTATAGTTTTGTTAAGGTAACTATATGCTATTAGACCCTATAAAGTCACGATATTCACCAAATTTCTAAAAGCAACCTAATAGTTGCAGTTAACATCAAGCATCTGTTAAGACGCTACGCCCGTAACCCTGTACATGGAACGAAGAGACAAGTGCTGGGTAGGGGTAGTGTGAGTGGAACTCTCGTCTGTAAGACGATACAATACACACGCATCCGAGGTAGCGTCTTTCAGACGCACAGTGACTTTACGTATCCTTGTATCCATCCTGAACATCCTCTTCACTTCGTGTCAGAGTATGTACAGGGTTGCCCGTGTAACGTCTTTCAGACGTTGCCTACATAGGCTGGTCTCATTCATATAAATATTGGCATAATTCTAATAGTCCCTAAAAGTACTGCCATCATTGATAGTATTTTCATCCCTTGGGATCAAAAGGTATGTACTTGCCTTATTTTATCTCTAGCTCCAACTTGAATTTTTCCTGAAGTAATGCTAAAGCAGGTTTTTCTTCCATCATCTTTTTAAATTTCTCATTCGGTGTCATTATTTTAGAATTCTCCACAACCTCGCTTAGTTGTATTTGCAAATCAATGTTTCCATTTTTCAGTTCAACTCTCATAAAATTCAAAATGGAAAGTTTTTCGTTAAGCATTTCTTTTTCTTGAAAAGAGTTGCTCACGACTTGCACTAAAACATAGTTGTCTGTTAATGTTGGTTTGCAAGTTTCCATTGTGTTTTTTAGAATTTGCTTCTCTTGGATGTCGAGCATATACTTGTTCCATACCCTGATCATGTCTTCTTGCGTGAATTTGTTGCAAGAGGCGATGTTAGCCAACATCTCTTCTTTCTTTACGTCGGCCACCTCTTTCTCTTTCATGCAGTTGAGAATGGAGATGTGTCCTCTGCCAGATGAGGCAGAAACTGTGGGTCTCGGTCTTGGTGTGGCAGCGACGGTTGATGTTGTTGATTGCGCTGCTTGTGGCTGATGTGCCTTCTGTGTTTGTGTAGCGGCAACAGGTGTGCTTTGCTTGACTTCTTGTTGAGGTTGTGGTGTACTAGACGGTGGGACCATATTGGAAAATATGGATTCTATGTCTAGTGGAATGTCAGCAAGGAGTTCTTCTAGTTCGCTATATTTTTTTTTTGTCCGACAATTGGCAAAGTCGGATAAGTGTTAGTTCAACAAGTAACCTTTTGTTTTTACTGTTCCTGTAATTCAAGTCACATTGGTTGGCTAACATTAAAGCTTTTATCAGAAAATCACTTTCGCAAGTTTGGGCTTGTGTCTTGTATTGGTTTTTGGTTTCTTCTCCAACTTCCAAAAGAGATGTCGTTTTATCATCTTTGCACATCAATAGGTTTCGTAGGTGTGAACTTAGTCCGCTAACGAAGTGTTGGGCATCAAATCCCTTACTAAGAATGCTATTGAATGTCAATAATGCATCTGTGATATTTCCTTGGTTGAAATTTTCTACAAGCTTGAAATAGTAGTCGTAGTCGAGAACGTTAAGGTTTTCGATTACATTCTTGTAGGAAACATCGCCACCAGAGCAAACTGTCACTTGGTCGAAAATGGAGAGTGCATCGCGCATTGCTCCATCTGCCTTTTGGGCAATGATACTTAATCCTTCTGGTTCTGTTTTGATGCCCTCTTTTTCCGCAATCATTTGTAGTTGTTTCACCACATCATTGATGCCAATACGATTGAAATCGTAAATTTGGCAACGGGATAATATGGTTGGCAACACCTTATGTTTTTCGGTGGTTGCCATGATAAAGATTGCATATGAAGGCGGTTCCTCCAATGTTTTCAAGAACGCGTTGAAGGCGGCTGTTGAAAGCATGTGCACCTCGTCGATGATGTAGACGCTGTAGTGTCCTATTTGAGGTGGTATGCGAACCTGCTCGATAAGAGAACGGATGTCATCCACACTATTGTTGGACGCAGCATCCAGCTCATGGATGTTATACGAGCGTTGTTCGTTAAAAGCCTTGCACGATTCACATTCGTTGCAAGCCTCGTGATCTGCTGTTGGATTTAGACAGTTTATCGTTTTTGCAAAAATACGGGCACAAGTAGTCTTGCCTACACCACGAGGACCGCAGAATAAGTAAGAGTGGGCAAGTTTACCACTCGCAATGGCACTCTTTAAAGTGCTCGTAAGCGAAGGTTGCCCAACCACGGAAAGAAATGTGGATGGTCTGTATTTCCTTGCTGAAACTATGAAGTTCTCCATAAAACTGTCTTGGTTATTTGTTGCAAAGATAATTCTTTTAATCAAGAATTAAAATCTTTTTACCATTTGATTTCTTTGTCTTCTGAACTGAATGCAGAAAGGTATGCAGTTGCTTCTGTAAAGAAGTAGACAGCTGTGTTGCCATCATTCTCATCGTACATGCTACGAAGATTTGAGTATTCATCGAGCATTGACTTCTTGGCCTCGATACGATAGTCTTCCACTAATGTACCTGATACTCGGATCCATTCACCCTTTTGCGTATTGTAAGCGCACAATTCAACTTTGGGGTTCCCCGATATTTGTTTTGCAGTTCTTTTCTTATGACCAGTTTGTATGTATAATTTACCATCGAAAATATGGATGGTTCCGAAGGGACGGACACGCGGTTGTCCTTGGTCGTCTGTTGCAAGATAGTAAAAGCCACACTCTTTGATAAAGTCGTGAACTTGTTTCATGTTCTCCATCTCCTTTGTTTGGTATTCGGATGGGTTTATCTCTGTGGTGATTGCTTGGTTCTCTTCCTTTTCTTGAGTGTCTTGTGTGTTGGAACAGCTTATTAGATTGAGTGCTAATACTGGAACCATAAATTTTTTTAAAGTGACCATTGGGTTATCGTATTATTGGTTAATATTATTCTTTTGTCTGAAGATATTGTCTGTATTTTTCACTATCCAATCTGTCGAAGTCATAAAAAACGGGTTCCTTGTTCCCGTTAAGGATGTAGGTGTTTTTTATGTTTCGTAGCTGACCCGAGCAAATTGATAGGGAGTCTGCGAAAACATTATTGGATGGAATGTCTGCCATGTCCAACAATGAATGGAAAACAACATCTGATGAGGTGTTTTTGTCTTTATTGTTTAGTATGTTCTGAACTTTGTTCGGATATTTTTCTTGGTATGCGTCCGAGTAGGAAACAAAGAATGGAATGTGTACTTCGTAATCTGTTACAACGAGGGAACCGTGTAATACGATGTTTCTCTCATCGTCGAATATGTTTTCTCCATGATCAGAAAGATAAATCATAGACCAAACGTTACACTTTTTGTCTAATGTTTTTATTACTGATGACAAGAAATAGTCGGTGTATGCAATAGAGTTGTCATACGAGTTTACCAATAGGTTCTTGTTTTCGGCTGTAATGGATAAGAAATCCATTGAATTGTCGAATTCTGGTTGGTAAATTTGGAATGTCATGGGGTAGCGTAAGAAGTATCTGAAATGACTTCCCAAGGTGTGGATGATAATGAATTTTTTAGGACTTTTCTGATCCAATAAGGTATCTAATGAGACCAGTAGGTCCTCATCCAATATGTTAGATAGTGTAATGTCTTTGCTTAAAATGGCGGAGTGGTTGCATGTCTCTATGATTCGTTCTTGAAATGGTGTTATGATTTGATCACTGATCCAAGAGGTATAGAATCCGGCTTCTGAAAATGCTTCGCTTATGGATTTTTCATTGTTGGCGATTTCCTTGTTTGACGCATCAGCACGCGTTAAGATTAATGGAATGGAGTTGCTTGTTAGGTTTGCTTGTGTGACGAAGTGACTGTAAGAAACAAGGTTTTGTACTTTGGAAAGATTTGTGGTGGTGTTTCGATGGTAGCCATTGATGCCAAAGTTCTTCCATCGGGCTGTTTCTCCTATAACAAGCACATAGGTTTCTTCGTCATTGTTTTCTTTCGGTTGGAGTCCAAACGAGAAATCTTTCAGTTTCTCATGGCTTGCTTTAACCTCTTCTCTTTTTTGTAGAACGTCAATGGTTGCCAAATAGACATCGAAAGGAAATATTTTATTGAATTTGCTCACCATCATATCTTTCGTGTCGATTAGATTGTCCTTTAATGTGGTTTTCTCACTTGTGTAAGTGATTCTTGTTAAGGTGAAGAAATATACGCAACCAATTAGGAAAACGATAGGAAGGGAGATGAGCAAAACTTTTTGAACTTTTTGCGGAAGAAAAGTGTCTTTTCTCACGTATTTGAACACAAGGAAAAAGTAGAGTATCCATATGCCAACCACGGATATGACAAAGGAGTATAAAGAGGTTAATAGTTCTATTGCTTCTTCTATGTTGGTGTTCAAGATAGTGTCCATCATCATAAAATTGGTGGTGGTGTGACTGAGATACAGACTGGATATCTCAATAGGAGCAATAAATATGCTTAGCAAGCCTTCTAAAAGGAAGTATTGCTTTTTCTTTAGAAATATGGTGGGTAGAAATATGCAGATTAATACGACAACAGAGTAACCTGTCATCTTTGCAGGAAATCCAACAACATCTTCCGAAAAGAAAAGAGTTGCTATGTTGGGAATAAGGAGAATGGACAGCAATAGTGCTGTTATTAGCGGATTTGTCTTTTCTGTATTCATATCAATAATCTACGTGTTCCCAATGTTGTGCAAAGGTATAGGATAATTATGAATAATGAATAATTATGAGTGGATATATGTAAGACTGGTGGTTTGTCTGGTTCTTTATAGTGTATTGAAAAGGTCTTATTGTAATGTAAAAAATTGTATATTTGCAAATATTGAGATTACAAGTGTTATGAAGAAACATATAGTAGATTTAAAGGTCGTTTCCAATGAGAAATTGGGCGACAAGCATATTTTGACGAAATTGACTTCGGAAGCCACTTTGCCAGAGGTGCGACCAGGTCAGTTTGCGGAAGTTCGTGTTGATAATTCCAATACGACATTTTTAAGAAGGCCTATTTCAATTCACTTTGTGGACAGAACGAAGAATGAGTTGTGGCTTCTCATCCAGTTGGTTGGAGATGGAACTAAGAAGTTGTCAACTTTGAAATCTGGCGATACTCTTAATTTGGTATTGCCGTTGGGTAATGGTTTCTCTGATCCTCAGCCACAACAAAAATCACTTTTGTTGGTAGGTGGAGGTGTTGGAATTGCTCCATTATTGGATTTGGGAAGTTACTTGAAGAGTAAAGGCTATTTGCCAACGTTCCTTTTGGGAGCTCGTTCCGGAAAGGATCTTCTTCAACTTTCAGAGTTTGAGAAGGTTGGTAGAGTATTGGTTACTACAGAGGATGGATCGAAAGGAGAGAAGGGTTTTGTAACTAACCATTCTGTTTTATCGGTAGAGAATTTTGATAAGATATATTCTTGTGGTCCTACGCCTATGATGAAGGCCGTAGCAACATTTGCTTCGCAACACGCTATTGACTGTGAGGTTTCTTTGGAAAACAAGATGGCTTGCGGATTGGGAGCATGCTTATGTTGTGTGACAGAAACGAAAGAGGGACATAAGTGTGTATGTTCTGATGGACCAGTATTTAATATAAAGGATTTGACATGGCAGATTTAAGAGTGAATATAGGTGGGTTGCAGATGAAAAACCCAGTGATGACTGCATCAGGAACATTTGGTTATGGAGAAGAGTATGCAGATTTCATCGACATCAGTCAAATTGGTGGTATTATTGTAAAAGGTACAACTTTGGCGCATAGAGAAGGTAATCCGTATCCTCGTATGGCAGAGACTCCCTCTGGTATGTTGAATTGTGTTGGTTTACAGAACAAGGGCGTTGATTATTTTATTCAGAACATATATCCTCGAATCAAAGATGTTCAGACGAACATGATTGTGAATGTATCGGGTTCTTGCGTGGATGATTATGTGGCAACTGCGGAAAAAATCAACGCGTTGGATAATATTCCTGCTATTGAATTGAATATCTCTTGTCCTAATGTAAAGCAAGGAGGTATGGCTTTTGGAACAACTTGCAGTGGTGCAGAGTCTGTAGTTGCTGCTGTTCGTAAGGCTTATAAAAAAACATTGATCGTAAAACTATCACCAAATGTAACTAACATCGCAGAGATTGCAAAAGCGGCAGAGGGTGCAGGTGCAGATAGTGTATCTTTGATCAATACATTGATGGGAATGGCTATTGATGCGGAAAAAATGACCCCAATTCTTTCTACAGTAACAGGTGGATTGTCGGGACCTTGCGTGAAACCCGTTGCCTTGCGTATGGTTTGGCAAGTATCAAAGGCTGTGAAGATTCCTGTGGTCGGATTAGGTGGTATTATGAATGCAACAGATGCTGTCGAATTCTTTTTGGCTGGAGCTTCTGCGATAGAGATTGGTACAGCTAATTTCATAGATCCTGCTGTTACATTGAAGGTGGTGGCTGGTATTAATGATTACTTGGAGAGACACGGATGTTCTTCTATTAAAGAGATTGTTGGTGCATTAAAGGCATAATGAGATGAAAAAACTAATCATCCCCATAGTTGTTGTTTTGGCATGTGTTGTCGGTTATTTTGCATACAGCCATCAGGATGACATTATACAATCGGATAATTGTACGATGTATCATGCGGAGGATCTTCGTTTGATGGATTTACCCAAAGACAAGATCGATTTCTCTCCCGTACTTTCTGCGTTCTTTTATGTTCGTTTGCGTGAGGGAAATATGCCAATGACATTTTCTATGTCGATATTGAGGACGAATCCTTTATCTGAAACTGATAGTTTGAGTTGCCGAATTGACTACAAAGGTGTCAAACTGAGAGTTCCTTTAGAGATTGTTAAGGAGGAGACTCAAAAGGATGGTTATCTTTATACGACTCAATTCTATTATAACCTTTCAAACTTATTAAAAGAGAGAGGAGAGGATGAAGTAATGGAGTGGATGAAGTCTCTTCCTCCTTTCCCACAAAAGATTATAAAATCAATCGATGTCAATTGATATGAGGAGGGAATTCTTTTTAAGAGTTCCCTGCTTTTTTCTTCAACGGTCGTTCTGTGTCGTATTTAAACTTGTCGAAATGGCTAAACCCAAATTCTTTTAATAGAGCAATGCTATTGTCTTGGTCTGTCTCGGTATTAAAAGAGGGAATTAGAGGAATCCTGATTTTGCATTTTCCTTGTAGGCCTTGTTCGCTAATCCATTTCAAATTGGATAGCACTTGCACGTTGTCTTTCCCTGTATAGTTGAGGTAAATACGAGGGTTGAGATCTTTTATGTCAATAATGTATTGATGAACGAAGTTGATAGTTTTTTCTATGTGAGATAATTCTACGTTGAGAGAAGTTTCGATGTTGATGTTCCAGTTCTCCGGACAAATATCATGGAATTGTTTTATGAAATCGCTATTTAGCAAAGGTTCTCCGCCTCCGAACGTTATTCCGCCTCCTGTTGCTTGAAAATAGAGATTGTCAATGGAGGTCTCTTCGAAAAGTTCAGTGACTGTTCTTTTTAATATTTTGGAACTTGGCTCGTTGCATTGAGGATTAAGACAGTATTGGCAACGAAGGGGACATCCATAGAAGGCAACTAATGTAGTTACTCCCTCGCCATCTGTAGTAATTCGGTGTCGTTTGATACCTATGAAATTTGCTGAGTAATCTTCTTTCATTTATGAAATGGATGATTGTATAATGCAAAGTTAAAAATATAATCCTACAAATTAAATGTGTAAAGATTAGGAATAAGCATTAACTTTGCAGAAAACTGGGAAATTTAGGAGAAGGTTTCCCATAAACGAAGAATGTTATATGATAAAAAATTTATTATTCGATTTTGGAGGTGTGATTATCGATGCGGATTTGGAGGCTGCAAGCAGTAAATTTCGTGCTTTGGGAATGGAAAACATCTCTGATTATCTTAATTTATACAGACAGAATGGTATTTTTTTAGCTGTAGAAGAAGGTCATTTGGATCGAAAGGGGTTTAATGATGCTTTTCGTAAAGAGGTGGGTAAGAATGTTTCGGATGAAGAGATTGAAGAGGCTTGGCTTGCCATTACAAAGGGTGTAAACCCGGAGAAGTTGAAGTGGATAGAAGAGCATCGTTCGCAATATAAGATATATCTTTTGAGTAATATAAATCCCTATGTGTTCGAACAGGCGAACACCTCTGATTTTTCATCATTGGGAAAACCGTTGTCTTACTATTTTGATAAGATGTTTGCCTCTTATCAGATGAAGATGACCAAACCCGATGAGGCTATATTTCGGAAAGTAATGGAAGAGGCACCGTTAAAACCAGAAGAGACGCTGTTTGTTGATGATGGGGAAAAAAATATTGCAATGGGTCGTCTGCTGGGTTTCCACATTTATAAACCTCAAAATGGGGAGAATTGGATTCCTGCGGTTGAGAAGATTTTGAGTGAGGAAAATAAATGATAGAGGAGTGAGGATTCCTTTCGTCGATGAAATAGATCGATTGGTCGAAAAACAAGTCTGAAATAGAGACTTGTTTTTTAATTTAGTGACTTGTGATATAAAGAAGTGGAATATGGATAAGAAAAAGATTTTTATCATTGCTATCGTTGCACTTGTTGCAGGAATACTGGTTTACTCATTATTCTTTAAGAAGAAACCACCTCATGCGGTTGTGGTTCCTGAATTGGTGGAGTTGGGGAGAATTACAAACTCGGTAACAGCAACAGGTAAGGTTGAACCAGTTACGGAGGTTGAAGTGGGTACTCAGGTCTCTGGAAAAATTGACAAGTTGTATGTGGATTACAACTCGATTGTAAAGAAAGGTCAGCTTTTGGCGGAATTGGATCGATCAACACTTCGCACTTCGTTGAGTGCTGCAAAAACAGATTATTCTACATCTGTAAATGAGTTCCAATACCACGAGAAAGTATATAACAGAAATAAGGTCCTTCATGAAAAGAATTTGATAAGTGATTCTGAATTTGAAGAGATTGAATATCAATATATCCGAGCTAAGAATGCGGTTACAAAAAGCAAGTTTGAAGTGGATAGAGCCACAACAAATTTAGGCTATGCTACGATTACTTCGCCTATCAATGGTGTTGTTCTCTCGGTGGAAGTGGAAGAGGGCCAGACTGTGACTGCATCGATGACGACTCCGACTCTTTTTATTATTGCGGAAAATCTTGTCGATATGCAGGTGGTTGCTAATATAGATGAGGCAGACATAGGAGAGGTGAAGGAGGGTCAGAAAGTTGAGTTTACGGTTGATGCTTTCCCTAATGATCGATTTGTTGGTAAAATTCGTCAGGTGAGAATGGAACCGACGACCACTTCTAATGTTGTGACTTATGAGGTGATTGTGGATGCAAAGAACCCTGATTTGAAACTAAAGCCGGGTTTGACAGCGAACATCTCTATCTTGACAATGGATAAAGATAGTATTGTGACCATTCCTAATAAGGCACTTCGTTTTCAAATGGATGAATCGTTGTTACCTCCAAAAATGAAAGCAGTTTGGTTGCCTCAGGATGAAGCAAAAGGGTCTACCGTTTGGGTGTTGTTAGGTGATTCCATTGCAGAACAGCGAGTAGTCAAAACAGGTGTGACGAATGGGTCTCGTATGGAAGTTATTTCTGGTCTGAATGTTGGTGAACAGTTGATTGTCAACTCTCTTACAATTGAGGATGGGGCAAAACCACAGGCAACAGGAGGTAGTAATAGTCCGTTTATGCCACAGCGTCCAGGAGGAAAACGAAAATAACACTCTTGTATGAAACAGGAAGAAAAAAAAGAAATTATCCGATTGGAAGATATCCGTAGGGATTTTCAAGTGGGTGATGAGGTGGTGCACGCGCTTCGTGGCGTTTCGTTTACGATCTACGAAGGTGAGTTTGTGACGATTATGGGAACTTCAGGTTCTGGTAAATCTACCTTGCTGAATACCTTAGGATGTCTTGATACACCAACCTCTGGCGAGTATTATCTGGATGGGGTGTCTGTACGTACGATGAGTAAAAATAGTCGTGCGATACTTCGAAATAGAAAGATTGGTTTTGTTTTCCAAAATTACAATCTTTTGGCGAAGACCACTTCTGTGGAGAATGTGGAGTTGCCCTTAATGTATAACACATCTGTTTCTGAAGCGCAACGAAGAGAAAAAGCTATTGCATGTTTAAAAGCAGTGGGGTTGGGAGAACGACTTAACCATAAGTCAAATCAGATGTCTGGTGGGCAACAGCAGCGAGTGGCTATTGCTCGTGCTTTGGTAAATGATCCTGTGATTATCTTGGCAGATGAGGCAACGGGTAATCTTGATACGAAGACCTCCTTTGAAATATTAGTGTTGTTTCAGGAGCTCTATGCAAAGGGTAGGACTATCATTTTTGTTACACACAATCCAGAGTTGTCTCAGTATAGTAGTCGAAACATCGTTCTTCGTGATGGACGAGTGGTAGAAGATAGTGTAAATACGAATATTGCATCAGCAAAGGAGGCTCTTGCTAATTTGCCAAAGACAGATGATTAATATAAAAAACAGAACGAATGAATTTAACGAACCTTTTGAAGATAGCATTACGTGCTATCAATAACAATAAACTTCGTTCCTTTCTTACAATGCTTGGAATTATCATTGGTGTGGCTTCTGTCATAGCAATGTTGGCTATAGGACAGGGGTCTAAAAGAAGTATCCAAAGTCAGATCTCGGAAATGGGATCTAATATGATTATGATTAATCCAGGGAATAGGGATAGTAGAGGAGGTGGTGGTGTTCGTATGAGTCGTACAGACATGCAGACTTTGAAAAACGAAGATTATGAGGCTATACGATCTAAATGTACGAATTATGTATCGTATTTGTCACCCGTGGTAAGTAGCAGTGGACAGTTGATTAATGGAAACAACAATTATCCTAGTACAGTGACGGGTGTCGCACCTGATTATTTGGAGATTCGTAAGTTATCGATGTCGGAAGGAGAACTGTTCACGGAACAAGATATCAGATCTTCGGCTAAAGTGTGTGTGATAGGAAAGACGATTGTAGATAATCTATTCCCCGACCAAAGTGATCCGATAGGAAAGACTATTCGTTTCAATAAGATTCCGCTCACCATAGTGGGTGTATTAGCTTCCAAGGGATACAATAGCATGGGACAAGATCAAGATGATGTGGTTCTTGCTCCTTATACAACAGTGCAAAAGCGTGTGTCATCCATCAATTATCTAAATGGTATTTACGCATCTGCTGTATCCGAATCAGTAACCAATAAGGCGATTGGAGAGATTACGGAAGTAATTCGAAATAGTCATAAATTGAGAGATATGGATGATGATGATTTCTCTGTTCGATCACAGGAGGAGTTGAGCTCTATGATGACATCCACTACTGATATGATGACAAAATTGCTTGCATGCATTGCGGGTATCTCCTTGATTGTTGGAGGTATTGGTATTATGAATATTATGTATGTGTCGGTAACCGAGCGTACACGAGAGATAGGTTTGCGTATGTCTGTGGGTGCGAGAGGTATCGATATATTGTCTCAATTTTTGATTGAGGCTATTTTGATAAGTGTAACAGGAGGTATCATCGGAGTCCTATTTGGTGTGGGTATCTCTTATCTGTTAGAACTGGTATTGAAATGGCCTGTTTTTGTACAGGGATATTCTGTTGTACTATCTTTTCTAGTCTGTACTTTAACGGGTGTCGTTTTCGGTTGGTATCCTGCAAAAAGAGCATCTGAGTTGGATCCTATAGAGGCTATTCGTTACGAATAATCTTTATGAAAAAAGAAATAGTAAAGGCTCGAGAAAATGTTTCCTCGAGCCTTTTTTTGTTGCTGTTTATTCCTTAACCTGAATCTTTACTCCATCCGTATTAGAAAGGAACTCTGGCGCATACATACATTGTGCGGTAGAGATACCGTTGGAATATGAGCCTGCGTGTGTTACCCACAATGAGTATTCAAACACATAAGTTCCTTTTGAAAGATGATCGAAGAAATAGTACATTGCAGCATCTTTTGGTGACTGATAGTAGCAAGATCCTTCAGAACAACGATAACCGGATGTTTGTGATACTGGCTCTAAACAACTTGCTCGTTGGCCTTTCAATGAAACATAATCCAAGTCCTGGCTGGTTCTAAGAGTTAGACGGACGGTTATTTTATCACCTACATTAAGTTGGGTGTCGTCCTTGATGGTTTTTAGAACAGTCTTGCCATTATGGTTCTCTTCCAACATCACCAACTTCTCAATGTGAAGAGCAGTTTTGTTTTTTACAATACTATTCAACTGCTCCTCGAATTGCCAGTAAAGTGCGCCCCAGGAGATGTTTCCTCCTTCTTCGCTTTGTAACTTCACTTGTCCCATAGTTGGTTTCACATCTTTCCCATCTATGATTTCTACAAAGTAACCAGTACCTACCTCCTTCTTTTCTGGTTGGATTGTTTTCTCTCCCAATTGAATGGTTACATTATTATCGGTAGAGATCCAGTTGTTGCCACTTAATAGCAATACGTTCAGTGCATCGATGTTGGCTATTAGGTTGTCCCAGTTTTGGGTGCGTTTTTGATTGAGTAGCCATAGCTTCAATTCATCTTGCTCAGCTTTGTTTGGATCAACCTCCGTAAATGCTTCCATGATGCGAGTGTGAGTAGAGATGGCGGCGTCTTCCCAAAAGTATCCACTTACATTCTTTTGCCAGTACATTCCCAAATCTTCTTGTGTGGTAGAGTGCTCTCTTAATGATTCAATCAACTCTTTTGCAAGTTGAGAGTCTCCTTTCCTTTGCAATGTAATTGCTGCAAGCGCTTTCCCTTGTAAAGAAAGATTGGAGCAATGTGTTTTAAGTACATCGTAGTAGAAGTTGTAGGCTTCGTTCACCTCTTTGGGAATCTCAACTTCAGGGAACAAAGATCTCACTTGGAAGTAGTATAGGTGTATCATGCTGACATAAGCATCTTCCTTTTTCTTCTTTGGATGGTATTTTATGAACTGGTCGTAATCCTTTTTCAACTCAAAATCCAAGTAAGTTAACGTTCTCTTGATATCCGATTGATTAGCCTCTTCTTTTGTTGCAATACCAGCCTTTTTTAATCTTCCGATATTATCCATGACGAATAGGGTTGTGTGTCTATTCGGATACATACCTTTACACCAAGAGTAGGCGCCTTCGCTGGTTCTGTATTCAGATAATTTTTTTGACCAGTTGTCGCTTTTTTGTTGTAGATCGTTGAGGTCGAATAGGGTGGCTAATCGTTGTTTCTGCTCTGTTTCGTCTTTTGCATCCATCACCCATGGAGATTCAGTCAACAGTATGTTTTTTACATCCTGGTTTTTCTCCAAGTTAGACAATAGAGTCTCTTTGTTGCCCCCTTGTTCCTTCCAAAGTTGGATGATGTTGAATATCTTAGGATTGGAATGAACAATGTGTTCAGCCATCTTTGTTGCGAAAAGGGCTGCGGAATAACTTACTGCATTTTCGTGCTCAACTGATGCAATAGAAGGTAATGCTTGTATTGCATACCAGATAGGGTTGGTTGCAAATTCGAGTTTTAAGAACTTCGTGGATAGTGTTGACGAATTGTTCTTTACAAGGTTGTCGAAAGTTAGCTCCTTTGTTTTGCCTCCACGAACAATTAAAGGTAGGGATTGTGTCACTACCATTCTATCCGAAAGAATCGGTTTAAGCGATTGTTCTGCATCTGAGAAGAGCTCTCCTTTAGCGATGGTTCTTACGATAACGGCATCTAAGTCTTGTGGTACATCGAATGACCAAGAAGCAATTCCGTTCTCTTTCGCATTGATAGCAAAGTCTACTACTTTTTCAGAGAACACCTTTTCTGATACGGGATCCAAAAGTTGGAGTATGGCTTTACCTTTCTGCGGTTGGTCCGATAGGTTGATTAGCTTGGCGGTCAACACGCATTTGTCTCCGTGGCGGAAAAATCTAGGAAGATTAGGTGATATCATAAACTCCTTTTGTGTTACCACCTTTTGAGTCATTTTTCCGTAGTAAAGATCTTTCGTATGAGCTAAGGCCATAAAGTTCCAGCGGGTAAGGCTTTCTGGCATCTGAAAATGAAATTGAACCTCTCCGTTTTCGTTGGTTGTTAGGTGAGGGTAGAAGAATGCAGTTTCTGCAAAATTGCTACGAAGTTGTACATCTCCGATTCCTTCAAATGAGTCAGCGCCTTCAGACTCTGACTCTATGGCATTATCCGTTGCCATCATCTTTCCTGCAGCTCTAGCTTGTTTTACCGAACCTGAATTCAATGTTTGCGCCTTTATGCCAGATACAGATCCTTGCAATGCCATATCGAGACTTGCAGATTCTTCCATTACCATTGCTTTAGTAACAAAGAGCAACTCTTCACGATTCTCGGATGGAAGAGGCATCCAATGGTCATATTGTATTCCGGAATAGTTGTTGAATTTGTATACTCCTTCGTAATATATTCCTGCAGATGGAATAAAACATCTATTCCAATAAGGGAACGACACATATCTGTGATATAGAGGTGAGAAGTTCCAGTAATGAGATTTGATTTGGTCTAAAGATGCGTCATACATGGATGCTAATACCTCAGTATCTTTCCCTTTGGGTAATGTTAAGGTCCAAGCCTCTTTTGAACCAGGTTGCATTTTGTCTCGAAAAACAGATAGTTGAACTGGCCACTCTTTGCTTTCCTCTTTTAGTCTGATCGTGAATGATTTTTCATGACACTTGTTGTTGTAAACAAGGAAGCAACGAATCATCTTTGCATCTCCATCTTCCTTCGTTAATTTGAATTCAAAAGGTTTGATTTCGTTGCTTAAGTCCACCCATCTCTTTTCTACCTCTCCATGTTCATTGTCTATGATTAGTAGCATATGTGCATTGGAGAAGGAAGTTCCTATTCTGACTTTGTAGGCCTCATTCCAAGAGAGGCTTGCGTCGTTGAAATTCTCTATCCATAAAGGAGATTCAACAGGTGGCTTTTGGTCGTTTGTGCGATAAAGGATGATGGAGAATTCATCCTTTATTTCTCGTTGCTTCTCATCTGTCGTTTTAAGTGTTATGCAATACTTGCCAGATGTCCAGTTGGTGGTCTCTTCTTGAATGAAGAATTTTCCATCTTCATTGGATTTTGTTTCACCTGATGCTATTGAAACTTCATTCAATCTGATGGAGTAGGCGATTTTGCATTCTTGTCCTTTGCCACTTAGATTAAGAATAGAGAAAGTTTCTTTGGATAAATCTTCTATTGTACATCTGTCTTTGTTCGGATGGATGAACATCATCGAATTATCTCCTACAGGCAGGTATATCTCTTGCTCGTGGGTTTCTCCATTGGTGTCAGTCACTTTTGCATGAACGATGAAATTGTAGTACCTTTTCTCTGTTGTTTCTTCTTTTTGAGGAGTAAAAGGAATTGTGAAGGAACCATCTTTTGACAAGGAGGTTTCTCCCGTGGCAATGGTTATGTTGAATGAAGGTTGCCACCAACAGAACCACAAACCTTTTCTCTCAATTCTATATTCCACTTTCCCTTCTGAGAGTGGTGTTCCTAATAGATAGTTCGCCTCTCCTTTTATCTCAATGGTGTCTCCAAAAGAAAAAGAAGAGGTAGGTTGTGTCATCTTCACTTCAAAAGTAGGTCTTTTGTATTCTTCAACAGAGAAACTGCAACTACCGTATTTTGAATTTGATACGCATTCTAATGAATATCTTCCTGATAATGAATTGGATGGAAGAGTGAATGACGAGGATATGGATCCAAACTCGTTAGAGGTTAGCTCTTGTTCTCCAATTACTTGATAATTAGCATCTCGAAGGACTATTTTTACCTTTTCGTTAGGAAGAACTTGAGAAATTCCTTTGCCTAACTGATATGCAATCGCTTTGAAGTGTACGATTTGTTGAGGACGATAAATAGATCTGTCTGTGAATATGGAGAGCTGGGCACTCTCGTTGTCAGATACGTATTTTTCGTTGTTCTTGTATATGTGAGCAGATGCTATATATTGATATTTATCGGCTCCATCTTCCATGAAGATCGCATATCTTCCGTTCTGTTTTACATCCAATACGGCACAGCCATCCTTGTCTGATTTCGTTTTACCATAAATAGGAGTTTCTAACGATTCATAATGCTTGTACTTTTTTGCATAAAGGGTTACCTCTTTCTTAGGGGAACCGTCTTTTGCATCAACAATGATGTATTCGTCCTTCAGATTTCTATTTTGTTTTTGAAGATAGAATAGGTCGGTTACCGAGAATTCTGCACGTTGTTGCTTGTCGTTTTCCAAACGGATGAAGTATGATCCATAATTTTGTGCAGGAATTTCAACCACGGTGTCCAATGGAATATAGTAGTTGCTCTTTGCCAATGTGTATTCGTAGCTGCCTATTTTGGAATTTGCAGTTTGTCTCTCCTTGTAATCCTTCAACAACCATTCCTCTGGAGTCAAAGTGTATTTGTAGAGGCTTAGTTTCAGAGATGTGGTGTTTGCGTATCTTATTTTTAATGCTATTTTTTCTCCTTTGTTTGGTCTTGCATTTTCCATGGAAATGTTTATGGAGGCTCTTTCTACCTCGTCTAAGAAATTTTTTATGACACCTATGTAGTGATGCTTTGGGTGTTTTTCTATGGTTTCATTGCATAGGTCTACAATGGTTTGAGGAATATCTGAATTAGGATTCTCCTGTTCCATGTCGCGTGCTTTTAATTCTTCGCATAAGGGAGCGACAACAATTACTGTGGCTGGTTCTCCATTTAATTCCTTTTTCAACGACATTAGTTGGTTGATGTATTCATCACGATGAGAAGGTGATGGATAGTGAATGCGCAACCATTTTAGTTTTGCGTTAGTATAGGCACTACGATCTTTGTCGTCTTTATGCATCTCAATCAGACGAAGAAGAAAATCTTCCTTTTCTGCTTGGGTGTAAAACTTGTCAGAGTAATTATTACCCAAATCGTTCAATAGAAAATCGTATAGAGTAGGGGCGTAGATATTACTGTTGCTCTCCGAATTCTGTTGGAGGATGGGCGTGTATTCTGATGAGGGGACGCTCTTGAATGCATCGAATGTTAATGATGGCAGATGAAGAGATCTTACTTTATTTACAAAAATATTGGTAGTCCACTCTTTGATGTCTTCCGGAATGGAGTCTATCAATTCTGTCCTTCTATCAATTTTGTACGAATTGTTTATGTAATAATTGTAATACAATGTTCCCAATAAGAAAGAGGATAGTTGTTTCGCAACAGGATCTTTGGCAGATTTTGAGAAATTTTCCACCTCCTTTAGACAATCAATAAAAGAATTGTCTTCAAATCTCTTTCGGATGTTGGCACGGGTGATTAGACATCGTATTTGTTGGGGATAGTTCTTCTCTTTCTTCGCTTCCGCTTCTATCTTTCCAACCAAATCCAAAGCCGTTTTGGGTTTGGAATCTTGTGCTTTTTCTACTTCCTCCCAGGAGGATTGATAACTGAATGATGAAAATAATCCCCACATAATAAATAGATATATGATTCTATAATAAAAGTTCAAATTCGTTTTCATAGGCAAAACCTTGTTTGTTTGGACAAATATAGGCAAATAAAATTACGATAATTCATAATATCTTTGCAATAAACTTCTAATTAGTTAAAATATGTATAAAGGTAGAAATATATTCTTTGCATTGATTGTTTTTCTTTCTTCTTCTATTTTTGTGAATGGACAATCATTTGAAGCCTCCAATAGGGTGGTTTTGGATACGGATATGGGTAATGCTTTGGATGATCTTTGGGCTTTGGATGTGCTGATGCATCCTCAAAGTGAGATGGATGGTTTTTCCCTATTGTCAGTGATGGTTAATCATGATATTGAATTGGCAGTTCCGACAATCAAGATTTTGAATACTTGGTATGGCTATGAGAAAACTCCAGTCGGAATGGTAAACAAAGGGGTTGCTGATAGTCGAATCTTTAATGATTATTGTTCGATTATTTGCGGAAATTCAAATCGGAATTTGACGAACGAAAACACAGTAGAGGCTGTCTCTCTTTATAGAAAATTATTATCTGCGGAAAAAGATAGTTCTGTAACAATCGTTTCTGTGGGGTTCTTTACGAATTTGTCTCGGTTGTTACAAAGTCCTCCGGATGAATATTCTCCTCTTAATGGTATGGAATTGGTAAAGAAAAAAGTAAAGACAATGATTGCAATGTGTGGGTCTACAGAAAAAGTGGATTATAATATTCGAAATGACCTTTCTTCTGCAAGGGTTGTCTTCGAACAGTGGCCAACGACCATTTCGATTGTCCCTTCCGAGACAAAGCTTCAATTGTCTGTTGGAAAGATTATAAAGGAGTTGGATAGAAGTCGGAATCATCCATTGATGAAAGTTTTTCAAACAATAAATCCCAAAGTGATTAATAACTGCTGGGATGGTGTTGCTTCATTGGCTTGTGTTTCTAATTTTGAAAAAATGACTTGCTCGAATGCATTGGATATAACACTTGATGACCAGGGGGTAATGATTGTAAATAAATCGATAAAAGGTAAGTTTAGGATTGTTACTCTGTCTAAAAAACAAATGCGCGTTCAAACAAGGAACTTGTATAAAATCATAGGCAGAAGATAAGCGTAAAAATAGATGTCGTTCTTCTTGCAGAAGGAGGGCTTTTTTGTTAATATTGCATTACAAACAAGAATAGAATAATATGAGTCAAACATACGATTATCAGAAGGACCAACATTTCTTTTTCGTTGGTATAGCAGGAACTGGAATGAGTGCTATTGCTCAATATTTAAGAGGTATAGGAAAAACAGTTTCAGGAAGTGATCGCCAGTTTAAACAGGGGGGGGGACTCCTTATTCAGAAACAATTTGAACAACAAGGTATTCAGTGTTTTTTTCAGGATGCATCTGGGGTTACATCTGATGTGGATGTGCTTGTTGTATCTACTGCAATAGAAGAGAGTAATGTAGAGATCCAAAAAGCAAAACAATTGCAAATTCCTATTGTAAAGCGCTCTGAATTGTTGGCGTCTATTTCAAGAACAAAAAGGACAATCGCCGTAGGTGGTACTTCTGGAAAGTCTACCACATCCGCTATGATATTTCACATTTTGGAAGAGTGTAGTGTTTCTCCTTCCATTATGAGTGGAGCTGGTCTGACCACTTTGCAAGAGAAAGGGTTGCCAGGCAACGCCTGGGTTGGTAAGAGCGATTGGTTGGTGATAGAGGCTGATGAGTCGGATGGTTCTATCGTAAATTACACTTCGGAGATCGCTCTCCTTTTGAATATGGATAGAGACCACAAGGAGTACGATGAGTTGACAGAATTATTCAAAACATTCAAATCACACACTACCAGATCGTTTATTGTAAATCAGAGTCATCCTAAAAGCATGGAGTTGTCTCAAAATGTGAAGAACGATTTCGGAGTAGAGAATGTTCAAGTTGGTTTTAATGGAACAGACTTTGAACAAAAAGGTTATTCTATTCATTTTAGGTGCAATAATGTTCCTGTTGAGATCCCTGTGATTGGGAAGCATAATATGGAGAATGCTTTGGCGGCTATTGCTGCGTGTGCTGCAGTAGGTGTTAGTGTCGAAGATAGTGCAAAGGCTCTTCTCAACTACAAGGGCATTTATAGAAGAACCCAGTATGTGGGAAATAAAAATGGAGTGACGATCATCGATGATTTTGCTCATAATCCGGCGGAGGTCGTTTGTGCTATCCGTGCGTGTCAAACCATCGGATCAAGAGTCTTTGCTTGGTTCCAACCTCATGGATTTGGACCACTAAAGTTTATGCACAGAGAGTTGGAAACAGAAGTGATAGAGTCTTTAAGACCGAGTGATTATTTTGTGCTTTCGGATGTTTATTATGCCGGAGGTACGGTCTCTCGTGATGTGACTACTGCAGATGTGGTAAAGGAAATTGAAAAAACAAGTAACCAAGTACTGTTTTTCCCTGATAGAAATAATATGATCCCTTATTTGAAAGAGAATGGAAAAGAGGGGGATGTGATTTTGATTATGGGAGCAAGAGACATTACATTGTCCGATTTTGCTCATCAGATTTATGAAAGCTTATAGTTGTGGTTATATCGAAAAGAAAGGCCGAAATTCATTGAGTTTCGGCCTTTTGCTTTTAATCGTATACTCCATCTTCTTGGTTGAACTGATACTCTAAATCAAGAATCTCATCTACTTGCTCGACGGTTAGTGCAACAGATGCTCGTTCTATATTCTCCATTATATAGCAACTCATCTCGCCTTCGTCTATCTCCACCTCTTGGTCGCTATCTATATTGCTTTCGTCTAAATAGCCTTTAGACTCAAAAAAGTCAAGCATAAAGTCGAGTACACTCTCAATCTTTTCACTGGTTAATCCTTTTTTGTTTTCCTCTGAGATATGATTTAAAACATAATCAATTAACTCTCTGTCTTCTCCAAATCCTAAGTCTTCCATGTCACTAAATTTTTAATCCTATCCGCAAATATAAATTTTTTTTGTTCTTTGTATGAGGTATTCATATTATTTTATACATTTGTTACAGAATCATAAATTTACATACCATGAATATCAACAAGAGCCTGTTGCTGATTTTGTGCGTGTTTGTTTGTCTCTTATCTAATGCGAGGGTGTATCAGGGAACACCAAAAGAGATGATTCAGCCAGACGGTAAGTCAGTGACAGTGTATCTATATGGAACGGATGTATATATAGATGCGGAGAGTGAAGACCATTATACACTAATCAAAGACGAGAAAACAGGTGCAATTTGTTATGCAATGTTATCTGCGGATGGCAATGAGTATGCTTCTACCGGAATAGTTTATGAAGGAGGCGAAATTCCGGAAAGGGTAAAATCAATATTACAACCAAAACTTCGGATATCAAAAGAGAAAAGAGATCAGATCATTGAAGAGAGAAAGCGTTTGCTGGGTAAGGAACTTGGAAGTGCAACTCTTAAAGCTGGTTCTGTAGAGGTGGCCACTGTGTTGCCGGATACTGTGTATGGTGTATGTGTTCTAATTGATTTCCAAGATGTTAAATCGGATGTCTCACGAGAGCAAATTGAGATTTTCCTCAATTCGGATGACCAGACTGTTTTTGGAAATTCAATGTCTATCAAGAAGTATTTCTCTTGGATATCGGGAGGAAAACTAACTTATATTAATTATGTCCCAAAGGAGTTTTATACTGCACCGCAAAGTAAAAGTTATTATTCTCCTTTGGATGCAACAGACTATACTACGAGGCGCTTCTTCCCTGTGATTGAAGCAGCTTTAAAGTCTTATACAAGAGCTAAAGATGGTTTTGATGTAAGAGATCTTTCTAAGAGAAACTCAAGTGGTTCAATTCGAGCTATCAATGTTTTGTATGCAGGTTCTTGTAACAATGAGTGGGCAACAGGTTTGTGGCCTCACCAAGGATCTTTCTTATTCGATTTATCCGAGTTCGGCATCAGCCGAAGTGTCTTGCATACCTATCAAATATCGGATATCGGAAAAGAGTTGACAATGGGTACCTTTGTGCATGAGAATGGACATTTAGTATGTGATTGGCCCGATTTCTATTCTTACGATGGACATAGTGACAATAATTCGAAAAAATATAATATTGGAGATGCATTTTGGATTGCAAATGAAAAGAACCCTCCTTATCCTAATCCGTGGGCATTAGATCAGTTAGGTTGGCTTACTAATCGAATTGATATTACCAATGTTCATGATGGAAGATTGATTGAATTGAAGAAGGAATGTGGATGCGTTGCTGTTTACCAAGGGAATGGGAAAAATAAGAAGGAGAGATTCTACATTGAGATTAGAGATCATCATTATAACTATGACTCTTGGTCTTACAGGACAGACAATGGAATATTTATTTGGCATAGTAACGATGCCGGAGATAACACTTATGAGAATAGAAACGAGTTGTTAGATTGTCGTCCTGCAACAGTTCGAAATCCTTTCTGGTCTTCTTCTTGTGGTCCAGCTGTCTTTGATGACAATTCAAATCCTAACGCTAAATGGGTGGATGGAACTAATTCGGGTATCTATTTGTGTGATTTTAGTCAAGCGGGAGCAACAATGACCTTCCGTTGTGGTCCAAAGATAGAAAACCCTAAGTTGTTGAGATATGGGCAATTGAACTCGGGAGGTTTGAAATCCTCGTATAAAGATAGTTTGTATTGTGAGGGAGGGGATGCTCCTTATCGATATGCTATTGTCGCTGGATCATTACCTGATGGTTTGTGGTTAGATGAGAGCGGATTAATTTCGGGTGAGCCGGAAAAATTAGGAGATTTCTCGTTTAAGGTCTCTGTAACGGATAAGAATGGTAAGAGGGATGAACAAGATTGTGTTATAAATATAATTACATCGAACCCATATGATGATGTGTTCCTAATTCCAGGAGGAATCGAAATGGAGTATTTTGACCTTGGCGGACAAGGTGTTGCTTATAATGATGTGGATGAGAAAAATGAAGGAGTACTGGTTCGTGATAAGGATGAGGCAAGTGTGTATATGCAAAAGTTTAATAGTCAGGGCTATTCAATAAAACAGACAGAGGCAGGCGAGTGGACGCAATATTCTGTTTCTGTGACAGAAGATGCTCTGATGCAACTATCAATTCGTTATTCTACAGAAGGAGAGGCAAGTGTGGGTGTTTATTTGAACGACGAAAAGTTGGGAACTCTGCATCTTGTTGGTCGAAAAGGAATGGAATATAGTAGCCGTTCACGAGGGTACGATTACGTTACGGATCAATTTGATTTGAAATCGGGTGAATATAAACTTAGATATGTGGTGGAGTCATTGACAGCACCGCTCTATACGGATAGTGTAAAATTTGAGGTAGTTGATGTTTCTGGAAATGCTATTGCTAATTCGTCCTCTAATGTGATTCTCTATAGCGATTGCAATAAGGGGGACTTTATCATCCAATCGTCTAACTCAGTGAATAGATTAGAAGTCTATTCCGTGAATGGAATCCTTATTGACGACATTGAAGCTGTATCTGGAGATTTCTGTTTTGGATATGGATATGGCAAAGGAGTCTATTTCGTGCGAATGTACACGGAAGATGGAGTGTTTGTGAAGAAAGTCCTAAAGGAATAGGGCACCTGATTTTCAACGAGATTTGTCGTTCTCATACATTTTTTCATTACTTTTGTATCTATACTAGATATTGTAATGATTTAATAGGAAAGAGTATGCGGAAATATGTTGTTATTGTTGCGGGCGGAAAAGGTCTTCGTATGGGAGGTGATATACCTAAGCAGTTTTTGCCTGTTGCGGGTAAACCCATCTTGATGAGAACGTTAGAGAGATTTAAGGAGTATGACAACGCAGTTCGTATAATACTTGTTTTACCCAAAGATCATTTTTCCTATTGGAAAGAGTTGTGTGATGAGTACTCTTTCTCTGTCGGACATCAGTTGGTGCAAGGAGGAGAGACCCGCTATCATTCCGTAAAAAACGGATTAGACTCAATATCGAGTGATGAAGAAGCATTGGTGGCAGTGCATGATGGAGTTCGTCCTTTTGTCTCTGTCGATACGATTGCGGAAACTTATGCTGCGGCGGAGAAATATGGAACGGCAGTGCCTGTTGTGGATTCTGTAGATTCTCTTCGTGAGGTTGTTGGAGAAAATAGTGAGGCGAGAGATCGTTCCAAATTTAGATTGGTTCAGACGCCGCAGACATTTTCTCTTGAAGTGCTAAGAAAGGCATACCATTTAGATTATAGAGATACTTTTACTGATGATGCTTCTGTGGTTGAGGCTTCAGGACAATCCATAGTTTTGGTAAAAGGAAATAGGGAGAATGTGAAGATAACAACTGCATACGATATGAAAATAGCAACCGTTTTAGTGGAATGAATCTATCAGAGAAGGACATAACCTACTTACATGGAGTTGGCCCTAAACGGGCAGATATGCTCAAAAAGGAAATTTCAGTTTCCACTTATGAGGATATGCTCTTTTATTTTCCTTATCGCTACATTGATAGAAGCAAGTTCTATGCTATTTCGGAACTAACAGAGTCCTCTTCTTTTGTACAGGTTCGAGGACGTATTTTGAAGATGACGTTGGTCGGCTCTGCTCATAAGCAAAGGGCAACAGCAGTCTTCTCTGATGGGGTTTCGACCATGGAGCTGCTTTGGTTCAAGGGAACGAAATATGCAATGGAAGCATATAAGGAGGGTCACGAGTTTGTGGCCTTCGGAAAGCCCTCTTTCTTTGGCGGTAAGGTAAGTTTGGTTCATCCCGAGATGGAAACCATTGCGGAGGCAAAGTCAAAATTATCCATTGGCGGTTTGCAGGGCTTGTATAATACAAGTGAGAAAATGAAGAGTAGTTTTCTTAATTCGAAGGCTATTCAAAAAATGGAACTGGAGATTATTAAGTCTTTGGTTGGCGAACGAATTGATGAAACACTGCCAAGTTATTTAATAGAGGAGTATCATCTGATGCCATTGCACGAAGCATTGGTGTCGGTTCATTTCCCTAAAGATATGGATTCTCTTCGTTTGGCACAGTTTAGACTGAAATTTGAAGAGTTGTTTTTCATTCAGATGGATATGTTGCGTAGTTCGAAGCTTCGTTCTCAAAGGTTTAAAGGACTCGCATTTGATCATATAGATTACTATTTCAATACCTTTTATAAAGAACATTTGCCATTTGATTTGACGAATGCACAAAAGCGTGTGTTGCGAGAGATCCGTGCTGATGTGGGCAGTGGACGACAAATGAACAGGCTCTTGCAAGGAGATGTGGGTAGTGGAAAAACTTTGGTTGCACTGATGACAATGCTCATGGCATTGGATAATAATTATCAAGCCTGTATGATGGCGCCTACAGAGATTTTGGCCACTCAGCATTATGAGTCCTTGTCAAAGATGTTGTCTCCGATGGGTGTTTCGATTGAGTTGTTGACTGGTTCTACAAAGAAAAAGGATAGAGATAGAATCCTCTCACTTTTGGCAGAAGGAGAGATTCAAATCATAATAGGAACCCATGCTTTGATAGAGGATGGGGTCGTCTTCAAGAATCTAGGAATGGCTGTGATAGATGAGCAACATAGGTTTGGCGTTGCGCAAAGAGCTAAGTTATGGGCTAAGAATGTGCAACCTCCGCATGTGTTGGTGATGACGGCAACTCCTATACCTAGAACTTTGGCAATGACGCTCTATGGAGATTTGGATGTTTCTGTGATCGATCAACTTCCACCAGGAAGAAAACCGATCAAGACGGTTCATCGATTTGATACTAAAAGAATTGATCTGTACGACTTTATGAAAAGTGAAATAGCTAAAGGTCGTCAGATCTATATTGTTTATCCAATGATTCAGGAGTCTGAGAAATCGGATTATGAGAACTTGGAGTCGGGTTACCAGAAATTGCTGAATGTTTTTCCTGAACCTAATTATCGTATAGGTATGGTTCACGGAAAAATGAAACCGGCAGAGAAGGAAGAGGTAATGCAGCGATTTGCATCAGGAGAGTTGAATGTGTTGGTGGCAACTACGGTTATTGAGGTGGGTGTGAATGTGCCGAATGCTTCGGTTATGATGATAGAGAGTGCAGAGCGTTTTGGTTTGTCACAACTTCATCAGTTGAGGGGGCGAGTGGGACGAGGTGCAGACCAATCTTTTTGTATTTTGGTGACATCGGTGAAATTGTCGAAGGAGAGTCGTCAGCGTATGGATGTGATGGTTCGAACAAATGACGGTTTTGAGATATCGGAAGTGGATCTTAAAATGAGAGGGCCTGGAGATATTGAGGGCACTCAGCAGAGTGGGGTGGCTTTGAATTTGAAGATTACAAATTTGGCGACTGATGGTCAAATCGTTCAGTTCTCAAGAGATGTTGCGAGGCAAGTGTTGGATGAGGATCCTGATTTGTTGTGCGATAAAAACCGCTTGTTGAATTTGAAATTGCAACAGTTGATGAAAGAAAAGAAAAATTGGGGAGTGATTAGCTAAGTGTAGGTTACCATACATAAAAACAAAAAAAAGGCTATCCGATAGGATAGCCCTTTTTATTCCGCATTTAACGCTGAATTACTTAGCAGCTTCAACTGCATTCTCGATAGCTTCAACAACCTCAGCAGCGGTCTCAGCAGCCTCGATAGTGTTAGCAACAACAGAGTCAGCAGCAGTTGAGTCAACAACTGTAGCAACAACTGTATCAACTACAGCAGCAGCTGAATCAGCACATTGTTGTGCATCTTGTTTTTGTTCGTTGCTGCAAGAAACTAGAGCAGCACATACAGCGAAAAATAAAACTACTTTTTTCATTTTTTTTATATAAATAAATTAAACAACGTCTTCTTTTTAGACGGCACAAAATTATACTTAATTTCTTAATTGGTTTCTTTAATTAACTTTTTTTTTCAATGATAATGTAAAAAAAATATAAAATTTTAAGGAAAAAGTATTTTTCTGCACAATAACTGGATTTATAAGGAAGAGTTCTCGTATAAATATCTTTTGATACTCTTTTTGGGAGTCTTTTCAAACTCATCATTTCTTATGACTATTTTGTTTATTGCTTCGTATGAGGCAAGCTCTTTGTTTATGGCAATTCTATTCCTTTCCATTATTCCTTCCATTTCCTCTCCCTTTATATGATTTTCCTCTAAAACCGTGTGGTCAGGGTAGACCAATGCTACGATCTTATTATCGCTTTGAATGACCAGACATTCTGACACGTAAGGCATATTGACTAGTTTTGCTTCAATGGCTTCAGGGTAGATGTTTTGACCTGAAGGACCTAAAAGCATATTCTTACATCTACCTTTTATGAATATGTTGTTCTCTTTGTCTATTATACCCATATCTCCAGTATGTAGCCATCCATCTTCGTCCAGCGTTTGTGCAGTAGCTATGGAATTCTTGTAGTAGCCCATCATTACACATTCCCCTTTTATTAATATTTCCCCGGGAATCTTATATTGATCTTCCGAAGAAATCTTGATTTGTAGACATGGCAACAACTTTCCTGCGGATCTTGGCACATACTCCTCTAATTGAGCAAATGCAATCAAAGGAGCACATTCTGTCATCCCATATCCACATACGTACGGGAATTTTATTTTGTCCATGAAATTTGCAGTTTCTACATTCAGTGGAGCTCCTCCCAATACGATACTTTTGAACTTGCCTCCGAAAGTATCGATTAATGACTTTCTGATTCTTTTGTATATAATCTGTTTTATTACTGGTATTTTTATAAGGATTTTAAGAGGAAACTTACTAATCGTAGGCTGAATTTGGTTTTTGTAAATCTTCTCCAATACAAGAGGAACTAGAAATATGGAGTTTGGTTGAACCTCCGATAATGCTTTGATTAGGATTTTGGGAGAGGGGAGTTTGTTAAGAAAATAGATGTGGGAACCTGCGGAAATTTGTGCAATTAATTCACCGAGCAATCCGTACGCGTGAGCCAAGGGAAGCATAGATAAAATCCTAAACCCTTTTTTCGCTTGATCTTTTGATAGTGCAAACTCTGTGTTGGCACGGAAATTCTCCCCTGAAATCATTACACCTTTGCTGAACCCTGTCGTCCCAGAAGTATAACTTATCATTACCAATTCTTTGTCATCCTTATCTATGAAGTTTACATCATCTTTGTTGTATCCATTAGGGTATTTTTGGTTGAATAGATTGTTGGTGTTCTTCAAGACTTCTTGAATGCTTTCATTCTCTTTCTGATACAGACAACTTGTATTGGATAGGGATATGTACCCTCGTACTTGAGGGGTGTTGCTTACATCAATGTTTTTCCAAATGTCTTCTGAAAGGAAAACCAATTGGGCGTCAGAATGGTGTATGATGTGGTGAATGTCATCTTTGTGGAAGTCTTTTAGAATAGGAACCACTACGGCTCCGTATGTTTCTATGGCAAGAAAGGTGATTGCCCAAGAGTGATTGTTGCTTCCGACCAATGCTATTTTATCCTCCTTTTGAATGTTTAGTTCGGAAAATAGGATGTGTAGTTTGGCTATCTTTCCTGCCACTTCTCCATATGTGTAGCGAATGTCTGTATTGTAGTCAGTCATCGCTGGGAGATCCCAATGAATCTTGAACGACCGTTCGTAATATTTGATATAACTCAACATCTTTATTGGTATAAAATATTTATAATGCAAAAATATAAATATTCTACCAGTTTAGATGATGTTTATAAATAATAATTAGGGTGTCTTCATTTTTCGTAAAGATATCTTTTTATGCTCTTCTTGGGAGTTTTTTCAAACTCTGTTGGATGTATTTGGAATGCCTTGACTTGCTCGTAATATGCTAGTTTCTTGTTTAATTCTTTCCTTTGTTCATCCATAATGGAATCCAAATCTTTTGGGTCTACCCCCATCTCATCCATTGCGGAAAAATCGGGATAGACAAGAGCGATAATCCTATCTTCTTTTTGAATAACAATACTTTCGGAAACAAACGAGAGATTATTGATTTTTGCTTCTATCTCCTCTGGGTATACATTTTGTCCTGATGCGGTAAGGATCATAGTTTTGGACCTTCCTTTTATATATAAATTTCCCTCTTTGTCGATAATTCCGATGTCACCAGTTTTTAGCCAACCATCCTCGTTGAATACTTTCTGAGTTGCCTCTTCGTTTTTGAAATAGCCTTTCATTACATTGCGACCTTTCACCAATATCTCTCCTGGGGTATTGTATGGATCTTCAGAATCGATTTTTACAATTGCCCCGTCGATTACTTTTCCGACAGAGTGGGGTGTGAACTTCTGACAATCGACACTGATAAGTGGTGCACATTCGGTCATTCCATATCCTACTGTGAATGGGAAGTCTATTTTTAAAAGAAAGTCTTCCACTTCACGGTTGAAAGGGGCTCCTCCAATTACAAGTTTGATAAACCTTCCTCCAAATACATTGACAAGTTTTTTCCTTATTTCAGAGTATATTTTGTTGGACACAAAAGGTATGCTCGTCGCAACTTTAACGGATGTCTTGTTAATTTGCGGAAGAATATTGTTTTTATAAATTTTTTCTATGACTAATGGTACCGTAAAAATGCAGTCAGGTTTTACATCATCCATTGCTTTCAGTAAAACCTTTGGACTTGGAAGTTTCGTTAAGAAGGTTATGTGTCCTCCTGCGATTATTTGACAGATAAAGTCGAATGCGCAGCCGTACGCATGAGCCAGAGGTAAGAAAGATAGGATCTTGTAGCCTTTCCCTACTAATCCAGATTTGAACGCGTAATCAATCATGCAGCAGAAGTTTTCTCCGCTAAGCATTACCCCTTTACTAAACCCGGTTGTGCCAGAGGTGTAGTTGAGTACGGCCATCTCATTGTCATCTTTTTGTGCATAGACGACATCTTCCTTTTCAAATCCCTTTGTGTAAGACTCTTTGAATAGAGTATCAAGATGCTTCATTGTCATCTGAATACCTTCTCCTGGTGCTTGATATAAGCATCTAAAATCGGAGATGGAGAATATTCCTCGAATAGATTGAAATCTTTCTTCTTGGATGTTTTCCCAGTGAGAGTCTGTTAGAAAAAGGAGTTTAGACTCAGAGTGGTTGACAATATGTTGAATGTCGTCAGGATGAAAATCTTGTAAGATCGGAACGATGACAGCTCCATAGGTTATGGTTGCGAGAAACGTGATAGCCCATTCTGGAGTGTTTAGTCCAACCAGTGCTATTTTGTCTTGTTGCGAGATGTTTAGTTCTTTAAATAAAAGGTGGAACTTTGCAATTTCTTCTGCCACTTCTTTGTAAGTGTATTCTTTTTTACTTACATAATTGGTCATTGCTGTAAGATCCCAATTCTCTTTTATGGATTTTTCAAAGTGTTGAATAAAACAATCTGCCATAATTCGCTCATTTTGTATTACACAATCTTTTTGCTTGTGTGCAAAAATAAGTTTTCTTTTAGAATAACGATAGTGAAAAAATAATTTTTTTGAAATGCGGGTGAGGTGTATTGTTAATTTTTTCGGAGAGAAAGAAAAAATAAGATTGTCGGTTTGTCCATTCGTTCTTTTGATGTAATTTTGTCGTGTTATAATGTGAATGTCAAAATTATTGAAAGAAAAATTAAAGCAGGTTAATTATGAATTTTTTTGAATGCAAAGTAAGTCACGATCAAGTAGAGGAATCGACAGGAAAGAAAAAGAAAATCACAGATACATATATGGTAGATGCATTGTCCTTTTCAGAGGCGGAAGCCAGATTGAATGAGGAGGTTGCACCTTTTTACAATGCGGGTGAGTTTGCAGTTGCAGGTATCCGTAAGGCAAAGATCAGTGAAATCTTTGGTGAGAGTATTGAGGCATCAAAATGGTACAAGTGTAAAGTGTCGTTCGTTACGATCGATGAGGTTAGTGCAAAGGAGAAAAGATTTAATAGCACAATCTTGGTTCACGCAGATGATTTTGATGATGCATTGAAGAATTTGAAAGAGGGATTGAAAGATACAATTTCAGATACAGAGATTGTTTCGATTTCAGATACGCCTATTATGGATATATTCCGTTATGTTGTTCCTGAAAATTAAAGGAAGATGCAAGTTGCACAAAGAATTGAAGATATAAAAAAAGAACTGCCAGCAACTACTCGTTTGTTGGCAGTTTCCAAATTCCATCCTGTAGAATCCATTTTGGAGGCATATCAGTGTGGTCAGCGCCTATTCGGAGAGAGTAGGGTTCAGGAGTTGATGCAGAAGTATGAAGCGTTGCCAAAGGATATAGAGTGGAATTTCATAGGACATTTGCAATCGAATAAGATTAAGTATATTGTTCCGTTTGTTTCTTTAATTCATAGTGTTGACACCGAAAAACTATTGAATGAAATAAATCTATGTGCACAAAAGTGCGGAAGAGTGGTCTCTTGTTTGTTAGAAATTCATGTAGCAAAAGAGGAAACCAAATATGGTTTTGATTTTGAAACGGCAAGGGAATTGTTGCAAAGTGGTCGGTTGAACAGTTTGTCTAATGTTTCCGTTGTGGGAATAATGGGAATGTCGTCTATTACGGATGATGAAGGTCAGGTTCGCCGAGAGTTCGCTTCTTTGTCTGCATTTTTTCGAGAGATGAAAGATACGGTAGCCCCTCAATTTAGAGAGTTGTCGATGGGTATGTCTGGCGACTATCATATCGCAATGGAAGAGGGTAGCACCATGATTAGGTTGGGAACTACAATCTTTGGGGAACGACAATATTAAACTTTTTGATACCTGTTTGTGGTGTTTGAGTTTCCCTTTTGTTTCTAAATAAAACAAAAAGGGTGCAAAGTGTTATGTTTTAAAAAATTATTTGTAACTTTGCAGACAATATAAAAGTATGTTGAAGAACATAAATTCTGAAATATGAGTGACGAAAAAAAACAATCAGATGCGTTGAGGTATCACGCCGAAGGAAGACCAGGAAAGGTCCAAGTAGTTCCAACTAAGCCAACAGCTACACAAAGAGATTTGGCATTGGCATATTCGCCAGGTGTTGCAGAGCCTTGTTTGGAGATTCAAAAAGATCAGCAAAAAGCGTATGACTACACAGCAAAAGGAAACTTGGTTGCTGTAATTTCAAACGGTACTGCTGTTTTGGGTCTAGGAGATATAGGTGCAGAGGCAGGTAAGCCAGTAATGGAAGGAAAGGGTCTTTTGTTTAAGATCTTTGCAGATGTCGATGTTTTTGATATTGAGGTAAATGAGAAGGACATTGATAAATTCTGTGAAACAGTAAAAGCAATCGCTCCTACATTTGGAGGTATCAACTTGGAGGATATTAAGGCTCCTGAGTGCTTCGAAATTGAGGATAGATTGAAAGCAGAATTGGATATTCCTTTGATGCATGATGACCAACACGGTACTGCCATCATCTCTTCTGCTGCATTGGTTAATGCATTGGATTTGGTTGGTAAGAAAATTGAGGATGTTAAAATCGTCGTTAATGGTGCAGGTGCTGCTGCCAACTCTTGTACTAAGTTGTACATGGCTTTGGGTGCAAGACTTGAGAATATCGTAATGTGCGACTCTAAGGGAGTTATCAGCACGAGAAGAACAGATTTGAATGATCGCAAGAAACCTTTTGCAACTTCTCGTGATATCAACACATTAGAAGAGGCAGTTAAAGGTGCTGATGTTTTCTTGGGTCTTTCTAAGGGTAATGTATTGAGCCAAGATATGGTTCGTTCAATGGCAAATGATCCAATCGTATTTGCTTTGGCTAACCCAACTCCAGAAATCTCTTATGATGATGCTATGGCATCTCGTCCTGATATTATTTGTGGTACAGGTCGTTCTGACTATCCGAACCAAATCAATAATGTGCTTGGTTTCCCTTACATTTTCCGTGGAGCTTTGGATACTCACGCTAAGGCAATCAACGAGGAGATGAAGCTTGCTGCTGTACACGCTTTGGCTGACTTGGCTAAGTTGCCAGTTCCTGAGGCTGTTGCTATTGCTTACAACAAGAAGAATCTAAAGTTCGGTCGCGACTATATCATTCCTGCTGCATTTGATCCACGTTTGTTGGAGACTGTTGCTCCTGCTGTTGCTAAGGCTGCAATGGAGTCTGGTGTTGCAAGAAAGAATATTACAGATTGGAACGCATATAAGGCTGAGTTACGTGCTCGTATGGGATTGGATAACCAATTGATCAGTTCGCTTACTGAGGCTGCTAAGAAATCTCCTAAGCGTGTCGTTTATACAGAGGCAAACAATGCTAATACATTGACTGCTGCTTCTACAGCAAAGAAAGAAGGTATCTGTATCCCAGTATTGTTGGGTAACGAAGAGCGTATCGCTAAGATTGCTAAGGAGAATGGTATTGATATCGAAGGAATCGAAATCATCAATCTTCGTCACGATAGAGAAGAAGAGCGTCGTAATCGTTATGCTAAATATATCGCTGATAAGTTGGCTCGTAAAGGTTATACTTATTCAGAGGCAAACGAGAAGATGTACGATCGCAACTACTTCGGTGCTATGATGGTTGAAATGGGTGAGGCTGATGCTATGATTACTGGTTCTTATACTAAGTATATGGATGCTATCAAGCCTGCTATGGATATCATCGGTATGCGTGAGGGTATCAACAATATGGCTGCATTGAACATCATCAACACTCCTAAGGGCGTGTTCTATATGGCAGATACTTTGATCAACGACTCTCCTTCTGCTCAAACTTTGGCAGAGATCGCTCGTTTGACAAACAGAACTGTTAAGTTGTTCAATGAACGTCCTGTTATGGCAATGTTGTCTTACTCTAACTTTGGCGCTGATTCAACAGGAAATCCTTGTGTTGTTCATGAGGCTGTTGAGTTGCTTCACGCTAAAAATCCAGACATCATGGTTGATGGTGAGATGCAAGTTAACTTCGCATTGGATAAGAAACTTCGTCACGAGAAATATCCATTCAGCTCAATTGACGGAATGGATGTGAATACATTGATCTTCCCTTGCTTGAACTCTGCAAACATTGCATACCGCATGTTGATCAATATGGGTATGTTCGAAAGCATCGGTCCTGTTCAAATGGGATTGAAGAAACCAGTTCATGTATTGGATGTTGAGGCTTCTGTTCGTGACATCGTTAATATGACTGTTATTGCAGTTTTTGATGCTCAATTGAATTCAAAGTAATAATGTCGTCTGATATGGAAAAGGATGCTCGTAAAGGGCATCCTTTTTTGTTCGGTAAATAATGTATATATGAAATACTATTTTGCCCCATTGCAGGGATTTACAGATTCGGTTTACAGAGAAGTTCATTCTAAACATTTCTCTGGACTAGATGCATATTTAACTCCTTTTTGCCGAGTGGAAAAAGGTGAAATGCGTTGGCATGATCAGAAGGACGTAAATCCAGAGCGAAATGAGAATTTAAGTAAGACTGGCAGACTTATCCCGCAGGTGATAGGAAATACGGCTGAAGAGGTTGATCTCCTAGTTTCGAAATTGAAAAGCCTTGGTTATAGGGGTGTGGATATTAACTTTGGATGTCCTTTCCCTATGATTGCAAAAAAGCAAAAAGGCGCTGGTATTTTGTTATGCCCTGACAAGGTAAAGGATGTCCTTTCTGTTGTGAAATTGCATCCTGATATTTCTTTTTCTGTTAAAATGAGATTAGGTATGACAGATCCTTTAGAATGTATGGAGATTCTACCTTACTTGAATGAAGCTGGACTGAAACAGATTACTATGCATGCTAGATTGGGTAAGGATCAATACAAAGGAGATTTAGACCTGCTCTCTTTTGATAAATTTAGAAATGCGTGTCTGGTGCCATTAGTATATAATGGAGACATTATTGATGAGAACTCTTGCCGTAAAATTGTTGAACAATATCCTAACTTGCAAGGGGTGATGATTGGTAGGGGACTTTTGCAAAATCCTTTTTTGGTTGAAGAGTTAATTGCGGGTGCAGCTATTCCTTGTGCGGAAAAATCAAAACGTTTGAAGAAGTTTGTAAGTGATTTGACAGAAGGATATTCTGCTGTGATGAATGGAGGGGAACTGCAGTTGGTTCAAAAACTAACTTTGTTTTGGGAGTATCTTCTTCCTGAGTTGGATCATCGATCAAGAAAGAAGATTTTAAAAAGCAAGAAGTTGACAGATTATAATTCGAATGTCGCGGAAGCGTTAAGCGCATATGGGAGGGGAGATCGAATATGATACTTGGGATTGTATCTTTAAATGGTTTGCTTTCCTGCTACAAGACTGAAAGGGGAAAGGTGTTGAAAATAACAAAGGAAGACTGAAAAAATAGTCTTCCTTTATTTTATTGCAGAACTTTCTTATAGGTTCTTTACCAAGTAAGGAATTGCAGTTTCGAAGTCTACACCGTAGATATTATGATCTTCGTGTGAAAGAGTCTCTTTGATAGATTCAACTACGAAGTTTGCAGCCAAAGAATAAGACTCTTTAAAACTCTTTCCTCTTACCATCGCTCCAGTGAACACGCTGGCAAAAATATCTCCTGTGCCGTGGAAACTTTGAGGCATCTTATCGTGGAAATACCAACTGAAAGTATCTGCTTCCTTATCATAAGCCATAATTCCAATTTTCCCTCTAACATCACCCACTTCTGGTTGAACCTCAGAGAACTCGATTCCTTTCAAAACAACTTTCTTTGCACCGATGTTGGCAAGTTGCTTTAGTAGATCCTTTACATATTGCAAATCGTATCCGTTTGCCATATAAGGTATGCCAAGCATAAAACTTGCCTCTGTCATGTTTGGTACGATAATATCTGCCTTACTACAAAGATCTTTCATTGCGAAGGCAAATCCTTGTGTAAAACCAGGGTATAACTTTCCATTGTCAGCCATGCATGGGTCTACGATGGTGATAGTGTCATTTCCGCCAAAATCATTGATTAATGATTTCATTAATTCTAATTGTTCAAAAGAACCAAGGTAGCCAGTGTAAATGGCGTTGAACTGGATATTTTCTTTCTTCCAGTGCTCACAGATAGGAGCAATGTCAGAAGTCAGGTCTCTGAAAGTAAAACCATTAAACATTGTATGCGTTGACAATACAGCAGTTGGGATGATGGCTGTTTCGATTCCCATTGCGGAAATAATAGGTAATGCTACAGTCAATGAACATTTTCCTACGCACGAAACATCTTGAATAGTTACTATTCTTTTCATATTGTTTGAAAATAAGATTATACTAACCTAATAGTGAGAATATAAGACTGATTGGGGCAATAACCATAAGAAGGATGCCGGTAATTTTATTGACGATGTATAAGCCTCTCACATTGAATTTTCCTCGGAATATATCTACTAAGTATACGATGAATGTCCACCAAATGGCAGAACCTAACATGATGAAAACAATTCCTAATATGCTTTTAAAGAACGTTATCTCTTCGTTTATGTAGTGGAATTTTGCAAATAATAGGATGAATAGGAAGATGACGAGAGGATTGGTTATGGTAAGACCGAAAGAGGACCAGAAGTCTGTTTTGGGGCCATTCCAAGAACCTTTGTTCTCCTCCATTTTTGTTAGTTTCTTTCTTGGATCATCCATAAAGGTATAAAGACCGAAAAAGAATACGGCAATGGTTCCTGTTATTTGAAGTGTAGTTTGGTGGGCTTCGATAAAATCGACAACCATCGACATACTGAACACTGCCATAATAGCGTATAACAGATCGGATAGGGAAGCGCCCAAAGCGGTTGCGATTCCTCTCCTTCTTCCTCCGTTTAGAGTTCTTTGAACACACAATATGCCAATGGGACCAATGGGTGCGGAAACGATGCATCCAATGATAAGTCCTTTTATAAACATTGTTAGCATAATGCGTATCGAATAAAAACTAAATCAATAATATTAATTCTTCTCTAGAAGGACTGTAGCGTATGCGGCAATTCCCTCTTTTCTTCCAACAAAACCGAGTTTCTCAGTTGTCGTAGCTTTGACGCTTACTTGATCTGGTTCCACTCCCATAACAGAAGCCAGGCACTCTTCCATTTTTTCGATATGGGGACTTAGTTTAGGAGCTTGTGCGCAAATAATAGAGTCTACATTACCAATAGAATAACCTTTTTCCTTTATTAGTTCTATTGTTTTCCTTAGCAGGATCTTGCTGTCGATGTTTTTGAATTCGTTCGAATTGTCAGGGAAGTGGTATCCTATGTCACGAAGGTGTGCTGCACCTAAAATGGCATCACAGATGGCGTGAATTAAAACATCTGCATCAGAGTGTCCCAACAAACCTTTTTCGTAAGGGATTAGTATTCCGCCCAACCATAATTCTCTGTTGTCGGCGAATTGATGAACATCATATCCTTGTCCTACTCTAAAACTCATTGCTTGCTTATTATAATCAAAAATGATGGGGTAACCTTAAAGTAACCCCATCACGGTTGAATCGTATTATGTTCTAAATAATTACTCTTCTGTTGTCTCTTCAGCCTCGTTTGCACCAAACAAGCTCTTGATTCCTCCAAGGTCGAATCCAAGAGAGAATCTCAATGTTCTATCCAATGGGTTTGTTTGTGCAATGGAGATTAGGTATGCTGCGTTCAACTCGAAAATCATCAAGTGGAAACCTGCACCTACAGAGAAGTATTTTCTGTTACCTTTCTCTTTCGCCTCGTTGAAGTAACCTCCACGAACCATGAATTTTCTATTGTAAGAGTATTCCAAACCAACTGAAACATTAAACTCTTTCATCTCCTCCTTGAATCCACCAGGAGCGTCACCCATAGAGCGGAAGATACCTGCAAAAGGTTTGCAATCCTCGTATTCTTGTTTTGCTGCCTTCCATTCTTCTTCTGTTGCGTAGTCTGAGCGCTTTCCATAAGGAGTTGGAACCAATAGCTTGTTCAAGTCAAGGGCGATTCCTAAACGGTTGTAATCATCGAATGCAAATTCGAAACTACCTCCAATACGGAAGTTGGTAGGAATGAATTGTTGTGAAGCATCGTTATCATAAGAAACCTTGTTTCCAATGTTGGTGATTGCCACACCAAAACCAGCAGTTGCCTCGTGCTCATGAATTTGAAGAGGTTTGCGGTACGCAAATGCGATATCGGCACCGAAAGCCTTAGCTTTTGAATATTCGTCCTCGTCGCTCATACCATTGAACAAGTCAGAGTAGATGAAACGAAGCGCAACACCTGCAGACCAATATTCAGATAGAAGCATAGAGAAACTTGCATCGAAAGCCATTTCATATGGTTGAGCAACACCCAAATCTTGAGGTGTACCTGTTGCATCAGGTGTGCCGGTCAAGTTGATCTTACCCATATTGAAATATCTGAAAGATGCTCCAATAGCAGTACGATCAGTTGGTTTATAATAACCTGCCAAGTAGACCAAGTCAATATCGTCAACAATCTTTCTCAACCAAGGAGTGTACGACAAAGCAACACCACCTCTACTTTGAGACAAGACATATTTTGCAGGGTTCCAGTGTTGCGAATTGTAATCTGGTGCAGTTGCTGCTCCTACATCTCCTAAACCACCACCTACTGCATCTGGTGCAATAGAAAGGGAAGGAATCGCTGTTTGTAGCGGATTGTAGTTTGCTCCTGAATTATCAGTCACAGTGGCTGCGTTAACAGAAGAAAACCCTACTGACAATAATGCTGCTAATGAAATAGCTTTGATTTTATTCTTTTTCATCCTATTTAAATTTTCTTTTTCTTATTTTGAACCCAAAATCCAAAATTCTTGCAAATTTACTAATTCTAAAACTAAAAAAACAAATTTTTATTGTGGTAAAACAATTATTTTTTTCGATTCACCTACATATTTCTCTCCGTCCACTTTGATTTCTGCTCTACCTATGTAGCATCCAGGCGCAACTCTTCGTCCGTTGCTAGTATGTAAGTCCCAACTCCAAGAGAGAGTGCCATCGTTCTTGGATTCAATCTCTTCCGACTCGTATACTATGTGGCCGTTTGTGTTATACAATAGGAAACGGAATGATTGTACGGTTTGTGGTTGATCGTGGATGACGCGCAACGTTACACTCTCTTTTGCAGGATTTGGATAAACGATTAAATCTTCCACTTCAATCTTCAACTTGCTATCTACTGTAAATTGAATGCTTTGGGTGCTTGAATTGTTTAGTAGATCCCATACCTTGAATGTGAGGGTATATGTGCCTTCTTCCAAATTGTTTAGTTGGTATGCAACCAAGCCTTCCTTGTAACTGCCCTTTGCGTAAGAGAAGTAGTTGTTTAAGACAATAGGTGTGTTGGTGCCATTTAATGTGAGTGTAATGTCGTGACCAATACCACAACCTGATGCGTTGATTCCATTCTCGTCAGACACCTTGGCGAAGAATACAGGTGATGTGTTGACTTTGTCGCCAGAGTGGAATTTCTCTGTATTCATATACAATGAGATACTTGGTCCTTCTTCGTCTTTCGAGAATTTATTACTGCTACCTCCGATTTGAAAATCTTCGTAGGCGCCTTGTGCTTCTATATCATTCTCTTCGTCGTATGCATAGTAGGCGAACCTTCCGCTACCATAGCTATAGTTGATATCTTTGGGAACTTTAAAAGAGAAGGAATATTTGCCATTGATAACTTCGACTTGACCTGAGAAAAGAATATTTGGTCTATCCTTGTACTCATGCCTGTTTTTTATGATATCTGCTTCGTCAGAATATATGTTCGCTTTAGTGTAGAGTGTTACCTCCTTGTCATAGAGCGTTACGAAGAGTGTTCCGTTGAAATTGCTTATCAAAGCAGAATCTTTGTCGGCAATGTGTCCGTATACTCTCATTTCAGAAAGTGCCTTGATTGTATCTTTCTCTGTTCCTCCAATCTCTGTGATAGAGTCTGTTGTAACCCAGTTGTTGGGGTAGTGGATGCGAAGTGCAGGGTCTCCGAACAAGTTGAAAGATAACTTGTTTGAATCGTTGGCTAGTCCTACTTTCGATTTTCTTAGTACCTCTCCAATACGTTCTGGCATATGCAATGAATCCTTCAAAAATAGATTTGAGAAGAATGCTTGATTGAGATTGTCGTTCTTGTTGTCATAAACGACACGAGCAGAACTGATCAAAACGAGAGCTCCTCCGTTCGGATTTAATAATAGGTCTTCTCCTCCTGAATGGTCAAGGCCATCATACTGAGAGAATTCGCAACTGGCGGTGAACCAGAAACCGCAATTTTCGTTGAAGATGGAGCCAGCTTGGTTTTGTGTGAACACATGTTCTGCACTAAATCCGATTTTACTACTATGCCCAACATAGTTGAATATCATCACACCTTTCCCAATCTCCTCTTTTAATATCTCTTCCACATCGTGGTAGCGGCTACCATTGGAACCTGTTGTTCGAGTGTACGCATCCAAATACACTTTCTTCACTTCCATTGCGGGATTGAATTTGTGTGCCTTTATTGCAAGGTTGTCGGAGTATTGACAGAACTTTTGATAAGAGGAGGATGCCTCATTGTCGTCGGCAAGTAGAAGTACTTTGTTTTTCCATTTGCCATAGTTCTTGTTTTCAAGGTGGTTCTTGATTTTATTGATTACACCATTTAATTGTTCCATTGTGTTGCATGGGATTCTACCTACGGAGATGTCCATTGTGGCACTTTGCAACTTGCCGTTCATAATATCATTGTCTTCCAAGAAACAGAAGTAATCGTCTGTTGCGTAGGTGGCAGATTCATCAACGGAACTTCCACCTTGGTAGGTAATTATATAGTTGTTGACTTTTGTTCCACTTGCTGTAAGAATTCCCTTGTTGTCGAAACAACCGTCTCCTAATAGCATTAGGGAGAACGCCTTCTTGTTTTGATCTTCGTATAGCTTTCTCATACACCAGCGGATTGCGGTAGGGTCGGGAGTTCCAGACGAATACTCGTTGTAAATTTGCTCTGGTGTTAGAATGACGACATCCATATTGTCATACTCTTCGTGAAGAGAGGCTAGCTCTTCCGCTCCTTGGTAGAAGTTGGGGTGAGTGATGATGACAAGGTCTGCTTTTTTTATACCGTGTATGTTCTGGTTACTAACTGCGCCGACATATTCTGCAGATATAAAAGTTGGATTTTGCACATTGAGGGCAACATATTCCTTGGGCGCAGGACTGTAGCAGTCTGTGAATACTAAAGAGTCTCCAACTAAGGTGGTCTTCACGACAGTGGGCTCTTGAGAGTTTGTTACATCCCATACCTGAATGTTAGAAGAGCAGTTGGCAATAGCAAATCTATATTGATAACTATATCCATAGCACTCTGGATTGCGGAAATACATGCAATTGTTTCCTTTCATATCAAGAGGTTTGTAGGCATTCACTACAATTCGCTCGATGGAAGCATAATCTGTAGTGTTGTTTCCTGAGTAGCTTATGGTTACAGAAAAGTTTCCTCCTGTTGGTTGTAGTTTAAGGTAACTTTCCTTCTCTGTCGCTAAGACATGTCCTGCGTTAAATGGAATTTCCATGGCAGTGCTTGTCGTGTTGTATCCTGCTTTGGCTGATATGCTAATATGGGATAGTCGATTGGACGATGCTGCGCATTTTACATAGATAGAAGCCTCCTTTGTGGTATCGACACTTCCGAAGCTAAAGGAGTGGGAGGAAGAACCGTCATTGTTAATTCGGTTTCCAAACCAAGTCTTTCCGGAAGAGATGTAGTTGAACTCTTCTTTTTTCATGTAACGTCTATCCAAGTAATTTTTTATTTCCACGGTTGGAATGTCGAATGCCTCGGTGGTTTTCTCTTCTATTCTTTTTTTTGTGCCAACATTGTCTGTTAGGAAATAGTATCCATAAAAAGAGTAGGGGTTGCTTTTGAAATTATAAGGAAGACTTGCATTGCCACTATAATACCAAGCGTTAGGACCTTGAGCGTAGAAAAGGAAATAGTTGCTTCCCGCATAGAGAGGAACCTCGTTAAGGTCGTCGGTCTTTGCTACTGACATGTCCTCGTTTAGGGTTGCTCCTCCATATCCAAACACACGCACCTCGGATGGATTGGCAAAACCCATCTTTGAAAGTTGGTCGTACGTCAGTTTGCATATACCGCTCTCCTTCACATAGATTTTCTTCCATGTTCCAGAAGCTAAAACTGAGCGGCTGGCAAAATCGTAAGCATATCCACTGAGGGAAAGAAAAATTCCCACTAGCAGCAAATATAATCTTATAATAATACTTTTCATTTTACACCTATTATATAATTTAACAAAGATGTGTGGATTTTATTAAAAGAAACGAATGTTTCAAAAGTTTATTGTCTGGTATTAAAGTACGGAAAAATCTATCATTTTTTCATTTTCGATGTAACCTTCCAGATGGTCTCCGATCTTAACGGGTCCGACGCCAACAGGAGTTCCGGTGAAAATAATATCACCTGTTTTTAAGGTAAAGAAATTGCTTATGTAAGATATGATGTCGTTGATGTTGAAGATCATGTCTTTTGTATTACCTTTTTGAACTTGTTGCCCGTTTATGTTTAATGAGAAGTTTAGATTGGAAACATCGAACTTCTCTTTCGGGATGAACTCGCTAATTGGAGCGGAGTTGTCAAATCCTTTGCATATTTCCCATGGAGCACCTTTCGCCTTGAATTCGTTTTGCAAATCTCTGGCAGTAAAGTCTATGCCAAGTCCGATTGCGTCATAATATCTGTCGGCGAATTTAGGCGATATGTTTTTCCCCATTTTCGAGATTCGAAGAATAATTTCTGTTTCGTATTCTATTCTTGAAGAGAAGTTAGGGAGAAAGAAAGGTTTGTTGTCTTTAAGAAGCGCTGTTTCAGGTTTCATAAAGATAACGGGGTGCTCTGGTATATTGATACGGTTTAATTCTTTATTGTGTTCCGCGTAATTCCAACCTACTGCAATTATTTTCATATTAGCTACTCATTATTTATGTAATGCAAACATACATAAAAAAAACGACTTTATAGGGATAGGATGGACTAACAATTTGTGAATTAGAGAGGAAAAACATTTTTTTATTTGGAAAAATTGTGTTAGTTTTGCGCCCGATTTATTATCCAAAATAGTCAAAATGCCGGACGGCTTGCCCGAAGCCCAAGGCAAAGTGAAAGATTAATTAACTAATTAAAAACGTTTAAAGTGGATACTTTAAGTTACAAAACAATTTCAGCAAATGCTGCAACAGTGACCAAGGAATGGGTCGTTGTAGATGCAACTGATCAACCATTAGGACGTTTAGGTTCAAAGGTTGCAAAATTATTAAGAGGTAAGTACAAGCCAAACTTTACTCCTCATGTAGACTGTGGTGACAATGTGATCATTATCAATGCAGATAAGGTTAAGATCACAGGTAAGAAAGCTACAGATCGTATTTATTTGAAGTTTTCAGGTTATCCTGGAGGTCAAAAAGAGTATACTCCTGGAGAATTGTTGAAGCAAAGTCCTGAGAAGTTGCTTAAGAAGGTGGTTAAGGGTATGTTGCCAAAGAACCGTCTTAGCAATGCTATTCTAGGAAACCTTTATGTTTATGCAGGATCAGAGCACAAGCATGAGGCACAACAACCAAAACAACTCGATTTAAACTCAATTAAGTAAGAACATGGAAGTATTTAATGCAATTGGTAGAAGAAAGGCCGCTGTAGCGCGCGTATACCTAAGCGAAGGTAATGGTGAGATCACCATTAACGGTAAGGATTTAGCTACTTACTTTCCTTCAGGAATTTTGCAATATGTTGTAAAGCAACCTTTGAATCAAATTAATGTTGCTGATAAGTTCAATGTAAAAGCTAACTTGGATGGTGGTGGATTCACTGGTCAAGCTGAGGCTTTGAGATTGGCTATCGCACGTGCACTTGTAAAGGCTGATGCTGAGAACAAGCCTGCTTTGAAGAGCGAAGGATTCTTAACTCGTGACTCTCGTGAGGTTGAGCGTAAGAAACCAGGACGTCCTAAAGCAAGAAAGAGATTCCAATTCAGTAAACGTTAGTACTTGGAAGAGTTATATATTGTATTATATCGACTCTTTGAGAAGACGTTTAGTATCTAAATTATCCAGACTTCAAAATTATTGGACTACTGGGTGGTTGGTTTTATTAAAAGAATGTAAACGATTAAAAAATTAAAAAAATGTCAAGAACTAATTTTGATGAATTATTAGAGGCAGGTTGTCATTTCGGACACTTGAAAAGAAAGTGGAATCCAGCAATGGCTCCTTATATCTTCATGGAACGTAACGGTATCCATATTATTGATCTTCACAAGACTGTTGTAAAAATAGATGAGGCTGCTGCTGCTTTGAAGCAAGTTGCAAAATCGGGCAAAAAGATTCTTTTTGTTGCAACTAAGAAACAAGCTAAGCAAGTAGTTGCTGACAAGGCTTCTGAGGTTTCTATGCCATTCGTAACAGAGCGTTGGGCTGGTGGTATGTTGACTAACTTCCCTACAATCCGTAAGGCTGTTAAGAAGATGGCTTCTATCGATAAGTTGACTAACGATGGAACTTATGATAACTTGTCAAAGAGAGAAAAACTTCAAATCTCTCGTCAACGTGCTAAGTTGGAAAAGAACTTGGGTAGCATCGCTGACATGACAAGAACTCCAGCGGCGCTTTTCGTAGTTGACGTAACTAAGGAAAACATTGCAGTTAAGGAAGCTAAGAGATTGGGTATTCCTGTTTATGGTATTGTTGATACTAACTCAAACCCTAACGATATCGATTTCATCATTCCTGCTAACGATGATGCTACAAAGTCAGTAGAGGTTATCTTGAACGCTCTTTGTGGTGCTATCAAAGAAGGTTTGGATGAGAGAAAGGTTGAGAAGGAAGAGACTGAAGCTTCTGAGGGTGTAGAGAAGAAAGAGCGTAAGAGAGCTGCTAAGAAGACTTCAAAGAACAACATCGATGGTGATGCTTTGAATGCAAAGGTGGCTGCTAAGTTCAACACTACTGAAGATTAATTATTAACGTAAATTATTTTTAGGTATATGGCTGTTTCAATGGCTGATATCAGCAAATTGCGTACTATGACTGGTGCGGGTATGATGGATTGCAAGAAGGCTCTTACAGAGGCTGAAGGCGATTTCGACAAAGCTGTAGAGCTTATCCGCAAAAGAGGTCAAGCAATTGCTGCAAAGAGAAGTGACCGCGACGCTGCAGAGGGTTGCGTGTTGGCTGCTGCTAATGGCGATTTCGCTGCTATAGTAGCTTTGAAGTGTGAAACCGATTTCGTTGCAAAGAACGCTGATTTCGTTGCTTTGACAAAACAAATCTTGGATAAGGCAATCGAGGCAAAACCAGCTGATATGGCTGAGTTGAATTCTTTGATGATCGGTAACTCTACTATTCAACAATTGATTACTGACCGTTCAGGTGTTACAGGTGAAAAGATGGAGTTGGGTGCTTACGAATTCGTTAAGGGTACTTCAACTATCGCTTATATCCACCCAGGTAACATGTTGGCTTCTATCGTTGCTTTCAACGAGGCTGGTTTGGATGTTCAAGCATACAAAGATGTTGCAATGCAAGTTGCAGCTATGAACCCAATCGCAGTTGATGAGGCTGGCGTTTCTGCAGATTACGTTGCTAAGGAGCGTGAAATCGCTACTGAAAAGACTAAAGCTGAGTTGGTTCAAAAGCAAGTTGACAATGCGTTGTCAAAGGCTGGTATCAATCCTGCTCATGTTGATTCTGAGGCTCATATCGAGTCTAACATGGAGAAGGGATGGATCACTGCTGAACAAGCTGCTAAAGCTCGCGAAATCAAGGCTACAGTTGCTGAACAAGCTGCTGCTAACTTGAAGCAACAAATGATTGATGGCATCGTTAATGGACGTATCCAAAAGATTTACAAAGAGCAAACTTTGTTGAATCAAGCGTTCATCAAGGAGCAAAAGATGACAGTTGCTCAATATATGGCTTCTGTATCTAAGAGCTTCACTGCTACTTCATTCAAGCGTTTCACTTTGAATCAAGAGTAATCGTCTCTAAGACATTGCAATAGAAGAGTCCATGGGGGTTCCCTGTGGACTCTTTTTTTGTTCACATTATTCCCTTATCTATAAAATTGTAGTAGGGTGGAATTTAGAGCCCATGAAAAGAGGGTAATCAAGATAATGAAACTTGATTACCCTCCTAATTTTTTGTATGGTTATTTATTTTGCTTTATGAATTTGACTTTCTTGTCTCCTATTATAGCAATGTATATACGATTGTCCTGGAGATTGTCAGGGTCAACTGAGTGACCTTCCAAGTCAAATAATGGTATGTTTCCTCTCGATTCTAATTCTTGGTAATTGTGCAAATCTGTCACTGAAGTCGGATCTGAAACCATAAATTTAATCCAATCAACATTGAGGTAACTTGACTGAAATTCTAATTTCAGAACGTGTTTTCCCTCTGTCAGACGGTAGGTTCCTACAAAAACTTCCTCGTATTGGGACCAGTTGTCACAAATCTTTTCGACCTTGAATGGCTCTGTTAATGCTTTGTTGTCAACATACAATTTGAAACCATCTACATCAAATCCATTAGATACGGAGGTTGTAATCTCGTAATCATTGGTTTCTGCCACCTCTACGGTATACTCCAACCATTCGTTCTTCTCTGTGTAGCCAAGGGCATATCCATCCTTTGTAGTCACAATGTCTACCCAGTCATTGCGGTATTGGGTCATTCCCTTATCTGTCTCGTCCATGTCATGGTAGGAAAAGCCTTCCCCTGCAACATCGTAGTTTTCCGCTTCGATAAGGCCCGGAATTTGCGCTACTACGCCATGGAAAGGAGTTTGAGGTACATCCACTGGTGTCAAAGTGATACGGTATGCGTATAACTTGCTCTCTATGTTGAAGGTTAAATTTAATGAGGATCCACTTATCAAAACCTCTTTTTCTGAGAGTAAATCAGTGGAAGACACTGGGGTATCTTTCGTCTTCCAAGTAACACGTTCGATTTTTAAGACAACCCTGCCATTGAGGAAAGATGGCAGTTTCTCAAAGATGATATTAACATCGCCTTCACTGTTACCTCCGACAATCAAGGTGGCAAAATTACGATGTCGATCTACAGAGGCAAAACCATCCACATGGTCGCTTTTGTCATTAGGAGGAACTACGTTTGCCATGTACCCCGTCATCTCACCATACCACTTGTATAGCCACCATCCTCCGCCTCTTTCGTTTTTATCGGTTAAAAGGCTGCCTAAACGTCCTGGTAAACCTGTGTGCCACCATGAGATGGTTGCACTTTCCACATTGTTACGCTCAAACTTGGCAATGAAAGGGACACAATAGCCAGGACATCCTTCGTACTTACGCTTGTCTTCATCTGAACTGCAGCTGTACTCGTTAATACAATAAGGAAGTTCCTTAATGCCTAAGTCGGATTGCAATTTTCTAGCTGCAGTCACTGCATTGATAAATCCCTCTGCTCCCCATTGGTGCCAGCAGAACAGATCGGGTAAACAGTTATTCTCTTTGCAGAATGTGAAAAAGGGATTCATCCAATCGGAGCGGTAGAAGGCAACTGCCGGACCTACTATCTTTGCTTTCGGTTCCAACTTGCGGATCAAGTCGTAGGTGGGTTTCCAAACCGTCTTGCAGAAATCCTCCACTCCAGCGGGCCATGTTCCATCTGGTTCATTCCAAATCACGTAACTATCGATATTGGTGAGTCCGGAAGCAAGTTTCTTTTTCACCAAACGTTCTATCTCGCTCAACCACTTCGCTTGGCCTGGCCATTGATAGGGCCAATAGGGTAGTAAATCGGCAAAACTAATCTGAACCGTTGCTGTCGTGTTTTTCAAACGGTCTGCCACGATGAACGCATCACCGAAGTCGTGCTGATTGCCACTTTTCCCTTCTGGGGGTTGACAATACATGTGAGGATTCAAAGGTGCTACTAAATTGTTTATATCTGCGGGAATCTTCTCTGTAACTCCATAAAGCGCACCAGATGCGCAATGGGTCGCAGGACGAATACTATCGGTCAGATAGACCTTCAGTGCTTCCGCAGCATAGCCCTTTCCTATTGAGAGGAAAAGGAATGAGATAAGAATTGTGACGTAATATTTATTAATGCGTTTCATTCGATAATTAGATTCAACGTCACAAATATAAAAAAATTATGAACTTAATAATAAATTCTTTAATTCTTTATTCCTTTCGCTACGATCTTTGGATGCTTGATGATTATCTTGGCGTGTTGCATGCCTGGAAATACACGGATTATTTGTGCTGTGGAATATCTTAGTCTCTCATAACTACTTTAAAGGTGATTTTGTCGCATTCCACGATATAGATTCCTTTAGGAAGAGAACCGTTTGAGTCTGTTACATTAATTCCATTGACATCAAATATTTTTGTGATTCTGGCATTGCATTCTATTAATCCGTTCTCTGCATAAACCACGAGGTTATTGTCGTTTGGCTCTTTCATGCAGGTTTGGTCTTCTGGTTGTGCATGATCCACTTTTGTGAGAACCCAATGTTGTTGTTCTCCTCCCCAGTATTCCCATTGTGCAATGTTGCTTCCGTTGGTTTTTCCAAAATCATAATCTTCCATACCTCTTGTTTTATTTGATGAGTAGGAGAGTATGCGGAAAGTTCCGTCGGCATTTGGAAGAATTTCAAATCGTTGGTCGTCATTTGAAGAATGTGAGCGAGTCTCTATATTGGCGCCATCCTCTGCCGAATTGTTTTCTACGGTTACGAATTGGTTGTTGCCTGAACATACGCTTGAAATGTTATATCCACCATTGCTAGTTTCGCTTAAACGATATTGTTGGGTTTCCAATCCATTGAATTCCCATTGTTGAAGGTTGGTGCCATCTTCATTCACACCATTCGGGATGTCTACATACAAACCGCTATATGCGTTCATGATGAAATAGGTGGCATTGTTTTCTATTTCGGAGGTGTGTTCTTTGTAATTGATTTTCGCTCCCCATAAAGCATTTCCAGTCTTTCCACCTACTAAGGTGAAGGTCATCGTTTGGTAACCGGTATTAAAGTCGGTTTGCGAAAGGAAGACACCTTTGTATTCTACATTATTGATAGTCATTGTGACATTCTTGTTGTCAGAGGTGGTCCATCGTCCATTAACAGCACCGCTAATGCTTCCGTCTTCTTTTAGTGATACAACACTAGAGTAGTTGATCTCCTTGCTTACGGCGTTCCCGTGATTGATGAATTTGTAGTCTCCAACTATCTCTTTTGTCTCGTACAGGTTCCCGATGGTTTCTCCTCCGTAACGGAATGGAGCTATGACAGGCCATCCATCTTCATTCATAAACATTTGGTGGACGCGAACGGAGTGTAACTCTCCTTTGCCTGGGAAACGAGCATGGAAGATGATGAAGTATTTCTTCATGTTTGCGTCGTAATAGGCTGAATTGTGCCCCGGTGAAACATATCCTTGCGCGGTACCTTTTACCTCTCCGTTTACTTGGTTGAATTGGTAATTACCCATTAGCTTTACACCATAGTTGGATATGATGCCATCTTGTGCCTCTAGGTATTTTCCGGATGTTCCTATGCAGTTGATCATGTCGTTTCCTTTAGCGTCGTAATAAGGGCCATCTGGAGTTTTCGAACGACACACACGGATGTTATAACCTCCGTAGGAATCTAATCCTCCGAAAGAGAGAAACAGATAATAATATTTTGTGTCTGGACTGTAAAGAATGTAAGGAGCCTCAATCCGACAATGATTTCCACCCAAGATTTTCTTTCCGTAGTAATCTTGTCCAGCGGCTGGTTTCCCTGTTTTAGGATCCATTTTCAAAATAAATATTCCTCCTGAGTAAGAACCATAAACCATCCAGAGGTTGCCATTGGCATCGAAGAATACATTTGGGTCTACGGCATTAGGGTGTACGTTGGAATTGTAGTTGAATGTGCTTCCATTGGATGGATTGGTAAGTGTAAGTTTGGATGCGGAGGATTTCAAAAGAAGTCCCATGTTCGTGTAGGGACCTTCTGGATTATTGGAAGTGGCATATCCAATGCATGATTGGGGAGAATCTCCTTTGCATGCACAATAGTACATGTAATATTTACCATCTGATAAACGAATCCAATCTCCAGCCCAGAAGGTGTTGGATTGGCTCCAAGAAGAGGCTTCGCCTAAGGTGGTGCCTATGTTCTGAAAAAACTTTTGGTCGGAAACGGTTGTTGATAGTTGTGTCCATCTCATAAGGTCTTTGGTCTTTGCTCCTGCCATGTGAGAACCCACTATGTAAAAAGTTCCATCGTTAGTCTTCATGATGGAAGGATCATGGACAGATACGTCGGCAAAGTTGGTCGCTTGAATTGTATTGCATAACGAACCTAAGGTTAGGAGAAGGATTGTTTTTCTTAAAATTTTCATGGTTTCTATATTTTATGCTACAAAAGTAAAGAGAGAAAATGGTTGAGACTATGATTTTTTTCTCCAATGATATGGAATATTGTCCCATTGATAATTTATTTCCTAAGTTCGCTCTTGGAAAATGTTTCAAATTGGAATGTAACGATATGAATTTTGTTCCATTGTTTTGTGAAATTTAAATAATCCTCTCTGTTGTCTGTATGGAATATTTTCCGACCTAGTAAATCTCTAACATCAATGGATAGAATATCGTCACTCCATAGTAAGGAGTAGCTATCTTTTGTGAGTGTCTCTGTTCCGCAGGAGTAGTCTGGAAACTGCTCTTGTATGTCGACCTCTTCGCCTTCTTTGTATGGAATGTTTTTGACAATGATAACGCCTCCGTGTTCATCTGTTAACCGGAAGGTATAGGGGCCACATTGAGATTTGTCTTCGTCAATTCCGCCTGGTGCTACAAAAAAGTTGTACATCTCTCTGTGTATAGGGACAAAGGTTCCGTCAGCCTGTTGATACTCTACGCTTTTTATCCTATGTTTAATGTCGTAGAATAATGCTTTGAAATAAAAAGGACTGCTTCCTTTTTCGTAGTATATTTTTATAGTTTTGTCTTCTTTACAAGGGATGAAATGCCACTGGATAGGAACTCTTCCGTCTTCTAATTTTGCAATTTTGGTAAAGGCTTCAGTGGAAAAATCAATGTCTCCCATTTTACATTCAGGACAACGATCTACCACTTTAACTGTTATTTCTCCAATCGGACCAGTTACTTTTACGCATGCACCACAAGCGTAACTACTATCGTATTGTGTATGGTTCATTGCGCAGTGAAGGAAATCGTTCTCGTCTACGTATATGCCGCAATTGCCTCCATTGCTTCCTGCAATACCTCCATATTGAGTGCCTTCTCCAGAGTACCAGATGGTGTCGCATTCCTCCTGGGAGAAAGAGGGTAGGAAGAATGAAATGAACGCTATAAGAATAAAGAAAGATTGTAATCTCATAAGTGTAATGTATTTATGCAAAAGTATCTAATTTCAAATTAGAAAGAGAAGTATTAATGGGGAATTTTTTATTATTAATTTATATCTTTGCGAAATAATAAAGTATATGTTTCATACTAATCTAAAAATAAGTTGCGTATGAAGAATTTGAAGCTTTCGTGTCTATTGATGCTTATTGTTGTTATGGCATCTTGCTGTACTTCTTGTGATTATGAGTATACAGACGAGGATTATTTAGTTGGAGACACTTGGTATTGGACCAAAAGTGTACATATGGTTGAGGAGCGTCATCATTGGGTGGATGATTATGTAGAGTATGCAAAAGAGGATGTAATGTATAAGTTTTACAGAAACGGTGATTTGCAGATCAAGACAAGAATTGTTAGCCATTTTGGTAGGGTGTACGAAGATTGGATTGATGGGTCGTGGGATCTGAGAGGACCAGATTTGATTATGAATACCAGAGATGGAAAATGGACATATGAAATTCAGGAGTTGTCCAACTGGGAGATGGTTTTGGTCTACTATCAAGATGTATACGATGATTTTGGTCATTTCTTGTACCAAGAGAAAGTAGAGGAGTATTTTGAACGATAATAATTAAAACAATAATATTCATAGTATGTCTAAGGAATTAGAATTGAAGTATGGTTGTAATCCCAACCAAAAGCCTTCTCGCATATTCATGCAAGAAGGAGAATTGCCAATTCAAGTGTTGAATGGCCGTCCAGGATATATCAACTTCTTGGATGCTTTTAACAGCTGGCAATTAGTTAAGGAGTTGAAAGAGGCTACAGGTCTTCCTGCTGCTGCATCGTTCAAGCATGTGAGTCCTGCAGGTGCTGCTGTTGCTGTTGAAATGTCTGATACATTGAAGAAGATCTATTTTGTTGATGATGCAAAATTGTCTCCTTTGGCAACTGCTTATGCTCGTGCTCGTGGTGCAGATCGTATGTCATCTTATGGAGATTTTATCGCATTGTCTGATGTGTGTGATGAGGAGACTGCTTTCTTGATCAACAGAGAAGTTTCTGATGGTGTTATTGCTCCAGGTTATACGGATAAGGCATTGGAGATTTTGAAAAATAAGAGAAAGGGAACGTATAATGTAATCCAAATAGATCCTTCGTACAAGCCAGATCCAATCGAAAGAAAGCAAGTGTATGGAATTACATTTGAGCAAGGACGTAACGAGATTAAAATCGATGAATCATTGTTCCAAGAGTTCCCAACAAAGCAAAAATCTTTCACTGCAGAGGCAAAACGTGATTTGTTGATTGCATTGATTACTTTGAAATATACTCAATCTAACTCAGTATGTTATGCTAAGGATGGACAAGCAATCGGTATTGGTGCTGGTCAACAATCTCGTATCCACTGTACTCGTTTAGCAGGAAATAAGGCTGACATCTGGTTCTTGCGTCAACATCCAAAAGTAATGAATTTGCCTTTCAAGGAGGGTATAAGAAGAGCTGATCGTGATAATACAATTGATGTTTACATCTCTGAGGATGAACATGATGATGTTTTGCGTGATGGAGCATGGCAACAATTCTTCACAGAACAACCTTCTGTATTCACAAAAGAGGAGAAGAGAGCATGGTTGGATCAGATGGATAATGTGGCATTAGGATCTGATGCATTTTTCCCATTTGGAGATAACATTGAAAGAGCTCATAAGAGTGGTGTTAAGTTTATAGCACAACCTGGAGGTTCTGTTCGTGATGACAATGTTATTGAAACATGTGACAAGTACGGAATGGCAATGTCATTTACTGGCATCCGTTTATTCCATCATTAATAAGTTAATCCCCAGATATATTTTGTGTCTGGGGATTATTGTATCCTAATGAGTGTTAAAGTTTACTTGATATTTCAGATTGATTTGCAATCTTTCTATAAATCTTTATACCTTTGGAGTCATAAGAAATTTATGGTGGTATGAGGAAATTGCTTCTTTTATTTATTCTGTTTGGTGTTTCGTTGGTTGGGTTCGCTTCTAATGCTTATCGAACGAGGTCTTTTACTGATAAAATAAAAACGGTTCAGTTGTACCTTAACGATAACCAGTTGGATTATCCTGTGATGAAGATCAATTCTTCTGATTATATAACAGTGTCGTTCGACTATATGTCTTCCGATTATCCGCATCTTGCCTATAAGGTACAGTTGTGTCGTGCAGATTGGACACCTTCGACTATGTCGGAAATGGAGTATATGGAAGGTTTGAATGAGGTGGTCATTGAAGATCCTGTTATTTCTACGAATACTACATTTGATTATGCGCATTTCTCGTTTAAGTTGCCTAACGAGGATTTGAAATTGAATCTACCGGGAAATTACGTTGTAAAGGTGTATGATACGGATTATCCGGAGGTGATTCTTGTTACAGGGTGTTTTTCTTTGGATGAAAACAAAGTAGCTTTGAAGGGAAATGTATCAGGAAAGAGTGTGTATGGTGTCAATAAGGAGTATCAGCATCTTTCGTTCGAATTGTTTTATCAAGACAATTTCAGTGCATTGCCCGATGAATTGACTGTGGTTGTGCGTCAGAATGGGCGGCATGATAATGAAATATATGGTTTAAAACCGACCTATGTCAAACCACAGTCCCTAATATTTGATGATGAGAGGAAGCTTTCCTTTGAAGGTTCTAAGGAGTATAATGTGTTGGATTTCTCCCATAGGTTCAGATATAGTGGAAAGATTGATAAGATAGCTTTTTATCATCCGTATTATCATGTGGAGACTTTCCCTGGAGAGTATGAGGAGGTGAATAAATATTCCTATATGAAAGATGTGGATGGACATTTTAAGGTTCATGGACAAGACATATGGAGTGGGGCGGAGATCGATTACTCTGTGGTCCATTTTACCTATCCTATGGCGGATCCTTGGTTAGATGGTTCTGTCTATGTTCTGGGGGGATTTAACGACAACTGGTTGGATGAAAGTAACAAGATGGTCTATAACTTTGAACGCCACCAGTATGAGCTGTCTATGGTTTTGAAAAATGGTGGATACAACTATCTTTTTGTGTTTCTTCCTTCGGGGTGGACGGAAGCTTCGTCTATCAGAACAGAGGGTAGCCATTGGGAAACCGAAAATAGCTATCAGATATATATATACTACAAACCATTGGGTTCCAATTTAGATTGTGAACAGTTGGTTGGCTTCTTTGAAGTCTACTCAAATTAACCTCTTGCTAGGCTTTTACCACATCTACCGTGTGACTGCCAGCTCCGATAAGATCAGAGCGCTCGGAAATGCATTTCTGATACTCTATGAAGTGTTTGAAGGTTTCGTCGTTCATGCGGTTAAGCCTTGTGCGCATATAATCTGCTGCGCCATCAGGAGAGAAGATTGTGACTCTTTCCAGTCCTGCTTTCTCGTTTAATCGATTGATGTCCTCCAATCGAATGTAGTCGTATAGTTCGTCACCTTTAGATTGTATGTGGTAGTCCTTTCCGATGACTCCTTTTGCAATCAAATCGCTGATTCTGTCCTCGTCAAAGCAGTAGGATAGTATACTGTATTCATTCATCAGATAGGCAACGAAGATAATTCCTCCTGGTTTTGTCACGCGTTTTGCCTCGTTTAGGGCCTTTAGTTTCTCCTCTTCTCCGAAAAGATGGTATAGAGGTCCCAGTAGCAATGTAATGTCGGCAGTGTTATCTGCGATAAATGGCATGTTTCTAGCATCGCCTTTTTTTACATCTGCCGTTGGTTCTCGTTTGAGAAACACATCTATATTACGTTGGACAAGTTCAACTGATTTTACTTGATACCCTTCTGCCATTAATGCGGAAGCATATCTTCCTGTTCCACAACCAACATCAAGGATGAGAGGCTTGTCGTAGTTTTGTAGGAAACGGTGTAAATGATACATTGTGGTTTCGAACTCTACTATGCCGTGTCTGCGAAGTAGTCGAAGGTCTTCTGGATGTTTGTTGTAATGTTTCTCTATATCAGTTAATGCCATAATCTTATGTTATACTCGTGATGTGTCATGAGACATAATAGAAAAAAGAAAAAGCACTCTAACATTTGTTAAAGCGCTTAACCTTCAGCGGAGAGAGAGGGATTCGAACCCCCGGTACCCTTACGAGTACACCGGTTTTCAAGACCGGCTCATTCGACCACTCTGACATCTCTCCAAACCCTTTGACTCGCTTGCCTCCGCAAGTTTCATTGTCTTTTGTGACCCAGCAGGGGATCGAACCCTGGACCCACAGATTAAGAGTCTGTTGCTCTACCAGCTGAGCTACTGAGTCATTCGCTAAACTCTGTCGCTATGTGCGTTTCGTTTAACGAGTGCAAAGGTATGCCTTATTTTTGAAACTGCAAACTTTTTGAGGTAAAATTTTGCAATTTTTTTTGATATTATTTTTGAAACTTGTCTATTTTCTTGATGATCAAGAATATAAGCCAGTCTGGTAAGTGCTCTATAAAGAAGATAAATAGGTGATTGATCCAACCTGGTATGTATTGTTTCTTCTTCTTGAACATTTTTTTCAATGCTTTCTTTACAAGAACCTCTGGCTTCATGGATACTCCGATTCCAACAGCAATTTTTCTCCAATATGCACTTAATCCATAAAGACCAGTATCTACAGCACCTGGACATATTGCAGTGACTCCTACTCCGTGAGGTTTCATCTCATACCAAAGTGAGCGAGAGAAGTTAAGTATATATGCCTTAGTCGCATTGTATACGCTGATGCCTGGCATTGCCATCCAAGCAGACATTGATGACATATTTAATATGTAACCAAAACCTCTTTCCTTCATGTCTGCACCGAAGTAGTGGCACATTCTGCTCACTGTCTTGATGTGTAGATCCAACATTAATTCTATTCTGCGTAGTTCTGTCTTTACATATTCGTTAAAGAAGAAAACTCCTGCGTTGTTGATGAGAATGTCTATTTGAAGATTGTTCTCTTTGCAATATGTATAAAGTTCCTCAGCCGCGCTGTCTTGAGATAGATCTTTATATAATCCGATTGCTTTTACTCCGAATTGAGACGTTAGGTTCTCGGCAACTTCGTGGATCTCTTTCTCTTGGTTGCTTACCAATACTAGGTCATATTTCTGTCTTGCTAATTCTGTGGCATATTGTAGTCCAATGCCAGAACTGGCTCCTGTTACTAATGCGAACATAATGATGATTAAGAATTAAGAGTTAATTAGGAATGACTAGAATTCGAATTGTTTCTGAATGTAGTCGTAATATATTTTGGAGAAATAATCTCCATCTTTCTTTGTGTATCTGATATCTGTGAATATTTGTGCGAGGGTCTCTTTTTTATTCTCCTCTACGAATTTCTTGTTGGAATCCAATCCTTCTTTATATTCGAATATTCGATCTATATCTTCTGGTTTGTAGTCACAATAACACTCCTTGTGGATAAATCCATTCGCAGGAATACGATCTTGAAGTTCAGGTTTCTCTGCGGGATAACCAACGGTGATGGTGGTGATTGGAACCACATATTTAGGAAGGTTTAGTGCTTCTGCTATTTGAGGTGCATTGTAGGTGGTTGTACCCAAGAAACAGATGCCCAAGCCCTCGTGTTCTGCTAGGGTTGCAAAGTTTTGTGCCAATAGAAGTGTGTCTATGGCAGCTGTTGTGAAAGATAGGAAGTTGTTGTAACCCGGTTCCGCTTTTCTCTGCTCGCACCATTTATTAAATCTGTTATTGTCTGCACAAAAGGTCAGTACAACAGGTGCGCCAACAAAGGTGGGTTGGTTGAAGTGGAATGGAGCAAGAGCAGCTTTCTTCTCTTTGTCTTTTGTGATGACAACACTATACAGTTGCATATTCCCAGTGGTGGAAGCGTGAGAAGCTGCTTCCAATAGTTTGGTTAGTAGTTCATCGGAGACCTCTTTGTCTTCGTATTTACGTATCGTTTTACGATTTCTTATCTCTTCGATCATTTCTCGTGATTTTTTAATCCTGTGTTTAAAAAGTTGATGAATGCATCCACATCTTCTGAAAATGCATAAGAGTGGTTCAATGGCATTCCTTTGCTGTCGATTTCAACATAGAATGGTTGGGCGTTTGCTCCGAATTTGCTTCGTTGCAGATAGCTCCATTTCTCGCCTATGGTTTTCAAAGTTATTGTCTTCCCATTCTCCTCTACAATCATTGGATCTTCTAGTTCTGTTTTATCATCGACAAATAGAGAGACAAGAACATATTGGTTGTCCATGATCTCTTTTACTTTCGGATCGTTCCAAACAGAAGCTTCCATTTTTCTGCAGTTGACGCAACCATAACCGGAAAAATCAACCAATATGGGTTTCTTGTTTTTCTTAGCATACTCAATGGCTTCGTCATAGTCTGTGAAAGATGCTTTTGTTTCGTTGTATAGGTTAAAGTCTTGAGTGCTCATTGGTGGTGCAAAAGCGCTAATTGCCTTTAACGGTGCTCCCCAAAGACCTGGTAACAGGTACAAGGCAAAAGAGAAAGTTGCTAGACCTCCGAATAAACGAGGAACGGATAGATGTTCAACAGGTTCATCGTGAGCGAATCTAATCTTGCCAATAATGTACAAGCCTGCCATTACACAGATGGTTATCCATAATACAAGGAACACTTCTCTGTCGAGAATATGCCATCCGTAGGCAAGATCGGCAACAGACAAGAACTTTAATGCAAATGCCAATTCGAAAAATCCTAACAAAACTTTCACGATGTTTAACCATCCTCCAGATTTTGGCAACTTCTTCATGATGCTTGGAAAGAGTGCGAATAAAGTGAAAGGTCCTGCTAATGCAATGGCAAAGCCCAACATTCCAGCAATCGGTGCTAAGATATTGCCTTGAGTGGATATGTGAACCAAAAGGGTTCCTATAATAGGTCCTGTACAAGAGAAAGATACGATAACTAATGTAAATGCCATTAGTAGTATGCTTACGATACCCGTTGTGCTATCTGCTTTGCTTTCAGTGCTTGTGCTCCATGAAGCTGGCAAAGTGAGATCAAAACCTCCAAAGAATGAGATGGCAAAGAATACCAAAAGTGCGAATAGGAATAGATTGAATACCGCATTTGTAGAGAGTGCGTTTAATGCATCTGCACCAAACAACAGAGTGAGGATAAATCCTAAAACTACGTAAATAACGATAATCGATACTCCGTAGAGTAGGGCAGAGCGTTTGCCACTTCCATCTTTTTTGCGAAGGAAAAAACTAACAGTCATAGGGATGATTGGCCATACGCAGGGTGTTACGATTGCTAATAGGCCTCCCAATAATCCAATGCAGAAGATGCTCCATAGATGGTTGTCGTCATCTCCCTCTTTGTTGCCAAACTCGTTTAGTTCTGTTATGACGGATTGCCAAGCGTCTTTCCCTGTGTTGTTGATAGAACTCTCTTCGTTTGGCTCGTTTTTTATGGGTTCAAAAGAGAAAGGAACAACAGCGACTTTCTCCTCTGGTTGTCCATTCTCCTTCTTGTCTGTTTTTTGTTCTGTTGAGGTTTGGGTGTCTGCCTTTTTCTCGTGTCTTTCAAATGAGAATGGGACTTTTGTTGGCGGAAGACAGGTGTTGTCGTTGCAAGCCATGTATTCGACATATCCCTTGATCGAGTAATCGGAAGGGTTCTCAAGATGCAGAGATTGAATAAATGTTACTTTTTTCTCAAACCAACGCACATTCATTTCGAACATTGCTTCAAATTTCTCTATTGGCTTGATATCGCTTTCGACACTACCAGAAAGCGTTGCATTCTTTCTCTCTTCCACTACCAGTTGTGTTGGCCTTGGTCCTCCGTCTGGAATGTCTACGTCGTATACATGCCATCCTTCGTCTATGGTTGCAGTAGCCGAAATCTGGAGGGTATTTGCATTAATCTGCTTTTCTGAAATCTTCCATTGAACGGGTTCGTATATTTGAGCGGACAAACATAGACTCCAAAGAATGGAAAAAAGGAATATGATCTTTCTCATTCTGTTTTTATTTATTCTTTTGCAAAGATAGAAAATAAATTCATTGTTGTTTGGTGTTTTTTACAAAGAGGTATGGAAATGTTTGGAAAATCATATTATATCTATGATTGTGTTATTTTCTTTTAAATATTTATCAATAATATTATGAATACATATAAAAAGCAACTATCTTTGTACAAGATAATCCACCTGTACCGAATTTAGTTTTTGATAGGTTTAGGATTTCTATTGTGTTTTGTTAAAATAAATAAAGAATGAAAGAAAAGTTTATGAATCCCTTGGCAGATGCGGGATTTAAGCGTATTTTTGGAAGGGAGAATTTTATGCGTGAGTTTCTTAACGACCTACTTTGTCTTCCATCTAAAATACAGACTATTACGTTTTTAGACAAAGAATTGGTCCCAAAAGACGAACAGAAACACGGAGTCGTATTCGATCTCTATTGTGAAACGGAAAATAAAGAAACGTTCATTGTGGAGATGCAATACGAGAAGCATAAGAACTTCAAAGAGCGAACCATATACTATATGTCCCGCTCTATTGCCGAGCAAGATTGTTACGAAACCATCTCTGGTAAGCACAAATGGCATTATAATCTTACGCCGGTGTATGGCGTTTTCTTTTTAAACTTCCATCTGGATGGTGCAAAAAGAAGGAAAAAAAGAAGAAGGGTACAGTTGGTTGATATCCTTTCCAATGAAACCTTCTACGAAAAGATGGAAATGTATTTCCTGGAATTACCTCAGTATGGCGGTATGGACCAGAATGAGTGTAAAGACGACATAGACAAATGGCTTTATATACTTGCGAATATGAATAGATTTGAGAACTTTCCTTTTAAGAGTAACAAACCAATCTTCCAACAGATGGAAGAGGTGGCGGAGTTGTCTTCCTTTTCGAAAGAAGAGCGTCGCATGTATGAAATCAGTCTTGACAAGTATCGTACGACCCAACTTGCCTTTGAGTATCGCGAACAAGTAGGTTATGAGAAAGGACGAAAAAAGGGGCGTGAAGAAGGTATAAAAGAAGGCATAAAAGAAAATCAGATTGAAACGGCTAAAATAATGTTGAAACATGGAAGAACGATGGAAGAGATTATTCTGTTTTCGAAACTGACAGAGGAGGAGATTTTGCGAATTCAATAACGATTTATAATTGGGAAACAAGAAAAGGCTGACTCGTATATGAATCAGCCTTCCTTTGTCTTGATGATTTAGATTATTTTCTAATCATTAATTTTGAAGCAGTTTTTCCTTCTTCATTTTTAACTAGGATTACAACAGCCTTGTCTTTTTCTGAAGCTATACGTCCATTTAAGTTGTAAATAGCCTGTAATTCTCCGTTCAATACAATGATGTTGCCATTGTCATCAACGTATGCTACAACTTCAAAGTTGTTATGCTTTGCCATGAAGTCTTTAACATCATTGAATTCGGCAGAAGATAAGATTATTTCGTCGACAAGATAGCCTACTGCCATAGGACAGAAGATTAGATCTACAGAGGTTGCTCCAGCAGGAACATCAACCACGCCTTTATATTTGGTCCAGATCAACTTCATAGTATCTTTTGCTACATCAACAACTTCACCAGTGTTAAATTTGAATTTGATAGGCATATCTACATTTGCAACAGTAGAGTAGTCTGCATCGATAGAGGCTTCATCTTCGTTTTTGTACTTCTTTATCAACATCTCAGAGAAGATTTGTGAAGTACCTGCAGGAATTTGGATGCCTTCGAATACTACAGAGTCTCTTGTTTGTTCAGACTCGATACGCAATGCTTGAAGAATCTCACAATCTAAATATCCTGAACCATCTGTGTTTCTGAGCTTGTCATCTATAAAATCGCGGAAAGATCTTAAGTATACGCTGCTTCCGTCTTTTTCTGTGATTGTAGGTTTGATACCTCCGTTGAACGCTGTAATCTTAGGTTCTTTCTTTGCTGATGGGTGACGAAGGTAATGCATTTCACCGTAGAACTCGCCGATGCCATAGTTTGTGAAGTTCTCTGCGTAGAATGGTTTTACATTGTTCTCAGAAGGAACAAGGCATAGGTTTCTTATGTGTGCGAATTCTGTTAAATTACCCATTTGATACTCTCTTGCGTAAGAGAAAATCATTCCTGATAGGGTAGTGTATGCAGGATTTGCATAGATGTATTTGTATACGGTTCTCCATTGCTCTGTTGGACCCCATTTTGCATCAATGTAAACAGTGATGTCGCTGTGAGGTGCGTTTTTGTCCATTCCGTCAATATCAGGTGATAGACCGATGATGAACAATGGCTTGTTTCCCTGTGCGATGGCAGTGTCTGCATGACTGGCAGGAATCATATACTCCATCATAAGGATGTAGTGGGTATTTAGGTTAGGAAGATTGTTAGGATTGAAAAGGAGTCTTGGATCCAACCAATCTTGTGATATGTGTTGAAATTCAACCGCATCAACACCGTCTTTGGTGGTTTCTACTAATACGTCTGGAAACTTGATGTCTTCGTCATCATAGTGTAGAACGGAAATGTTGTCCGTCATTTTTCCATCTTTGATAATCCAATATGCATTGTCGAACATATCGGCAGAAAAAACTCCTGCAATAGATGCAAAGAGCGAAAAGGAAAGTAAAGCTAATTTCTTCATTTTCTGTTATTATTTGTTGTTAGTTATATTTTCTGGTTTTTATTACTCTTCCTAAATTTATTACTATGTGCAAAACTACTAAAATAAATTAAGATAACCTAACCTATAATTCATAACTCTTAATTACCCACACGGTTCTTTCATTTGAAACAAAAATTTTCTTCTTTTATTTTTGCATACCTTGGGTATTATGCGATTTTTCCAAGGAAAATCTATACATTTGCACACAGCAGTGCCGAAGCACCGCTCGTTAGTGTTTCTCCTTTGAC
>JAZRXL010000025.1:0-95607 GCA_045600225.1 Paludibacteraceae bacterium
AATATTGTAGTTAAGAAATATGATAATCTGTATTCATGAACAGATTGTGTTTTAATATAGAATGACGGTAATATATGAATATGGATTTCTCAAAATATATAAATATTGAAATATGTATAGGTATGTATAGGTAGAGAAGGGTAGGGGAATTTAAAAGAGGAATATAAAAGATCAAAAAGGGTAGGGTAGAGGTGGATTACTGTAGTCTTAATTTGTTTAGTTCTCTTCTGCTTCCTTGAAATATGTCTATGTCAACGTATCCCTTAATTCCATAAACGACTCCTTCTTCTGTGAATTGCCAAAATTTGCAATCTATGCCGGGTTGAGATACTCCATAATGTGCCAGCCAGAAGTAATATCCATTGAATTCGGGAGTGTCGAATATGTCATCGTGGAAATTCGCATACGTATATATGATCGGTTTGCATCCGTAATGTTTTTCCACCTCTTTTAACCAGATTAAAACACGGTTTCTAAGTTCCTTTTTGGTTAGTCTTCCCTGATATTCAACATCTAAGACTGGGATTAAGTTTCCTTTCTTCAGATTGGCGGTTTTAATAAAGTGCTCTGCCTGTTGTTTCGCATCTGATGTGACAGAGAAGAAGTGGTAGGCACCAAATAGGTATCCGTTGTCTTCTGCTCCTTTCTTATTTTGTTGATACTTAGGGTCTTTGATGGTAATTCCTTCAGTCGCTTTAGCTACAATAAACTCAATCTTCCTGTTTTCTCCCTCTTTTTCTTTGGTGAGTGTCTTTGTGAGTTTATTGACCTTGAACGTAATGTTGTCCCAGTCAATGTTCTCTTGATAGGTTGAGACGTCGATTCCTACAATCTCGTTTTCCGGAAAAACTACATTACTATTTTGAGGATTTTTGTTGATCACTCTCTCAATATGTCTAATTGCAGAGCGAAAAAAACTTGGTTTCACAAGCTTTATGATACCAATGCCAATAAGAAGAGAAAAGACTGCTATTGATGTGTATATCAATAACTTATTGTTCTTTTTAGAAGATTTTGATCTCCCTTTTGTTGTCTTCTTATTTTTCATTTAAATAGATTTAGAAGTTGCGAATTGCCAATGCATCATTCTCGTGACGCTCCATAATTTCTCTTTCGCCTTCTCCTTTATCGTTGATACCACACAGATGTAGAATGCCATGGATAACTACTCTGTAGAATTCTTCCTCGTATGGGGTTTTGAATTTTTCAGCATTTGTTTTGATTGTATCCAAACTGATAAAAAGGTCTCCTCTAATGGTTTTCCCCTCTGTGTAATCAAATGTGATGATGTCTGTGTAGTAATCGTGTTGGAGATATTCCCTATTTACTTCCAATATTTTTTCATCGTCACAAAAGATATATGAGATTTCTCCTACTTTGTAGCCATGAAGTTGAGCAACTTCTTTAATCCAAGCGTTTACCTTTCTTTTGGAAAGTTTCGGCATCGCAATATTTTCAGATTGATAGTAAATCATAATAAAGATTTTTATTTCTTTTCAATGTTGTGCAGTAGTTCTTGCATTGTTTTGCCAAATACGGGATGTACCATATCAGGTGCGATTTCTGCTAATGGACGAAGAACAAAGTCCCTTTCTTGCATATGAGGGTGGGGGAGTGTTAGCTTCTCTGTATCCATCACCTTGTCGTCATAGAGAAGAATGTCGATATCTATAGGTCTATCTTCGTAACCTTCTGTTTGCTTGTAGGTTCTACCCATCTCTCTTTCAATGGCTTTTGCCATATCCAAGCAAGTTTCTGGTTCACAATCCGTTTCAATTAGAATGGCTGCGTTGAGAAACTTGTTCTCCGAGGTGAATCCCCAAGGTTCCGTTTCATACAAGGAAGACAACAATTTGATATCACCCATGATAGAACCGATTATAACGGTTGCATTTGTGATATTTTTCTTCTTGTCACCTAGGTTAGATCCTAACCCGATATAGACTTTTGGCATAAACAGAAAAGAAGGGGGAGTGGTTAACTCCCTCTTTTTATTAGTTAGTCTTGAATTTATACTTTACTTCTGCAAGTTCAGCATTTGCTTTTACGATCTTGTCTTTAAGACCACTCTTGTAGTTGGCAAGCTTGTTCGCTAAAGCATCATCCGACAAGGCCATCATTTCAACTGCAAGAATAGCGGCGTTCTGTGCGCCGTTGACTCCAACAGTGGCAACTGGGATGCCTGGAGGCATTTGGATGATGGAAAGCATTGCGTCTAAACCATCAAGCATACCTTTAATAGGAACACCAATAACGGGTAGGGTAGTGCTGGCTGCAATAACACCAGGAAGAGCTGCTGCCATTCCTGCGCCTGCGATAATCACCTTTATTCCTCTTGATTTTGCACCTTTGGCAAATTCTTCTACTTCGTTAGGTGTGCGATGGGCAGATAGTGCGTTCATTTCGAAAGGGACTTCCATCTCTTCCAAGAACTTTGCCGCCTTCTCCATAACGGGAAGGTCGGAAGTGCTACCCATAATGATACTTACTAATGCGTTCATAATAAACAATTTATTAGCCTAAGAAGCTCTTAAGCAAACTGTTGGATGAATTTTGTCTCAATTTTACGATTGCTTTCTCCTTGATTTGTCTTACGCGCTCGCGTGTAAGGTCAAAACGAAGACCAATCTCATCTAGCGACAACTCTTGACAGTCGCCTAGACCAAAACTCATCTTCAATACTTCACGTTCTTTCTCTGTAAGGGTAGATAGGGCGCGTTCGATCTCTCTACGCAAAGAGTCTCTCATTACGCTACTATCCGCACGTGGAGAATCTGTGTTTTCAAGGACATCTCCCAAGCTACCGTCACCATCCTCCCCGAAAGGTGCATCAAGTGACTTGATTTGATCTGGAATATCCAATACTTCAGAAATCTTATCTTCTGGAACATCCATTATCTCTGCCAACTCTTCAACAGATGGCTTGCGGCCATTCTCCTGCTCAAATGAGGAAATAGCTCTCTTAATCTTGTTTTGCAAACCCACTTGGTTTAGTGGTACACGCACAATACGAGATTGTTCAGAAAGAGCTTGTTGGATGGATTGACGAACCCACCATACAGCAAACGAAATGAACTTAAATCCACGAGTTTCATCGAAACGTTCAGCAGCCTTAATAAGACCAAGGTTACCTTCATTGATCAAGTCTGTAAGACTCATACCTTTGTTTTGGTACTGCTTGGCAACAGACACAACGAAACGAAGGTTTGCTCGAACAAGTTTGTTTTTCGCTTTCTCTCCGTCCTCTCCGCCATTACGGATTCTCTGCGCTAGTTCAACCTCTTCTTCCGTAGTGATTAGTTCTTCTTTTGAGATGTCTGACAAATACTTCTCAAGGGAAGCATCGCGTACTGTGATGGAATTGGTAATCTTTAATTGTCTCATTTCAGTTACTAAAAAATTATAGATTTGCAAAGATACTAAATCATTTGATAGATTGTTCTAAAAAAATGCACTCTGTTAAAAAATAATTGCATTTAATTATATATATGTAGGGATTTAACCCTTTTCAATCGTTGTTTTACTTATGAAAGTGTGCTTTTTTATACTATCGTCTGCCATTTTGGCATAAATCATGACGCATTTGAAACTCTTTTTTTATGTGAATCTGCCAAAAATGTAGACTTTCCTTGAAAAAAAGATTTGGCATAGACTTTGAATTAAAATTAGTGTACCGCGAAGTAAAAAGGTGGTACAGTTGGAATTTGAAATATTAACAAATAAAATTATAAAACAATGGGAAAGATTATTGGTATTGACTTAGGAACGACCAATTCCTGTGTCGCAGTGATGGAAGGTAATGAACCTATGGTAATCACAAACAGTGAAGGAAAGCGTACTACTCCTTCTGTGATTGGTTTCATTGAAGGTGGAGAGCGTAAGGTGGGAGATCCTGCAAAGAGACAGGCTATCACTAACCCTCAAAAAACTGTTTACTCTATCAAGAGATTTATGGGTGAAACATACGATCGTGTTGGTGAGGAGATCGCACGTGTACCTTACAAGGTAGTTCGTGGTGACAACAATACTCCTCGTGTAGATATCGATGGTAGAATGTATACTCCACAAGAGATTTCTGCTATGATCCTTCAAAAGATGAAGAGCACTGCAGAAGAGTACTTGGGAGAGACTGTAACAGAGGCTGTTATCACAGTACCTGCTTACTTTAACGATGCTCAACGTCAAGCAACAAAAGAGGCTGGTGAAATCGCTGGTTTGACAGTTAAGCGTATCGTAAACGAACCAACTGCAGCTGCTTTGGCTTATGGTTTGGATAAGAAAAACCAAGATATGAAGATTGTTGTGTTCGACTGTGGTGGTGGTACACACGATGTTTCTATCCTTGAGTTGGGTGATGGTGTGTTCGAGGTAAAATCAACTGATGGTGATACACACCTTGGTGGTGATGACTTCGACCAAAGAATCATCAACTGGTTGGTAGACGAGTTCAAGAACGAGAATGGTGGTGTTGATTTGAGCAAAGACCCTATGGCTTTGCAACGTTTGAAAGAGGCTGCTGAGAAGGCTAAGATCGAGTTGTCTAACACAACTTCTTCAGAGATCAACTTGCCTTATATCATGCCTGTTGACGGTGTTCCAAGACACTTGGTTAAGACTTTGACTCGTGCTAAGTTCGAGCAATTGGTAGACGATTTGATTCAACGTACAATCGACCCTTGTAAGACTGCCTTGAGAAATGCAGGTTTGTCGACAAGTGATATCGATGAAATCATCTTGGTTGGTGGTTCTACTCGTATCCCTGCTATCCAAGCTGCTGTAGAGAAGTTCTTCGGTAAGACTCCTTCTAAGGGTGTTAACCCTGATGAGGTGGTTGCAATCGGTGCTTCTATCCAAGGTGGTGTATTGACAGGAGAGGTTAAGGATATCCTTTTGTTGGATGTTACTCCATTGTCATTGGGTATTGAAACAATGGGTGGTGTAATGACTAAGTTGATTGATGCTAACACTACTATCCCTACTAAGAAGTCTGAGACATTTACTACTGCTGTAGATAACCAACCAAGCGTTGAGATCCATGTATTGCAAGGAGAGCGTTCTATGGCTAAGGATAACAAGACTATCGGACGTTTCCACTTGGATGGAATCATGCCAGCACGTCGTGGTGAACCTCAAATCGAGGTAACATTCGATATCGACGCAAACGGTATCTTGAATGTATCTGCAAAGGATAAGGCTACAGGTAAGGAGCAAAGAATCCGTATCGAGGCATCATCTGGTTTGTCAGACGCAGAGATCAAGCGTATGAAGGAAGAGGCTGAGGCAAATGCAGAGGCAGATAAGAAGGAGAAGGAGCGTATTGATAAGATCAACCAAGCAGATAGTGTAATCTTCCAAACAGAGAAGAATTTGAAGGAGTACGGAGATAAGCTTCCTGCTGATAAGAAAGCAACAATCGAGTCGGCTCTAGGTAGATTGAAGGATGCTCACAAGGCTCAAGACATTGCAGGTATCGATGCTGCTATGGCAGATGTGAACAATGCATTCCAAGCTGCTTCACAAGATATGTACAATGCACAGGCTCAGGCTCAACAAGCACAAGGAAATCCAAATCCAGGTGCAGGTCAATCTAACGGTGGCAATGGTGATAATATCACTGATGTTGACTTTGAGGAGGTTAAATGACGCTGAAAAATAAACGATAAATATTGATAGTTAATGGCGGTGTAAATCAAGCATTTACACCGCCATTCTTTTTTTGTTTTTTTCGATATTTTTCATTGTTATGCGGTATTTATGCGTTATATTTGTACCATATTTGTATCGGCACTTATTTGGAGATAGAATGTCACTAACTAAAGCCAAACGATAAATTAATCAATATCTAGATAGCCACATGAAACTAAAAACTGAACTGTCGCCCAGGAAATGTCAGGTTTGTGGATGCGAGTTTATCCCCAAAACCCTGACATCCTATTATTGTTCCAGGAAGTGTACCCAAACAGCTTACAAAAACAAAAAGAAACAGGAGAAGGAGGAAGAAGATTTCAAGGCTCTAAAGAAAAGTATACCCGACACAAAGAAGTACCTCACCGTAGAAGAAGCTTGCCTCTTATATTGTGTGAGCAAAAGAACTCTATATAGGTTAATCAAGAACAAAACCATACCATCCGTCAATCTAGCACAAAGACGGACAAGAGTGTTGAGAACAGACATAGAGAAGATGTTTGATCCAAGAGAAACTGTTACACCCACAGCCCCGAAAGTCAAACGACTTTATAGTTTAGAACCAGAGGATTGCTATACAATCGGTGAAATCAAAGAGAAATACAAGGTTTCTGAAAGCACTGTTTATAAACAAATAAGACAAAACGCTATTCCTATCCGACAAATTGGTAAATTTGTCTATGCTCCGAAACAAGATATTGACGAAATTTTCAAATAATGAAGAAGAAATTCACAAATACAAAGGTCACAGTAAAACTAAGGAAGTCCGAGTACGAGGATCTATGGTATCTTTACTTGGAGAGGTAACAAAAGGCAAGTTTACCAAGTTTCTCTGAAGGCGGAGTCATGAGAGAAGAATATGAGTTGTTGTTCAGATTTTATTTCGTAATTCAGAAAAAAATCACAACAAGAACAGCAAACATTCCATCCTACATCTTCAATATGGATTTCAACGATTACGAGAACTTCTCCTCTATGCGTCGTGAAATGATGGCAAAGAAGATTAGATCATTCTACGAAGTAATCAAAATTTCTATTATTTCAACAAATCAGGTCTTAACCTTTTAGTCCTTTCAACTGCTTGTTCGTATTCCCACTCTTTGATTTTTGCTTCATTGCCAGAGAGTAGGATATCGGGTACTCTCCAACCCTTGTATTCTGCAGGTCGTGAGTAGACGGGAGGCGCCAAGAGGTCATCTTGGAAGCAATCTGAAAGGGCAGATTGTTCATCGCTCATCGCACCTGGTATTAAGCGCACAATGGCATCTGTCATAATGCAGGCAGCCAACTCGCCACCCGTTAGCACGAAGTCTCCAACGGAAACTTCTTTTGTAATCAGGTGTTCTCGAATGCGATGGTCGATACCTTTGTAGTGACCGCAAAGAACAATCACGTTGTTGAGCAATGACATGGAGTTGGCCATCTTTTGGTCGAACATCTCTCCGTCTGGTGAGGTATAGATTACCTCATCATACTCTCTTTGCTCCTTTAGGTGGGTAATTAGGCGATCAATGGGTTCAATTTGCATTACCATGCCTGAACTGAAACCAAAAGCGTAGTCGTCAATCTTCTTGTGCTTGTCGAGGGTGTAATCACGGATGTTGTGAACGACAATCTCAGCAAGCCCTTTTTGTTGGGCACGCTTCAAAATGGAGTGGTTCAAAGGACTCACAAGGAGCTCGGGTACTGCAGAGAGAATATCGATTCGCATTTTCTTAAGAGTTGAGTTTGGACATGAAACGCTCTGCATCAACAACAAATCTTTGATGTTCGGCACTTCCGATTATATCGCCTTTCTCATCTTTCGCTTCTATCGAGAAAGATATCTTTCTGCCATCGATGGCGGTAATAGTAGCGAAGAACGTGATTTTAGCTCCTATGGCAGATGCTTTTGTGTGCTTCACATTTATCTCAATGCCCACGGTGTCGCTTCCTTCGGAAAGGTCTCCCTTGACCATTGTGAGAGCAGTGTTTTCCATATAAGCAATCATGGCTGGTGTGCCAAATACGTTCAAACCGCCCGAGCCCAATGCCACGGCAGAGTCTTGGGGATGCACAACGATTGTTTGTGAGAAAGTTTGTCCGATATTCATTTTAAAATAGATTAGAATTCAGAAGAGAAGTGGAATTTAATCTTAGGGAAGTCTGATTGTGCCATTTGTAGGATGTAACCAGAATCAGCCAAGAACACGTCTCGGTCTTCCTTATCCTTTGCCATATACTGGTATTTTCTCTTTTTAAAGTTTTCCAATGCCTCTTGATCGTCGCTTTCAATCCAGCAAGCCTTGTAAAGGTTGATAGGCTCCCAACGACATTTAGCATTGTATTCGTGAAGCAAACGGTACTGGATGACCTCAAACTGCAACTGACCTACGGTACCGATAATCTTGCGACCGTTGAATTGGTTGGTAAATACTTGTGCAACACCTTCGTCCATCAATTGCTCGATACCCTTTGCCAACTGTTTAGCCTTCATAGGGTCATCGTTCTCAATGTATTTAAACATTTCAGGAGAGAAACTAGGCAATCCTTTGAAGTGGATGTTTTCACCTGATGTTAGCGTATCACCGATTTTAAAGGTTCCACCCGAATCAGGCAAACCTACGATATCACCCGGCCAAGCCTCGTCTACGGTCTCCTTTTTTTGAGCCATGAAGCAGGTTGGGGCAGAGAACTTTAGCATCTTGTTATGGCGAACATGTTTGTAGTTGACATTACGTTCGAACTTGCCAGAACAGATCTTCACAAAAGCGATACAACTTCTGTGGTTAGGGTCCATATTGGCGTGTATTTTGAATACGAATCCAGAGAAGGCCTCTTCTTCTGGCTTCACGATGCGTTCTACTGTTTGGGTAGGTTGTGGGCTTGGAGCGATTTTGCAGAAGCAGTCTAGTAGCTCCTTAACTCCGAAGTTATTGAGGGCACTACCGAAAAAGACGGGAGCCACCTCTCCAGCAAGATATTCGTCGATGTTTAAGTCGGAATAAACGCCTTCGATTAGTTCCAAATCGTCTCGTAGTTGTTGTGCATCCTCTTCACCAACGCGCTTGTCCAACTCTTCGCTGTTGATATCAATCTCAACAGACTCGGTGATGACTTGCTTGTTAGGTGTATATAGATTAAGATTTTTTTCGTAGATATTGTAAACTCCTTTGAACTTATCTCCTTGGTTGATAGGCCAAGAAAGAGGACGAACGCGGATGTTCAATTCCTTTTCAAGTTCATCCATCAAGTCGAATGGGTTACCTCCGTTTCGGTCCATCTTGTTTACGAACACAATTACGGGAGTGTTACGCATACGGCACACATTCATCAGTTTGCGAGTTTGTGCCTCGACTCCCTTTGCACAGTCGACAACGATGATAACGCTATCTACGGCAGTAAGGGTACGGAAGGTGTCTTCCTGGAAGTCTTGGTGACCTGGAGTATCAAGGATATTGATTTTAAAGCCATTGTAATCGAATGCCATTACGGAGGTAGCAACGGAGATACCACGCTGCTTCTCTATCTCCATCCAGTCGGAGGTGGCAGTCTTCTTTATTTTATTGGATTTGACGGCACCCGCAATGTGGATGGCACCACCAAATAGCAATAGTTTCTCTGTTAATGTAGTCTTTCCCGCATCCGGGTGACTGATAATTGCGAAGGTTCTTCTTCTCTTAATCTCTTCTGATAAGCCCATATCTACTATTTAAATTTGCGGATGCAAAGGTAGTAAAAATTTGGGAAATGATAGTTAAGTTATTTCTTCGAAACAGCTACATACATTGGACTTTTATGTTATGAAATTTATTGCCTGTACTAGACAACTTTATCAGATAATACAAAAGTTTTTGATCTACAATAGTAGAAATTTATTGCCTGTACTAGACTGCTAAGGTTCAAGCATTATTAGACTGGATATCTACAATAGTAGAAATTTATTGCCTGTACTAGACTTGCAGTGTTCAAAGTTGAACGGCTTGCGATCTACAATAGTAGAAATTTATTGCCTGTACTAGACCGGTAAGTGGTTTTTATATAGTCTTATAAGATCTTCAATAGTAGAAATTTATGGCCTGTACTAGACCTAAAATTTATAAACAACCAGGTATTCCTATCTACAATAGTAGAAATTTATTGCCTGTACTAGACGGTGTGCCTTTCACGGATACTCCTCTTAAATCTACAATAGTAGAAATTTATTGCCTGTACTAGACATTATAAAATTATGAAGAAGCAAAATTTATCTACAATAGTAGAAATTTATTGCCTGTACTAGACCGTAGTTGTCAAACTGAAGGTCTTACAATCTACAATAGTAGAAATTTATTGCCTGTACTAGACTTTCCTACTAATCTTAATATTACTATTACTATCTACAATAGTAGAAATTTATTGCCTGTACTAGACGGTGTGCCTTTCACGGATACTCCTCTTAAATCTACAATAGTAGAAATTTATTGCCTGTACTAGACTAATGACAATGACTCTTATAGAAGAACTTATCTACAATAGTAGAAATTTATTGCCTGTACTAGACGGTAATATTTCCAAGTGGGACGTCTCGAATCTACAATAGTAGAAATTTATTGCCTGTACTAGACTTTAAGAATGAAGTTCTTCTACTTACTAAATCTACAATAGTAGAAATTTATTGCCTGTACTAGACAGAAGTTTTATTAGCCGGTTCGGTCATTCTATCTACAATAGTAGAAATTTATTGCCTGTACTAGACAGACATAAAGACTGTAACTATTTATCATACATCTACAATAGTAGAAATTTATTGCCTGTACTAGACGCAAGGCTAATTAATATGAAAAAATTTAAATCTACAATAGTAGAAATTTATTGCCTGTACTAGACAGGTAACGTGTTGCAAATGTATATAATATTGTGGTTATCAATGTTATTTATGAGATTTTTTTCGAACTTAAATTAGAGGGGTCTTCATAGTTTAATTGTATTAATGCATGTTATTTGTTGATATTCAATAACTTACAAAGTTATCAAAAAGGTTCTTTTTTGAGATGTGTAAACTATATCACAGATACAAAATATCCTTATCCCTATGGATAGCGTTACCATATTTAATGGTTTTCTTTTCATCCGTTTCAAATATAACGACACTATCTCCTCCGCCGAATTTATCTGCATAAAGTTTCTCTATTTCAACCTTGATAAGGTCGATGACTCTTTTCGTACTATTCAACTCGTATACGGACATCTGAAGCCTAATCGCACCTTTCTTGGTTAACATTTTTGAGAATGCAGTTCTCAATTTGGTGTCCTCTATATCATAACTAATAACGATCATAACTTACTATATTATATTAAGAACATTGGATATTTATCAGTCTCTTTACTTTCCATAAAGCATCTATAGTAGTTTTGCACATAACTAAACACGTCTTTTTTGTATGGAATTAGCGCATCGAAGAATATTTTATAATACTCCTTGGCTTTTTCTCGCTTTAGTTGGTACTCGCTATTATAGATTTCGAAGTCTGTTTTCTTGAATTGTTTCTTGTTTAGGCATGTTCTAGCTGTTTTGTCTATTATACATCTAAAGGGTTCAACAATATCACATACTAACGATTTTCGTTTAAACCATAATCTATGATATACTCCTACATACAGATCGAATCCGAACATACAAAGGAAGCATTCCACATAGTTAAACAATATGGTGTATCCAATATCTAAAATCACATTAATAAAATCGCGTTTCATCCTAGGTTGCCTCCCTTGCCAATCATAATTTTGGAAATATGCAGAAAAAAAAGTCTTTGCACAACTACCCTCTATTCCAAGTAGTTTGGCTGAATCGTCAAGATCACTCAATCTAGTTATTGCATTACTACATTCGCTAATTGCCTGTTTAGTGATTTCATCGCCTCTTCTAGTGTCCTTTAGTGATTTTATCTGATTCCTAATTTTGTTTTTTACTAAAATCTTCGCTATGCTAATGTCCTCTTTTTTCATATCGTACTGCCTTTGATGGAGCACATAATTGGATTCTGCATAATTGGCCCACACAAAGATAGGTCGAAGAGAGAACTTGGTAACAATCAGTGCAACACCGAATCTTCGACACTTATCAATTAAAGGGGTTGTGATACTCATATTCCCGATTACAAAGACGGCCAATATCTTCTGAAAGGGAAACTTTGTAATTATTTTTGCTTTGCTCTCGACTTTCTCTTCCAACACAAGTTCTCCGTTTCCTACGCGTAAAGTCTTCCCTTCAGCGCAGTTTAAGACAAGGATTGTTTTATATTGTATATCTTTATTTGTAAACATTACTATAAACTATTTTTTGTACAAAGGCTAGAATAAATGCAACAATTACATTTTGCGCTAACTGGTTTTATAATAGAATTATAAGGGTCAAACATTCTTATCTCTTCAAGAATATCTCTTATCTGCAACAACTCCTTTTCGTTAGGAATCTCTATTTGATAATATGTAGATGCGGTAATGTCGTATAATCCTAATTCCTTTACTTCGTACCCCATCTCTTCCATACAGATTTTCTCTGCCCATAGTTGGTATTTCATCCCAGCATGAATTGAGCTAATATGATATTTATATTCAACTAATTGCTTCTTTCGAGAATTATATAAATCAATTTTCCCAATGAGTTTCAATTTATCAGAATGAATGGTCAAAGATTGAACATCATATGTTCTTGTACTGATACTTCTATTCTCAACCCCTTCATGTGAATACTTACCATTCCTTTGAGGTGCTTGGTGAAAAGTTTCTTCATCCATACTTCGATATATATTTTCGAGGTATATAGAGTAGGGACAGAACAAATAGTCGCAAATTGTTGTTATGGATATGTAATCATCCATTATCAAGATATTTTAAGTAAACTTTGTTTTATTTTGCCAATTGTTTTTTTATTGTTAAATTGGGCATTGTAAATATAGAAAATTTCATTGTATATCATGGAGACACAAAAAAATCAATATCAACTATCTAAGACAATTCGCTTTGGATTGACATTGAAGAAAAAAATCTCATTAGACGGTAGAGAGGTCTATCAGAGCCATTCTCAATTAAGGGAATTGGTTAAAAAATCGGAAGATAGGGTAAGATCTTATGTAACAATAGGAGAGAACAAAGATATGTCTTCGATGTTGGATTTGATAATTGAATGTACATCGGAGATGAAGAACTTCTTGTCTGACTGGAGAAGGGTGTCGTCATATAAGGGACAAATTGAGTTGGACAAGGATTTCTATAAGTCACTGGCTAAGAAGATAGGTTTCTATGGATTTAAAAGGAAGGATAGAGACAAGTCTGGAAACACAAAGGTGTCAAAAATACCACAGGCGAGAAGTATCCTTTTAAATACCTTGCCGGCTGATAAAGGGTACGACATAACTAACTATTGGGCGGATCTATTGCTATCCGCTGATCAAAAGTGGAGGGAGGCAACCGAACAGCAGTCGCAGTTCGCTGCTGCTATAGCCCAAAATAGGGATGACAGAAGACCTAATCAGATAGAGCTCAAGAAGACTTTCTTGGCGTTTGCGTCTATTGTGACGGAACTGCTCTGCCCAATTATCAATGGTCAGTTGACGTTTGCGAAGTTGGATAAGTTGGATAGTTCCAAAAGTAACGACAAGTTCTTTTTGGACTTTGCGGGTGACAACATATCAAAGCTGCAGTTGCTCTCTGATATAGATTATGTGAAGGCGTACTTCAATGATAATGGAGCCAATGTGCATTATTGCAGGGCGACTCTTAACGAGAAAACAGCGCTAAAGGATAAGCATTCCAGTGCGGAGAATAATGATATTTCGAGCCTCATACACGAACTCAGAATAGACGAAATCCTCCGCAAATATGAGAATGCAGACGATTTTATGAAGGCCCTATACAAAACTTCCGCAAAGGAAAAAATCAAACGCATTGATGATTTTAAAGGGTATGGGATGGTTTACCGCGCATTATTGTTCAAATATAAGCAGGTCCCTTCTAATGTGCGTCGAGACATCGCGAATACCTTGTCCGATCCTATTAACGCAAAGGAAGAATATGATGGGATTTGCGATTTCCTTCGAGACTTAGGAACAGCTAGGAGTCCACAAAAGGATTATGCGGATCTTGCAGATAAAAGCGAATTCAATATTGAGTCTTATCCTTTGAAGGTGGCTTTTGACTTCGCATGGGAGGGCGTGGCGAAGTCTCTGTATCATGAGAATTCCGAATTCCCGATAGATATGTGCAAGCAATTCTTGAGAGAACATTTCGATGTGCAGGAATCCTCGAAGACGTTGAAGCAATACGCGAGCATGCTTGAGTTGAACGCATTGCTGTCTACCTTGGATAAGGGAAATCCTTCAGATCGCGATGCTATAGTCAGCGAAATTGAGTCATGTATGGAAGTTATTGACTGGCAGGGAATCAAGAATGGAATCAGGCATAAAGAAAACATTTCACATCATATTAAATCTAAATCTACCGACAAGCAGGATAAAGACTATAATGACACGAAGCGAGATATAGCAATGATGCGCGGGCGGCTCAAGAATGAAATTTCCAAATACGACAAATTGACTAAATCATATAAGGACATCTCCATGAGATTGGGTAATAAATACGCGGAGATGCGAGAGAAGATTATGGATGCCAATGAACATAATCGGGTAACTCATCTTGCAATGATTGTTGAGGATGAGAACTTGGATAGGTACCTCTTGTTGCAAGAGGTTGTGGACAATGAATCGGATCGTATTTTCAAGAAGGTTAACAAAAGGGTTGGTTTGCCCGTCTATTATGTGAACTCCATCACCTCTTCAGCCGTGGCGAAGATCCTTAGGAAGCTCAATGCAAAGAACAAACCATACAACGCCGATATTCAGGAGTCTGATGAGGAAAGAGAGGAGCGCATGATTATGCAATGGTCTAATTTCATTAGAAAGGATGGAAAGTTCAGAAGTTTTGATTTGAATATAGAAGGGAAGTCTTTGGAGCAGATAAAGAAGGAGATTGACGCAAAATGTTACAAACTTGAGAGTGCATACATTGACCGTGACGCTTTGTATGATCTTGTCCAGAATGGAGACTGTTTGCTACTCCCAATTGTCAATCAAGACATTGCAAAAAAGATCAAGACAGAAAATAATCAGTTTACAAAGGATTGGAACGCAATTATCTCTAATCGGTCGAGATCGTGGAGATTGACTCCTGAATTCCGAGTGACATATAGAAATCCGGTTCCAGGATATCCGACTTCGAAAATTGGGGATAAAAGATACTCCCGTTTCCAAATGAATGTCCACTTCTTATGCGATTTCATCCCTCAGACGGATTCGTTCTGCTCTAACCGTGAACAAATTCAGATGTTCAAGGATGTCCAAAAGCAGGAAGAAATGGTAAAGGAGTTCAACCGATCTGTACTAGGTGATTCAGCGGAGGCGGATATGACGTCTAAGTTGAATGCTCTTGGTGCAATGTTTAATACTCATAAGAAAAACGAGACGAAACAGGTAACTGAGAAGCCGAAGCGTAAATACTATGTTTTTGGTATAGATCGTGGTCAGAAGGAATTAGCCACACTGTGCGTGATAGATCAGGATAAGAAGATTGTGGGTAACCATGAGATTTACACAAGGTATTTCAATTCCGAGAGAAAGCAATGGGAACATAAACTTTTGGAGGAAAGAAGACACATTTTAGATTTGTCCAACTTGAGGGTAGAAACCACCATTATGATTGATGGAAAGCCAAGGGTAGAAAAGGTGTTGGTGGACCAAAGCACCGTCAAGGTAAAGGATAAGAATGGCAACTACGTTTTGCCGGACATGCTTCAGGTTAAGATGCAGCAGATGGCGTACATCCGAAAACTGCAATACCAAATGCAGACTAATCCGGAGAAGGTATTGGCGTGGTATGAGCAAAATAACACGGATGAACTGATTATCACCAACCTTGTGGATAAAGAGAACGGGGAAAGAGGTTTGATATCATTCTATGGATGTGCTGTCATCGAGTTGAAGGACACCCTTCCTGTCCAGAAGATCAAGGAGATGCTCGAGCAGTTCAAATCCCTGAAGTCAAAAGAGGCTTCGGGTGAAAATGTGTATGCAGAGATAAAAAAATTGGTTCAATTGGATCCTGTTGACAATTTCAAGGCGGGTGTTGTGGCCAATATGGTTGGCGTAATCGCCCATCTGCTAAAGAAATACGATTACCAGGTTTATATTTCTTTGGAGGATTTGTCGAAGAAATTCAAAAGCGCTTACGATGGAAATTCGGGTAGGAAGATACAAACGGATTCCGGTCGTCAAGCGGATGTGGAACGATATTCGGGGCTGGGATTATACAACTTCTTCGAGATGCAGTTGCTTAGGAAACTGTTCAAAATTCAACAAGATAGTGATACAGTTCTTCATTTGGTTCCTGCCTTCAGAGCCCAGAAGAATTACGATCATGTTGCTGTCGGAGAGGGAAAGATTAAGAACCAGTTTGGTGTGGTGTTCTTCGTGGATGCAGACCAAACATCGATTTGCTGCCCTAAGTGTGGTGCGACCAATGATAAATCGTTTAAGCCTACCAATTTGAGCGCACTAATGGGATCTGTCCATACATCGAACGGAATACGTAATGGTTGGGTTGACCGCGATAAGGAGGACAACGATAGACTTCGTTGCTATCATTGCGGGTTTGACACCAAACTTGAGTATGACGAGAATCCATTGAAGTTCATTAAGAGCGGTGACGATAATGCAGCGTATCTGATTGCCGATAGTGCGGCAAGAAAAGCATACGAGTTGGCCACAACATTAATTGATAACAATAAATAAGGAATAATATGGCGCATTATATATTAGCAATTGACGAGACCGGAAATTTTCTTTTGGGGAAACCTGCTGCAAACTACCAGACCAAAACATTTGTTTGCGGTGTTTGTTTAAAAGATGTGAATAAACAAACAATAGAAGAAAAGTTTGGTGAACTAAGACAGCGGATTTCTGATTTCAAGAACATGTATCCTGAAGAATATCAGAAGGAAAGGAAGAAGGAATTTCATTATAAAGAAATGACAAATAGGGAGAGAGCATTTTGCCGAGGATTTTTTTCTCCTTTAGTTACGAAGATTATCAAGTCGGAAGGATCTCCTGCAATTTACGCCAACAATCAGAATTGGTGGCTATCCGCTTTGATTGCTGTGGTGGATGGCTTCTTTAGGAATACTTCATTCAATTCTGACGATACTGTTGAGATTATTATTGAATTCAGAGATGAAAATTATTTAGGTATCCCCAAAAATTTTAATCTTTCTTACGATGCAAAATTTTGGAAGGAACTTCAGTCGTTTTTAAGAGATTGTAAGATAAAAAGAAGAGAAGTCAATAAGTTATTAACTTTGAGATGGATTGAAACACTTAATATAACAACCCTAAAACAACAGTTATACGATTTTATTCAGGAACAGGAAGAAAAAGTAACTTCAGAAAAGATAAAAGATTGGATGGATAGCCGCTATGAAGTAGTTAAAGAAACAACAAATGGCGGAAAGGGGAAAAAAATGCCACGAAAATTAGATTCATTCATGTCATATCATGAAATAGTCAAACAACAGATTATCGACCATGTAAGTATATATTGTTCAAATTATGGTATGGTAAATCCGACGGTTTCTTTTAGGAACGATCTATACACTAGCTTAGCGGATATAGAATGTGGATTGGTGCTAAACGACAAGGAGGATAAAGAAAAAATTGAATCTTACTCCTGTGTGGATAACTATGCCATTGAGGACCCTGTGCGATTACTTGAAACTGCGCCTTTGCAGTCATTAATCTTTCTTCTTCGGGAATTCGAGGAAGAGAGGTATGACAATTATAAGTTAGTGAATAAGATATTCCCGAAATTATTGGAAAATGCAGAAGCGGATAAGTCTGCGTATCTGTACGCTTGGGATTGTTTCTATGATTTCTTGAAAAATCAGATAAACTATCGCCAAATCAAAGGAACTCTTGTAAAATTAAAAAACTGCGTAGATGCCTTCTCTCAGGAATTCAGGAACTTCATTTCAACTGATCTAAAAAGCATTAGAGAATCAGATATTGACTTGCTTATCCTGTTTACGGAATACTATTCGCATATTGGTAGTATTGAAATACCTTTTTCAGAAGAAGAATCTTCAAAAGTTTTGTGGAAAGACAGAAGAATCCTTCATAGATGGGAGAATCTATACAGATATAATCTTAGAAAGTCTCAACTTCACTTTAATTCCTACAATTTTGATGAAGATATAGAAATCTTCACCAACATGTATAATGTACAGAAAAGTTTGATAAATGCTTTACCTCCTTTAGAAAAGCCTTCTGATAAACCCCAGAAGCCTTCTGATAGCCATATTGTTACTATCATCAATACGATAGCCCAAGCTAATGCATTCCAAGGTAATGTTGAGCGCGCAATAGAGTTATTCAAATCTTCTTTGGCATACGGAGATTCGGCTCAAACACATTCTTACATACAAACCTGCTATCACAAACAGAAGAATTTATGTGAGAGCATAAAAGAATTTGAAGAACAAATTAAACGAAGAGAGAAAAATCCTACAGCTAAGGATTATTACAATGGCAAGGACTACTCTAACGTTTGGGAATTACTTTCATACGTAAAGTTAAGGGCTCTTGATCTATATCTTAATAAAACATCTGAATTGAAAGGCATAGACATAGAATCTGTTGAGAAGTACGCAGGTAATGAATATCCGTTCCCACTAATAAAAAAATGGGAAGCAGTTGCCTTATACTTGGAAGATCAAGATACCAATAAAGAAAAGGTGAAGCGTTTATTGAGTAGCGCAATTGATGATCTATTGTCTGTCGGCAATGAATTTGCAATCACTACCTTGGCAATCACAGTATTTCATTGTCTTGCTTTGGTTGACTGTAGTACGGAATTATGTGATAGGTACGTTGAGTATATAAATACACTTAGGGGGCAATCCCAATATTTTGATGATTTTTTGGATCGGAATAAAGACCTTCTCGATTTGAATAACAATCTTGATCTTTGGGACCGAGCCCTTTTATTGCCATTTAATTATTCGTAATCTTTTCTCATTTCAACTATTCCTAGAAGATGCAGAATATTTTTAATAGTTCAAGCGATATTAAGAGGGATTTGAGAATCATTTATTATGATTTGCTTAAGTCCAGGCAGGGTGTGACTTACGAAATGGTATTCAAATCATTTCTGAAGAAAGTAAGAGTCGAAGAATTGGAAAACTCTGTTGATTCGGATGGGGAGGAAGAAATTCGCAAGATTGAGTATTCAATCGAAGAGGAGTTCCAGAAGTTCGGGTATGAAATAGATAGAAGTGTATATAACGCTATAAAAAAGGTAATCCCATCTTTTAATAAAGATATGATTAAAATGGGATATCGAATTATTGCGTCAGGAGGTAAAAATACATCGTACACCTTGGAAACAAGATACAGTGATCCTCTTCAACAATGGGAAAAAGAGTCGATATATGAAAGATATGTGGAGATATTTGCGGAGAAAATCCAACTAGAATGGCCAGTTCGTTTAACTTATAAACCATTCGATAAAGATGAAATGTCCATTATATTTCACCCTCACCATTTGAGAAACTATGCGGGAAAGTGGTTTGTTATCGGCGTATCGGAAAAAGAGGGACATTCTACAAAGAGATTTGTCGTTGCTATTGATCGAATTCGTAATCTTTCTAAGGTAAGCAAATCTCACAGATACATTGCTCCTCTTCCCAATGAATATGATTATCTGCATGATATTATAGGCGTCTATAAGGAAGATAAGCCCGTGATGAAAATAAGGTTGAAAGCTATTGATAGGAATACCCATGGGAAATTGGTCTCAAATCCGCTGCATAGCTCTCAAGAAGTGTTACCCGATAGAGATTATGGTATAGTGGAACTTAACGTTATACCTAATGGGGAACTACGAGCGCTAATATTGAGCTATGGTTCAAAATTGAAAGTGATAGAACCACAAGAGTTCAAAGCGGAAATTCAAGAAGAGATAAGAAAGATGATAAACTGTTACGAGTAGAATTTTTATATGTTTTTCATCGGTGCCGTTTAATGGCACCGATGAAAAAAGACAAACATTTTGTCAACCAACAAAAAGGGACTATCTTTGCATCGTTAAACAAACAAAAAAAAAAGAAACTATGAAAAAACAAACAAGAAAATCCGTAATCATCGACACGATTCCCACAAGTTTAATTCTCTCAGTAGGGAAAGGCGCATACAAGGGATATAAGAAAGGGGGCGTACGAGGAGCAATAGCCGGTGGCGTAAGTGCACTCATCTTGGATATCGTAGGCAAGTGTTGGCCCATTGGTGCCGTATGATGGTACCGATGATATGTAACAAACATTTTGTCGGCAAAGGAGAAGATGCTATCTTTGCACCGTGAAACAAATCTATAACAATAACCCCAAAAAAGAAAAACTATGAAAAACAACAAACAAACAACAATCAGCGAAAACACCATGAACAACAAAACAAACCAGAAGCAGATTATCAAGAGAAAGAAGGCTGAAGCCAATGCTCGCCGTAAAATCAACAAGAGTTGGGAGAAAGTCGAGCACACCCCCAAATACCGCTCATCGTCAGCAAAAGAGGTGTGTGATACCATAACCAAGAAGATTGAGATAGAAGTGCTGGATGGTATTCTTCTCAACCTTAGTATAAAGAGTCAGACGAAGTCACCGAGTGTTCAGAACCGCATATTGAGACGAATCGTTGAGAAGCGTCAGGCTCAGGCTAACCACAAGAAATATGGGCGCACAGAAGACCTCACTTCACTACACGTTTCCATTACTAGCACAAGCCGTTGTATGGAAGCTATACGCAAGAAAAGGTTTGCTGCCTAGCCTAACAAGGAACAACATATTGGTTCCAAATATAGCGGAACCAATACACTTTAGAAGATGTTTGTTTAGGACAATGAAATCTCTGTAACTTTGCATCGCATTTCCGAGAGAGTTGGTTTTGTTTATGCATTATTCTTATTTATCAAAACAGAGGTAGCGGCCTATTCCGCTAAACAAAAACAAAATCAAACGACTATGAGCAAATCACTCGCACTCGTTGCCGCAAAGGCACTCCCAGCCCTCTCTGGCAGTTCTCTCACCTACAATCCAGAGAAGAACGTGTACCTCACTCTTGGTTACACCAGCGCAGCTGGTAATACCTACTACAAGGCTATCCGTTTTTCTGATCGATTGGCCGTGTACTACCATATTGGTCAGGGGTATGCTTACACCTTCCTAAATGGCATCACACTCTTCGCATGGGACGGACAAAAGGCAAACATCATCGCTCAGAAGTTCTGGGGTGGATGCAACTGGCGAACCTTCAACGAACGAAGTGCCCAAGAAGAGAGTATACTCATGCTGAAAGACTTCCTTGCAGGACAGGCAAAGGCAATGGGTAGTGTCATTGAGGAAAGACAATTGCTCGATTTCTCTAGAACTATGATTGAAGAAACCCAGCAGAAAAGACTCGGATAAAAATGAGTTAACAAGAAAACAAACAATCAAATCAGAAAACCCAAAAAACAAACAATAAATGGCAACATTTACCAGAGCAATTAATAAGGATCTATTTGACAGGATTCTACCTACATTCGGTAATCCAAGAGTTCAAGTCCCTGTGTGGGATGAGGGACAGAAGATGTTTCTCTGTGATGAATACGAGAGTGGTAGTGGACACCGATACTACAAAGGAGTAAGGTTCTGCGACCGAATCGTCATCGTGGAAAAGGTGGGACTTTATCATACCATAACCTACATAGATGGTCTCGAGGTTTACGCCTTTAATGGTACAAGACTGGAGCTTGTGCAAAAGCGTGATTACGACAAGGTGATCCGTCGTGAGGAGTTCATACGTCAGGAATCGGAGGCCATGGTACGTAACTACTTCGATGCTGTCCTAAAGGCACAGAGAACATCTATTCCTAAGGATCATCTCGAATCAAAGACAAAAGAAATCATTGATGGATGCTATAAAAGTTTCCTCGATAGTGATTTCAACACCCGACTCACCCAAATCCTACCAATAATCAAAAATAAATGACCATGACATACACACAGATCGACACACAAAACCAACAACAAGTATTGGCTTACGAGCTTATTGCCAACACTAATAGTTGCTTCTTCCTTACAGGACGTGCGGGAACAGGGAAAACGACGTTTCTACGTAATGTACAGAATATGGTGGACAAGCAATTCATCACGTTGGCTCCAACAGGGGTCGCAGCGATTCTCGCGGGCGGTGATACCATCCACTCTTTCTTTGGGCTTCCTATGGAGGTGTGTTCCTCTGAAACGTGTGGAAAACTCAACGAGGCACGTATTAATACCCTCATTCATGCAGATACGATCATCATTGATGAAGTATCCATGGTAAGGTGTGATGTCATAGATGCGATCGACTACACACTTCGCAAAACACTCAGGACTACCCAACCCTTTGGTGGAAAACAGATCATCTTCGTCGGTGATATGTTTCAGTTACCTCCCGTTGTGGGTCAAGGTGCAGAACGTGATCTCCTTCACGACATATACCAATCAGATGAGTTCTTCTTCTACAAGGCGAACGCTATCAAACGGATGCGCTTGGTAAAGATAGAGTTTCAGAAGGTATATCGTCAGAATGACGATAAGAAGTTCCTTCACATCCTAGAGAACGTCCGAATGAACAAGGTGACACCTGAAGACATAATGCATCTCAATGGTCGTGTGGCGAAACCAGGTCCGGAGGATGGTTTGGTTATTACTCTCGCGTCTCACAATAAGACTGCCGATGAGATTAACCTTCAACGGCTTTCGGAGATTGAATCGGAGGAATTCATCTATGAGGGCACTATAGCTGGAAAGTTTGAAAACAAAAAACTTCCAGTAGGGTTGAATCTGCAACTGAAGGTAGGAGCACAAGTGATGTTCACAAGAAATGACCAACAGAAGCGCTGGGCTAATGGAACATTAGCTAGAGTCTCCAAACTCAAGAAAGATGAGATACAGGTCACCTTGGAGAATGGTGAGACTCATGTCGTTCCTTGTGCATCCTGGGATTCTGTCAGTTATGACTACGACCGTGACTCAAAAAAGTTAAAAAAACAGGTGATAGGTTCCTTCACCCAATATCCGTTGAAATTGGCGTGGGCTATCACTGTGCATAAAAGTCAGGGCATGACATTTGACAAATTGTCACTTGATCTCAGCAAAGGTTTTTTTGCTGCAGGGCAACTATATGTGGCTCTAAGTCGTGTACGTTCCCTTGACGGACTTTTCCTTTCAAAGGGTATTGTGTCTCATTATGCGCATACAAACCGTGAGATCATCGCTTTCGCAAGTGATTACAACAATGAGCATGCCATAAAGCATGAAATAGAAAGTGGCAAAGCGGTTTATGATCTGCTGAAGGGAAATGATTACGACGAAGCGGCAAGGCAATACCTAATGTTGGCGCATAAGTATGTTGTCGAGGATGATTTCAAGGAGGCGATGCATCAGACAAAAAGATTTCTCGATATGTTGATATGCGATGAAGGACTGATTGGCTGTCTTGACTCTGTTCCTGAATCCTTAATGAAGTCAGATCATTGGTGTTTGAAATTCCTAGCAGCATTGTTCTGTCTCTATGCCAATAGGTATGAAGATTCACTATCCTTCATCAATGAGGTACTTGAAAGTCATCATTGTCAGGAGGCGCTTTTCGTGAAATCACGCGCGCTTACGCTCCTAGGACGCTATAAAGAAGCAGATGAAGTGAATGTTGTGTTAGGTGATCTTTTTGACATCGCCACTCCTGACGCAAAGGTGCTGTACACGGTAGCTTTATTGAATGAGCTAAAGATTGGAGATCCGGGACTCATCTTGATGCAGAAGCTTGTTGAAGTGAAGCCTAAGTATGACAAAGGTATCCATACTATGCGTATGCTGATGAAACGCAAGGGCTTATTATTGAACTCTCCTCAGGAAAGTGAATTGATCGAGGCGTTCAATTCCAATATTAATGAGGAGGACTTCGATAGGCTTCTAAAGAAGTGCAGGGTCAAAGCTCCTAAGACTGTTGGCTATCTTATTCAGCGAATTAAGAGGCATGAGTTCAGCGATGGGGCCTCGTGACCTCAGTAGTATTGTCTCGTTTAAAAATATATATAAGCTATCGTCAACAATATTTTTTTCGCAAAGAAACATGCTATAGTATATTGGTAAAAGGTAATTATCATCAGAGGATCCTAGGTGATTTTCTATCTCTTTATATATCTTCCTGTAAAGCATAGAGTTAAGTTAAAATATACACTTTTCAAACTTTCTCTGAAATATACAATAAAAAAACGACCAAACGGAAATCCATTTGATCGTTTACCTCTGTGGGCCCAACAGGGCTTGAACCTGTGACCCCCTGATTATGAGTCAGGTGCTACTAACCAACTGAGCTATGGGCCCTGCTTGCAAATCGCGAAAAAATTCACTACCTTTGCAAAACGGTTGCAAAAGTAGTATTTTCCGACGATTTACAAAACTTTTTGAACATATTTTTGAAAAGTAAGTGGTAAAAATTATTCGAAATATTGAAAGTGTTCCACAAACGGATGTTGTTCTAACCATCGGTTTTTTCGATGGAGTTCATTGTGGACATCGTTACTTGATTGACCACCTCAATCAGATAGCAAAAGAGGAGGGCTTGGCCTCTTCCATACTTACTTTTTGGCCTCATCCGAGACTCGTTTTGAATGAAGAATATCAACCTAAGTTACTCAATACTAACGAAGAAAAACTAGCCTTGTTCGAGAAACTTCCTGTCGACTATTGTGTGCAGATCCCTTTTACATACGAGTTGTCTAATCTTTCGGCTTTTGAGTTTATGAGCCAGATTTTGAAGGATAAGCTACATGTACGTCATTTGGTGATTGGCTATGACCATCGCTTTGGTCATAATAGAGAGGAGGGATTTGAAGATTATTGCCGTTATGGAGAGTCGTTAGGCATAAAAGTGACAAAGGCTCCTGGTTTTGAGATGTATGGGCAGAATGTAAGTTCTTCGTTCATACGAAAGAAATTACAGAATGGAGAGGTCTCGGAAGTAGCGCAACTGTTGGGTTATCCCTATTTTCTGAAAGGAACAGTTTGCCATGGAAAGATGTTGGGGAGGTCATTAGGCTACCCGACAGCCAATCTTACCCCCGAATCGGAGAATAAACTGATTCCTTTGGAGGGAGTCTATGCTGTTATGGTAACTCATAAAGGAATGAACTATTTAGGAATGACCTGTATAGGAAATCGACCATCGGTAGAATCGGAGGGTCAGATATCTATAGAAACGAATATATTTGAATTTGAGGAAGATATCTATGGAGACGAGATAACGCTTCATTTCCTTCACTATCTTCGTCCTTTGAAAAAATATGACTCATTGGAAGAGTTGCGTGCAGCCCTTCAAGATGATGAACTGCACACAAGAGAACTCTTTATGTGTTTGTAGTTCTGGGAGTGTTTTTTAATAGTCACTCTCTATCTCAATTACGCAAGCTTTATTCCCTTTGCCTTTTCCCACGCGTATTTGCGTGGCAATTCTTTCTCGTAATCTCTCTACGTGACTAATGATACCAACTCTTTTGCCTGTGCGTTGATGTAGTGTTTCAAGACAATTCATGACATTGTCGAGATAATCCTCACTTAGAGTTCCGAAGCCTTCGTCGATAAACAATGTGTCTGAGGCAGAACGCATATTCTCAGCCATGTCTGCCAATCCCAATGCAAGTGCAAGGGAGACCATGAATTGTTGTCCTCCCGATAGTCCGGAACTGGAAAGAATACCATTATTTTGATAGTCTTTTACTACAATGGTAAGTTCCTCTCCTTGCTTGCCGAGTTCAAAATTGTCATCGAACATCTGCATATAGTGGTTCGCTTTCTGTAAGAGTACATTGAGTACGAAACTAAGGGCGATGGTTTTGAATCTGGCGCCGATTTTATCTCCGAATGCTCTGTTAAGACGATCCCAGCGTTCAAACTCGGCTCTGGCTTTTTCAAACTCTTTTTCAAATCCTTCTACCTTCTTTTTGTTCTCATCGTCATTCTTCAGTTTATTATATATACCTCCAATCTCTTGATTTAGGATGTTAAGGCTATCGTGTATGGATTGTAAATCCTTTTTGTAATCTTCAATATCCTTCTCTTTATCCTCTTCAGAGAACGATGGTTTCTTTTCTTCATGTTGGTGCATCTGCTCTTTTAGGTTATTGATAGCACCTTGTAGTGTGTTGATTTCGGATTGTACTCTTTCGTGTTTATTTGCAAGTTCATCGATAGTTATTTGATTGTAATTTTGAGCAAGTTCTTGAAGGATCATCTCGTTTACGGATGGGTTCTCACAATAAAATTTGGAAAGATTGTTAGAGAGTTCCGACTCTCTGGCATGCAGAGCATTCAAGTTAGACTTCCAAGAAGAAACGTTGCTTTGGAGTTTAACACTTGCGTTGTAAAGATTCTCCATCTTTTTCATTTCTGCTGTGTGGTCTTCCCAGTTGGATGTCTCAATGATTGATTGTTGAATAGATTTTACATTCTCGTAATCCTTCTCATATTCTGTTATTAGGTGGGCGAGACGCTCCTTTTCGCCTAAAGACTGGTCGTATGATTCTTTTCTATTGTTTATCTCTTTGATAAGGGATAGACAGTCCGATAGGTAAAGCTCTTTCCAATCAGGTATTGTAATTAGCTCCTTCATCTTCTCCAATGATGATTTTTCTGTATCAATGGATTTCTCTAATAGGTTTTTCTCCGATATTATCTCGTTATCTCTTTTTATTTTATTCTCTCTTAGAACGTCACATTCCTTATCCATTTTTCTTGCCGTTTCTTCCTTCTCGTTTTTAAGAGTTTGAAGGTTGTTCTTTTTCTTGGTAGCCTCCAAAAGTTTATTGAAACTTTCTTGTAGTTGATCGATGGATAGTTTAGTTTTATCAATTTCTTGTTCAATCACATTAGGAGCAAGGAAATCTGTAATTGTACATTGGATGTGGGCTTTTTCATAATTTCCTTTTACCTCATCGAGTTGTGTTTTGAAATTTTTATGTACATCTTCCAAATCCTTCGTTTGTTTGTCGTACTCCTTCTTTGCTGATAAAAGCGTCTCGTTTGCACTTTTCAGTTCTACTTGTATTTCACTTAGTTTTTTGCTCGTTTCTTCAAATAAAGCCTTGGGCCTCTCCAGTGCAGATTGGAAATGTTGGTCGTTGAACAACTCTTTTATTACTTGTCCACACACAGGACATTGGTCACCCTCTTTCAGTTGGTGTCTCAACTCCTTTGTTATGTCAGTAACTGCCTTTGCTGCCGCCTCATATTTTATCTTCGAAAGCTCCAGCTTTTTTTTAGCCTCTTCTTCTTTTTCCATCAATAATGGTATCTTTGCCTCCCACTCTTTGTATTTGATTTCATTTTCTTCGAGTGTTTTTGTGGCGCTATGAAGAGTTTTTTTCTGGATAAGCAGGATGTCGAGAGAAGTTTTAAGATTTCCTAGATTCCTTATCTTCTCTTGAAGGTTTTCATCGGGATCTATTTCTTTTATTTGTACAGCTTCTTTTTTTATCTGGTTTTGCAGATTTTTGATTTCTTCCTCTTCTAGTTTCAAACGGTTTGTGGCCTCATTTACCTTCTTCTCTAATTCGGGTAGGGAAAGTTCCAATTTTTTTATACTTTCGGCTATTCTCTTCGATTCTTCTTTTGCATTCATTGCGAGGGAAAGAGTAGAGTCGATGGTTTGGGCCTTATTCATCATAACCACTTCCTTGTCTGTGTATTTAGAGAGTGTGGATTCTAACTCTTTATGAGATTGTTTTGTCTCTTTGATTAGTTGAGTCAACCCATTCAATCCGCAACAAAGTAGGTGAAATTTATCTTTCAGCATTGCTTCGTTGGAGATTTCTTGCTCAACCTTACGACGCACTTCAACCAGTTGTGCTAATTGATCTATCGCCACCTTCGAGGTATTCCATTGTGTTATGATTTTGGTTTCCTCTTTGAATAGGTCGGAAGTCTGTAATGTATCTTTTAATTTCTTTTCGTTTTCTTTTTCGGATAGCAACTTACTGTATGTTTTGGATAATTCAATCCAATCAATCTTTGTGTTTATGGAGTTCCCTCGCTTGCTGGTTTCTTCAGATTGTGTTTTTAAGACGGTAATTTGTCGATCCAATTCTTGACGTTCCTCTTCTGTGAGCGTATGTAAATCATTTTTACGCTTTTGGATTATATCTAAAAGATTTTCCTTCTCTTTTGTCACATCGAAGATCTTTGCGCCAATCCGTTCGTAGATGTCATTGCCTATGAGTTTTTGAAGAATATCCGCTTTGGTCTTGTTGTCACTTTTTAAAAATTCGGTAAAGCCACCTTGGGCAAGGAGTGTTGTCTTCTTGAAATTGTCAAAATCAAGGCCTACAACGTTTTCGATCATTGCTTTTATCTCTTTGTCCTTTTCATAATATGTGTTGTTGTTTGTGTTGCACAGAGTCCATTTTTTTGCTTGAAGCTTATTGTTGCGACTGATCGAGAATGCGTATTTAGCCTCGTAATTGCAACCATCTCCTCCCTCGAATGAGAGATAGGCGTACCCTTCAGTCGCGCCCAACCTTAGGAGTTGTCGTGGGTCGCCCAGGTTGATGGTGTCATCATTATCCTTGGGCGCGAATTTATCACTCTTAGCACTGGACAAACGAGGTGTGTCTCCGTACAATGCCAAGCAGATGGCATCCAAGATGGTTGATTTGCCAGCACCTGTTGGACCGCATATAAGGAAAAGGGATTCGTTCTTGAGAGGGTTCTCATTGAAATCGATTGTGGCATCGGCAATAGATGCGATATTGTGTATGGTAAGTTTATTTAATTTCATGGAGTTTAATCGTTTAGCATTCTTAAAACTTCGTTGAAGGTAGATTCCATCTCTTCTGTAAAATCATTTCCTAAATGTAACTTGGCGATCTCAATGGGAGTCATGCTCTTAAACTCTGATAGTGTCATCGTCTCTTTTTTTGCCGCCTCTTCATTGGCTTTGTTACGAACATAGTTGATGGTGAGAAATTGAGAACCTTTGTCGCTCATTGCATTTGTGGCAATGCTCATTGCATCGCTTGGTGCTGATTCGCTCAAAACATTTAACCTGATGAAGTCTTGTTTCTCTGCAGGATATTCTTTTAACAATCTCAATGCCTCTCTGAAATCCACAGGTTCTTCTGGGATGGTTACCAACTGGTGAGGGGGTGTGATTGCTTTAGTTGTGATATTGGGAATGTTGTCCGTATTGAAAGAAACGATGCTAATAGAGTGTTCGTATGGTTCATCGAAACTGACTGCGATAGGAGTGCCACAATAGCGGACCTTGTGATCGGTTTCGTGTATGAATTGAGGACGATGGATGTGTCCTAATGCTAAATAGTCGAATTGGGAAGTGATATCGTTAATCTTCAAAGACTCTACACCGCCTATTGTATCGGATTTGTGTCCTGTAATATCCAAATTGGCATCTATGGTAAGGTGTCCCATGAGGATGAAAGGGACCTTCTCTTTGTTTTGTTCCCTTACATAAGCACAAATGCCTTTGTAGAACGCCTTTATGCGATTCTCATCCAGATCTGATTTTGGAAAATTCTGGTCGTATGCGAAGGGAATAGCACCGATATATGCAGTAGGTTTCCCTTTGTCATCTCGTAGGGTAACTATATGCGAAGCATAGTTGGGTGATTTGTCCTTCAAAGTATCGATAAATGAGAAGATATATACATTGGCCAGCTTCCATAATGGGCTATCCACTCCGATCCGTTGTGCACTATCGTGATTGCCGGAGATGACTATGATAGACATTGAAGGTAGGGTAGCGTGAAGACGCAGAATGTTATCATTGAACATTCGTTTGGCTGCCACCGTCGGATTGGAGGTTTCGTAAATGTCTCCACTTATCAACAGTGCATCAGGTCTCTCTTCTTCAACTATGCTATTCAGTTGATTGAAAAAAGATTGGTGATTTTCAACTAAATCCTGGTTGTATAGGATTTTCCCTAAGTGCAGGTCGCTGGTGTGTAAAATTTTCATGAAATTTTCCTGTAATTTATATAAGCTCTATGCAAATTTACGATGAATTTTTCTATTCCTAAAGGGAAGAAAGGCTTTTTGGCACGACTTTTGCTAATTTTTTTATATAGGTTTATTAAATTTTAATATGATAGTTAAACGATTGAAAAATAATAAGTTAATTGGATTTGCATTGTCATTTGTCGTACTACTATTATTACTTCCTATCCTTTTTATTCCTGCTGTTGATCATAACTTCTTGGGTTTATTTGGCAAATCACCATCCCTTGAGCAGTTGGAGAATCCTACACAGATAGAAGCTTCTGAAATTTATAGTGACGATAATGTACTTATCGGTAAGTTCTACATTGAAAATAGAAGTCTGATTACTTATGAAGAGTTGTCTCCCATTGTGATAGAGACATTGATACAGACAGAAGACAAGCGCTTCTATGAACATAATGGTGTGGACTACTATGGTATGTTCGCAGCTATGAAGGATGCACTTAAAGGGGATGCCAGAGGGGCAAGCACATTGTCTCAGCAGCTGGTGAAGAACCTGTTCAAGATGCGTTCTGAATATACGGATGGTGCCTTATGCAATGTTCCAGGTATTAAGACCTTGATTATAAAAGTGAAAGAGTGTTTGGGTGCTCAAAGAATTGAAGAGAAGTATTCCAAAGAGGAGATACTAACCTTGTATCTTAATACGGTCTATTTTGGTAACCATGCATATGGTATTAAGATGGCAGCAAGACGCTATTTCAATGCTGAGCCCAATGAACTAACCTATGAGCAGGCTGCTACCATTATTGGTATTCTAAAAGCTACTACTTATTACAACCCAGTTCGTAACCCAGAAAACAATTTACGAAGAAGAAATGTTATTCTGAAAAACTTACAGGACCAGAGTGTGATTGATCAACAGATGTGCGACTCCCTTATGGCTCTTCCTTTGGGACTCAATATGCTTGTGGACAAGGATGAGAGAGGTCAGGCACTCTATTTTAGGGAGGCAGTCTTTAATGAAGCACAAGAGTGGTGTGAGGCGAATGGGTATAATTTGTACAATGATGGATTGAAGATTTATACTTCTATCGATTCGCGTATGCAAGCTTATGCAGAGCAAGCCGTTACAAAAGAGATGTCTGCTTTGCAAGCCAAGTTTAATGAGCATTGGAAAGACGCAAACCCTTGGAGAGATCAAAACCAAAAAGAGTTGACCACTTTTATTGATGAGACCATAAAGAAGACATCCAGTTACAAGAACCTAATGAAGGTCTATAACAATGAGGATACGGTTATGAGTCATTTGAAGAAACCTCATTCGATGAAGATCTTTACCTATAGGGGAATCAAGGATACGGTTATGAGTAGCATTGACTCGTTAAAGTATACTTTGCATTTCCTTCATACTGGTTTCCTTGCCATGGAACCACAAACGGGTAAGGTGAAGGCTTGGGTTGGTGATGTGGATTTCAATTATTGGCAATATGATAAGGTTACTGCTAAACGACAACCAGGTTCCACATTCAAGCTTTTTGTGTATGCGGCTGCATTGAAAAACGGAAGATGTAGTTGTGACCAGTTGGTCGACAGTGCAGTGACTTGGCCAGTACAGGAGGAGGATAAGATAACGGTGTGGAAACCTCAGAATGCGAGTGGGGTGTTCTCTGGCGAACCGGTTACGTTGAAAACCGCATTGGCAAGATCTATCAACTCTATACCTGTTCAGCTGACGCGTCAGATGACACCTGATAGTGTGGTGGAAATGGCGCATGCGATGGGTATCAATTCCCCTGTGAGACCTATTCCTTCCATTTCGTTAGGAGCAGAGGATGTATCTCTTTTAGAGATGGTAACAGCATATTCTGTTGTGGTAGATAATGGGCTTTTGCACAAACCTATATTGATTACAAGAATTGAGGATAGGGATGGAAAGGTGTTGTATAGAAATGATCCGACTTCAGTTGAAGCGTTGGATTATGAGACAGCTTTCTTGCTTCGAGATATGTTGCAGGAGGGATTGCGTGATGAGCATGGAACCTCGCAAAGATTGCATGAATATCGCATTTTGTCGGAAACTGATTTTGGAGGGAAGACGGGTACTACTTCAAACTATTCGGATGCTTGGTATATGGGTATTACGCCTAAATTGGTAGGAGGTGCGTGGGTAGGAGGTGAATACCGATGTATTCATTTTCGTAATGGGTCGTATGGACAGGGAAGTAGAACAGCCCTCCCGATCTTTGCCAGATTTATGGAATATGTGTTGAACGATCCGAAGTTGAAACAACAGTATAAGGGACGCTTTGAATCGATGGATGAGTCTCTTATTCAGAAGAAGTATGATTGCACTGAGGAGGTTGTAGAGGAGGAGAAGGAGGATAATTTCTTCCGCCGCTTGTTTGGTAGAGATAGGAATCAGGCATATCGCGACTCTGTAAAACAGCAGAAGAAAAAGGATCGACAAGAACGCAAAGAGAAAAGAAGGGAGAAGAGACGAAGTAGGTAGTTTCACCATACAACATGTGTAAGTATTCTTTTGCACGAGTATTTTTTTTTGAGTTCGCTTGGGAAATTTTATACGTCTACAGACATATAAAAAAATGCAAGAATCATTATACTTTTCAGTCTATAGGCCTAAAAGTTGTTGTTTTCTGAATCAGGTGGAGAATGGTAGATGTTTTACATTACAAAACATAAAGAGGCAGGTGTTTACCTGCCTCTCCTGTTGTATAAACTTGATTGTTTCTCAATCATTTACAGATGTGATAGATTCTGACTTAACAAGCCATGCTACGGCAAAAGCCTCCAACATAATAAACTCGTTGAACCAAGTGAATGGGAACCAATCGGGAACCCAACTGAACACTACAGTACCTGAAATGGCTTGAATAATACAGAACCCAAAGATCACTCCTCCGCAAATGCGATAGATCTTATTGCGTAGTCTCTTCTTTTCCGTGTTTGAATCTCCTAATGTGAATAGGAAGGTAATGTTCACAGCGAACGCAATAAATAGGATGCCCGCGAATACACAATGGATGGTATTACTTGTGTTGATAGGAAGGTTGAACATACCGACCAACTCAGGTACTTCCGGAGTTCTGCAAGGGAAGGCAACAATACCGATTGCTCCCACTGCTTGGATGAGAGACAACACACGGTCCTTCCAATCATATCCCTGGTAACTGATAAAAAATACTGCGGTAGTGAAGAGCATTCCAATCATGCAAATCTTTGATGACGCATAGTAAGTGGCGCTGATACTCATGTACCAACCTTCTGGATTGTTCTCCATTCCAAATAATCCTAACAATAGGCATGAGGGTGCTAACAAGGCACACATTATACCTAACATCTTTCGTTGAAACAAATGTGCTTTTTCTCCTGAATTCATGCTATTTTTTCTTTTTTTGTGTTACTTCCTTTTGTGTTACTTCTACTTTCTCAACATCATAGCCGATCTTCTTAAATTCAGTCTTGATATCTTCTTCAGTAGTCTTTCCTGGTTTGTATTTTACAATTACGGTTTGTGCGGATAGGTCTGTTTGAATCTCCTTCACTCCGTTTCCTTTTGCAAAACGAACATTTTGCTTAATCTTATTCTCACACTTCTCACAACGCATCTCTGGCGATGTAGTGTAACATACACTTTCAAGTTTTGGATTCTTTGCCAATGCGGTAGCAGAAAGTGCAACTGCCATCGTCATCATTAACATTTTCTTCATATCTATTTATCTTTTGTTTGTTTTTCGAATTTAAATCGCAATCCTGCATATGCCATAGCTCCATGTGTCGGTCCCCATACCATTGTTGCATCGAACTCTGGTGCGAATGGTTGTGAAGCATCGACGATAGGATTCTTTTGTTTGAAATTGGTTAGATTCTCACCTCCCACATATACTGTGAAATGTCGGAACTCTCTTGATAACTGTACATTCAGTTGAGGGAATGCCTTATAGCGTGGTTGCCAAGACCAGCGTTGTCCCTCCTCATCTGTATATTCAGTGTTGAGTGATTGCCCCTCCTGTAAAAGGTAAGGCGCAGGCATTCTACCTCCCCCGTTTAATTGAAGGGTTAGATCTGCTTGCCAAAGCTCAAGATTGTCTTTCCAAGATAATGTGAACAATCCTTTGTAGCGAGAGGTTAAAGGACGCTCTTTCAAAACACCTCCCATAAGTGTTCCATCCTTTTGCATCTCACATCCTAATGTTTGTTTCACGTCTTGCCAACGAAATGCAGCAAGTAGGTTGAATTGCCATACCGGATAGGAAACATCCACTTGCAATGTATGTGAGTAGGACTTGCCCGTTTCCATTAGATTGTAAAACATTACGGTTTGGGCAGACTCCATATCCATCACCAATTGGTGAATAAAGTTAGTATGGTAATAATCTAAGTTGATATTCATCTTTTTGCTACCTACATAAGGTGCGAAGGTGAGTGACCCTCCCATATTCCATGCCTCTTCTTGATAGGGTTCACCCATAATCAGTGTTCGATTGCTTGCTAATACGGATGGGTTCTCCGCTAATATGTGCGGCGATCGGTAACCCTTTCCTGCTGAGGCACGAAGGGTAAACCATTTTATCGGCATGTACTTGATATGAAAACGAGGGGTGAAGAATCCTTTGTATAAAGAGCTGTAGTCCCATCGTATACCTGCCAGTACGGAGAGTTTATCTCCCAATTTGTAGGTGTATTGTGCGTATGCACCAGGAACATACTCTGGGTCATTCCCTTCGTAAAGCATGAAATCCTCACGCATCAGATTGTCTTTTACATAATCGTAGTTGAAGCTACCTCCAACCGATAGGTTGTGGTGTTCGGAGAGATCTTCCTCGAAGAGAAGTTGTGCATAGCCGTGTCCTTGTGTTACTTCGTAGATTCTGTTGCCAAATTTCTGGTCTCCATTGTGGTAGGAGCCTGCTAAGATCAGTGCTACACTTCCGTTCTTTTCTTTATTTACGAAAAAGGCGTTCTTCCAAAATGCCTCTATTCGGTTTGTTGTGATTCCGATACCATAGAAAGGGGTCTCTTCTGCTTTATGATGCTCGCTCATTCCGCTCTCCCTTACCTCGTGGAGTCCTTTGATGCTCAATTGAGATATCCATCGGTTGGTAATCCAAGCCCAACGGTTTTGTAGGTTATATTGCTCCATCTTCGGTTTGTCCAGGAAACCATCTTGGTTTCCGTCGTGGTCTAATTTGGAGTTCTCAATGTGTAGCAATAAGTTGGTGCTTGTCACATCGTTTATATGGATGGTTCCATAGGCATTAGCCTCCCATTTAAGGTCGGAACCTAAGAAAAGGTTGCCCCAGATACCTTCTATTCCTTGGGGTTTCCAGAATTCAATATTGATCTGTCCTGTTATACTCTCGTAACCATTCTTTACGCTTGCAGCTCCTTTTGAGACTTGTATCGACTGCATCCAAGTTCCTGGCACATAACTTAAAGAGTAGGGTATGGCTGCTCCTCTGTAGTTGGGTACATTCTCGGTTAGCATCTGAACATAAGTTCCACTCAAACCTAATAGTTTGATTTGACGAGCACCTGTGGCAGCGTCGCTATAATTAGCATCGACAGAAGGGTTGGTGGTAAAACTCTCACCAAGGTTGCAGCAAGCTGCACGAAGCAGTTCTCCGCTATTGATTACCTCCGTATTGGTGGCAAGAGATACGGAGCGAAGGCTTTGGTCTTCATGTTTAACAGATATGGTGTATTCTTCCAGTTCCTTCATCTCCATCTCCTCATCCTGATTCGTTTGAGCAGATGCGACAAGAAACACAAGGTTTAACAATGCAATGATGGATGTGATTTTTTTATTCATATATCTGTTTATGCCTCCATCCACGATTTGATTTTTGCAATCTTCTCTTCCAAAGGTAGTGTAGCTTCTAACCAATTTATGTGAAATCCTCTACGCTCCATACCTCTGAACCAGGTCATCTGTCGCTTTGCAAACTGGTGAATGGCTATCTCCAATTCACTGACCATTTGTTCGTAAGTGATGGATCCGATGATGTATAAGGTTAGGAACTTATACTCCAATCCATAATAAATCATATCGTCGGCAGTTACGCCTGATTCTAATATCTTTTGAACTTCATCCACCATTCCTTCATCCAATCGGGCACGAAGGCGGGCAGATATCTTCTCTCGCCTTAGTTCTCGGTCGATATCCACACCAACAATTAAGCTGTTCAGCTCTGGGAACTGTACAAACTCTTGTGGATGAGTTTTATAGTATTCTTGGATCTCAATGGCACGGATGGCTCGTTTCACGGTATCCACATCCGTAGTGTTGTGTAGAGTTTTGTAGGTTGACAATATCTCAGTAAGCTCTGTCAACGACTTGCTTTCCAACTGTTGGCGTAGTTCCTCGTTAGGAGGGACTGGCATCATCTTGTAACCCTTTAGTACTGATTCCAAATAGAGGCCTGTACCTCCGCATAGGATAGGGAAGGCATTTCTATCTTTCATGTCGTTATAGACAGTCAGGAAATCTCTTTGATATTCAAATAGATTATACTTATAACCAGGTTTGGCAATATCAATCAAGTGATAGGGGATATTTGTACCATTGACGACATAGTCTGCAAGGTCCTTACCGGTTCCGATATCCATGCTTTTGTATATCTGCCGGGAGTCTGCACTGATGATCTCTGCGTGTAGATCGTAGGCCAAGTGGGCTGCCAAGGTAGTCTTCCCGCTGGCTGTAGGACCTAATATGGTAATTATATCGTATTTCATTGAATATTCTTTTACTCCACAAAATTAGCAATAATTTTTCTCTTCGCCATCTTCCATTGTTTCGAATAAATCACCTTTGATATCAATTATGGATATAAGCGGTATTCTCTTCCCTTTGCTAAACTGAACTTCCTGCTCGTATTCGTGGAATTTTGATATATAGTCTGTTATGGTTTGGTACGATCCTCCCTCTTTTTTGTTGTCAGGTTGGAAATATGTTATTGTAACGATAGGGTTGCTATCCATTTGAGAGAAAAGAAATCTCATTTTGCGATCTAAATCGCGAGAGTCAGAGTCTTCCAAATGTGTAAAACTATCGGTTTCCCTAGCACTTTCCTGAATAGCAGCATCGTGTCCTGTTAGTGCTGCAAAGGGCGCAAACTGGGCTGCACGGTCTCTCATCGACATTTGAGGATGTCGTTTGGAAACAGGGTGGGGTAGGTTTATTATGTCGTCGTATTCGTTTGTCATGCTTTATGACCTCCAATTTGTTGGTTTCTCTCTTTTGTTGTTGCTCCTTCCTCAAAGTTCAATCCCTTAAGGATGGCATTTTTCCCAAATTTCTTTTTGATATCGAGTAGGGTTTCTTGCACTCGTCTCTCTTTATTACGAACTTCTTCTTTCTCTTTCTTCTCTTTTCCCAGTGCTTCATAATCAGTGAAGAGATCTAGTTGAATAGGTTCTTTCTTATTATTTGCCACCTCTTCATTCAGTACGTTATTGGCAGTCAGATTTAATCTTCTTACTAATAATATCGGGTTTATTATCCTTTGGAAGGTAGAGAGAACAGCTTCTGTGATTAGATGTGACGAAGAAGTGTATTCTTCTATATTGGCAGTACCGTGAGCATGCTTTGGTACAGCTTTCCCGTAGTAGTTGGTGGTGATATCTCCTTGATATTGCCCCTTGATGTCGGGATTAGTAAGAGACTCTGCATCATACCCTATGGTTAGGGTTAGTTGTTTGGTCACCAAGTGTTTGTCGACCAGTTCTAAAGCGAGATTGTCTGCCATTTCCTGCACTACAATCTTTGTTTTCTTGTAGTCGTAAGGGCAGGTAAGAACCTGTCCGCTACTTAATGAATGAGTCTCAGGTCTATATGTCTTGATAACATCTATGGTACAGGGTTCCCATCCCCATGCATGATCGATAAGCAGTTCTGCATTAACTCCAAAGAGTTGATAGAGAAATTCTTCGTTCTGAATAGAGCATCGTGCCACTTTCCCCATAGTATCCAATCCGAACATTTCTAATTTTTGCGCAATACCTTTTCCCACTCTCCAGAAACTGGTAAGGGGTTTGTGGTCCCATAGTTGTTGTCGGTAGGATTGCTCATCTAGTTCAGCAATACGAACACCATCTTTGTCGGCTGGAATGTGTTTGGCAACGATATCCATTGCAATCTTGCTTAGATAGAGGTTAGTTCCGATGCCCGCGGTTGCGGTAACTCCAGTGTTCTTCAAAACATCTTGGATCATCTTCATCGCCAGTTCTCGTGCAGTTAGTTTATATGTGTTCAAATAATTAGTTACATCAATAAAAACCTCATCGATAGAGTAGACATGAATGTCTTCTTCCGATACATATTTCAGATAGGTTTTATATACGCGAGTACTGTAGTCTATATAGAAAGACATTCGGGGGGGAGCCACAACATAGTCGATAGCCAATTCCGGATGAGCCTTTAGTTCGATGTCGGAATGCGATTTCCCTGTGAAACGGTAGTGAGGTGCCTTTCTTTGTCGTTCGTAGTTGGCGCTCTTGACCTTCTGTACTACTTCAAAAAGACGAGCGCGTCCACCTATTCCGTAGGTTTTCAGAGAGGGAGAAACAGCCAAGCATATTGTCTTTTCGGTCCTGCTACTATCTGCCACCACAAGATTGGTGGTGAGAGGATCGAGTCCGCGTTCAACACACTCCACCGAGGCGTAGAAGGACTTTAGGTCAATAGCAATGTATGTTCTATTTTCTGAATTCATATCTGTGCAAAGATACAAAAAAGGTTGCCTCCATGGGAAGCAACCTTCATTATCCATAAATCACATTGATTATCTTTTTTGATTGTTTCTTTGAGCCTCCATCATTGCTTGTTGTTGCTTTTGCATCTCTTCGATACGAGTCAACCAAGATCCCTTCTTCATAGGTTTCTTTTGGTTCTCTTGAAGTTTTTGCAATAATTTCTTTTCGTCCACGAAGTACTTACGGATTACATAAGTTTGAATGATGGTGAATAGAAGAGAAACGAAGTAGTAGTAACTCAAACCAGAAGCGTAGTCGTTGAAAATGAACAAGAACATAACTGGCATGAAGTACATCATATATTTCATAAACGGCATCTGATTCATTTGTCCTGAATCAGTAGTTGCCATATTGATCTTTGTGTAGATGATATTTGTGACAGTCATCAAAATACAGAAGAGGCTCAAGTGATCACCAAGTAATGGGATGTTAAAGTTCCAAGACAATATTGCATCGTATGTAGAAAGGTCTTCTGCCCAAAGGAAGCTCTCGCCTCTCAATTCGATTGCATTAGGGAAGAAGTAGAACAATGCCACAAGAATAGGCATTTGCAATATCATAGGAAGACAACCACCCATTGGATTTACTCCAGCCTTTGAGTATAACTCCATAGTTGCCTGAGAGCGCTCTGCTTGGTTTTCTGCAGGAATACGGTTGTTTATCTCATCGATTTGTGGTTTCAAGACTCTCATCTTTGCTGTAGAAAGATAAGACTTGTAAGACAATGGGAAGATGATTATTTTAACAAGGAGGGTCATCAATAGGATGATGATACCATAGTTGTTGATGAATTTACCTAAGAAATTAAATACTGGGATGGAGAAAATTTGGTTTACCCAGCGGAACACGGCTGCTCCTAAGGATACGATGCGTTTTAGATTCAACTTCTCGTCTCCCGAAAGATTCTCATCGTATGATTTTAGCAACTTGTATTGATTAGGACCAAAGAAGTAGCGCATGCCGATGTTTGAAGCACCCTTTTGGTAAGGCAATACAAGTTCTGCTTCATACTCCTTGATGTATTTTGAAGAATCTGGAGTTAGCTTAGAGGTTAGTTTTGAAGTAGATATCTCTTGATTTGCAATCAATACGCTTGAGAAGTATTGGTCTTTGAAAGCTACCCAGCGAAGCGGTTCGTCAAACTCATTGTGGTCGTTGGATGTTTCACTCATATAATCGATGCTACCATCTTTTGTATAGTAGTAGATTTGAGCATATCGAGATTCGAATTTACGTCCCTTCTCTTGTTGAGGAACTCTAAGTGCCCAGTTTGCTTTTAGTGATTCTGCATTTTGAAGAACTCCATTTAGATTGTTTGCTTTGATATCGAAATCAAGCATATAGGAGTTGGCTGGTAGCGTGTAGACGAAATCTAGACTACCACCATTCGTTGTAGCCAACGAGAATACGACAGAATTCTCACTCACGGATTTAACCGCAAAATTCAAATCCTTAGTTTGAAGAGTTCGGTTACTTACAGTAGGCAACTCGATAGAGAATCTATTTTCGTTTCCAGAGAATAGATTTAGTGGTTCCTTCTTGTAATCTGTGTATTGTTTCAAATTGACTTTTGTGACCTTAGCACCTTTGGTGGAGAAATCGATGCAAACAAGTTCATTTTGCAATTGTACAGTCTCTTCTGCACCCATTGCACCTTGTGCGAATTCTCCGAAACGATCGATTGATTTTGCCAACTTTGTAGAGTCGGAATCTGTCTGTTCAAAAACAGGATTTTGACTTTCGAATTTAGCGGTAGCCTCTCGTTCTGCCAACTCGGCTTGTGCTGCTCTTACTGAATCAATATAGTGCTGACGAGCGGCGATTTGCTCTTCTGTTGGTTTGTTAAAAAGATAAAATCCAACTAATACCAATCCAATTAGGCTAAAGCATGCAACTGTGTTCTTATCCATTGTTGTGATTTAAATTACTTTCAAATTATCAAATTCCTTTTTTTTCTAACTCTTTGAAAAGAAAGTGCAAATTTAAAGATTTTTTCTCGTTATTCATATTCTATATGTACAAATATTTGGTAGATTTGCGCATCTGTTTAAAAAAATACGACTATGTTAAAAGACTTTTTCTTCTTCACAAAAGGTGAAAGAAGTGGTTTAATTGTCTTGTGTTGTTTGATTGGATTAATGTTTGCAGTAAATTTCTGCCTACCCACACACTCAAGCGAAGAAAAAATGATGTTGCAACGAATGTATGCAGACACAGTGAAGAATGAATTTTTGGCTCGTTCAGACACCTCTCCTTTCCCTGAACCATCCAAGACTTTTTCGGTCGAAAAAAGAGAAATAAGCAAGATTTCTCCTTCTAATTCTGGGCGAAGTATGCAAGGAGACTCTGCATTAAAGCTTATTCGCAGATTTTCGTTCAATTACGATACCGTTAGGATAGAGTTGAATAGTGCGGATACTACTGAGTTAAAGAGACTTAGGGGAATAGGAAGTGTTTTGTCTTCTCGTATTGTTAAATATAGGGCTAGGTTAGGAGGATTTTCCTCTGTTGAGCAGTTGAAGGATGTTTACGGATTGTCGGAAGAGACCTACAATTCTATTTTGCCACATGTTTGGGTGAAATAGTAATGAATATTGATGCTAACATTGTATTGGGGGGTGAGAATAAAGACATCTTTCTTTGTCTACTCAAATCATTCGGTTAATTTTGCAATATAATATTTAACTTATGGCAAGTTCAAAATCATCTCCTACCGTTTTAGGAACTGGTAACATTCGTAAATTGTTGCTAGAATATTCAGGTCCGGCCATTGCGGCCATGATGGCTTCAGCATTGTACAACGTGATTGACCGTATTTTCATTGGTCAGGGAGTCTCTGCATTAGCAATATCTGGTCTTGCTATTACAATGCCAGTGATGAACTTATCAGCTGCGTTTGGTGCCATGATTGGTGCTGGTGGTGCTACTCTTACCTCCATAAAGATGGGGCAGCAAGATTATAAGAGTACTGAGAAGGTATTGGGTAATGTGGTGTTACTCAATGTGGTTTTGGGTGTCATTTTTATGGTGCTTGGACTAACTTTTATTGACCAGATTCTTTTCTTCTTTGGTGCCAGCAGTGAGACGATTCCTTATGCGAGGGATTTTATGCAGGTGATTCTGTTGGGTAACGTGATAACGCATCTCTATTTGGGTCTGAACAATGTGATGCGTGCCTCTGGAAATCCTCGCAAGGCAATGTATGTTACCATAATGACAGTGATTATAAATCTGACTCTGGCTCCATTGTTTATATTTGTATTTCATTGGGGAATTAGGGGTGCTGCAACTGCAACTATCCTTGCTCAATTTGTGGCATTGATGGTGGTTGTATATCATTTCAGCGATCAAAATTCGTTTCTTCATTTCGAAAGATCGATCTTCAAATTCGATAAGCGCATTATACAATCCATCCTTTCTATAGGAATGGCTCCGTTTATGTTAAATTCGTGTGCTTGTTTGGTTGTTATCATTATCAACAATGCATTGTACAAGCACGGAGGAGACTTGGCGATTGGGGCTTATGGTATTGTAAATAGCTTGTTGATGATCTTTGCGATGTTGGTGATGGGATTCAACCAAGGAATGCAACCTATTGCAGGTTACAATTTTGGTGCTCAACTTTATTCGAGAGTTCGACAGGTCTTGAAATTTACTATTATTTGTGCCACTTGCGTTACTACTTTTGCTTTTGTGGTTTCTGAAACCATCCCTTATTATATGGCAAGGCTGTTCACTTCGGATGAACAACTTATCGAACTGACCATTATGGGTTTAAGAACCTGTTGTGTCGCATTCCCAGTGGTAGGTTTCCAAATGGTTGCATCTAACTTCTTCCAATCTATAGGAAAGGCTCCTATGGCTGTGCTCTTGTCATCTACAAGACAGCTGCTGATGTTGATCCCTCTTCTTTTGATATTGCCTAACTATTTCGGCACTCAAGGAGTTTTTGCAAGTATTCCTATTTCAGACCTTCTCTCCTCTATTTTAGCATTCATATTACTATGGCATGAAATGAAGAGGTTCTCGAAATTGAAGGATAAACCATTAGAAGAGATAAATAATAACCACTAAAACACAATGCTATGGAGAACAAAGGAAATCTTATTATCAGTATAGGTCGCCAGTTTGGTGCTGGTGGTATGGCGGTAGGAAAGAGACTTGCCGACAGATTAGGTATTGGTTACTACGATAGGGAACTTGTTTTCGAGGCTGCCAAGGATTTTGGATTTGCCCCTGAATTCTTTGAGAAAGCGGATGAGAAGTCTTCCGCCTATTCCGGTAATGTGCTTCAGTGGGTTGGTAGTTTGGTGACTGGTGGCTTTCAGTCTAAAAACTTTTTGTCGCAGGATGCTCTTTTCGAGATGCAATCGAGTGCAATACGTAGATTAGCAGAGGAGAAGTCTTGTGTGATAGTGGGCAGATGTTCGGATTATGTGTTGAGAGACAATCCAAATTGCGTGAGTGTCTTTCTTCACTCCACAGATGATGATAGGTCAGAACGAATAGCACAAAGGAATGGAATGACCAAGGAAGAGGCTTTGGAGAGAATGAAAGTAGAGGATAAGAGAAGAGCTTCTTACTATAACTTCTATTCTGATAAGACTTGGGGTATGTCATCCACTTATACGCTCTCAATCAATGTCTCCACATTGGGTGTGGATGGTACGGTGGATTTTATTATTCACTATTTGAAGGAGTCAGGCTTTTTAAAATAACACCTTCCCTTGTCATTCAAGATACCCCTCGTAGGTTTCTTTTATCTTTTCATCTATGGAAGGTGTTGTGTATCTTTCCACAATGTTCTTCTGTTGGCTTAGAAGAGCTGATAACTGCTCTTCGTGGTTGAGCAGTTCTACGATACCATCCTTGATTGTTTCATCTTGATACACTCCTGTATTGTATAATACGCTCTCTTGTCCACCGCAAGGTAAGTAGATGGCTGGTGTTCCGTTAATTACACTTTCGCAAGCGGGTAGGCCAAACCCTTCGTGTTTGGATAGTGAAATATATAACCAACATTTTTGAAATGTTTCGGTTAGCTGATCGTCACTCAAAGATTTCATCCAGTGAATCTCTATGTTTGATTGCTGGTTTAATGTTTCCGCCTTCTTGGTAAACTCTTTTAGATAGTGGGTATTCTCTTTTCCCTTACCAACAATGTAGATGTGTAGTTTCTTTCCCAATTCCATTGCTGTTTCTTCCATGATATTCAGCATCTTAAGGCAGTTTTTGTTTTGTACAATTCTTCCTACATAGAGAATGGATGGTTCCTCTGTCTTTGTGGTCGATATCTCTTTCTTAACGACTATGTTAGGACATACCTTGACCTCTTTGATCCCCAATTCGTACAGTTTTGTAGCATTGTATTCGCTTACGGATACCCATTGTGCACGAGAAAATCTTAATCTTCTAATTTGCAACCTTCCTATGACACTAAGCAGGCCTACATGGGGTTCTGTAGTCCAGAAGTGTTTTGCTGGTGTAATATTATGATAGATAAACAACACATTTTTCAACGAGAAACGGAACAATAACCTAGTATTGAAATGTCCGTAGGGCCACAAGATAAGGTAGTCCGGATGATTGATGTATTCGCTTAGTTCATTACTATTGATGTAACGAACAGATACATTGAAAATGGATTCAATTCTTTCTACTAATAGTTTTGTTTGTAGGTATATTGAATTAAACTGATTGGATGAATCCACATATACACAAATTGTTTTCATCTTCGTTATTTATCTATTGGGTACGACAAATATCCTTTTACTCTGCTACGGAATGAGATCCAATACAACTTTCTTTTCTTCACTGGGATAATGCCTGCGATGAATCGTTTGATTAGATCAAAAGAGAATGAGTGGAGGAAAGAGTATTTCCTTCTTGCTACAATCTCTTTCTTCATCAATGCACCGTATCCCATGTTGTATCTTTCATATCTCACTTCCAAATTGTTTGTAGGGGCTTCTACTGGGTGAAGTACGAAAGTAGAACCTTGGTAGTAGGCTCTGTAACCCTTCTCTAAAAGGTTGGAAACCATATCACTCTCTTCTCCTGATCCAAATTTTTGTCCTGCTCCCATTAGTTCATCGAAATGAACATCTTCTTTTTGCCTTGTTTTGACAAATATACCGATGCTTATGGCATATTTATAGTATGAGTAGCGGTCGAGTGGGAAAGAATCTTTTTCATCAATGAAATATTCTTCTTTCTGAAGGTCTTTTATATTAATGGTTAAAAGGTCCTTTTCTGGGTGCGTGGTGAAAAAGTTATGCACATCCTCAAGTGTGGATGGAAGGTATTCGCAATCGTCATCTGGGAATGCAATGATATCACCTGATGAGTGTTCTACTCCAATGTTTCGATTGAGGCTTAATCCTTTTTTTGTAGATCTTATGTGTTGAAGAGGCAATACGCCTTTATAGGTTTGTATACATTCTTCCAGCCTGTCATCGTCGTTTTGGTCAAGGACGATGCATTCAAAGTCCTTGTATGTCTGACGGGTTAGAGATTCTAAGAAAGAGACCACCACATCAGTTCGGCCGACTGTACATAATATTAATGAAAACTTCATCTTGCTTATTTTTGCTGGGAATTTAACGCTGTTTACTTTATTAATCCAACCTTTCTCAGTTGTGATTTAAACCATACGATTGCGTTCGTTGCCTTAGGTCCGACTATTCGTTGCACAGTGTGCTTAAAACGCTCGCTTGCTGGTAACCAACTTGCCATATAGTGGTGGATGGAAAGAGTATTCTCTGTTATCTCTATCTTTTGGGAGATATGGTCCATCGGACAGAAAAACTCCCTTGGATAGATCCAGATACCCTCTATGCATTGTATTCCATCTTTCTTTTCTAGTCCCTTCTTCTCAAGGTATTGAGTGGTATGAAAAACCACATTGTCTAAGTTCTGAGAACCATCTTCCTTAATGAAATGGATTCTTCCGTATAGATCTAATATGTCTCTGTATAGCGGTAGTCCCTGTTCTGCAGCCAGACCTAACCCTGGAGCGACAAGAGGTCCCATTTGTGTAATGGGATCATAATCTTTCTCGCAACCCATGAATGGTCCTTTGGCAATTACCTCATCCAGTGGTTTAATTACCTCCACGTCAGTATCGAAATACAAACCTCCTTGGTTGTGAAGAATCCAAAATCTTGCATAGTCACTTACGAATGCATATTTTTTTGCTTCATAAGCCTCCTTTGTGTAGGGTACTATGTTGATATCGAAATTCTCTTCGTTCCACTCCTTGATTTCGTAATCCGGAAGATATTTCTTCCAAGACTCGATGCATTTAAGAGCCATCTCTGGAAGAGGATTTTTCCCAAACCAACAATAATGGATGATCTTTGGTATCATATAATTATTTAAATAATCTTTTAAATTGGACCAGACGGTTTTCTGTTTGGAATGACATTCTGTAAAACCCTATGCACGATAGATACCACAGAATTCGTATGTGAAGAGGCTCTGTTTTCATTTGAAAAATTGAACCGCGATAATCATGAAACTTCTCCTTGAATGTCTTTGACGAGAACCGAGAATATTTAAAAGCTCCTTCTATCATGAGTTTGGCTAAGGATGTCTCCATTGTCTTAGATTCCTCTTCATTATCCCAATGGATACGCTCTTTGAAGAGATTGCAGATGTGTAGGCGCTGTTGATAATGCTCTTCTGTATATTGACCTTTCGATAGGGAAGAGGCGTCATCATTCTGCTCGTAATGGTAAAAAGCCTTGTTTAGATATGCAACTTTCGTTACATTCTTTAATGTTTCGCAGATGAACAGCTTGTCTTCACAAAGGCTGATACTCTCTTCGAATCTCACTTTCCCCTGGAAGCACTCTTTTTTTATAAGTTTATTCCAACAACCTCCATGAAGATGTTGAAAAAGTTCTTTCCTGACTGTTTTAGGTTCTAACAGAGAAGGTTTCTGCTGGTGGTATACTTGATTTTCTCCTAAACCGATGAAGAAGTCACAGATCACCATATCTGCATTCTGCTTGATTGCTTCTGCATATAGTTCCTCCAGCATTGTTGGTTCTACCCAATCGTCCGAGTCTATTTGAATAACATATTCACCTTGAGCCTTCTCTATTCCCATGTTTCGGGCAGAACTAACACCTTCGTTTTGTTTGTGATAGGTGTGGATACGGCTATCCTTCTGTTGGTATTCATCACAGATTATGCCACTCTGATCTCTGCTTCCGTCGTCTATTAGCAGAAGTTCGAAATCGGAGTAGGTTTGTGCCAAGATGGAATCCAGACATCTTCGAAGATCTCTCTCTGCTTGGTATATAGGAACGATTACAGAAATCATAAATAGAATACTCTCATTCAAAGTTTGTATTACTCAAAACTTCCATCTCTTAGTATGCCTTTTTGCATGGGAGAGGATGAACATGTCATAATGAAGGAAATCGATTACAAAAGTATAAATTCTTTTTGGTATGTTAAAAACATTAGTGCAGTATTGTCCTACTTAAAACAAAAATGGGCCAGCAAAATGCCGACCCATTTATCTATGGTAAATAATGTTATTTACGATTGGCTGCAATTCTCTTTACGAAATATTCGTGTACGCGGATATCGTCGTTAAGTTCCGGATGGAAAGAGCAGACAAGTTGGTTCCCTTGTTGGGCAGCGATGATATGTCCATCAAGGGTAGAGAGAACATCAACCCCTTCCTGAACCTTGCAAATGTATGGAGCTCTGATGAAAGTCATCGGAATGGTTCCAATGCCTTTGAAATCACTTTCCACATAGAAACTACCTAACTGGCGTCCGTATGCATTGCGATGAACTGTTATATCCATTGTGGCAAGACGGCTTCTATCGTCATTATCCACCTCCTTTGCCAATAGAATCATACCCGCACAAGTTCCGAAAACAGGTAGTCCTTTTTCGATTTCTTCGCGAATAGGCTCTAATAGATTTTCATCCTTGGCAATTCGTAGCATTGCAGTGCTTTCTCCTCCAGGAATGATCAATCCATCCTTGGGTTGATTCCAGTCGGAAAGGTTTCTTACCAAAAAGGAATCTACTCCTAGCTTTTGAAGCATTTTTTGATGCTCCTCAAATGCTCCTTGTAATGCTAAAATAGCGATTATCATTTCCCTCTCTCAGCCATTAGAAGTTGAATTTCACTTTCGTTGATACCAACCATAGCCTCTCCTAGGTCTTCTGACAATTCAGCCAAAACAGCTGGGTTGTTATAGTTAGTAACAGCCTTAACGATCGCTTGTGCACGCTTAACAGGATCACCACTCTTGAAGATACCACTACCTACGAATACACCCTCTGCTCCTAGTTGCATCATCAATGCAGCATCAGCTGGAGTTGCGACACCACCTGCTGCGAAGTTAACAACTGGCAACTTACCATTATCGTGTACATATTGAACCAATTCGAAAGGAACACGAAGTTGTTTTGCTGCTTCATACATCTCGTCAGATGTTAATGAAACGATGCGACGAATTTCGCTTTGCATCATACGCATGTGACGAACAGCTTGGATAACATCACCCGTGCCTGGTTCTCCTTTAGTACGGATCATTGTTGCTCCCTCGCTAATTCTACGAAGAGCCTCTCCTAAATCCTTTGCACCACATACAAAAGGAACCTTAAAGTCTCGCTTATTGATATGGTATACATCGTCTGCAGGTGAAAGCACTTCACTCTCGTCGATGTAATCGATCTCGATTGCTTCCAATATTTGAGCCTCTGCAAAATGTCCAATTCTACATTTTGCCATAACAGGAATACTAACTGCTGCTTGAATACCCTTGATCATCTTTGGATCACTCATACGGCTAACTCCACCTGCAGCACGGATGTCTGCTGGAATTCTTTCCAATGCCATTACTGCGCAAGCACCTGCTGCTTCTGCAATTTTTGCTTGTTCTGGAGTTGTTACGTCCATAATAACACCGCCCTTAAGCATTTGTGCTAGGTTGCGGTTGAGTTGTGCTCTATCTTCCATTCTATTATTTATTTGTTTTTAATTTTTATGCAAAAGAACAAACAAATAAATGAATTGAAAAAATTAAGTTCCGATTTGGTAAAATTTTGCAAACAAAAAGGCTAAACTATCTATTCCTATATGCGGATGGAGAGCAACCTTTTCTTTTATGGAAGAACCTGCAGAGTATCACTTGCGAAGAGAACCCTAACTTGCTGGATATCTCTTGAATAGATAGGGAAGTGGTCTTTAATAGGACTTCTATCTCTTGTTGCAGGTACTCATCTATAATCTCTTTTGGGGATTTGTTTACCTCTGCTTTTGTGATCTGGGATAGGTATCGAGTGGTTATGGATAACTTCTCTGCATAATATGCAACATCATGTGCCTCTTGGTAGTGATCGGCAATCAGTGATAAAAGTTGGTTATAGATGCTGGCTCCGCGTATTCCTTGATTTTTGTCGGCTATTGAATAGACAACCTGACTATGTATGTATTCGTGTGCGGTCTTGATGGCGGTTGGGATATCGTCTCCCCAGGCTAATCGGGTAGTAATGGCAGATGATAGGGCACCACCGATACCATGCTTTTGCCATCCTTCCAAATTGTATGATGTCAAAAATGTTTTAGTCTCATCTCCATATAGTAGGGCAGTTAGTCTCCCCTTATTTTGGTGTCCTCCGCGAAGTATAACCCATTGAGCTCCCATTTCATGAAGTGACTCTGCTGCCATAAGCATGTCATCATCGTTTTGAATCTTCTTGTTGAGTAGTAGTTCTGCTTCATTGCATCGAAGCATGAGCAGTGATGTCTCAGGTATCAAATAACGGCAAAATGCTTTAATGGCTTGTTCATCCATAAGTTTGTGTCCATGAGACGATAATATTCCTGGGTCGCATAGTATTTTGGAACAACCAATGATTTCATCACGCACTTGTTTAATGGTTTCCGCATCGGTAATCAGTCCAATTTTAATGGCTTTAGGACGTACCTCTTCTATGATTGATTTCACCTGTTGTACTACTACTTCGGAAGGAAGTTTGTGTACGGATTGTATGCCAGTGTGATTTTGTATGGTGATAGATGTAATGGCAGTCACTGCATAGCCCCCCATGGCAGAGATGGTTTTGATGTCGGCTTGTACACCTACGCCACCAAGTCCATCAGAACCTGTTATGCTCAAAATGGGGATTAGTTGTTTCATAGGTAGATTTTAAGGATTGCAGTTGGATTAGTATTCCAAACCTACATTGTCCACCCATAGGGTATTTCCTTCTGATCCGATGAATGCACCTTTATCGCCTGATGTTATCATTAGAATCATATGGGTTGGCGTGTCATTGGGGTTTCCCCATCCCTCTTCTTGGATAGGCACAACATTTCCTTTGCTATTACGAGTTCTGTAAGGACCATTTAGGTGCATATACTCTTTATAATAACTACTTTTGCTGATGTCTCCGTAGTGGATTTCCATTCTTTGGGCATTTTTCCACTCTAATTCATCGTGATCTAATTGTGTACGCATAGTGCCTATACGAACTGCGTGAATGTTTCCTTCTGCATCCTCCCATCTTTTTTGAAGATACAACCAGATTTCTGCTTTGTCTTGCATTCCATCAATGCGTTTTGAGCTAACCCCAGAGTGTTTCATCACATAGTTGTTAGGGGAGATCTTGCATTTATAATCCAACACAAGAGCTTTTGGTCTTTGTGTGAATGGGATACCGAAGCAGATATTGCAATATGGATCATCGGCCGACTTAATAGGTTCGATTGTTGCACCAGTGAACAAACTACCGGATACAAGAACTGAGACATTGATAAGTCCTAATACCTTTACTCGTTCAATCTTAGTGTCGAGACGAACACAGGTTCCATCACCTCTCTTTTCTGGTTCTATTGAGCAACTCGCCTTTGTGATACCTGCCACCTTTGCATATACATTGGATGAAGACCAGATGGTCTTTGTCCCGTATTCGTAAGGACTTAGTTTATCGGCAGTAATATGCTCCTTAGGACCATTTACATAGATGGTTCTTAAATTTCCTCCAATGATTTTAGATTCCTTTACTTCTCGTGTTGTCCAAGATTCGAAATCTCCAAATTTCAAGGGTTTAACCACTTGTGAAAAGACACCAGTAAAAGAGATCAATATCTGAAACAGAAATAAGAGTATGATTGATTTAATTTTATTCATAATCTATAGTGGCGAAAAATAATTGACGGGACAAAGATAGAAATTAATTATGAATAATGAGTCAATGATGGGATATAATATAAACAAATCGCACCTACACACTGATGTGCAGGTGCGATTACATAGAGTTTGATAAAATATTATGCTAAACTAGCTTTTCTTTTTAATTGGACCTTTTCAAATTCGGATTGTAGATTTTTGAAAATTTCCTTTACGGTTTCAATCTTTTCAGCTCTGTAAGCATTAGCTCCGGCAAAGGCATAACCCAAGTTCATGTTGCCTCTGAATGCATTGTACAAAGCCATGACGATGCAGTAAGGACTCTTACTGATGTCGCACGTTTTGATACAATGACACAAGCACTTACTTGGTTGGGTTTCTCCTTGTTTTACACGATCAATAAAGTTGTTATTGATAGCGCGCCCCGGCATTCCCACAGGACTCTTGATGATTTCAATATCTTGCTCCTTTGCGTCAATGTAGGTTTGTTTGAACTCATCAGAAGCATCGCATTCTTGGGTTGTTACGAAGCGTGTGCCTAATTGCACTCCTGCCGCGCCCAAATCCATAATGCGAGAGATATCCTCACCTGTGTAGATTCCGCCAGCCGCAAACACGGGAATCTTTTTCTCTGTTTTATACTCATTTGCTACGGAAACGACTTCAGGAACTGTTTTCTCCAGTGCAAAATTCTCATCATCCAATTGATCCTCTTTATATCCAAGGTGACCACCAGCCTTTGGCCCTTCTACTACAAATGCGTCAGGAAGGTAGTTATAAAGGCTCTTCCATTTTTCACAAATGATTTTAGCAGCTCTGGCAGAAGATACGATAGGTACAAGTTTGGTTGTACTTCCTTCTGTTAAGAACGAAGGCATATTCAAAGGTAATCCGGCACCCGAGAAGATAATGTCTGCCTTCTCTTGAATAGCAGTCTTTACCATGTCTGCAAAGTTGGTCATAGCCACCATTACATTGACTCCAATAACGCCGGAAGTCTTCTCCTTAGCCTTACGGATCTCTTCCTTAAGACCATAGATGCTTGCCTTTAAATAGTCGGTTGAAAAATTTTTATAGAGCAACCCAATTCCTGCACTTGAGATCACTCCTACACCTCCTTCGTTGGCTACTGCGGATGCCAGGTTGGAAAGTGAAATACCTACTCCCATTCCTCCTTGAATGATAGGTACATTGATTGTTAGATTTCCAATTTTAATCGATTTCATTTTATAATTATTTTATACTTTGCAAAAATAATTATTATTTCTGCAACAAAAAAGAGAGAAGGGAGGAAAAAGAATTTATTGAAAATCATTACTTGTAAAAGATATTCAGATTTCTTTTTTAAGATGATATGTCAAAAAAAGGAAGCAGGTCGCTCAATTGAGTGACCTGCTTCCTTTTTTTATTCCTGACCAGAATTATTTCATATTCATTGGTTGACCTGTTGCTTCTACGACGCTCCACCAGAACTCGCTTTCCAAGTTCACCTTCTTACGCTGAGAAGTAGCAGCTTCGATAGGCAATAGGGTAAAGGATCCGTTCCAGTTTCCAACAACGAAATCGGTACGACCAGCCATTGCTGCGTGTACAGCATTGTGGGTTAACTGCTCGCAGAACTTACTATCGTTTGCATTGGCAGGGTTGCTACGGATGATGTAACTTGGATCGATGTATTTTACACAAATAGGAATGTTCTTATTCTTGAAATACTCAGTTATCTGATTCTTCATGAATATTCCGATATCTTCATGTAGGATGTTTCCTGATGCATCTTTCTTTCTTTCGCCAGTGAAGAATTGTTGTCCTGCACCTTCTGCAACCACGATTACTGCGTGCATCTTGCGTTCCAAACGTTTTTCCAATAGGTTTAAGAAACCATGTTGTGTCTCTGGATTATCCAAAGAAAAATCCATTTCAGGAATTAAGCAGAAGTTTACATCAGGTACTGCAAGAGCCACATTGGCAGCGATGAATCCTGAGTCGCGACCCATCAACTTGATTAGAGCTACACCATTTTGTGCACCTTTAGCTTCATAGTGAGCATTTAAGATGATACTTTGAGCTGATGTGAACGCAGATTCAAAACCGAAAGACTTTTCGATAAAACTGATATCGTTATCGATGGTCTTAGGAACACCTGCTACACTAATTTTCAAACCTCTGCGAGCTATCTCTTCGTAGATGGTATGTGCACCACGAAGGGTTCCGTCACCACCTACACAGAAGAGGATATTGATATTATTGCGCTCCAATGTGTCAACAATCACATCGGCAGGTTGTTCACCTCTTGATGAGCCCAGCATAGAACCACCATCTTTGTGGATGTCGTCTACCAAATCAGGGTTTAAGTTGACAAAAGGAATTTGGTTGTCAGGGTTCAAACCGGCATAGCCATATTGAATACCAACAATATTTTTCACACCGTAACGGTTCCACAAATGAGTCACCAATCCACGGATCACATTGTTAAGTCCAGGACAAAGACCACCACAAGTTACGATGGCAACTTTTGTTTTTGCAGGTTCAAAATAAATAAACTCTTTGGGTCCAGGTTTTTCGAAAGAGACCAATGGACTACCATTCTTAATTGTCTCTTCAACCTCCTTAAGTGATGAAGAATACAATATACGCTCTCCATCTTCTACGAAATCATAGATTCCGTCACCTTTTACTTTCGATAATTGCAAAGGAGACTTTATCTTACATTCTCCTAAATTTTTTACTGAGAAATCCATATATACTTTTTTGTGGGTCTCACCCATTTATTTTAATGAATTTCAGTAGAGTAGACCTTTTACTACTTCAACCAAAACATAGTGCAAATATAAAATAATTCTTTCTTCCTACAAGTTTTCATTTTGTAAAAATAATTAATTAGAAGTTAGAAATATGAATTTGAAAGCAGAGAATTAAGATGTGGTTATAGTATCAAATAATTCGCCTTACTTTTTTGTTTAATAAATACGATGTTATATAATTAAGATTATGTTAAATATGTAAAATTTTACATATTTAACATAATGTATTTTATTCTCGTCAGGCAATGAGAGCTCGTCGTATTGGAATTCTATTACAATGTTGCCTTCTTTGTCCACCGCGCCAAACTTCCCGTCAACGAATTTTATGATGATTCCGTTAGTGTAAAAGGTAGGCGAGTCACTGTTGAAATCAGACACGACATTCCCCTCGACATCTATCATACCCCACTTGCCGTCGCTACATACGCATGCGAGTCCGTCTCTGAAATGAACGGCATCCTCATATACGCAAGGTATTGTCTCAAGTCCTTTGTGAAGGCGATACGCGAGAGCTGGGAGAAGCAGAAGGACATCAAGAACGTCATGCTCTTCCTCCGTGACCACGGCGTCAGCACCGCGTTCGCGGCCAAGATATACCGCCAGTACGGCAAGGAGAGCGTGGCCGTCATGAAGGAGAACCCCTACCGCCTGGCCGACGACATCTGGGGCATAGGCTTCAAGACGGCGGACAGCATAGCCAAGAACATGGGCTACGGGCCGAGCGACCCGCGCCGCTGCAGGAGCGGGCTGAGGTACACGCTCAACGAGCTGGCCGGCGAGGGCCACGTCTTCGCGCTGGCCGACCAACTCGTCGAAGCGGCCAAGACGCTGCTCGAGGCCGACGGGGAACCCGTCGCCAAAGCCCTCGAGGAGATGGTGGAGAACAAGGACCTCATTCAGGAAGAGGGCGCGGTATACCTGCCGCCGTTCCACCACTCGGAGGCGGGAACGGCCAGGAAACTGCTGTCGCTCCTCTCCTCGAAGTCGGGCAACCTCTTCGACGGAGAGCTCGACATGGCCGCCGTGGAGAAGGCCTCCGGCGTCCGATACGACGACATCCAGGTCCAGGCCATCAAGGGAGCGTCCATGGCCAAGGTGCTCGTGCTGACGGGCGGACCGGGTACCGGCAAGACCACCACGACGCAGGGCATCATAGCGGCGTTCAAGTCGCAGGGCCTGAAGGTCCTCCTGGCGGCTCCGACGGGACGCGCGGCCAAGAGGATGAGCGAGGCGACCGGCATGGCCGCCAAGACCATACACCGCCTGCTGGAGTTCAACCCGGCGGAGGGATACGGACGCGACGAGAACAGGCCCCTCCAAGGGGACGCCCTCATCGTCGACGAGTGCTCCATGATCGACATCATACTCATGTACAACCTCCTGAAGGCCATCCCCGCGCACATGCGGCTCGTGCTGGTCGGCGACATAGACCAGCTACCGAGCGTGGGCGCGGGAAACGTGCTGAGGGACATCATAGAATCGGGCATCATTCCCGTCGTGAGGCTGACCAGGATATTCCGTCAGGCGCAGTCCAGCCGCATAGTCATGAACGCGCACGCCATCAACGGCGGCAAGCTGCCCGACATCTCCAACAGACGGGACTCCGACTTCTTCTTCATCAGGTGCGACAGCCCGGAGACGGCCTCCGCGGAGATCGTCAACCTGGTCAAGAACCGTCTGCCCCAAGCCTACAGGCAACCCCTGGGCAACATCCAGGTGCTCACCCCCATGCAACGGGGCGTGATCGGCACCGCCAACCTGAACATCCTGCTCCAGCAGGCGCTCAACCCGACGGGGGACTCCGTCAGCAGGGGCGGATACTGTTTCCGCGCCGGGGACCGGGTCATGCAGGTGCGCAACAACTACGACAAGGACGTGTTCAACGGCGACATAGGCACCGTCAGGCGCGTGGACACGGAGGAGAGGACCGTCACGGTGGACTTCGACGGGACAACCGCCCAATACGAGGCCTCCGAGCTCGACGAGATCGTCCTCGCCTACGCCACCACCATCCACAAGTCGCAGGGCTCGGAGTACCCCATCGTGGTTATCCCCGTCATGACGACGCACTACGTCATGCTGCAGCGCAACCTCATATACACGGCCATAACACGCGCCAAGAAGATCTGCGTGCTCATCGGACAGGCCAGCGCGCTGTCCATCGCCATAAACAACCTGACCGTCAGCAAACGCAACACAAGGCTCAAGGAGAGGCTCGCGGGTCCCTTCACAGGATCCGCCGGACGATAACTTTCCGACCGGAAATTTGCTTTTTCCCGCCGAAAGCCTTACATTCGTGTGAGTTTTTTAATGTACAACAAGGCGGGCTTTGGTTGTGAAACCGGTGTCCGCCGCTCTTTTTCCATATACAAAAACCCAATACAGGGAACATCAGAACACACCCTTATGATAGAACACTCGATCGTTATCAAAAAGTAGCTGAAACGGACACTAAATCCGGGAAATATAAGACAGGTCACATTCAAATGGATGGGATACAAGTAAATAGGGGGATATCACTTTCTAATGATACACCCCTTAATAGTCAACTCCAAATATTTAGAAGCAGAAATTTATTCTAGCGTCCCGGCCTAAACGAGCAGCCTCAGGACCGCAAATACATCCAAAAACCTTGGTGTCCTTATCAGCAAAACGAACTTGTCACCCATCACCTTGGCTGTTCTTCAAGTACACCCGATGAAATATCATGCAAAAAACATCTTCCATCCGTTCTCTTTGGACGGATGGGAAAGTCAACTATCACATATCGACAATGAACCCTTCTCTATCTATGGCATTCCCTTGGCCCGGATCTTCCGACAATTTTAGGATTTGATCTCTAAGAGTTTTAATCATCTGGCCGGTTATCTCCGCCTGATTAAAGGCAATGCCGGTTATGCCAGAATATGGCAAGAGCCTTATGCCGATTTGTGATATCAGCATCCTTCCCCTATTGGACTCTGGATTGAGTTCATCGGGCGTTAGAGACATATAATCATCCACAGCCAACTCCAATTCGTTGAGTATTTGGATTATTGTATTTCTATCAATGTCCTTTTCGTTTGCCTCCTCCACCATTCTATTAAAGCCTTGAAACGAATCCTTTATTGATTGTGTAGATTGTGTAATAGGCAAAACCATGCATTTTAAAACGTTGAAAATATCTAATTCTTTCATGATTTAGTTGGAATATAATTCTTGAACATTTTTACTATGATGTTATATAGCTCCTCCTCATGACCATTTGGATATTGGTCTCTGAACGCTAAGACAATATCTTTCACTCCTTGGCCTTGTTCCAATATTTGATTTTGCGACTCACACTTGTACATTCTTTTTAGTAAATAATATACATTGGATTGTTTCTCTGTATATTCATCAAGGAAAGCCCCGTATCCATAGAAACTGATTCCGATTGAACCCTGTTTCTTCTTTGTTATTCCTACACACACATCATGCAGATTCGTTTGATGCATCTCGTCATACAGACGACAAATCTTTAGAGCTCCCATTTCGGCGAAAGCCTCGTCCAACTCAATAAAGCTGTTATCAAAACTACTCCGATCAAACCATGCGTGCATCATTTCATGGAACAAAGTAAATAATGTCAACTTTCCCTCATCCACTCCTTCACATTTGGCACAACTGCTTATCACGTCTGAATATAAGGTGATTATACTTTTACAGTAAAGCCCAAGCGTCATAATCTTTTCACAGTCAACTTTTTCTATTTTGAGATCATCAGCTATTCTCCTGATTCGCGCTATTTGAACATCATCCTTGTTGATGTCAATAGGTTCTTTCTCCCCATTTTCCGTTTTTAGACTTACCGTTAATATCGGGTAGCCAAGTATTTTTTTAAAGAATTCTTCATTGGCCCATTCCATGGCTTCCTGTAATGTTTTTATATCCATATCTTCATCGAATTATCTTACTATTGAAACAAAGATATATAACTATCTGCATTATGAGGATTTCCTATACGAATAATTTTGTTGTTACATGCCAATGATAATTTGTCTTCTAGTTGCTTGTTATAGCGTCTTGCTTTCATCTCTTAACAGAGACAGCAGTCTTTCCAACATCAACATACATCTTGAGTCAATCCGCAATAAAGCGATGAAAGCGTTTAAGGGATTATCCTCCGTAATATGGAAACAATTCTATCTCAGTAAACTTGGCAAACATAATTATCAGAAACTTCAAGAGGAAGCAAAGAAACTTGAAATTCTTTTTTCTAAATAAAAAAGACATCTCGCATAATTGCGAGATGTCTTTTTCATATCTTTGTCTAAAACGCAACCTCAAACGTATACACGGCTTTTAGCGGTGTTTTCGACTTTGGTTGGATCAGATATTTGTATTTCTTCCCTTTGAATACATTATCGTCAAAATAGTGCGTCCTGTCGGGACGGAAGGATCCGATCAACTTCGGCGCAGCCCCGTCCTCAATCCTGAAGACATGGATCACGTCGATATTCCTTGAGGCGTTCTTCCATGAGACGAGGATGCCTCCCTTTCGGTAATTCTTCTCGACTTTAACGTCCTTAACACCCTGCGTCCTCACCACACGCGACTTCACGGGAATTCCCTCAGTGACACTCTGGTTGTTCGAGGCGTCGTAGGACACGAGATTATAAATCACCTTCTCCCCCTTGAAGGAGGATGTGGTGTCGGTGAACTCCTGCGCAAGCGCCGGACTCTTCCATGCGGCGAGTCTTTCCCACTTGCCTTCGGCCGTCACCTTACGGTACAACTCCACCCTCTCCAGGTCGGAACTTGAACTGTTTACCCATTTAAGGACAAAGAGATTCCTGTCGTTCTGCCTGATGTCCGTAAACACCGCCTTGGCAGGGGCGATGGTGTCCGGTTTCACCAATTTGACCATATCCGAGAGTGTGGACTGGTTGTAGTTAATGTCGATGGCCATGGCCTTATAGTAGACATCGTTGGTGAGCGATCCGAGGAACAAGGTGTCCGTGAAGGAGTTACCGGGCAGGATGGTGTCCGAACAAGAGAGGAAGTCGTGGTTCGGATTATTGGCTCTGAAGACACGATATCCCATGATGTCCTGTTCCGGGTTCTTATTCCAGGTCAGACTCACGACGCCGGCGGAGTCGATCGTGCCCTTCAGGCCTGTCGGAGCGGAAGGCGGAATACTGTCCACAAGATGGCGGAATACGACGTTAGAGACGCTCTCCTGACCATCCTTCGCACCATACGCCACAACCCTATAATAGTTGGTTAGGTGAGTGCTCTTATCCTTATACGAACGTGTCTTACCAGATAGCAACTTAGTTGTCACGTTTTGGAAGACAGGAGATTTGGTTTTCGTGTCGAAGTTCATCTTATCAACCCTTTGGACATGGAACCCGCGTATGGCCTGGTTCTTTGGATTGGTAACTGTCCATTTTACCTCACCGACGTTCTTCTCATTGATCACCACATCATCGATCCTCACGTCAACCAAGAACTCACAATCGTTCGATACTTTCACCACATTAGAGTATGGTCCGTTCACTCCGAAAGGTGTGACACCATAGATTCTGTATTGGTAGGTCTTGTCGCATTCGGGAAGGGAATCCCCCGCCAAGCACAAGTCCTTGGACGACTCGTCGGTGTAGGTGTAGACTATCGGCCGCTCGTTTACCTTGGAGAACCTCACGCCGTCGACGCTGCGCTCCAGCACATATCCCGAATAACTTCTTTTGATGTCGGCCACGTTCCAATTGAAGTGCACCTTCTCACCCGCCGCCTCGTAGCTCAACCCCTTAGGGGTGGGAAGCTGTGAGAGCTTGTCCATGTCGACACGCACCACCTTGGCTTTCTCCGCGTACTTACCGTCGCCCAGCACGACGCGGTATTCGTACGAAGCGTGGGGCGTTACCTTCTCGTCCTTGTGGTACAGGCATACAGCCTTGGCGATCTCCAGATCGAACTCGCAGGTGACGAGACCAAGTTTATACAGGTAATCCTGGATCTTAGGATCCCTATACCTCTTCATGTCGAAACGGATGGAGTCGGCCTCCATCTGCGCCCTGATGGAATCGGAGCTGAACTTCCTCTCCAACTCCTCCTGATAAAGGACGAAGCCGATCATCATGGACTGGTCGTTCACCTCAGACATGGCGTCGAACCTCTCGAACGGAGCCGGCTTCCCGCTAAAGATATCGGACCACAAGGAAGATCCCGCCTCCCTTCTCTGAACCACAAAACCGCTTTCCTTGGCGTGACGCAGGATGTCCGCCGTTTGCGGATACCACCTAAGAGCGACGTAGCCGCCGGCGTTGTAGGAATATAGGTCGATGGAATAATCCCCCGACTGCGCCGCAGCGCCACCCGCGAACAGCGAGCAGACGAGCAACATTATGAATTTTAACCGTTTCATATTATGATGAGACTATTTATTACAATTTAAAATGATACCGACACGTCAACCGAAGGCAGGTCGAGACAGAAGATCGAGCACTTGAAATTCAGATTTCCCTTACCCGTGAACGGCGTAGGCCCGGATCCTTGGAGAGACGCGAATGTCGTTCCGTTGAAGACGCTGAACTTCTTCATCCTGATGCATGGGTGCCACTTGCACCATTTTAGCCAAGGCACCGACGCGCCTACGCTACCGTCTGCATAGACATATACATCTCCAGTACCTATCCATTTATTCTGAGACTCTGGCCTCATTATCATAAGATCAGTACCTCCGGAAAGGTTGAATCCCGCATAGAGGATGTCCAAAGGAAGGGAGACCTTGGCTCCCACTGTCATATCAACGCCGAAGGCAAAACCCTTTCCTTGGGAAATCGCCCCTTCCTGTCCGTGCGCAGGAGAAAGAGTGATGCCGGCTTTGGCTGCCACCGTCTCATTCAACGGAAGAAGCGGAGCCTCGATCTCACCCATCATGAAGTATGACTGCGACTTGGCGAATCCAGCGAATGTTAGATTATTGGGTTGATTTCGAGTTCCAAGCCAAAAATGCCATCTGTCCGGATCAGTGTGCAGCAGGACATTTGCTTGACCTTTCAATATCTTTTCGTAATTGATATCTCCTTGCAATTGCGCCTCAAAGGTGCGGTTAGGACGGTCATATATTGAATTTAACATCGCCTTGATATTAGCTTTTTGGGGGTCATCGCCAAGCTTCATCTCCGACAGGAACGAAGCGGCTCCATACAGACGGATAAAGTTCAGTCCCCAATGGGAGTTGAGACTCAACTCAAGGTTCGCGCTAGCGGACACCAATGACTTCTCAGCGACATATATGCCCATTCCGGCCAGGAATCCGAAGCCAGCTTTTGAATCAAATATATATTTGTCCTTATTGTTCACATCTATAGGTTTGAAATCCTTACCCTGCCCGTCGCCTGAAGTGGACGTACATGGCGTGCTCATCTTATAGTACAGACCTCCCATGAATGATTTCGCGAAAACGCATGGAGGGAAAAGCATCACCCCGGACGGCAGCTCCACCTCGGCCCTTGTATAGAAATACGCCTGGTTGCTCTTGGTGCGGCCAAAGATCACATCTCCGCTCACACCAAAGTTCAACGCGCTTATCTCGAGCAAAAGGCCACCCCTGAATTCCGACTTTATCGTATCCACTCCGATATCCTTAGAATTTTTGTACTCGATATCTCCCTTAAAGCGGAAGGCGGAGAAGTCCATATCAAGTTTGATCTTGTCTACGTCGAAATCTCTGTATTCCCATTTGGATTCATTGAAATCAGAAAAGATATCGAATCCGCCGCCTACTGAGATACCCCAACTGCCCTCCTGTGCCAGGCTAAGCTGCGCTCCGATCCGAAGATCGAGTAGATCCTTCGCGTCAGGGTACTTATCGTTGGTGACATTTGTATTAAGGCCGAGTTCGTTAAGCGATATGCCGAATCCCGCAAACGAGAAGCCAACCTTTCCGTCCAATCCGAAATAGTCGATACCCACATGGGGGGAACTTGTGGAGAACTTCAAGCCCTCGAATTTCACGCCTTTCAATTGGAAATCCGAATCGACATTCAGACTACCATTCATGCAAAGGGAGGCTTCGAATCCGTCTCCGCCCTTCTTGTCTCCGATATCGAGGTAAGAGCCTTTGCTGATGTTGACGTGAGCCTTATCGGTGAATGGCACACCAAAGGTTGCATTCTCCTGTATTTTGGCGTTGATGTTATAGTAGAACCTGTCACTATAGCCGAATGAACCCCTGAAGCCGAGCTCGACCGGTTTGTCTGACCCGTTCTCCTTTAGGAAAGGGACCTGGGCCTTTCCTGAGATCATACCATCCGACAACTCGTTTTGCCAGATGGAAACGCCGATGGTGTCGACCGAGAAGTCTAGTCCCGGGTTCTTCTTCTGATCGGTGTTTTCGGATTTGCCCTCATGGAACGACATCATGAAGTTACCCGTCAGACCATAATCGTCAATAAGGAGATTGTTTACAATAACTGCGTTACCATCTCCGTTAAAGGATAAATCTTTAGGAACGGTGACTTTGATATTCTTCAGAAAGAAACCGTTCCATGTCACGGGATCGCCTGCGGACTCGTCCCAGTAGTCCGCCGGGAAGACAAAACCAGCCGCGTTCTTCGTTGAGCTCAAATCCACTATCGCGTCAGTAACCTCAAACACGAAGTCTCCGCAGTTGGCCACCTTGAACGGTTGGCTGAAGTTCACTTTCGATATAAATCCGTCGCCCAAGTTAAATGAGAATGATGCCGTCACAGCTTCATTGCCTTTAGCTGGAGACACAAATGATTTATCAAATACGAAATCTCCACTTATCTGGCCATTTTGAACTCCTTTACAGTCGAAACTGATCCAGCATCGATCATCTCCTTCCTTTTTTAACTTGAGTTTGATTTTATTTTCTAGGAAAACGAAATCAATGTCTGATTTCAAAAAGATTTTGGCTTCTTCGGACATACTGCCATCCATGGATATACCTTTTCCCTCAAAGCGAATGATATTATTACCGCTCGAAGAAATGGAGAAAGGAAGGGCGAATGCCGCTTCCGCATCCAATAAGACATTACCCCCACCAGCATCGACGGAGGTTCTATTCATCTGAAAACCGTCAATTGTCAATTCTACACCGACGTCACCAACCTCACAACGTACTGCTGCAGGAAGTTCGTAACCTGCTTCAATATTCTGGAGTACAGAATATGCTTTCGGGAACTCCTCCTTGACAGAAGTATTTAAACCGTCACCCACATTGCTGGCAACATCGGATGCGCCATCGGCGAATGATGCGGTAACGAAGAAGAAATATGCGCACAGTAGTGTGCAGGGTTTTAGTATTTTCATTTTAAAATATTATTTTCTTTCTTATTTCCTCTGTATAACAATCTTGAATTTATCCTTTAACCTTTGAGGATATCCTAAAATCTTGAATTTTTCCTTTTTATGTTTCAAATAATTATCTAAGACTCTTGTTTGATCGTCCGCTGCATCATTAAAATTCCATTTAAATAAACCAGTATTTTCAGCAAGCTTAGAATACATGATCCACACCAGACCTTCATCAAGTTCTTTAGGTAAACTTTTAATTGGAACATAAATATTTATAAAAGGCTTAGTATTTTCTTTTTGATTCTCGATTTTTTCCAACTCTATTAGGAACTGGAAAACGCCATCCAGTTTTCCTCCTTTATCTCCATTACTCTCGGCCCATATTAATACATTCTCAATCAATTTATAGGGATCCTTATCTGTGTTGACTTTTGCTTGATTATTCAACAATGGATACAGTTCCATGGTACGTTTTACATAATGAAGAAATAATTCCTTCCTTTCTAAAATTTCATCAGGAAATCCACCATCTTCAGAGTGCCCTGATGTAAATTTAGAACTGCAAGTTACCTGATCTCCATACATTACATTTATATTTTGTACTGCATCACATTGACTTAGTCTTTGATTCTCTTTAAAGAAATCATGTAATTCTTTATGACTAATAATCTTCTTAAAAGACTCCCTGACTCTAAGTATATCAATCTTGTTAAATATATTTTCTTCCAAATCCAAATTGTCTACATAATGCTTAATAAGAGTATCAAGTTTCTCTTTAGTAATACCATTTTCTGGATATCTTTTTATTTTTGAGTCAGCTGTTAAAATAGAATTCACGATTATTTTAACGGTTTCTGTTTTATTGTATGTAGAATAAAATTTTGAATCTATGAAATAAACACCTTCCTTTGCTTTTTCACCTTCTTTAGGAATTATTCTAGTATCATTTATACCAATATCACAAAATAAATGCTTATTAAAGATATCTTCTAACCAATTTATGTATAAATCTAAGTTTATTTCATCATCCACCGTATCACCAAAACGTATATCGTAATGTGCAAAAACATCACCAAATCTATGCAACAGATAAGATTCTAAATCTTCTTGCATCCCCAATTCATTTGCATGTTTAATTGCATATGCAGTAAACGCTAGTTCAACTCCATGATATCCGCCAGTTAAAGCATGATTACGTTGTTGTAATCCTCCAATAGCCCATGTAGTATTTTCTATCATGTCACCTTCAGTAGCATATGGTATATACAAATAGACTGGATATTTGCTTGAGTCTAATCCCAATGATATTTGCTTTTCTTTCAAAGCTTTTGCCGTCAAAACGATTGTAGCTTCTTTATCAATATTGGCCATACTATAATTGTCAGAAAGGGTAAATTCAAATCCATCTTTAGTCTTTACAGAATAACCAACAACATTATACCCATTACCTGCAGTTACCACAATAGGTTCAATTGTGGACTCTTTTAGTGTAAATCTATATCCTGATAGATTTTGTCCTTTCACTTGCACTGTATCACCATCACCCATTAAAACATAACCCCTGTCAATGTCCTCCTTTGACAATACATATGTATCTGGCCTTTCAGCCCATCTTCCATATCTTTCAGCTTCCTCATAACTTAATCCCATAAGCATACCAATGTATGTAAACAAATAATAGTGACCATCGGTAGTCCACTGAGCATCCTCCGCATCCTCCAAGAAAGGAAGAGTGTAGGATGGGTGATTGTCCATAACCGACCACTGCCACACCTTGGTATCTGTTTTCTGAGCGTAATCCATAAGGTTAGTGGTCGTACCCCTCTGTACACCAAAATCGAATGTGTGTTCCAGATCAAAGATTCCATGTCCAATTTCGTGGGCTATCGTCCTTACATCCGTTTCTGTTCCATATTTCGATGCACTGCTAAACACATAACCTACGCTCTTGTTTCTTGGCATGTCTCCTTTAACGTTTATATCATTTGCACTCGGACAAATGAAAATATAGGCTTCATTACTATCCTTAATGGTATGCTCCTCGGTATAAGCTTGTAAAAGCAGTTTCATGTCTTCAGACTCGGTGCTTAGTAGACTAGTCTCTGTGACATCCAACCCATCGTTTAGGAATTCCAATTTCTTATCCTCATCAAACTGTTCTTCTACCACTATAGTAAAATACTTGCCAAGTGGATTATAAACAGCGTCCAGATATTCTGAAATCGCTTTTGTATCAATCGTACTTGGATCCCTTCTTACTGGAACCAAATGAAGTGTTATATCTTCATGTTTCATTGACTGTATGAACGCTCTACCGAGTACATTATATGAACCTTTGCTCTTATCCACTGCAATTAGGTTCAGATGCTCAGTTTCATTACCAGCAAAAATTGTAAATTCACATTCTTTTGTAGCACTCCATTTTATGTTCTCTATTTTCACAGCATCCTTTTCTGCCTGTATATAAATAGAGACACTATCTAAATTTATACTGTCACCCTTAGTGAGTTTTGCGACCAATGTGGCCGACTTACCTGTCTCAAGTGCAATCCACTGACCAGAAATCTTGTAATAATCATCAATTTGCAAACCATTGAACGGCTCTTTGCCATTATCAAAGACTGGATTGCCATTCTCTTTCGCAGAGAAAGTGATGTTGCCATTCTCTCCCACTTTTGTATTATTATCAACACCAGCTAATTCACTCTTATCCACTATTACTCCTACAGGAGTGCCTGAAACGGACACATTATTACCATCTACGCTGATTGAAGCAACGCTAGATGAACCTGATGATAGAGAACCTCCAATAGTTTCTTGAAATTTAGTTTTGTTTCCCGCATTTTGTTTGTTGACAAGTCCATTGACGTTTAATGTTAATGTATTGTTTCCTTTTATGCTTACAATATTTCCACTTGTCAGCTCTTTGGCACTGTTCACCTTTATATTTTCAAATGAGACTTTTATTCCAGTCAAATCTGACAAGATTGGCAAAAGGGCTACACCTTCACCTTCAAAAGAGCCATCATTGTTGCGTGTGACACTTGTCACCCTAACACTCTTACCACACGCATCTATGATATCCCCCTCCTTGAGTTCCTCAATATTATCGTTGAGAGAAATTTCCGAAATATTACTTACACAATCATTATTGACTTTCTTCTGCATGCTGAAGTCGGTTTTCTTAGGATTTGTGTAGGTGGTATCTCTACAATCAGTAATACCCTCAATTCTTGCCACATAATCCACTCCAGGTGTGATATTTTTTGAAATCACCCAACTAGACTCGTTTTGAGAGAATGTCTGTGTTGTCCATTCTATGATGGAGTCTTGACCCTTAACATTATACCCAACACGATATCCGCAGAACTTCTCAGGATTTGTTTCCCATGATATTGTAACTTGGTCATTCACATCGACATTTAACTCAGGAGCTTCCTCATCAGATCTCTTTTCTTGTTGAACAACAACCGGTTCTGACCATGGGTTGCAATTGCGGTATCGAAGAGTAAATGGTTCGCTCCATCCATTATTCTTGTAATAGCCAGACGTAGTATATTGACCATTAGGGTTTGTTCCATCCTTAAAGATCTGAACTCTCCACAAATAGGTATGATTCTTCTGCAATCTACCTGTTGTATTAACAAAAGAATAGAAAGGAACGTTGGTCTCGTCTGAGAATATCGGAACCTGAGTATTAACTAACGAGTTCATTCGAGCCTTTCTTTGTCTTGTTGAATAATCCATTGAATCATTGAAAAGATTATCTGGCATCTCATAGATCTCAAACTTAAACTTTCTGCTAGGATCAGGAACCGCAGCCAAAGATTCGGTCCATGAGAAATTGATCATACCGCCTGTTACAGGGGTAATACAATCATTGTCATTAGGATAAATACAAACAGGTGGTTCGCTTTGACTCAAATAAGCCAAAAGATATGCTGGCTCACTGACCGCAATTTGGGGATTTGTGGCATCAAAAGCCTGAAATACGAATTCATAAGCGCCCTCCTCGTAACGGAATCCATTGTTCTTTATGTCCTTTACATGATTCAATAAGGGAGTGATATCCACAATTGTGGGGATACCACTTGAAACCGTAAATTGAACAGCTTTTACCTTATCGTCTATCAGATATGAATTCCCCTGTTTCATTTTGATGCTCAAAATAAAGCTATATGAAGAATGGTTCATATCCCTATTCAACACATACACGTTGAATCGCTTACTTGCAGCATAGTCCAGTAGGCAATTACTATATGGAGGTAAAAGTTGTGGATTCAACACGATTGGATATACAGCATCAGCCATAAGCTTCATGCTGAGAAGAAGCATCACAAAAATAAGTTGAATCTTTAGAAAACTAGTTTTCATATATCTTGTATGTTATTATCGATTAGAAAGTTACACCATATCTTACAGTTCCAAGGAACTCATAATTCTTCGACACCTCCGTTCCCAAACGGTTTGTCAAGCCAGCCGATGCCGAGAAGGTATGACGACCGAACTTCTCCTTGATACCATGAACCAGATAGGAGGCATTAAGGGATGTATTCAACAACGAATTCACCTTTTCATCATTTAGGATATTCTCATTGAAGGAGAAAGAAAGTCCCGTTGTTAGATGTTTATCAAAAAACAACTTAGTACAGGATATTCCAGGACCATAGTACAAAGACTTATAGAGTGCCGCATCCGCATGATTGATGGAGAAGAATGCCGCAAATGAAAAATCCTTTGGTATGTAGGACTGACCATAAGAAATCGAACCGGACACAATATCGCTTACCGATTCCTTCACATTATCGGTTTTTGAATCTCCTGCCTGATATGACGCCATCGCACTGATGCTGTGTCTTAATGTGGTGTCCTTACCGAAGCTGTATGAGGCCATCGCATTAAACGACTGGTTGATCTGGTAGAAGTTCAGGCTGTCCAAGTCATCCACATAGTATGGATAAGCGGTCTTCCTATAGCGTGTATAGGTTGAGAAATTAGAGTATGAGACAGATGTCGTGAAACCCTTTGAAGAGAAGGAGACATTTGCGGATCCCACAATACGTTTGGTGTCATCCGCCTTAAGGTCATTCAGGTTGTTCCTTTCAAGACCGAACTTTCCGGACATGGATAGTTTACCTCCAACAAGCTTCAAATATGGAGCGAGGGTAAATGTCTCGACATCATTGGTGAAGTAGTAGCCTCCCAGTGTTTGGTAGTCAGGAGCGATTCTCTCATAGCAGAATGACAATCCCCAGATCGCACCCTCATAACCAATGGAAGCGTTAAGCGCATCCACAAACCTGTCGTTACCCTTCCTATGGAACACTTTGTCGATAAAGTTAGCCGACTCTATCAATTCCCCATTGGATGCCCGTAATTCCGAGTTATAAAGGGAGAGGGCATATTCTCCCTGCACGAAGAAATGCTTCAGGAACTTTTGTCGGTAATAAGCCGATATTGCCATGTTCTTTTGCGGGTGAAGATCAGCCTCTTCCGGAATCTCCATTTCCAATGACTCCACCTTATCCTTTGCTGAGAAGAAGATTATGTTGGCATCCGCCCCCTTGTTGGCATAACCCACCTTGAATCCGTATCCCATACGTTTGTATGCCACATCGTAGACGTTGTTTTCATCTGGATCAAACTCCACAGCCTTTTTAAAACGTCCATACATCGCACTGATATTCCAATGACCTGGCGTAAGTTCAACCCCTACTCCCCTAGCATCATGACCAGCCAACGTATATGGAGAGAAGTACATATTAGTTGTTCCAACATATAGTTTTGCCCACTTGTACTTTGGAGCGAACTGGAAACGGTTGAACGGTTGCGTGTACGTCTTACTTGTATTGGTAACCGCGAAGGAGAACGGAGCGTCTATAATTCCAAAGAGATTGAGGTTAAGGTTACCTGATAGGGTAAACATATACGGATCCCTATGTATTAAACTATCGCTTCCTGAATAAAAAGTATTATTGAAGCTCAGACCTCCTGAAACCTTTAAACCTTTCTTCACGTCAAACTGCTCCAAGTCCTGTCCCATAGAGAAGAGGGCCACTTGAACCATGAACAGTATTAAAAATATCTTTTTCACAACTTCAAAAATTATCTATTCATTCAGTTAGGATCATCTCTCACTTGGGTTTACCAATACGACTACACTAGCGGCATCAGTTGCGGTACGGACACGTACAATGGCTGTCTCGGAGAGCTTAACCTTGAACTTGCAGATGAAGTTCGAGTCAGACTGTTCCCAATCGTAAGAATCGGCTTTTATGCTCAACTCGTTTGTGCTTGAGACACCACCATTCAAACCGTAAACATCACAATAAACATCCTTCTTAGATTTCAATGTGACCGCAATCGTACACTCATCTCCTGGAATAGTAGGATTAGGAGCAGCAATCAAATCAAGAATGTCCTTAGTGGTAAGAGAAGCGTAGTGCTGATCTCCATTCTCCACATGGTTCGGATTCTTACCGTTCAATCCATTGTATTCAATTGTTAGGTCGCATCCCTCAACGTACAATGTTTGAGTAAACGCATAAGAGAACAACACACTGTCAGAACTCTCAATTACGGAATCCGTCAACAAACGAATGAACTGCATTCGTTCAATAGACGAATCTTGGAGAAGTTCAGTGGTAAATACCTCCAGAACCTCATCCTTGGTGCAGATTGAGTTCAATCGCTCCTCTTGTGAGGTAAGTAACATTTGATAACCGTTCCTCAAAGATGTATCGGAAGTGTTTTTGATTAATACTTCCAAGGAATCGATCAAACCACCCAGGCGGTCATATTCCTTGTCATATTCAGCCTCTGAAAGCACGCATGAGACGATCTCATCAGGAATGCTCCAAAGTGGTCCATAATATGTCTTGCCATTTTTCCACTCAACCGTATCTCCCGGCATCAATCCATAACGGAAATAATCAGGATCTATAATCTCATAGGAAACTCCTTGTGGAAGGTCTTCTGCCTTTATAGAGAAAGAGACGCTGTCAATATCTTTAGTATTCGTGATATCAATAAATACCACAACATCATCGATACTATGCCAGTTGGTCACTACGCAATCTATGGAGTCTATTGCTAGTCCTTTTGTACTAGGCGGGATCAATTCGCTCTTATTTACACATCCATTAGCATCTTTTACTGCAATGGAATGCGTTGTGCCTGAAAGGACTTTCTTGAATTGATTATCATTGAAATCAGTGGAGTCGTCTAAAGCGAATAGGTACGGTGCGGTTCCACCAGTAACAGACTCCACATAGACTCTAGCAAACTCCTCTCCTGGACAAACAGGAGAAGCGGCTGCGCTAATCTCAATAGGATCGGACTCCTTCAAGTTGAGTTCAATGTTTTTCTCACAACCCTCACTGTCCACTACCTTTACGGTATGGCTGCCTCCTGGCAAATTACGTAAACGCAATTTATCCATAACAGTCGACATGAATGATGTAGGATCAACAATCTGAGCATATCCGTTGCTGATTGTGTCGTACATGTCAATGCTGGTCAATAGAGAAGCATCAGAAATACTATCCATGTACATGTGGTATGGAGGATATGAACCGTAAACCTTAAGTTCCAATTCACCTGTGGCGGCATCAGGGCAAGATCCGACCGAATCAAGCTTCATAGCCACATAAGGGATGAACGATAAGGATGTGTCACCGATGATCTCCACAGTTGAGTATCCTGAGCAACCATCCGCATAAGCGAACACGCCTACCTTACCGGAAGGGAGTCCACTGATGATGTCATTACCCTCCTCATCAGTCTTGAACTCCGTAATTACAAGGAAACTGTCTTTCTGGGCACAACGGATCTTATAACTATGAGGTTTATTGGCATATTCTGCACCAAGATTAACCTTGATGGAGTGATCCTTTGGTTGAGCGCACTTATCAGAAATCTCTTCGCCAATAACCTTGATATTGGCATCCACAATCATGTTCTTGGCAACCGTGTCAACGCAACCCTTCTTGTCCATCACCATGATGTTGATCGTGTCCAAAGGAAGAATGTCCGATCTGTAGATGTATGTATCGCCATCTATGACAAGCGAAGTGTCTGGTTCGAAGTCTTGTCCTACTGTCACACCTCCTTGATTGCCGGTGAGGTCTTTGTTGTCATTATCTTCTTGGTTACCCCAATCCTTCGACTTTGTGACAATGAACTGGTATGGAGCCCATCCTCCTGTAGCTCTGAGTTCCACACGTCTCTTGTCCGCATCGCACTTGTCTATGGTATGATCCATTGTGACAGCGAGTGGATTCTCAGGGTTTTTGATCTCGAAGTTCTGTTCGAAGTAGCATCCTTTGACATCTCTAACCTCAATCTTGTATACACCAGGATACATGGCTGTATATCCAAGCCAACTCTGTGGGTATTTGAACTCAGTGTATGTTGAGTTGTGTTGTGACATTGAATCCATCGGATAGGTTAGGATGACAGCATCCTTTAGAGCGTCATTGAAGAATTGATCTTGGGTCTTTCCGTACATGTTCACGCTGGAATCGAGTGATACAAGGGAGAATCCAATAGAGTCTATGTCACCGAATTTACCGGAATAATCAGTTCTTTTGTTATCAAGCACTGCGCTGGCGTAGTTAATAGACATGTTCTCATCTACGAACTTGATGGAATCTCCATTTCTAAGAGGTACGATGTCCAACTCTCCCGAAGCAAGGCCATAGCAAGTCGCATTGGCTATGCTATTCTTGAAGATGATTGGTTCAGGTGCCTTGATCTGATGGGAGGCAACAACTTCGTCCGGACAACCCTCTACAGTGGAATGATAAGAGAAGTTATAAATACCAGGACCAAGATTGTCAATGGTTATAGTATCCGGGTTCGATGGGAGATTCTCTCTTGCGATAGTGAAACTGTCTCTCATAGAGAATTCAGAAGAGTCATGTCCACCGGAAATAACAACCTCGATTAAACCATCCATAGAGTAGCTACATCTCAAATCTGTGGTACTGATCTCAGAGATAGAGATTGAATAACCTGGTATTGAATCAAGCGCAATAATCGTCTCATTCTTAATTCCACATTTATTCTCCACATGTACGGTAAATGTCTTGTCCTTTACACCATCCACACGGAATGAGGCAACCGCATTAACAACACTCAACGGTGATAATGTATCAGCAACTTCTCCCACATAGGACATGTAAGAAATAGATTCTTCCCATCCCTCGACATCGAATGTGAGTTGACCGTTTGGTTCACTAATGCATGTTGAAGGAGTAACCAACACATTGGTTAACTTGAGCCGAGGTTTAACCTTCAAAGTAAGATAATAAGAGGTATCTAAGCGTTCTGTCGCAACCACCCTATCAAACTCAAATACACCTGAGACTGAATCCTCCAACACAATATCAAAACCATTATTTTGATAAATGGTCTCACCGAAACACATCGAATCGCTTAACATGATAACCACTGGTTGAAGATACTCATAAGCACCCATACAGGTCAACTCCGGTCTCTCCTCGCCTCTTTGGTCTGTTTCTACACCAGTATTCTTTATTCGAATGGATTTTCCATTCTCCAATGTGTCGGTTCTAAGCGCTACGACTGGTGTTAATCCGCCTCGGTTCGTAAGAAGGAACTTGTCATTCTCCTTGTAGAACAATAAATCCACTTGATCCTTAGAAAGCAAGCGGCTGTCCGCAGTTTGAGGAAGTTCGCCCTTGGTCAGACCGACAACGTTATTGTCTAATAATTCTGTCGTTGTAGAAGGCAAGGAGTCGAATCCTAGGATATTAGCATTAAAGGTTGAGACTGGACTTGAATTTACGAAGATATTACCAACCAGACCGCTTATACCCAACAATGTGTTGTGGTACATAACCACTGAGTCAGCCTTTATCCAATCCTTGCCCTGCTCATTGTCAAGTAACGTGCTATTTACCATCTTCACAATGCTACTTTGGATAATAGGTTCGTCTTGACCTTGGGATAAAGTATTTGAGATGGTTGATGAAGTGATGGATACGTCAGAGGTGCTTCCTGCGATTATTGGAAGAGTCTGATTACCTTCGAAGATTGAATTCGAAATCGTCAATTTGCCACTCGAAAGAACTCTTAAAGGAGTTCCCGAATGGTTTACAAATGTTGAGTTCTTCACAATTGTGTTTTTGATGGATCCGGATGAAACTGCGTTCACATTGGAGTCGAATTTCACATTGTCCAATTCCAATGAAGAGAGCATAAGTGTAACCTTTACGGCAGCGTCACAGTTGTTCATTTCTGAATTGCGGACAACGATGTTTGATTGTGGTGCGAGGTCGGCGCATACGCCGTTTCTGGCGTGAGCGATTTCGACTCCTTCAAATCTGACCTCATTCACACCCATGTCGATATAGAACAAGTACGTAGTGCTATCATCCGTTGTTCCTTCCTCGGCGTTACCAGGGATATTTCCTGAGAAGACGGTCGGATTGTTTTCCGGATCCGACTCGTCTCCATCCTTAGCGTCGGTTGGGTAACCGCCTACGATAGAGACATCGTTCCTTACCAAGAAGAATCGAGAAACGGCATTCTCGGTTTTTTGAAGGTTGATATCCAATGAAGGCTGGTATGTTCCTGCCGCGAAACGGAAAGTAGATGAGTCAGGCGCGTATGGCAGATACGCGGCAAAGGCCTCGCCACTCATCGCGTTCTCCCAAGAAGAGCCATCTCCCGTGCCGTTCTCCTTTACGAAATAATCCTTTATTTCCAACGGAGCGACACTGAATGACTCGATTCTTACTTTTGTACATCCATCCTCCGTCGAGGTTATGGTATCCCTTCTCTCTCCTATGAAGAAAGAATCATATTTGTTTCCAAAATACTGGGATGGTTGACCGAACGGCACAACCTCCTCCACAATTTCTGGTGTCGAGCCACATAGGCAGTATGGAGCACTGAGTTCTGTGGTAAAGCGGTAGGATTCGGACCATACAGTAGCTACGAAACATGTCAAGGAATCCTTACTCATCTTTTCCATTGGCACAGTAAATGAGAAATTGCCCAAGTCACTGGTACTCAGGCTGACCTTGCCTAGATAAACCATGGCAGATTGAGGAGTAGAGTTTGTGCCATACAATTCTACATCCACTATCGCATGCTCAGCCGTGACGCCTTGCACTATGTAATTATCCCCATCGACAGAGACACTCTTTATTACCGGGTCAAAGTTATTGTAGAATGTCGCATATGTCTTATCGATTGCTTTTGACGCATTCCCATGGAATATATTCTTAGATATCTTGAACGGGAACCCCTCCGAGACATCTCCCGCCTCATTGTATCCCAACTGGTTCTCAACCAATGTTGCCGGAAGGTTACTGTTGTATCCTTCCACGATTCTTACACCATATCCCTTGTTAGGAATTTTTGTCCCATCAGGAGCCACACCAATGTAATTGTGGGATATATAGGATTCGTCTCTTTGTGTACTTGTTGAAACAATCACACCGTCACCGCCATTGAAGCCGATCACATTGGCTTTGTCGAATGAGGAAGGAGATAGTTTCGCACTTCCCATTCCATTACCTATGATCTTATGCAAATCGATTCCACATCCTCCATTACCAAGGTTCCTGTAATTTCTGTCAGTTCCGATATAGTTACACTCAATCACAACCTCATTTACATCGCGGAACACAATTCCATCAGATTCATTTCCGGAAATAATGTTACCTATTGCTATAAATTTATTAGCAGAGACAGAAACTCCTATTTTGTTTCCTGCCACCTCTCCTTTCTCATTCAGTCCTATATAATTGTTTTTAAGAATAAGAGGTTTAAATGATGACGCATTATAAGTCGGCAAATCAGATGCTATTCCATCTTGCGCACAGGAATATATATAGGAATCCTCTACGTTGACAGATCCGTCACGATAATATACTCCATAAGATCCACCTGAAAGGACTGAACTTTTAATCGTTACATTGGACTGTATTGTATATATACAAGGGGATGCCCCCTTATTGGTTATTTTGCTATTTTCTACACTTGTGGAATCCGATTCGATATAAATACCCTCTCCTTCTATTGTGGAATTTGTGATCTTAACGAGTTTGCCCGCTTTCACGGAAACTCTTGGGAACGACGACTCGTTGATTGATAGGTTGTTTAGCAACTTCTCACAAAACATTCCCGCACTAGCGACCACCTTATCGAATGAACCGCTGCCAACACTTCCAATTTGAATTACTTTGGCATCGACTCCGTCATTCTCCATTGTAAGATTGTCTACAACTGTGGTTGGTTTAAATACGTTCCCTTCAATCTCTTTAAACTTAGTCCCCCTTATGTATAGACCTACTACCGAATCTGCCTCGATGGAGTATGGAACTTCCGATTCTTCAGTGATGTTCTGGATCGTGGAATTGTTAATTTCCACATGCGATGACTTGTTGAAAACCAATGGAGCGTTGTCAAACAAACAATCTTCCACAATGATCTCGCTTCCCGGATCTCCCTCGATGGCGTTCATCACGTTCTTCATCGCCAAACCTTCTAGGTATATGTTCAGCGTGTCGTTATAATTAAGCCTTCTGAACAAATAGGATTTCACACCTAACCCGGAAGCGTCTATGGTGGAATACTTTCCCTTCTCTCTCTTCGCACCGGTTTTGGCATCAGCGGGATAACCTCCGATTATGCGGATATCTGAGTTCAAATAGAATCCGCTGTAACCATATACCTTCATCGGTTCGTAATCGCCTTCCGCCAAGAAAAACGTTGTGCTGTCTGGCACAGATCCACATATAGAGGTAAACTGCTCTCCGCTCATCGCGTCTTCCCATGATGAGCCGTCTCCTGTACCATCTACCTTCACATAATATGCATTGGGGATCTTACCAGGAACGACGGTTATTTTAACAACGGTCTTCTTTAGACATCCGTCCTCTCCTGTTGAGGTTATAACCTCTTCGAAATGACCCGCTTCGGTAGGATAAAATTTTCGGTTGTCAACTGTGAATGGAGTACCTACCGACACACTCTTCTCAATTATGATAGGAGCGGGAGTGCAAACGCAATACGGTTCACTCAGCTCTGTTGTATAAGAATGGTTCTCAGCGATCGGATCCTCATTGTAAATCGCAACTGCGACAAAACAAGATGTCTCACTATCCACATCCGGCATATCGTCTACAACGAACGAGAAACGATTATTTTCATCCGCATTTACGGATGCGATATATTTCAGAGCAGACTCCTTTTCGTTATTTGTGCAATACAACTCAACCGTGACCCCCGCAGCGCTGTTCCGGGGATCGGGAGATACTGATCCATACACCACATATTTCCCATCCTCCACCTTCACGTCACTGATTATTGGAGAAATCAATGATTTACTTTCAACATGAATTGCCTTTACACTATTCCCATGAAAAACGTTCTTTGATATTACAGCATATACTTCTTTAATATCGCCAAGCTTATTGAACCCTAATTGATTGTGGTCAATATACAACTCGCTCGTCACTGTTCTATATGGATAAGAATTCCATTGGGCTGAAAATCCATATCCTTTGTTCGGCATCGGGTGGCCATCAGGAGTGACACCGATGTAATTGTTCCTTATAGTGGAGCCGAGCGCATGCAAATCGCCTTGGCCGGTATGCACACCATCCCCTCCATTATAGCCGATATAATTCGCGGACTCCAAATTCTTTGGTGCCATATCCAATGAAGAAGCACACTCGGTCAAGAGGACAATTCCAGTGGATCCATTTCCAAAATCCTCAAATTTTCGGTTTGTTCCAATGTAATTACCACTTAGTTCAATATTATTGTATACCGTAAAGAAATGAATACCAATCGAGTCGTTACCCGCGACAATATTGTCTTTAGCCGTAAAATTGCCAGCACAAGCATAGACTCCCACCTTGTTCGGGTATCTCTCATCGGCGTTTCTTGTCAGTCCGATGATGTTGTTTTCAAGATTGACATTTGCGGTTCTACCTGGGATTACATAAATACCACACTCTGAGTTTCCAGATATCGTGGAGTTCTTGACTGTCAGGCTATTAGCATAAACCAGTTCCACGCCATATTTAGCGTCCAACAGGTTAGAATTATTAACCACTACATCTGATTTGTTATTCAGCAAGTATAGAGCTACCCCCTCGCTATTTTTGTTGCAGGATATTGTCACATCATCCAATGATATCACACTCTCCGTACTTGAATAGTCATCCATGATTCCATTCTGATAACCAAGGATTGAGGAACGAGTCACAGACAGCTTCTTCCCTTTAGCGAAATAAATACCATTACTTGACCCAGTCAAGCCGGTTTGTATAAGCTTTGAATCCCTAATTATAATCTCATCCGACGAATTAAGGACGTTCATACCCCCGGATTCTGCATCCAAATTCTCGAACAGACCATAATGAACGTCACCCGCAAACAAATTACCATTTGTATTTCTAACAGTGACATCCTTCATGATAAGAGAATCGCAAATGAGATTTGATTCTTTTCTATTAGGACAAATGATGTCATTACCAATGTCACTAAACGAAACATTGGACAATACTACTTTATTAACGTGATCTATGATTAAAGGTAATGAATGATAACTTGCCCCTTCTTTGATGTTGCAGAATTTCGTATTTGAAATCTCAATCGATTCCACATATGGAGTTATGATTGAAGTGCTATCTACAACACATTTGTCCATATACAGTTTTCCCTTATTATTTAAAAGGACTGCAATTGTAGCGGATTTCATTCTGAGACCTTCTAGATAAAGAGTGACCGGATTTTCTCCATCAATAAATAGCATTTGCGAACTACCCTTATAAGTTGCATTCATAATGGTAGGATACTTATCTGGATCATTTTTATCTCCCAATTTTGCATTATTTGAAAATCCTCCTATAATTTTAACAGACGTATTAATTGTGTACAAATTTCTTCCACCACATTTTTCATAATCACCACAGTAACAAGGTTGATATGATCCTTCCGCCAAATAGAACGTTGACCCTTCATACGCCGTTGGTAACTTTTTAGCAAAATCATCTGAAGTCATTGCATTCTCCCAAGATGAACCATCTTTTGTGCCTGAGCCATCAACCTTAACGTAATAATCTTTTGAATATGAAACACTGAATAATACTGTCTGTACTAAACAAATAAGTGTAACAATTAACCTTTTTGCTTTCATCAAGAGCTGATATTTATATATAACTGTTCCCAAAACTAAAAACTCCGCAAAGTTAAGAAATTTTAACGAATGATTTGCACTTTTTGAACATTAGTTTCCCAAAATCGTCAATATATTAAGATAAACAATATAAAATACAACTATACTGATTATGGCTTTTCTATATGCCAAATGAAGCCGCCTATAAACAAAATGGAGGAACCGGAATAATCCGAATCCCCCACTCTTTCCGGTGCTGTGAAACACCGAAAGTAATTACTTGAAATGCTACCTTCACAGGCAACAAGTGTAAAAAAACACAACTACGCCACTTCCCGAGGGAAGCGTCGCCGCGCCGCATACTTTCACAAGCAAGGGGCGCATAATAAATTATTTATATATAAAAAAAACAATACGCGAATATAAGGATTATTTCTCAATTCTAACGGCATCAACTTGATTTTTGTCCATACCTTCCTTGCGCAGCCCACGGCCGCCCGCCGCTGCTCCGGCATCGCTCTGCTTGGCTACCGTTTCCACCATGGCACGCACACGGTTTGGGATCCCAAGCCTTCCCGACATCAATCTTCCCTCCGTCCGCCAGGGCCCGCCGCCACCACCACCGCGCGGAGCGCCGCCTCCCCGGTCTCTTCCCCCGCGCCCCCACGAGTGGCAGGACTGCGCGGGGTATGGCTTACCCCCACACTCATCCTTCCGGCCGTTCGGCGCGGAACACCGGCCCTTCTCGCCCTCCTCCGCCGACAGGAAAGGAAACCGCCCCCGCCATCGTGCGGCGTCACCTCCATCCCCTCCGCCGTCACTATCCTGTTTTTCCGGGATATTCTCCACAAAAATCCGGGCGAAGTCATACACAATTATTTTCCGCTACAAAGATAGTTGGCGGTTTCATGGTGCGCTGCGCCCGCAAATAGGCTCTTCCCGCAAATCTTCCTTTTTTTCTCCTGCCTCCAAAAAAAGAGTATTTCCGGTGTTCTCTTTGCCGCCATCCTCCCGCCCATCTTTTGTAGTACCGTAAAATTGATTGTTTAACTTCTTAATTATTTTTTGTTATGAAAAATATCCAAAACAGTTTCAAAGTTTCAGGCTTCGTGGGTTTCTCGGAGGTTCGCGCGTTCAATACGGCAAGTGTTTGCAGGTTTTCACTCTCCGTCAGCAGACTGGAGAAAGGCGGTGAAGAGAGGACTTCGGCGTTCCTGAACGCAGAGGCCTGGAAGAAGAACGAGGAGACGGCAGCCTTCCAAACCCTCGCGAAGGGCAACCTGGTCACCGTCGAGGGGTACTTCAAGCCGGAAGAGTGGACCGACGAGGCGGGCCAGAAACGCAACAGGGTGGTGATGGTGGCCACGAAGTTCTACCCTACCGAAGAGAATAACGATTGATGTCTAACCCGGAAGGTCCCGAAAGGGATCTTCCACAAAACCATTCATACTATGCCAAACTGGTGCTGCACGACTTACAAATGCGTTGGACTTCCGAAGGAAGTAGGCGAGCTCAACGCGATCCTGGAAAGAATGAACAAAAGGGAAAAACCCGTCATCCCGAACGGCTTCGGAAAACTCTGGCTCGGCGAGCTGGTCACGGAACTCGGCTTCGACTACGAGAAATACAGATGCCGCGGCGAAATCACGGATTACAACTACGACGGAGGCGACACCATCACCATCTGCCAGTACACCGCATGGTGCGAGCAGGAGGGCGTACGCCACGCCATCGAGGAGCGGTTCCCGAGCGTCAAGGTATTCTACCTCGAGGAGGAGCCCGGCTGCGAAGTATACGGCACCAACGACTTCCTCGGGGAACACTTCACCGACAACTTCGTCTTCCAGGACGACGACGAGACGGAGTACTTCGAGACCGTCGAGCAAGCGGCCCGCTACCTCCTCGGCAAGTACGGCATCAAGCCCCGCGCGATGAACCCCAAGGCCATCGCCAAGGCCATCGACCTCCACTCCGAGGAGCACGACATCTGGATGAGCTTCCACGAGATCACCCGCTACGAATAGCGTCTCCTCCCTCCGGGTCCCCGTCCGGGGATTCGGAGGATTCCTTTTCCCCTTGTCCGGTACGCCCGGCCTTATCCTCACCTGCCCCGTGCCTCATTCGGGTATTTTCATGTCAAAGTCACGGGAAGTCACACACAATTATTTTCCGCCACAAAGATAGCCCGCGGTCCCATGGTGCGCTGCGCCCGCAAATAGGCTCTTCCCGGAAATCTTCCTTTTTTCCCCCGCCTCCAAAAAGAGTATTTCCGGTGTTCTCTTTGCCGCCATCCCCCGCCGATCTTTAGTGGTGCCGTAAAATTGATTGTTCGACTTCTAACTTTTGATGACATGGAAATACTATTCAACACATACTACAGGCAGGGAAGGTGGATCGCCCACCGCGTCAAGGAGGGCGACATGGAAGCCATCAGGCTCGCAGCCGAACGGATGGCTCCGCTGGTGCCCGAGGGCTCGGCGCTGGTCCCCATACCGTCCAGGTTGGGCTACGCCACCGCCACGCTGCTCCTCGCCGAGGAGATCTCGCGCCTGACCGGCGCCCCCGTGGCCGACATCCTCAAGGGCGAAAGCCGGGCCTCGAACTACGAATCCAAGAAACAGGGCCACCCGCTGAAGGTGGAGGACCTCGGCTTCAGGAAGGTCGGCGACACCGACCTCACGCCTTGCTTCGTGGACAACGTCTGCGACACGGGCGTCACGATGGCCTCCGCCTTCCTCGCCCTCAAGCGGGGAGTCGGTCTGGTCTTCGCCATGACGAAGAACGGACGGCGGCTCGGGGACACGCAGCTTGGACAAAAAGAGAGGGAGCCGGCCACAGCGTGACTGGCTCCCTCCCGCTCCTACCGCGCTTTAACGTCCACAGTCCTGGACTAAGCGGACACTGTTACCGCTGTAACCGCGTCCGTCGCAGATATCCGAGTACCGGCTGCTGAAGGAAAATTCGACCACGTAGCTACTGATGTATGTGCTTGACCAATAGTAGCCGATCGAGTCTGCATTGTAGATCGTACTACCGTCGCGGATGCCCGCGCAAGGCAAGAAGACAGCGCCTGCAGACTCCATTTCTCTCCACTCGGTAGCGGAGTAGCTGTTCGTAGTGAAATCGTCAGGGTTGGCGGTGAACGTCAAGCCGCTTGGCGCGCTCCATCCATCAGGCAAAAGGATGTATCCAGTTTGCCCATTGACGGTCGCTTGACCCTGGAATTTCTTGGCTTTGGCACGAGAATAGAGAAGATAATTCCACTCATCTTTCGTCAGCGTGCGCCACATGCCAGCCTTACCTCCTCCGTTGCTGATAGCGTTGTAGACTCCCCAATCGTAATTGGTGCCGGCAATACCGTCGCTTCCGTAATCGGAAGTACTGGCGCTGGTATTATACGGATATTTGCCGTCGTATCCACTCGTCCCCCATCCGAAGAGGTCGATCCAACCGCTGTAGGAGGAGGAGACATTTCCATTATCGGCACCAATCGCATCATACTGGTTCTCTGCGAAACGCCATGTCTTGGTGCTGGCCTGATACTGCAAGTTACCCATTGAGAAACACACCTGCTTGGTGGACGAAACGGAAAATCTTCCCGGCAACTTCCCAGACGGCTTGTTTCCCTCGCCATTCACGTTCCCACTTCCATTGGGTGATTCCTCATTGTTTCCAGGTTCGAATCCCGGCTGCCTAACGACAGCCTCCGCCTTCAGCGATCCGCCGTATACGGTCAACCTCGCCTCCCTGTCCAACGGGTAGGGATTCGCTGCGACCTTAACGATGACGTCTCCGTCACCGTTACCCGAACAGTTTACCACGAAGCACCAGTTGGCGTCCGACGCGACGTTCCACGACACGTTGGAGGCTACACCCACCAACAAGGTTCCTCCGTCACTGTCCACCGTCAACTCCGTCTCGCCGATCTTCAAGAGCGGTTCCGTCTCCTCATCGCCGCAGGAGATGAAGGCCACCGCCATGACAACGGCGGCGAATAACATTGCGATTCCTTTTCTCATGAGTTTTTATTTTTTGGTTCAATGACGCAAATATATATAATTCTATTTTTTATGATATTTCACATCAAAAAAATCTTCCTTTTTCTCCCGCAGATATTGCCAGCGTGCGGCGTTTCGCTTATATTTGCTGACGTTAATTTTAAACTAAACATCATGAAAGAGATCGTAGAGAAAATCAGCGCGGCTTACGAGGCGTTCCAAAAGGACGCGTCCGCACAAATCGAGAGTGGTAACAAGGCTGCGGGCACCAGAGCGCGCAAGGCCAGCTTGGAAATCGAGAAGCTCATGAAGGAGTTCAGAAAGGCCTCCTTGGATGAGTCGAAGAAATAAGACACACTTTTTTCATTTTGTGTGGGGACGGTCTCTATCTCGAGGCCGTCCCTTCTTATTTCCCGCATCAGCATGCTGTCCTTCCGTGAAACGGGAAGTTTTTGTTTATATTCGAATTATGAATCTGGAAGAGAAAATAGAGAAAGCAAGGGCTCTTGCTGAAGAGTACGGACTTGTTTAATGGAAAAGATGCGAGAACAAGGCCGGAAAAGAATTATTCCTCGCTAAACCCAAATGCAACTACAAATTCTACGGCTATCCACGAGTTATCGTTTTCGAAGGAGATACTCCTTTTCTTCTCGACTACTTTGCTGGAGGTAAATTGTTTTTGGGTTAGCCAATCCCAATACCCTTCCCCCGCTCGGGGACACGGGCGAGGGACGCCTATCCGTGGCTCACTGCCCCGCTCCACCTATATCCTACGCTCCGGCATCAAGGACGGACTTACCACACGGGGCTCTCCGAGACCGGGGCGGAGTTCTCGGTGGCCAAGACTCCCTCCGGAGAGTTTTAGCCACTGAGAAGTCTCTCCGAGGTCCATGCGGCACCCGTCCGAGGCATGCCGTCGCACAGTCACGGAGCGGGACGGGAACGCCCCCGACACATGGTACCCATGTCGTGTCCATTTACACGGGGAGTGTTCAAAACGGAATCCACCTGCAATCACCGGAGTGGACCTCATCCACCCTGGAAAAAACAAAAGAAATTGTTTTTTTTTAGCACATTAAAAATTGTGTGAAATTTTGTGGAAAACATATCGGGTTGACTATAAAGCGCTGGTTACCAGTATTCGCCGGCTGGGTGGGTTCAGGGAAGTGTGGAAAAAGTTGTTCAAGAGAAAACAATAAAAATTGTGGGAAAAATTGTTTTTCCCTTGGATTCTGCGATCCCCCCGCTTGCCCAAACAACGGCGCCCCTACTCCTTGCATTAAACTATCTGCTTCATATCCAACTAATTACACAAATGTACAATTCGTGAAAACGGACAAAATGTGAAGTTCACAAACTGTCCGCACGCTTTTCCTCTTCTGTCCGTATTCCCCCCGGAGCTTGCCCTACCTTTGCATCGTCAACGGGAACGAACAACAACCCCGGCGACAGCAAAAAAGATTATTAACAATTAAATTTTAAAGATATGAAAACAAGATTCTTTTTTCCAGTAGTAGCAATGATCGCATTCGCGACAGTAACTAACGCAGCAGCATTTAAGTTAGGTGGAAACGCTCCAAGAGTAGAGGTTGCAAGTGTTGAAAAGGTAGATGCCAGGGCAGGCGCAGAGACAAGTGTGTGTGGAACAAGACTAAGTGGCCTTGCATCTGTGTTTACAAGCGGTGCGGAGATGGATATCAAAGTAGATAAAAGAGTAGATTTCCGTATGGACGTGGATGCCAAAGCAGGCGCAGAATTAGCTCGTCGTATGGATGTGGATGCCAAGGCAGGCACAAAGGCCGGTGTGTTTGGAGAAAGACAAAAAGGTCTTACATCTGGATTGGCATGCGGTGCAAAGACAAGTCTCCAAGTGGCTGCGGGAATGGATGGTCGCATCGAAATCTAACCACGCTTTACAAACAATAGAAATTGGCGAGCCCGGAATGTAGAAATACCCTCTGGGCTCGCTTTCTGTTTTGGAGCCGTAGTGGAACACAAAAAAGTAGAAGGTCTATTCCTCCACCTTCCACTCCACGATGTTTCTCTCTTCTGTGCTGAAATTGGCACCAATCTTCACAACCGGTTTGTCGGCGGAAGAGATCTTCTTGGCATATTTTTTCATGTCTATCTGCGCCAAGGCGTCGTCGGCCGATTGGTCGCGTTTGCACTCGATCACATAGACGCGGTTGTCCGTCTCGAAGAAGACGTCGATACGTCCGCCTAACACAGGAAGCTCCACCGCCACCTTGAATCCGGAGAACCTTATCATCAGGTAGATCATGTTGCGGAAGTTCGCCTCTATCTGCTTCACCTCACTGTTCTCAAATGGGATCTGCCCCATTATCAACTGGATTTGGGTCATGAATGCTTGGATGTCGTCAGCTTCAAGTGCGTCTCGTAATACGCGTAGGTTGTAGTCTCCGTCAATTGTGTTTTGTTTGGAATATTCATTCATCAAACATTGGACAAAACCGTCCTCCACTTCTTCATTGGGGAATCCTAAGGAATAGTATTTGCGGCCATCGTAGCCTTTGATTGTCAAGTAACCGCTTTGGTACAACGCCGCAATCATATTTTCCTCCCCGTTTCCAAAAGAGGCGATTGTCTCTGCTGTCGCATCAATTCCAGTGCTAAATTTAGAAAGGTCGTAGGATCTTCTTTTTAGCATTGATGTCAAGTATGTCGGTGTGCCGGTGGCAAACCAATAGTTGTTCAGCTGTCTGTCCGCCAATGAATTCAGTAAACTGAACGGATTGTAGACATCAACAAGTTTCTCGCTGAAGTGATAGCCGTCATACCTTCCCTTCAGTAAGACGTACATCTGCTCCTTGCTAACACCTTGCTCATCGGCAAACGCCTGTACCTCATCGTCGAAATACGAGTGCAATTCCTCCTCCGATATGCCACAGATGGTATTGTATTTTTTGTTGTTGGAGATGTCCTTCGGATTGTTCGCCGCACTGAAAATGCCAAGTTTGCCGTAACGGGTCACGCCGGTAAGGAAAGCGAAACGGATATACTGGTCGGCCTTCTTCATTACACTATAAAGGCTTTGGAGAATGTTCCTGTTCTGTTCCTGAATCTCTGGCTCTCCGATAGTGTCAGTCAACGGTTTGTCGTACTCGTCGATCAGGATCACAGCCTTATTGCCCGTCTGTTCGAAAGCACGCTTCACGACTCCCATAAAACGCAAGCCAATGGTTGTTTCAGACTCGTCCCTGCCATAGATTCTTTCTTTATCCAGCAAAAAGTTGTTGATTACGGATTGGGCCGCTGTTTTATCGGAATACGATTCCCCCGTAAAGTCGATATGAAACACCGGATACTCCACCCATTCCTTTTCAAGAGAATCTATGGCAAGACCTTTGAACAGTTCCTTTTTACCCTTGAAGTAGGCTTCAAGAGTGGTGGTGAGCAGACTCTTTCCGAAACGACGCGGGCGGCTGAGGAAATAATATTCTCCAGAAGTCACTAAACTATAGACCAGATCAGTTTTGTCTACATACTGGTAACCTCCCTCTATAATTTTCTCAAATGTCTGTATGCCTATCGGATATTTCATATAACGCTCGACTTAGTTAACTATGCAAATTTAATGAAAGTTTTCGACATATTAGTTAGAACGAAAACGATCTCAACCGATCTGGACATCGACCGGTGATGAAACTATTGGTTTCCTGTAAACATCCGAGCATACTTGATTTCGAAGAACCTAACTACTACGATAGTTTCGGAATATGACGATTTGAGAGATCGCCTACCTACCACTTTGCCAATGGTAGTATTTCTACAAATCGTAATACGTTTTTAAGGTTATATAATTTCTTGTATGTTAAATATGTAAAATTTTACATATTTAACATAATGTAAATAAATTGATTATGTAAAATTCCAAACTATATAATCTGACACTCTTTTTTAAGCAAAGGATTTGAGACACATTGACACTATCTCACTCTTGTTTTAGCTTTTCTAATATGTCATCTAACATTGACACTCTTGTTTTTATTCTGTTTGTAACAGATTCTATCTCGTCTTTGTATTTAGAGAAAATCGATTCTATAACACTCAATAACCTATCTGATATTTGAATCAACGCAAGGAGATCGAATACCGCCTGTCCCCAATTACAAGAGCGAAATGTTTCATACTGGCACTCAAATGAGGAAGACTTATGTGCGTCAATTTGGTTACGAATAGTATGCTCAACTCCAATTTCCGACATGTTATTCAGTTCTTTCTTTATTATACGCCATAACTCATCGTTATCTTTCTTTGGCAAAAGAGACTCTGGGAATCTCTTCATTTCCTTTGACACCTTCTGGAACAAACCCTTTTCCCTTGCTTCAAACACAATTGTATAGGCATGCTTACTGAGCATTTTTCTTTCGACATCACTCTCTGCCGTCAGAATACTGATTAGCAAAGATAGAGCATCCATCTCAAGGAGGGATACAAAACCCATCAATTCCCATATATTGGGGAAGCTGTTTCTGACACTTGCGTATTCTTTTAGCAACGGATCAGACTCATAATCAGCATCTGGAACCTTATCTCCGTCATTATCGTTCCTAAGAAAGGCAAATACAGCACATCTATTCCCAAGATAATCTAGTTTTTGCCTACACTCACTAACTACCAGAGGAATACTTTTCGTATTTAGTTTACCCAAAATGTCTTTTTCTTCATTTGACAAAGCAAAAGGATACCCTGAGAAAACTTTCTCGCGAATATCATCTAAAGAATCATCGTGCATATCGTATGAATTAGGATTATTACAATTGGTTGATTAATAACTGAACCTTATTGCTTGCCATAGCAAGAACCTGTCATTTGACCAGGTTGGTATTAGGTTCCCAAGTCATCTCCCATACCATCATTTCAAGCGCAAGCGCATCGTCGAAGACAGCCATATTGACTACTATAAGAGGGGACTTCGCGTGCAAGCGCAAATGAAATAAGACATCTATCATGATAACGATAAAGTTCCATCTCCATTCTCAATAATGTAGCCTCTATTTTTCAATACTTCTTTATAACACCAAGCGTAATGTTCTATGGTATAGCGATCACCCAATTTACATTTATGTGATTGCATCAACTTTAATATGTCGTTCAGAATATCGTTAGGAAGAGAATTTCCAAACAACGCATTATGTAATCCAGAAAACCTTTTTGGAAGATTCATTGATTTAACAGCAACTCTAATAACGCTTGCCATTATGAGATTAAAGATGTCCACAGGGACTGGGGCTATTTCTTCAGGTTTATTTCCGTCATTCAACTTGTTTGGGACAAGTTTTAACCCAATATCCAATAACACGACTTCATGCTGTTCATCGGCGATGTCAAATACCATTACAAGCATATAATCGTCAACAATCATCAAGACGGTGTTATCTTTTATTTCCAGACAAACGACTGTGCCCTTGACAGACTTCTTCCCATAATCCTTGCACCTAAATAAGGCGTATTTAACTCCTAAGTGTTCAATGTTATTATTTGAAAGAGCCGAACGTAATCTTTCTTCATAGTCTTGATATAATTTGTGACCAAGATGACCGGTAACAGAAACTCGCCATACCAACGAGCACCAGAATAACATAGCTTCTGACGGTGTCACTTTATTGTTGATAGTATTCCTTCCTTCTTTATATGTTAATGACAAACTTGACGCATATGTGCTCTCTAACGTGCTAAAATACTTCTCACAGTCTTTACAAAAGATGAAGTCGCGAACGTCATAGTTCTCTCTACTTTCCATCTTTTCTTCTTGGTCAGTGATAGCTCTTCGCTGATCTTCATAAACGTCTCGTCCAAAATATGAATCCACAAGACCATTCTTTATCTCAAATCCTATTTCATGGTCTCGTTTTCCATCCCCATTAATTCTCTTCATGAAGAAACTTGGTATAATGTGAGAGCCGGTTTTATCAGCGTTATAATGTTTGCACAACAAGCATTCTTTATTCATGATTATTCTCGTGTATTGCAAATACTCCAATTAAAGAAGTTGCTCTTCTTAACCCCAATCCAGTAGTTTACTCCATCACAAGAAATCCCATACTTTCGAAGATGCATAGCTATTAGAATTGTTAGTTCTGAACATACAAGAACATTCTGCTCCAGTTCCTTGAACACATCCATTGTTAAAGAATCTATCAAGAACAGGATCTGCGGAATTTTCTTTAGTGTTTCTTTATCTTTTGCGAAGAAACGGACATAATACTGTAGATAATCCAAAATTGATTGATAGCCATTTTTGTTCTTGCATAGGATTCGTGTTATCAACACATTGATGGAATTAAGATGCTCATTGATACCATCATGCTTGATTCGCTTTGCCAATGCTTCAAGTGCAGCAGAAACGGCATCCTCATTGTCGGAATACATAGACTTTTCTACATCCTCAAATGAAGTGAGTTCCTTATATTTATCATTTATTTGCTGGTAAATCTCAAAGAAATCTACGTCATTCAATTCGTCTCTGTGCAAATCAATAAACTGCAGCATTTCATCGTACAGCTTTTCTCGATTCATAAAATGTGACATTACGGAGTCTCTTTCACCAAGAATCTGTTTGGCAGAAGATACCAGCCTTTCATAAATTTTCAAGACCTCTTCTTTTGTCCACTTCAATTCGCTGTCTAAATCAACTATCTGCAAGAAATCGCATGGACTCCATCCTCCACCTTCGTGAGCTCCATTGTCCCACAATGCAGGATTCTCAACAAGTGCTTTACGTACAATTGCTAATGTAGCATTGTCATGCTTTGCAAAGAATATCATGCCATTTACTGAAGATATTCTGAACTCCGTGTTTTTAAGCACCTGAGGAATGGTCTTAGAAATTTTCTTGATTTGAGACTTTTTGAGAATACGATTCAGGTTGCCTAACAGGATGTAATCACGCACATCACATATACCACCTACAAATTTAACAAGTTTGGAATCTACTATGCTTGCTATTGTTTTATTGTGCTTAGATCTAGAGTAATAGAATAAGTTTTGAGCGAGATCATATTTCTTATTCTGCCTAACCTTAACAAGTGTATCACTAATAACGGTGGCCGTAAACAGCACGTCATCAGTACGCAACAATGCAGAACATATCAATTTGTATAATTCGTCCGTACGACTTCCATCTTCAAATAGTTGATCCTTGTTATCATTCCACAGCTGCAAAGCATATTTATCCCAATACTTTGAAGGTACCGCTTTAATAAGTTCTTCCAAAAGAGTACAGAAGTTTCTGCGTCCCCAAAATCCTAATGGACTATTTTTGTCAGTCAACAGAGAAAACATTCTCTCCACTAATCCTGGAAGTTGCTTGTGCAACACATTACTATACGCATAATCTTGACCTATCCTACGCAATGTATTCGTATCATTCATTGTCGTAGAATAGAACATCACCGGATATGGGTATTTCTCAAAGAGCTTATGTGCAACCTTATACCATTGAGCGTTATCTACAATGCTCCACACTCCAAGTTGCACAAATGTTGGCATTTCCACTAAGAACATTAAACTTCGTAATGCAGTCTCTTCATTGAAAGCATTGGGGCTATCATTATTTCCATAGGATTGTACTCTTTCCTTTGGCTGAAGACTTTTTCCGAAGAACCAATCTCTAAGAGAGAATAGATCATCAGATGTTAACGACATATAGCCCTTTGTTGAGAAACGTCCATTTAGATCTCCAAGCAATATGTTGGCTAATTGTGTGGCACGTAATCGTTCTACACGGGTAGGTATCGCCTCCAGCAAGTCTGTTGTGAGCATTCTGCGACAGGCATCAGAATCTACCAAACTTAACAGCACAGCCTTGTTGATGGAATATTCTGCTCCTGGCTTCCAATTCAATAACTCTTCTTTCAATTTCAGGAAGTCAAATGTAAAAGCTAAACGTAAACACCTTTCGTTGATTACTCTATCTGTTGCAGTCCTGCTAACTACTGCCTTTTCTGGATTCCTAAGCGTTCCGATTCGATTCTCCAAACATAATATTCTATCCCTGCTTGCTTCATCTTTTAAAACCTTCTTGATTTGTTTGAGGATGCTTATTTCTCCTTGGTGCACATACATCTGCTGCTCAAAGGCCAATAAAGCAAGCTGAGCTTCTAATTCTGTCAAAGTTGCCTTGTTCGGAATAGAATCAAGATAGTATGACTGATAATGTGTTCCTCTAACAATTCTCATGTGAGAACGCATAGAAAGCAATTCCTTTGCTTCTGCTTCATGTATTGTCGAGTCTCTATGCAGATTTCCTGACAAAGAATAAGCTTGAGACCACAAGGTATAACTTTCTGGCATATCATCTTTCTGTTCAACTTCAAGATGAGTTTCATTTTTTATGGTAGTGAAAAAAGAATCAAGTAGCCATTTGTTAATCTTAGTAGGATCTGCTGGCTTAGGATTATCGCTCCGAAGCAAACTTGTTATTTGAGGAAGTACTACTCTGTATATTTTATGATTTTCAAAGAATTGTAAAGTCGCATCATTAAGCGGATTATCATAACAATCTATAAAGAAAATCTTTATATCTTCTGCGTTTACAGACTTTGGTGTTGTACTCTTTTTTGCCTCAAGGATGTCTCGAACCCATGAAATCCATGCAATAAAATTCGGATCTGTACCAGAAAAACCAACAAGGCAAAAGCAATCCTTCAAAAGCGAAATCCTCATCAACTGCATGAAAGCCTCATGCTTTGAAGGATAATCATCGTAATCCTCACGTGTTAGAACATATTTACGGTGGACGTCACCATCAAATCCATTTCTTTTATGATCAAAGTCAATGCTCCCATGGAGCTTTATCACCTGTTCCTCTAATTTGCGAAGTGATAATGCCGAAGCTTCATTACATTCCTTAAGACATTTTTCTCCACTATTAGAAGACGTATATTTCAACAAATCGTCATAGTTTGTCGTAAATATGGCGTTCCATCCTACGTTTACCATAGACGTAAGAAAATACAGATCCTTTTCTAAGTCTATTGGGCGGGATTCCCCGAAGAGAGATATAGTGTTAGAAGAATCATCAATGCGAGGGGTATGTGACTCTATGTATGCCTCGATTGACTCACGCACTCCCATTCGTTTTGCAAATAGGCTTGGTACTTCAAGTATTCCTATACGTTCAACAATAGACTTGACTATATCATAAACGTAATCCGTGTCCTCTGGATCTTCTATGCGAATTAGATTGTAATGACAGTAATAACCATCAATCTTTGTCACTACAATTCCCTTCCGCTCAAGTTCTTCAGGAAATAGAACAGCCACCATATCAGTAACCAGTCCGACCCAATTCTTGTAAAGGTCACAAGCACAACACGACGCACCAGATCCCACCAACAAGCTCATTTGGTTAGAGCTGATACGTTCTTTCATTTTTTCAATTACGTCTTGTATCGGTATTTTTTGATACTTCATATATCAGTTAATCTATTCGAACTATAATCCACTAATATTTTAGACTACCAAACATTTCATGTATATCTTTGTCTTCCATCCACATAGCACGCTCATATATAGAGGAACTTTCCTTGAATCGCTTATAATCGTCTTCATCAAAATCATTTTCAAACGAACTAGCTTTAGCTTCCAGTTGTTCATACGTATTAGCGGAAACAAGAACATCGTATTCTGCAAGGTTGTCAAGAATACTTTTATCATCTTCAATTTCGTCTGGCGAAGAGTAGTTACTCATATATGCATCTACGCAACATTCCACTTGATTGCTTACATATTCTGTATCTATTGGGATATCGTACTTTTGAGCAAGAGAACAATATTCTTCATATTCCGAAAGAGATTCGCAAGACAACAGTACTTTATTCAGCATAATATCCGTCATAGGGAATGGAAGTTTCTTTCCTACTTGAGAAAGAACATATTTGACGTTATAAACCGATAGTATATTTGCATCAAAGAATTCCGGTTTTAGCCAATTTGCTATCAAAGTATCGTTCTTTCTATATAAATTTGGGAAAACCCGCAATAGAGCATTTAATAATCCAAATGGATCGTTAGTTGTAGGCAGCATGCGATTGAAGGCACCTATTACTATCGGATATGCATCTTCATTTATCATCACATAGCCAGAACTTTTTGTAGCATCATGTTTATCGGAAAACACTGCTACTAGTTGATTAGGGAAACAAGCATATTGTATCAAATCATTGCGATATTCCGTATTTTTATTTAAATAATTGACCAAAAAATCATTTACTGACGGATTATAAAAGTTAGCGAAATCCACATTCCACTTTCTATCCGTCAACACAAAACAGCCACTAAGCACTCTTAATACCGCATTCCATGTGCCTTCATCCAACCGTAACTCATACACAGCAGAGGTTTTTTCCGCAAAATATCTGAACGCATGACGCCAGTCTTGCAGACGAACTTCTTTACCCATCGTAAGCAAGACTAACAAAGCAAACTGCGCTTCACGCATTAACGCTTCATATGCATAGTTCCAAACTTTATATGGATTATCAAATAATCCAATGAAATGAGTTACAAACTTATCAACGCCAACGTTCTTCCATTCCTGTCGATCGATAAACGTCTCTATTATTCTTGGATTATAATTCACATGCTCTATGATTTTCATATAAGCACGCGTTGAAATCATTTTGTCAATACAATCTTGGTCAATATCCGAAAAAGCGATATGGTTGTACAGAATCTTGGCTCTGATTGGTTTTGTATAACAGCCTAAGTCTAAGATGCATTTTGCAATTTCTATATTCGCATTAGCCAATTTTTCAAGTTTGCCCTTTGCCTCAGATAAAATATACTCACGAGTAGTAAGGATTAGAAGTTTATCTTTTCTTCTCTTTAGAGCATCTATAAAGTTTATTAAAGCACTATCGAAATTCTTTGTTTTAATATCATATGTTGTACTTCCTAAAAAATCATCAAAGAAGAAAATCTGTTTGCGTCCTTCTTTAAACATTTTGTTTGCCTCTTTGAGGCTTTCTACATAAACAAAGTCCTGCCATCCTTCAGAAAGCAGTTTATATGATAGAAATCTGGCTAATGTTGTCTTACCTATTCCGGGCACACCAGATATAATCACATAACTATTATCTTGCAGTATCTTTAATGCATTTGCTGTACTCTCATTATCAACGAACATTCTAATGTCAGCCGCAATCCGTTCCCGCTCAAAACCTGTTGCATTTACTATATCTGCATTTACTATCGCATCCAAAACATTAGTACTTGCCATCCATAGTTGGTAATACTGTCTCTCGATATCCTTGTGCTGATTAATTAGATTATTTAAATCTTCGTTACCATATATGTCCGACTCTTCCTTGATATACGGATCAAACATATCCTTTATTACGGCTTTATTGTCAGGAGATAAAGGAACGGTTGTTGTCAGTATATATTTGTCCGGATTTAACTTCTTAACCTTATCAACTTCTTTTGTTAATGCGTTTTTAAGAGACGACCAATCATTATACCGCTTAGCTTGGACAATGATTTTGCCTTCGGTACTCGATGCACATCTTATATCTATTCCGCCATCCTTACCTTCTTTAAACGACTCAAAACGGCAATCAGTAGAAGCTTGCAAAAGATCTCTTGAGATCAGTTCAAAATCTTGTGGTGACAGAAGGTCATGTAAAATATATGCCATATATTATTATTTTTTTGCAGCAAGCGATGGTATCGAACCATAAGCCATACGGCTCCACCTGTGCGCTTGCATATCATTTTTTTCAATATCGTCCTTCTATATCTTCTTCCTTCTCCCTCCAGTATGTTCATTTGAACGAGCTGCGAGTAATGCTTCAAACAATTCTCGCTTCTCTGCATCCAGCGTACCTTCTTTGATCTTCTTCCTCTGGTATTTCGCCCATGAAAGCAAAGCGCGGTTCTCTACCACATGTTTATCTGGCAGATGTCCTCGTTCAAGGATATACGCTTTCAAGGCCTCATAGTTTTGATACCAATTGGATTCGCTTTTTGATGTCATATCACTGAAATCTTATAATTTTTATGAAATTACACCAATCCACTCAAATCCAGCTTAAATATCTTCGAACCATCATCCTTCTGCTTCTCTATAAACATCAGCATGTAGATAGGGGCATACGTCACATTGCCTCGGGTGCTCAGGTTGTCATTACATAGCACTATCGCCTCCTTGATACTGTATTCCGGGTTCGCCATCACATTGTTCAATGCCACATGGCGCGCATAGTCCTTACCCGATTTTACCTCCAGCGGAATGATTTCCGTGTCCTTCTCCAGCAGGAAATCAAGTTCACCCTGCTTCTTGCTTTGGAAATAGAACAAACTCCACTCGTGCGCATGCAACTCCTGAGCCGTCAGGTTCTCATAGATTGCTCCATAGTTGATGTTGGTCTCGCCCTGGAGTATCCTCAGCTGAATGCCATCGGCATACTGACACGCAAGGAGTCCCACATCGTTCTGGAACAGTTTGAACAGGTTGCTCGCCTTACTCAACACTAATGGCACCTTCGGCTCCTCGGCACAATGTGTTGGCAAAGCCATATCTGCATCCCTCAGCCAAGTGAAACTGTTCTCATGTCTGCTGAACTTGAAATGTTCATTCAGGTTCTTGAGGATGAAACGCTTGTTCTTCGCATTCAGTTCGGGAGGGATCAGGTCGAAAATATCGTTGATATAGAGCTTGTCCTCAGGATCATACCTTCCGATGTCCTTCTTGTAGAGCGCCAATATCGACCTTTGCTCCATCAGCACCCGCTGCATATCGTTCGTGTCCAGATACGTCTGCACAGCCGCAGGCATACCGCCCACCAGCAGGTAGAGGTTCACCAACTGCATCATCTTCTGGTGCACATACGCATCCACCGGTTTCCTCTCCTTCCAAGCCTCACGAAGCGAATCAATCACAGCATCCTGCACACCCACGGCTCTGATAAACTCCTCCAGGTCACAAGGGTACATCTGCTTCTCGTCCAAATAACCCACAGGCACCGAACGAACATTGTTCAATTCCACTCCCAGCAGACTACCGCTCAACGCCAGATGATAGCCCTTATCGACAAAAGCCTTCACCCAGGTCATCACGTCCGGATATTCCTCCACCTCATCGAAGAAGATCAGCGTCCTGTCCCAATCAAGAGGTTCGTTGGCGAAAGCCGAAATGCGAAGCAAAACCTCCTTCAGCCCGCCAGCCCCTTTCACGATGTTAATTGTCTCGGGCTGCAGCAGGAAGTTCATCTCCACCAGATGCCACCCAAGCCTCTCAGCCGCACGCCTCACAGCATACGTCTTACCCACCTGTCTGGCACCTGTCAGCAGCAATGCCTTCTTCGTATTTCTGAAGTGGCGATCAATCCACTCGTCCGCTTTTCTAGTTATCATATTTCGATATTTGTCCGCTAATCAATTATAAAAACGCACTAATCTGTCCGTTTTTCCAACTTTTTTCGCTTGCAAATTACACATTTTCTCACAATCCACCAAGAAATCTTGCTGTAACTGTACTTAACTGAAAAAGGTTGTCACTTTTAGGATAGTTAAACTTAATAGGTTTACAATAATTCTTATTACTTCACTAAAAGAGTTTACACCATTCGATTCTTATAGCGAAACAGGTTGTCAGTCATACTGAATGGGT
>JAZRXL010000026.1:0-23860 GCA_045600225.1 Paludibacteraceae bacterium
TAGCCCTAAAATAGAAAAAATAGCCTTTTCTTGAAATGTCAACTTGTTGTGTTTCAATTATTTGAAAATCGCAGTTTCCCATTAATTATGGGTAGGGGGAGTTGTGCGCTTTATTATAGGGGTAAATGAAAGAGCCGTGAACCTAAAAGATAAAAAAAATAGAGAAAAGATCGCTCTTTTCCCTATCTGTCATATTTTTCCACTAAATATTTTGATTCTTAACTGTTCATCGTTGCAAGCAACTCCTCATTAGAACGGGTCATGTCAAGCTGCCTTTTCAAGAAATCCATAGCTTCGATCGGAGTCATTTCTGAAATATGGTTGCGGAATACCCACATACGACGAACCACCTCAGGCGACTGCAACAAATCGTCGCGACGAGTACTTGAAGAAATGATATCGATAGCAGGATAGATTCGCTTGTTTGACAATTGACGAGACAACTGCAACTCCATGTTACCAGTACCCTTAAACTCCTCGAAAATCACATCATCCATCTTAGAACCAGTATCCGTCAACGCAGTTGCAATGATTGTCAAACTACCTCCATTCTCAATGTTTCTCGCTGCACCAAAGAATCGTTTTGGTTTTTGCAATGCATTCGCATCAACACCTCCAGACAACACCTTTCCGGAAGCAGGAGCAACCGTATTGTATGCACGAGCCAAACGAGTAATAGAATCCAACAAGATAACCACATCATGGCCACACTCCACCATTCTTTTTGCCTTTTCCAAAACCAAACCAGCAATCTTCACATGACGCTCAGCCGGCTCATCAAATGTAGAGGCTATAACTTCCGCATTTACGCTTCTTGCCATATCGGTAACCTCCTCAGGACGCTCATCAATCAACAGGATGATCATATACACCTCTGGATGATTTTCCGCAATTGCATTAGCTATGTCCTTGAGAAGCATTGTCTTTCCTGTTTTTGGTTGAGCAACAATCAATCCACGTTGTCCTTTACCAATTGGAGCAAACAAATCGACTGCACGAACAGATGCATTGCATGTTGTGCGACCACCCGTCAAATTGAATTTTTCATCGGGGAACAATGGTGTCAAATGGTCAAATGGCACCCTGTCTCTAACATATTCAGGAGATCTTGAATTAATCTTATCCACACGAACCAAAGGGAAGTACTTCTCTCCCTCTTTTGGTGGTCTGATTGTACCTTCTATCACGTCTCCTGTTTTCAATCCAAACAACTTAATTTGCGACTGAGAAACATAAATATCATCTGGAGATGTAAGATAATTATAATCAGCAGATCTAAGGAAACCGAAGCCATCGTTGGTGATTTCCAAAACGCCCTCTCCTTTTACAATATCTTCAAAATTATAAACCTTTTTAGGCTCTGGTTGAGTCTCCTTTTTCTCTTGAACAAGTTCAACCACCTTCTCCTCCTTAACCTGAACAGGCTCCTTCGTCTCAACCTTTACGGGTTCTTCCAAGATGCGCTCTTTTTCGCTTCCCGCCTGCTCTTCTTCCTTGATTTTCTTTATATTTTCCAAGATCTCTTCTTGATCTGGAGTTGGGATGCCCTTCTTTTTATTCAAAATCATTCGTGCGATAGCAGCTGCTGCATTTCCAGATGCCATTGCATCAAATCCACCATATGTGCGATTCTTTTGAACTGGTTGAGACTCCTTTCTTCTATTGTCGTATGAAGAATCTCCATACTCCCTATATCCTTTGGAACCTCCATTATCATAACCTTGGAACCCATCATTATTTCGAGAAGAGTCAAAATTGGACTCTCTTTGTTCAGGGAAATCCTGAACAGTCTCATTTTGAACATCTTCACCTTTAAGATCTTCGCTATTCATAGGTTGTTCTTCCACATAATCTTCTGCTCCTTCTAAACTAAGTGCTTCAGGTAATGGTTTTCCCTCATTTTGCCAAGCCGCAATCTCGTTGATAATTCGAAACACCAAATCATCTTTTCGAAAAGCATCCGGGCGTTTGATTTCCAATTCTTTAGCAATACCCTTCAACTCAATAAGGGTTTTGTTCTTCAAATCACTAATTTTCATATAATATTATGATATAATACAAATACAAAACAACTAAATAACGCGAATGCCAAGGGGCATCTGTTTTCTACTTGAATGTTAACCTGATTGTTTACTTGGGCTAAGAATATAGCCTGCGGTAGTAAATACATCCGCAAATGTATACTAATTTTTGTTTTCCAACAACTCTTTAAGACAAAAATTATAAAAAAACAGTCATTATAGACTAAACAAAACTTTCTCTCATTTTTTTTTACTAACTTTAACCCGAATTTTGTATCAAGCCTATTAAATTTTAATATGGAGTATAATACGCAATTGGAAAAGTTGATTCTACCAGAGTACGGCAGAAACATCCAAAATATGGTCAACCATTGTATGACCATAGAAGACAGAGAGGAGCGCAACGCATGTGCCTATACCATCATCAACACGATGGGAAACCTCTTTCCTCAATTGAGAGACTTAAGTGATTTTAAACACATATTGTGGGATCACCTTGCTATCATGTCCAACTTCAAATTGGACATAGATTACCCATACGAAGTAATCAAACAAGAGAAGCTTGCCACAAAACCCGATAAGATTGAGTATTCTTCCGCATCCAACATCCGATTCATGCACTACGGAAAAATCATCCATAGTTTGATAGAGAAAGCAGTCGAGATGGAAGAAGGAGAAGAACGCGAACAGCTGGAGATAATGATTGCCAACTACATGAAGAAAAGCTATGTAACCTTCAACAAAGAAGGCGTTGACGATCTCAAAATTTTCGACGATCTCTATTTTCTTTCAAAAGAGAACATTCGACTACACGGGAAAAACATCAAGTTGGCGGAATACAAAAACACAGCCCAACCAACTTCTACGGGAAAAAAGAAAAAGAAAAAATAACATACTAAATCTAATACCATGGCCAAATTTCTAATCGAAGGAGGACATTCTTTAAAAGGTGACATATACCCACAAGGAGCAAAGAACGAAGCATTGGAGGTTATATGCGCAACCCTTCTAACTAAAGAGAAAGTTACCATCTCTAATGTACCAGACATCTTAGACGTAAACAATCTTATATGTTTGCTTAAAGACATGGGCGTTAAAGTGGAGAAAAAAGAGAAGGGATGTTTTACTTTCCAAGCAGATGATGTCAACCTTGATTTCCTAGACACGCCTCAATTCTATAAGCAATGTTCGGCACTAAGAGGCTCCGTAATGCTTGTAGGACCTCTTGTTGCGAGATTCGGAAAGGCTGTTGTCCCAAAACCAGGAGGCGACAAAATTGGCCGTAGAAGATTGGATACCCATTTTATTGGCATCCAAAAGTTAGGTGCTATTTTCTGTTTCGATCCAGAATTAAAATTATATAGAATACAAGCCAACGGTTTGAAGGGCTTATACATGTTGCTCGACGAAGCTTCCGTTACAGGAACAGCAAACATCGTTATGACAGCAGTGCTTGCGCAAGGCACAACAACAATATACAACGCAGCATGTGAACCATACATTCAACAACTGTGTAAGATGTTAAACATGATGGGCGCAAAAATTAGCGGAATCGGCTCTAATCTGCTTACCATAGAAGGTGTTGAGGAACTTCACGGTTGTGAGGAACATCAGATTCTTCCCGACATGATTGAAATCGGAAGTTTTATCGGAATGGCTGCCATGACAGGATCTGAAGTTACAATCAAAAACGTCCACTACGAAGATCTTGGGATGATTCCTGACTGCTTTAAAAAGTTAGGAATAAAATTGGAGCGAAGAAACGACGACATATACATTCCTAAACAAGAAAGATACACCATAGATACGTTTATGGACGGTTCTATCATGACATTTGCAGATGCTCCATGGCCAGGACTTACACCCGATCTGTTGAGTGTATTCCTCGTAGTAGCAACCCAAGCAAGAGGTAGCGTGCTTATCCACCAGAAGATGTTCGAAAGTCGCCTGTTCTTCGTAGATAAGTTAATCGACATGGGCGCCCAAATTATTTTATGCGACCCTCACCGTGCCACTGTAATCGGTTTGGGCAAGGAGACAATGCTACGTCCTTCTAACATGTCTTCTCCAGATATCCGTGCCGGTATCGCTCTTCTTATCGCAGCCATGAGTGCGAATGGAACAAGTACCATCAGCAACATCGAGCAGATCGACCGAGGCTATGAGGATATCGACGGACGACTCAATGCGATCGGTGCCAAGATCATGAGAATCGAATAACGGCAGAACCGCACTGCAGCACCAAACTGCACGAAGCACACAGCAAGAATCAGGACCTTTCGGAGTGGAAGATGGGGAATTGGAATAGTCATGAAATTCCAATTCCAAGGAAGCTATTACTTTTATGCAAAGATAGTGATTCAAACACAAAAAACTACCACCAGAACCACAACAATCAGGAACAAAAAAGAGAGACACCATTTCTAGTATCTCTCTTTGGCGGTGCGTAGGGGACTCGAACCCCTGACCCCGTGCGTGACAGGCACGTATTCTAACCAGCTGAACTAACGCACCATAAGTTAGAATCTCGATTGAAAGTTTTTGGCGGTGCGTAGGGGACTCGAACCCCTGACCCCGTGCGTGACAGGCACGTATTCTAACCAGCTGAACTAACGCACCAAAAACTTAAACAATTCAATTTTAAGCAATCCTCTTTCGAATTGCGATGCAAAGGTATGCTAATAATTCCAAATTTGCAATAATTTTATCCGTTTTTTTTAGAACAATCCTAAATTATTACATATAAGATTAATACACAAATACTTATAATTATTTTTTCTTCTTGCTAAATATCCACTCCATAAAGTCTGAGGAAGACAAAGCAGTGGTCCAAGAGTCATGTCCCACCCCAGGATATTCTACAATCTCTGATGACGATCCGTTCGACTTCAATTGATAATAAACATCTCTTACATGGGTAATAGGGACTACTCTATCCTCTTGTCCATGATAGAAACGGATAGGAAACTTCTTCAACTTTTTATACCTATCAGGATCTATAGCACCTCCCATTGAAACTGCAGCGGTAAACAATCGAGAATATCTCGCAACCATATCCAAGGCACCAAAGGCACCCTCATCCATACCCACTATATAGACCTGCGACTTATCAATAAAAGGCTTCTTCAAATAATGCTCAATCATCTTTGCCAAGATAGCACAAGACCTTGTCTCTTCAGGATCAGAAGGAATCTCAATCTCACCATCAGACAACACATTGTAGTTAGCCCAAGCGTCATTGCTTGGACATTGTGGAATAATCACAACTGCAGGATAGTAATCACGAATGGTCTGTTCCTTATATAAGTAACCTCCTGGCTTCAGTTGCAAAACATTATCGTTTCCTTTCGCCTCCGATCCATGAAGGAAAATAAACAATGGAAATTTCAATCCTGCATCATAACCAGCAGGGTACAACACCCTATAGCGTAATGTATCTCCATCCAATCGATATTCTCTACCATAATATTGATCTGGCGAATACTTCTTCTCTGCAAATACATTCACAAAAAGCAAGGAGAAAACAGCAACAAAAAGAATGCTCTTTATTCGATTCATACCTTTATATATAATTAATGTTTTTCACTTCTTCTCAATCTCAAGATTTTCAATATAGGCAAATATATTCCTTTATTTTAACACAAACAAGAGTTCCTTAGGGTATTTAATTTTATTTTGTTAGGAAACTATTTTTTCCTATCTTTGCCGACCATAAAGTACCATTTTGTCTCGTGACATCACGGTCACCTGAAGATGATACTTGTAAGTTGTTGATAATAAAAATTAATACATAACATAATTCTTTAAAAAAATGAACAGAAGAGTTGTTATCACAGGTATGGGTATTTACTCATGTTTGGGAAAGACATTAGACGAAGTTAAAGAATCTTTATACAATGGAAAGTCGGGAATCATCTTCGATCCTGCTCGTAAGGAGATGGGATTCAGATCTGCTCTTACAGCAAAAATGGAGATTCCTGATTTGAAAGGACAATTAAGCAGAAGCCAACGCGTATACATGCCAGAAGAGGCAAAGTATGCATATGTGGCAACATGCGAGGCATTGAAGAATGCGAACATTGACATGGACTTTTTGGAGAAGAACGAAGTAGGTCTTCTTTATGGTAACGATAGTACAGCAGATGCAGTTGTAAAGAGTGTAGACACAATGCGTGAGAAGAAAGACACTACCCTAGTTGGTTCAGGTGCCATCTTCCAATCAATGAACTCTACAGTTACAATGAATTTAGGTTGTATCTTCAAATTGAGAGGTATCAACTTGACAGTATCTGGTGCATGTGCAAGTAGCTCTCATGCTATTGGATTGGGTTCTCTTCTTATCAAATGGGGATTACAAGATTGCATCGTTTGCGGTGGTGCTCAAGAGGTAAACCCATTCTCTATCGGAAGTTTCGATGGTATTAGTGCATTCTCTACAAGAGAAAGCGATCCAACTAAGGCTTCTCGTCCATTCGACCGCGATCGCGACGGACTTGTTCCTGGTGGTGGTGCTGCTACCGTTATTATCGAAAGTTACGAACATGCAGTAAAGCGTGGAGCTCCAATATTGGCAGAGGTAATCGGATACGGATTCTCTTCAAACGGAGACCACATGTCTCAACCAAATGTTGACGGTCCTAGCCGTTCTCTACAAATGGCCATCCGCGAAGCTGGTATCGATATCCGCACTATTGGTTACTTGAATGCACATGCAACATCAACTCCAGTCGGTGACCGTCAAGAAGCAAAGGCTATCTACAATGTATTCGGAGATCAAAAGATCGAAGTCGCTTCTACAAAAGCAATGACTGGACACGAAATGTGGATGGCAGGAGCCAGCGAAGTTGTCTACTCAATGCTTATGATGCAAAATGACTTCATCGCTCCAAACATCAACTTTGAGAACCCAGACGAGGATTCTGCAAAATTGAACATCCCAGCGAAACGCGTAGAGAAAAGTTTTGACACATTCCTTTCTAACTCATTTGGTTTTGGAGGAACAAACTCAACTCTTATCGTAAAAAAATTCGTTAAATAATAAAGCGTACTATGGAGAAACAACAATTTATTGACGAGCTTAATGAACTTTTGGCGGAAGAATTTGAAGTCGAAGTTACAACTATCAAGCCAGAGGCAACTGTAAAAATGACATTGGCCTTAGACAGTTTAAGTTTGATTGATTTAGTTGCTGTTATTGAAAACACATACAAAGTTAAAATCAGCGGACCGGAGATGATGCACATCAAGAAGTTCTCTGAACTTTATGACTTCTTGTATGAAAGAATTGAAAAGTAGTATTTTATGAATAATACAAAACCTTTATTCGAAGGAGAGGGTATCAAAGAATTGATACCACAAAGAGCTCCAATTATGATGGTCGACGCTTTCTACAGCGCAGACGAAATGGAGTGTAACACAGGTTTACTTATTAAATCTGACAATATCTTCTGCGAAAATGGAGAACTATTAGAACCAGGACTGATTGAGCATATCGCTCAATCAGCTTCTGCTTTTGCAGGGTACAAAGAGAAACTTAAAAATGCGGAAAATCCACCTGTTGGTTACATTGGAGAAATCAAAAAATTCAAATTGATCAGAAGACCTAAGGTTGGTGAGCGCGTTTTAACCAACATCAGAACAGTTTCTGAAGTCATGAATGTTTCTCTTATCAAAACAGAAGCAAAAGTAAACGACGAGGTTGTGGCAACCTGCCAAATGAAGATTTTTATCAAAGAATAAGAATGGGAAAGGAGTGCTCAACACCACAAAAGAAACTCACGAACAAAATTGAAGTGAAAATTCGATTTAGTGAGGTTGACTCCATCCATATGGTTTGGCACGGGAACTATGTGAAATACATGGAAGACGGAAGAGAAAATTTCGGAGAACAATTCGGACTTGAGTATCTTACGATGTTCAACAACGGTTACACCGCACCTGTTGTAGACATGAAACTACAATACAAGCAGACAGTGTCTGTCGGAGATTCTGTAATTGTTGAAACAACCTACCGTCCAACCAAAGCAGCAAAATTGATTTTCGACTATATCATCTATAAGAAATCAGATATGAGTATCGTCCTAACTGCAGAGACAACCCAAGTGTTTATGAGCAGAGATGGCGAACTACAACTTACAAACCCTGATTTTTTTCAAAAATGGAAGGAACGTTGGGGTTATTAATCACAAACATAAAAAAGGACAAAATATGCTAATAGGAGATTTTTTCACCATAGAGGAGACAAAGGAGAGAGATAACGAAACTCTCTTCTTAACTAAACTCAATGCTGGTCATGACATCTACAATGGTCATTTCCCAGGAGACCCTATTTGTCCAGGCGTATGCAATGTACAAACCATTCGCGAATGTGCAGAAATCAAATTGGGTAAGAAATTAAAAATCGAATCCATTGCACACTGCAAATTTGCAGCTCTTATCACTCCTCAAGCAGCCCCTAAACTTTTGGTGGCACTTCAGTTGGAACAAAAGGAAGAAGGAAATTACCTTGCCATTGCAAAAATCACTTCTCCCAACGAGGATGTTCTCTTTTTGGAATACAAGGGAGAATATAGTATAGAACAATAATAACGGGTAATCAGTATGACAAAATTTGCGATATCGGTATACCACTTCTTCAAAAAAAACAAACTCGTATTTTGGGCTACACTACTGCTTAGCCTATCGTTCTTTGTTTATTTTGGAACCAAAATTGAATATGAAGAGGATGTAACGAAATTACTTCCTTCTACCGATGACGGGAACAACACTAAAGAGGTGGTCTTTGAAAACCTTAAAGTAAAAGACAAACTTTTCATTGTTTTCAAACCCACTTCGGATACGACAGATGTCTTTACCGTATCTGCATCTGTAGATACTTTTATGGACCATCTTCTCGCCAATCCAATCTGCACAGAGATGTTGGACGAAACTCTCTATAATGTAGATCCTGACATGCTAAAACAAGGCATAGGCGAGTTGTATGATCAAATACCTACATTCATAGACAGTTCTGACTATGCATTGATCGATTCCCTTACCACCAAGAAGGCCATCAACCAACAGATGCAAGAGAACTTGATGACATTATACTCCCCTACAGGCGCAATGTTTGCAGATGTCATTCTAAAAGATCCTCTTGCTTTCCGCAAAGTATTTATGAAAAAGATGAATGCAGTGAAAGATGGGTTGGGATCGAACTACAAAATCATTGATGGACATTTCTTCTCTCCTGATAGCACCATTGCAATCGCTTGGTTATCACCCAACTTCATTACATTCAATTCGAAATTGAGTAGCAAGCTCATTAACGAAATTGATGAAGAGATTGCAAAATACAATGAGATATATCCAGACATTGAGGTTTACTACCACGGTGCTGCACCACAAAGCGTATTCAACTCAAAGCAGATTAAGGCAGACTTGTTCATGACCCTATCCGTTTCGATGGTCATCATCTGCATCATACTTCTTTTATGCTACCGAGACCCTAAGTTCATCATCCAAATGGCACTCCCTATTGGATATGGATTCTTCTTTGCATTAACAATCATCTATTTCATCAAAGGTCAGATATCTCTACTTGCCCTTGGAATTGGTGCTATTGTTTTGGGTGTGGCACTAAGTTACTGCTTGCATGTGTTGATACACAAAAAGCATGTCAAGGATCCGATAAAAGTAATCGAGGAACAAACCACTCCTGTTGTTTTAGGTTCTTTAACAACCATCGGTGCATTCTTAAGTCTGCTTTTCACTCGTGCGGAACTACTCAAAGACTTTGGTATATTCGCTTCATTAGCATTGGTCGGAACAACAATGTTCTGCATTTTCTTCTTGCCTCAATTCTTTGGTGAAGAGAAAATTGCGCCTTCTGAGAAAGCATTATCTTGGCTTAACAAGATAAACACCTATCCATTTGAAAGAAAAACACTTTTGATTGGAGCTATCAGCTTCATTAGCCTTGTAAGTTTCTTCACATCCAGTTGGGTTAAGTTTGACGCCAACTTGAAGCACATTAGTCACTACGAACCAAGAGTTATAGAATCACAAAATATTCTTGCAGAGCACACAACGAAAGAGTACCAAACGGTATATTTCGCAGCCACCTCCGAGAACTTAGATTCAGCTTTGTATTATAGCCGAAATATGGCTAAAGTTCTAAAGGCTCTTGAAGAACTAGATAAGATTGGCCCATTCTCAGGAAATAACAATCAATTGTTCTTACTACAATCCGAGCAAGAGAAGAGAATTGAGGACTGGAACAAATACTGGACTCCAGCAAAGAAAGCTCAGGTTATTTCCGACATGGAGAAAGCAGCAGTTGAATGTGGTTTTGAACCAGATTCCCTTGCCTCGTTCAAACATCTAATAGAGAGCACTGATCACAAGCCATTCTCTCTGTTCGAAAGCAATGCCCTTCCAAGTGCAATCAAATGTAACATGATTGAATACACAGACGGAAAGTATTTGGTGTTCACTCCTGTCCTTATAAAAGAGGCAGACAAGAAAGAGGTTTGCGATGAGGTAACCTCCCACGAGCACATGGTTGTTATCGATCCTTTCTACTATACAAGCGACATGCTTGAGTTGATCCACGACGACTTCAATGTAACTCTTGGAATTTCATCCATCTTTGTGCTTATAGTTCTTCTAATCGCATACAAGAGTGTGATACTCGCATTCATATCATTCCTTCCAATGACATTAAGTTGGTACATTGTACTCGGTGTTATGGGATTATTCGGAATCCAATTCAATTTGATCAACATTGTTGTTTCCTCATTCATTTATGGTGTGGGTGTCGACTATAGTATCTTTGTAATGGATGGACTTCTTACAGAATATAGAACCAAGAAGAATCTTTTGGTATTCCACAAGACTGCCATTCTATTCTCCGCTATGGTTCTTATCATTACAGTTACATCCCTACTCTTTGCGCACCATCCTTCGGTAAAATCGATCGGAGTCTCAACTCTTATCGGTATGAGTTCAGCCGTATTGATCGCTTATACATTGCAACCATTCCTCTTCTATTGGCTAATAAAGAGACAAGCTGCAAATGGAGTTGCCCCAGTTACTGTTTTCAACATCTTGCACGGAGAACTATATTTCACCAAACAGCAAAAGATGTCTAACAAACAGCAAATCCGCAACATCTACGAATACAAAGGATTCTATGTTGAGAAACAAATCAACCAGGAATTGAAAGAGACACACAACTATCAAATTTTAAATAGTCTCTTCCCATTATCAGGCAAAATGCTGGATTTCAATTGCAACTACGGATGTATGGCATATTGGTTCCAAATCAACAATAAGGATTTACAAATTGTAGGTTACGATAGAGACGAGTATGCAATAACCATTGCATGCAACTGCTATGCAAAGGATGCGAGAACGACCTTCACAACAGACAGCGCAGTTCTAAACGAATCATTTGATATCATAGCAATCAACCCATCCGACTCTGACATAGATAAAATAAACCAATGTATAGAGAATGCCAAGGTTGTCATTGTTCACAAGGATATGATAAACAAGGTTTCTATTCCAAGTAAATTTCAAAAGAAAGATGAAGATTCTCTCTTCATCCTATACAAAGCATAAAAATGAAGTTCGATGTTGTTATCATAGGTGCAGGATTAGGAGGTTTAGAGTGCGGATACACACTTTCAAAAAATGGTTTGAACGTGTGTGTATTAGAACAAGGCACTCTATTAGGAGGATGTTTGCAAACATTCAAAAGAAAAGGAACCTCATTCGATACCGGATTTCACTACATCGGAGGCTTGGCAGAAGGACAACATCTAAACCGATTGTTTCACTACTTCGATTTGATGAGTCTTCCATGGAAACAATTGGACCAAGACTGCTTTGATGAAATAATTTTCAATGGGAAAAGTTATTGTTTTGCAAACGGATACGATAACTTTATAGAGTCTCTGTCAAAGGATTTTCCGCATCAAAAAGAGAATCTGAAACAATACACATCTACACTGAAATCTGTAGGAGAAAACATCTTTAAAAGCTTCTCTCCGCGCACTGCAGAAGAATTTTACCAATCTGAGGCGTTTACCCGTTCTGCCTACGATTATCTTACTGAAACAATAAGCGACCCTCTTCTTCGAAATGTCCTTGCAGGAGCCTCTTTGAAGATGGAACTTCATCCAGAAAGGTTGCCCCTATATATTTATGCACAAATCAATGATTCATTCATACAAAGTGCTTGGAGGATAGAAGGAGGAGGAATGCAGATTGCACAAAAATTGGCTGATAGCATAACTCAGTTCGGAGGACAAGTTCGCACAAAATCGAAAGTTACGGAACTAATCGAAGAGGACGGCAAGATTATAAAAGCAATATTATCGTCTGGCGAAGAAATAGAAGGAGACTCTTTCATCTCTAACATTCATCCTGTCAACACCCTTGATCTAGTAAAAGATAGTAAAGCGATACGAAACATATACAAAAGGAGAATTAACAACATTCCTAACACTTTTGGAATGTTCACTGCGAACATTCAGTTGAAAGAGGATGCTGTCCCTTATTTAAATCGCAATCAATATATCTACGAGACAAACGATATTTGGTCATATCACGAACATAAGGCAGAAGAGAAAGCCAATTGTGTTTTGGTTAGCTACCAAACTCCATCGGAAGGGAAAAACACCACACGCAATTTGGACCTGCTAACGCCAATGACTTGGCAGGAGGTCTCAAAATGGGAAGGGTCTCAGATCATGAACCGTGGAGAGGAATACGAAAGTTTGAAAGAGAGAAAAGCAAAAGAATGTATTGAGATTGCCTCGAAACATATTCCAAACCTAAAGGATAGTATCGAGAACGTATTCTGCAGTACACCTTTAACCTATGCGGATTATACAGGAACTTTCCAAGGAAGTGCCTACGGAATACAAAAAGATTATTCAAAATTAGCACAAACAATGCTTACTCCGAAAACACCTGTCCGCAATCTTTTATTGACAGGCCAAAACCTTAATTTGCATGGTATCCTAGGAGTAACAATGACCTCATTCTTCACTTGTGCAGAAATACTAGGAATGGATAAAATAAGGGAAGAGTTGGATCTTTAATACCTTCATTTATGAAATTCAAGACTAATCACATATACAAGATTGTATTCTTCTTATTTACATTCGTATTTTTAGGAGTATACAATTATGATTTGCTCTATCAAATAGGATGGAAAAACTATTTTATCACAAATGACATATTCTTCAAGGAAACCATACACCAAACATCTGGTGTCCTTTTACTCATTTCGCGTTTCCTTAATCTATCCTTCTCCACTCCTCTGTTAGCCTCAGCTATCATTTCAGTCTTACTAACCATCATCGGTTGGCTATATGAGAAATGCTTTCTCAAAGGGAAAGACTCATTAGGCATCGGTTTCATACCATGTCTGCTACTGCTAACTATCATCGGAGGCGTTGGTTACTCACTATACCAAAGATTAGAGATTGGCGTTTTCTTTTCAATGATTTTAGGAACACTTTGGGTGTTACTCAACTACCTTGCAGTCGTTAAAATTAACCACAAGACAACGCTACCAATAGTCTTAGCATTAAACACCCTATTATTTCAAGCACTGGGCGTATTTGCCCTTATAACAATGCTAACGATTGGCATCAAAAAAGCAATTCAAAAATCTTATTTCGCCCTTGCATATTCTGTTCTGGCATCAATCCTATTGGTATTCCTCTTCGCAAAATTTGTCTATGCAGATAATACGATTAATATCTTATTGCGTCCTTTCCCAGATTCGAGATTCACAAACCTATTTGCTTGCTCTATTGCATTAGGGGTTTTCTTAATAGCGTCACCATTACTAGAAAAAATAAAAAACAATATAGCCAATCCTAAGTTAGGCATAAAGATAGCTTGTCCTGCGCTACTTTTGGCGCTAACTCTTTTGGTATCCTATCCGGGAACAAACTTCAGAAGCATCATCAAACTTTCCCGCCTATGCGACGAAATGAAGTGGAAAGACATTCTGAAAACAGTTTCAGAACTAAAGGAAAACACATTCGGAACAGATGCCTATCGAGTTATTGCATTAGCCAATACCAACAAGGTCAATGAGAATCTCTTCGGCATGAAACTACCGTATACTTCCAGTCCAAAATCAGAATTGGATATATATGAACCCGACTTGTTCTTCTACGCATCTTTTTGGGCTAACAACTACCAGCAAAACATGGACCAATGGGTCATCTATGGAGAATCTCATAGAGGCCTGAAAAACATGGCACTCATTTCTTTATTAAGGGATGACGACAAATTGGCAGAGCGCTATATCTATCTTATGAAGCAAACGCCATTCCTTAGCAAATACGCAGAAGAGTATGAAGCCTATCTGCACAATAAAGATTTGCTATTTAGGAAACATCCATTGTACGAAAAACTAAAAAATTACGAACCTATCAAGGACATTAACCAAAGAGCATTCGCTCACCTTACCAACTTTTATCTTTCGTACAGTGTAATGAGAGACGAAAATGTAAGTCGCTATCTTCTCTCTTTCCTTTTCGTAAGAGACATAGACAAAGCTCTTCAAAACTATTGTTACCTAAAGAGAATAGACCCCTCTATTCATAAATATATGATGGAGGCTGCCGTAATATATGCTGCAAAGAATAACAACGACAGATATATAAAGGCGCTACAAGTAGATAACCAAACTTACAGCATGGTTATCAATTGCCTTAAAGATTTCACCACAAAAGGCGAGGACAAAGAAAAGAACGATAAGTTTTACAAAAAATACCAGAATACATATACTCTGTTCTATGTATCTGACATTCACAATTTTGATGCTTATTAAAATGACTTATACCATTATAAACAACAAAAGTCAACATACACAAAAAATCTGTTTTTTGTGTTTGCTGATCTCTCTAATAACATTGGGATCTTGTACAACAAAAGTGCCAGAACAGTTCATTCAAAACTCACACGATACATTAAATATCTACCCAGAGTATAAGAATATCCTAATTCCATGCAACATACAACCCCTAAATTTTCACATAGAAAACAAAGGGTCGGAAGGAATTGTCCAACTAACTTCCGCAGAAGGCACACAAATCACCGTTGCAACGGATAAAAAGATGAATATCTGTTTTCCTCCCAAAGAGTGGGAAAAACTATTAAGGAACAATATAGACAAAGAATTGACCATTGACGTATATGTAAAAAAAGAGGAATCAGGCAAATGGATAAAATATGACTCCTTTAAGTGGACAGTCTCGCCCAATTCTGTAGACCCTTACATCACTTATCGTCTGATTACACCACTATTCAATGCAGTTGGTAAGGTTTCCATTGAACAATATAACTTGGAAAATGGAGAGGAAAAGACTCTTGCCAATAACGACCGTCACATAAAAAGTGCAGATAACAGTGGCAACCCAATGTGTGTAAACTGTCACACCAAGCAAAGAAATGGAGAGAAAAACTCTCTATTCTTCAGTCGTGGGAAAAAGGGAGGTATGGTGCTGACCTATAAAGGGAAAACGCAGTTGGTCAACACAAAAACAGGAGATCTTCGAGTCTCTGCCGTTTTCTCTGCATGGCACCCGACACAACCCTTCATCGCATTCTCCAACAACAAGGTGATGCAGTTGTTCATGTCTAAATCAGATTCGAAAATAGAGCCATTGGACTTTTATTCCGACCTTCTCCTTTACGACATTGAGAAAAACGAAGTAGGCTACATTCGTCAAACACCAGAGAAAATGGAGTCGAACCCCCACTGGTCCGCTGATGGAAAATACCTATACTACTGCAGTACGGATTCGGTTTTAAAGAACCAAGACGTAACTCTTTTCCGCACTTTAAAGTATGATTTGATGAGAATTCCATTCAATATTGATTCTCTTTCATGGGGTGAACCTGAAATCGTATATCAAGCCACAAAAGAAGGGAAAAGCGTTTCCAAACCACGCGTTTCCCCTGACAACAAATATGTGCTCTTTACGCTCTCTGAGTTTAGTGGTTACCACTACTCTCATCCGGACGCAGATTTATATCTATACAACACAGAGACAAAGGAGTGTGCACCCATGGATGCAATCAACACAAACAGAGCAGAAGGCATAGCCGACTGGTCTTCCTCTGGACGATGGATTCTTGTTTCGTCTCGTGTGGATGGCACCTATGCAAGGCTCTTCCTCACCTATTTCGACAAAGACGGGAAGGCTCACAAAAGATTCCAAATTCCGCACTCCAATCCTCTTCACGACAGAGATCTTATGAAAAACTATAACGCCCCCGAATTTGGCACATTTGATGTACCTATGTCTCCAACAGAACTATGCGATATAATAGACAATGGAGAGATGGTAAACGCAAAGTTCAGAGGTGTAGAAATATATGAGACGGATGCAACATCTGGAGCTTCTGTTTTGAACAAACGATAAAGAGATGATCAATAAAGCGACTATTACAAACATATTTGAAAGTCCCAAATGGCCTTGGGTAGAAAGAGGATGCTTTTTCCTTTTATCTGTAATTCTGTTAGGTGTTCTCTACAATGATTTTTTATACCAGATCTTTTGGAGAAACTACTTTCTCTCTAATGATGTATTTACAGTAGAAACATTAAATCAACCCGCAGGATTACTCCATTATTGTGGACGTTTCCTTAACCAGTTCCTTTTCTACCCCACACCTGCAGCATTCGCCATATCTGTCTTATTGACTTTGTTACAATGGTGCATCTCTCTACTTTTCGACAAGGAGCATAAAGCATCATTCGTCACTTTCATTCCCTCTCTTCTACTACTTTTATCTCTCGTAACGATTCGATACAATATCTACTTCAATATTGAAATCGGATTCTTTTTTGCATCCGTTCTAGGATCGTTCATCACAATAGGCGTATACGCACTAAGCAGATATTTAAGCAAAAGCACGTGGAAACTCATCGCGGCATCACTTTTTGCCATTATCTGCCACTCAGCCTTTGGCATATACTCAGTACTACCTCTAATGATGATTGCCTCAGAGGAATGGAGAGACGGAAATAAAAAAGCACTTCCGTTGGCAATTCTTCTATTCTTTACTATACCAGTCATCACAGCTAAAGTGATTTTTTACGAGACCTATACACACGCACTTCTATCTCCTATTTTAGACCCATTCTTTAAAATCTCTTCGTGGAGTGGCATAGGCATCATCATTACATTCACACTTCTCCCGCTTCTACCAGAAAAGAAGAAGTTCAACCTTGCAAAGGTATCAAGCGCAGTAATTGTTGCGGCAATGATTGGATTTATAGGGAACTGTTTCACTGACAAAAACACCAATTTCCGTTCCGAGATGAAGATGAGCCGTATGTGCGACCAGGAAGATTGGAATGGCATACTTGAGGCTATGCCTAAACAAGTGACTCACATACAAAACGCATACAGAGTGATTGCACTAAACCACGCAAATCGCATCAATACCGAACTTTTCAGCATAAAGATGCCGTTTATTGAAAACGAGAGTCCTATTGCTTACGATATGCTGGTGTACTACCCAGACGTATTCTTTCACTCTTCGCTTCTATCATTGGCAAGACACCTGAACATGGAGAAGTGGGTTACTGTTGGAGAATGCAACAAAGGGTTAGACTACTTCATCATTTTAGCACTAATGAAAGATGAAGATGACTTGGCCAAGCGATACATCGACCTGATGAAACAAACATTCCCTTTAAAAGAAAGAGCAAATAAATACGAGTCGTATTTAAGTAACAAAAATAGCTTTTACATGGATCACCCTTTGTATTCGGATATTAAGCAACACGAATTCAAGGAGGATAGAAACATGTCTGGCCACGCCCATCTAACACAAAGCATTCTAAAATTCAAGGATGTTTCCGTAAACAATATAGAAAGAAGGCTATTGGCTGAACTATACCAAAAGAACATCAATCAATTTGTTTCCGACATGTCTCGTGCAAAGGTTATTTACAAAAGTTTCCCTCGCTATTTCCAAGAAGCTTTCGTCATCAAAGCAGCTCAAACAAGAAACAACTCATTTTTACAAATTATTCCAATAGAAAAGAGTGTCATAGAGACCGTGCAAAACTTCTCAACCGACATGATGAGATATGGAAATAATATGGAGAAAGCGGCAGAAGAATTATTTCCAAAATATGGTAATACATACACCTATTACTACACATTCAACAAAGACAATTTCAACGAGTCATTGGTTAAATAATTACATTTCGAAATGAGAAGATTACATACCATAATAGCACTGATTGTTACCCTACAATTGATCGGATGTTCCAATCATGAGCCAAAAGATTATAGAGAGTCGACAGATGCTCTAAACATATACCCAGATTATCAAAACACGACAATCCCTGTCAACATCGCACCTCTGAATTTTGAGGTGCAGAACCAATGCGAGAAAGTCTTTGCCAAACTTTCAGCAAACAATGGAGATGAACTTATTGCAAGTACATCCCAAAGAACCATACAATTTCCCTTTACAAAATGGAAGGAGATGTTACAAAAACACAGTAACGAAACTCTGTCTGTTGATGTCTATTGCAACAACAACGGAGAATGGTCTCACTACACGCCTTTTTTCATTCGGGTAGTATCTGATTCCATCGACAAGTATGTAACCTTCCGATTGATTGAACCCTCTTACGAAAGTACGGGTAAAATCGGTTTGTTTGAATATGATTTAGAAACCTCTAAAATGAGAGATTTTGTCAATAACACGCTATTCAAGCACAATCCCTCTCATAATGGACAAATCTGCATAAACTGCCACACAAAGCAGCAAAACCATCCCCAAAATAGTTGCTTCTACTATAGAACAAAAGGAGGAGGCCTTTTCATTACATACAAAGGAGAGACAAAAAAGGTGGATACTAAAGTTGGAGATATGCAAGCTCCATCCGTCTACCAAAAATGGCATCCAGAACTGCCTTTTATAATTTTCTCCAACAATAGTGTGAGACAATGCTTTCCTTCGAACAATCCCAACCATATAGAGGCGTTCGACATGCGTTCAGACATATTATTATATGACCTTGAGAAAGAAGAAATCTCTTACGTTCTAAAAGACAAAACAAAAAGCGAGACCTACCCTGTCTGGTCTGCCGACGGAAAATACATTTACTATTGTTCCACAGACTCGTTGCTGTTGGGTAATTCGAATCGTCTTAAACTGCAGAAATACAATCTAATGCGACTAACCTTTAACTCAGAGGACAAGACATGGAGCGACACGACTCTAATTTACAATGCAGTAGAGAAAGGAAAAAGCGTGTCGAAACCTCGCGTATCTCCCGACAACCGCTACATCCTGATGACTCAATCAGAATACGGATCATACCACTACACCCATCAAGATGCAGACCTATACCTATTGGACTTGACAACAAACAAATGCACCCCGTTAGATAGTATAAATTCACCACAAGCAGAAGGATATGCCACCTGGTCATCAAACAGTAGATGGATAATGGTTGGATCGAGAAAAGAAGACGGATCCTATGTAAGATTATACTTCTCATACTTGGATGAAAATGGAGTTGCTCACAAACCATTCCAAATGCCTCATAAAGAGCCTTTATACGACAGGAATCTATTAAAGAACTATAACCATCCGGAATTTGGAACCGTGGCAGTAGATTTCAACTCATCGGATGCTTACAAGATGGTGGAAGAACTAAAAGAGACAAAACCAACCTATGTGGGAACTATGGAGAATCACATAGATGGAACTTCTGGAGCATCCACTCTGAACCGATAATCACACTTGAAAAAAAATTATGATAATTCGTGTTAGGTTACAATAACTTATGTTTATATCTATTTTACTTAATACATGAATTATCAGAAATTGTCATAAATGATTTATTATGTAGAGTCGTATTCGATTCGCCCCTTATCAATTCATCCCTAATCGAATCCGACCCACAGAAGAAAAACAAAACAAAATATTTTGTAAAAAAAAAAAAAGAATTTATCTTTGGGGCGCTTATAGCATACCTACGAATGAGGTGTTCTTTTGTAGATGAATGGTGGATATGGTGAGGATGAGTAGAAGTGTATAAGTGTTGAAGTAAAAAAAAGAAAATATCATAATTATTATTAACTAAAAAGATAAAGAAAATGAAAAAACTTTTATCACTAGCAGCAGCTGCTGCAATGGCATTCTCTGTCAGTGCAGCCGGTTTCGCCGACAACAACTACATCCAACAGTGGGGTAGATTGAAGTTGAATGGAAACCAATTGAGTAGTGAAAGTGGTCAAGCCATTCAATTGAAGGGTTGGTCATCTTTCGGTAACTTCGACTCTAACTGTATGAGAAACGCAACTGATGTTAAACAATCCAAGACATGGGGTGCTAATATCGTGCGTATAGCATGTTATATTAACAACCAATGGGCAAAAACCACAGAATCTTGGGTTAAGTCTATGATTGATGAGACTGCAGCTAACGGAATGTACATTCTAGTTGACTGGCACATCTTGAAGACAGACGATTGCTATAACTGTGGTGACCCTAACAACTTCTTGAACGAAGGTTCTTTCAATACTAGTGCCACAACATTCTTCAAAACTATTGCTTCATACGTAAAGGAGAAGGGCTACAAGCACGTAATTTATGAATTGTGTAACGAGCCTAACCAAGGTGTTTCTTGGGATAACATCAAATCTTATGCAAACAAGATGATTGACGTTATCTACAACGCAGAAGGAAACCCTTCTCAAGTTCCAGTTGTAGTTGTTGGTACTCCTGAATGGGACCAAAGGGTTAACGATGCAGTAGGTTCGCCTATTAGCACAAACAAGGCACACGTAATGTATGCATTCCACTTATATGCTAACGAGGGATACCACCAAACTTTGTTCGAATCTCAATTCAAGCCAGCTATCAAGAAAGCTCCAGTATTCGTTTCTGAGTGGGGTCTAAGTACTGCTCAACCAGAAAAAGTTGCTAGCTACGATGACGTTAACGAGAATTTCGGAAGGACATTCTGGAATGCAATGGGAGGTCAACAAGGACAAATAATCAGCTGGTGTAACTGGTCATTCGGTAACAAGAAAGAGGGTGCATCTTCATTTATGGGTAATTGTAACTACGACAACCTTTCAAAATCAGGAAATATCATCGTTGAAATGTTAGGAGGTAACCCTTCTGAGAAGGTTGAAGTAGGAGAGTGTTTTGCAGATCCATTCAACTTCAGCAAATCTTGTAACAAGACAGAGTTCAAAGTAACAGATTTCAACAATGGTCCTGATGGTGTTGCATATCACGATGCAAACGACACAGACGATGAGGTAGAACCAGATCCAGACCACACTGCAGATAACAAGCAAGCGTTGAAAGAAAAAGGATGTCAAGCTGCTACAGCTGCTGGATATTCAGACTATAGAAGCAACCAATGTGTGGATATCACAGGATGTAATGGTGGTATCAACAGTGTTGGTGAAGGTTACAACATCGGATGGATTTCATCAGGTGAGTGGTTGAGATATTGTATCAAGGTTACAGATCCAGGATACTATGCAATCGAAATGGTTGGAAACCCAACAACTGCTGGTAACGGATTGAACATTTCAGTAGTAGAGGCTGGTGAGGCTGTTATGGTTGACTTGGATAAGAGTACTGAGTCTACTCCAGAAATGGTAGATGCTCTTTACTTCGAAAATCTTCCTGACGATTGCTATGATCCAAATTTTGATGATGATGCAAACTGGATGCACTGGGGTTGGTTGAGAACTTCTGGATCATCTGGAAATGGAACTGTAAACCATGGTATCGTAATGAAGAAAGCCGGAGAGTATACACTTGAAATTTCATTCCCTGAGGGATTCGGAGACATGAGTACACTTCGTTTCACTTACAAGAAACCTTACACAGGTGAGGCTTGGACTGTAGGAAACAAAGAAGAGCAGTCTTTGGGTTCAGCAATGAACGTAACTGTATATCCTAACCCTGCTAACGACGTAATCAAGGTTAACGCTGAGGTTTCTTTGGTAGAGGTTCTTGATTTGGCTGGTAAGGTTCTTGCTTCAAGCAACGATCAAGAGGTTAACATCGAGGCTCTAGCTGCGGGTTCATACATTGTTAAGGCTTACACTAACGAGTTCGGTATCGTAACTAAACAAATCGTTAAGAAATAATAACCAATCGTAAAGGGTGGGATGGTTTCTATGAGGATGCCATCCCCTCTTTTTATAAAAAACAAAAGATATGAAGAAAATAAATTTACTTACTTTAGGTGTTCTATCATCTGTTGCTTCTATCCAAGCAGGTATCTTCGATAGCGAGTACAGCGTGATTAAAGATGGAAAGTTAGCCGAAGGCGTTACTGTTGTAGAATACGACCCTAGTATTATTATCGACCCTAATACAATCACAGAGGGTGTTGCAGCACCAGATGGTTCTATCGCAGCACAATACAACCAAGTCACTCAAGACGGCAAAAACCTTCCTGATGTTAAGTTGGCATTTGCCAATCCAGTAGACTTGTCAAAAAACTACATCTTGTATATTGAATACATGATTCCAGGTTCTCACGCAGAAGATCTAATTTGCGCTGCAAACAAGCCTTTGTTCATGTTCGGATTTGCAGCTGATGCAGAGACTTTGGATGCAAAAGGTATAAACGATATTAATGGCGCAGCTTATATCGATGCAAAATATGGAGTAACAGACCAATGGGTTAAGGCTTACAAATATGTATTTGTAAACCCAAGCGTTACTTCTCTTGCAGGAATGATTCTTAGCTACTCGCGCGAGTATACAAACGGAGACTTGACAGAGTTCCCTCTAATCAAGAATTTGTCTTTCATCCAATCAGAAAACGGTGTAAAACCTTTCTATGCTGAGAATTTCAGACTATCGGGAGACACATGGACAGAGGAACCTTCCATTTCAAGTAGCAGAAAGTTTAAAGCAACAGATATCGCTGGAGGAATTAAGCCAGAACCTGAACTTGAAGATGACTTTAACAAGGTTGGTTTGTTCTTGTTTAGAGCATACGAGGCTGGTTCTACAATGAACCAAGATGGTTCTGGATACATCGATGGAGAGCACTTCCACGCAATGGAGGTAAAATCAGCATACACAGGAAACTTGTTGATCAAAGACATTCCATTGCCAGCAGGCATCCAAGAGATTCACTCAGAAATGTTGATTAAGATGAACCCAAAAGATGGAGACCTAGAGTCTGCTATGGTAGCTCCACTTCCTATCAAGTTCGCATTCAACACAGGAGAAGAGGTTGCTATGACAGAGAACGTTTTGGATGGTATGTGGAAAAAGGAGACTGCAACTATCGCAGTTCCTGCAGGTGCAACTTCAGTTACATTGAAATTTGGTGCAATTGCAGACGCCAGCTACTTGGTTGATGATATCATCCTTAGCTCAGCAGAGTTCAACAATGTTGAAGAGTTCATGGCTGAGAACAACGCATTCGAAGTTAACGCTTATGTAGATGCAAACGGAAACATCGTTGTTTTGAACGGCGAGTTGGAGGCTGTATACAACATGAATGGTGTTGTTGCTTCTGAGAACGATAAGGTAGTTGTTATCCTTGTTAAGAATGCAGAAGGACAAAAAGCTTCTAAGTTGATGATCAGAAAGTAATTTTCTAATCACATAAAACAGGAGGGCTGATTCTTTCGAATCAGCCCTCTTTGTTTTTGGGTAATTCACGGCTCTTTCATTTACCCCTATAATAAAGCGCACAACTCCCCCTACCCATGATTAATGGGGAACAGCGATTTTCAATCATTTGAAACACAACAAGTTGACAATTCAAGAAAAGGCTATTTTTTTTCTATTTTAGGGTT
>JAZRXL010000027.1:0-68747 GCA_045600225.1 Paludibacteraceae bacterium
TCTTACCCATTTGCCAAAATTATGAACCATCCGACTTCCATTGTCCTTTGTTTAGTAATACTATTATATCATCACAAATTTATTAATTTTGTAGGCGAATTTTTAACTTGAATAATGACTTTACAAATCTAAGGTTTGCCATATAAAAACATCTGCCTCAAGCAAGATGTCTATCTGTAACTAATTATGTATTATCATTATGCAAAAAGAAACTACCCAACTGCAACATTACTCACAAGAGAGTATTCAACAGAGGATTTACACCATCCGCGGTTTACAAGTCATGCTAGACCGAGACCTCGCCGTATTATACCAAGTGGAAACTAAAGTCTTAAATCAAGCCGTAAAACGCAACTCCAAGAGATTCCCTGATCACTTTATGTTCCAACTATCCGAATCAGAATGGAAAGATTGGAAGTCACAAATTGTGACCTCCAATGATATGTCAATCACAGAGCATACTGCCGATGTGTTATTGGCACGGTTGTAGTTACATTCACTAATAGCTTGGTTCCTTCATCCTCCCTCCTTCGACTACGCTCAGGGGTGAGTAGTCGTTGGCTGAGCGAAGTCGAAGCCAACGTCAAGCAGATGATATATTTTTAATATTTAATACACAACACCATTAATATATATCATTATTTATATACCTTTGCATTCAGAATCGCTTGTTTTTCAAGAATTCTACCTGTCTAACATTTAATTTTTTTCAAAATGGGTAAGTATATCGACTTACGCTGTGACTTCGGCTTCAAGCACTGTATGCAAGATGAAGACGTCATGAAGTCTTTTCTAAACGCTATCCTTGAGGATGAGACCGAGAGGATAACAAGTGTCAAATTTGAAAATGTGGAGATGCCACGCGCCACGAAAGAGCAACGAGGCGTTACATTCGACCTACTCTGCACCACAGAACGAGGAGAATCAATACTCATCGAGATGCAGAACTCTTCACAGAGGTTCTTCAAAACGAGGGCAATGTTTTATGTCCACAATCTGATGAGGAAACAAATCACCCGAGGAAACAAATGGGAGAAGATGGACAAAGACATCTCCCGAATCTTCGGCATCTTCATCTCGGGGAAAGGGAATCAGTACCTCACAAAAACGATTACCAGAACCAGCGTGTACGACCGAGATGATCTCACAGAGTTTTGGGACCGTATTCACAATTTTTTTATATCTTTGCAAAAGTTCAAGTTGGACGAAGAGAATATCACCATCAAAGATATTTGGCTGTACATTTTTAAAGATTTAGGAACCATGGACAATATCTCACCCTCCGTATACGAAAGAGCTGACGAAGGCTTGCGCAAGCTGCTGGAGAAAGCACAAATAGCGGCACTCACCGAGGAGGAGTTCGACCAATACGAAGCCAGCATGAAGTTTCTGGAGGACGAGATCAACATGGAAGAGCATGGGTACAAGCAAGGTATGGAAGATGGTGTGAAGATAGGTATCGAACAAGGTCAAGCAGAAGGATCTCACAAACACGCCATCGAAGTTGCCCAACGGATGATTCAGCATAATTTGCCCATCGAAGAGATCGTCCTATTTTCAGGGCTCTCAAAGGAAGAGATCGAAAGTTATATAGAAAATCAAAAACTTTAGACGATTGAAATATGAAGGCGTTCGCACACAAGAGGCGAACGCCTTCATTACTTTTTAGTTTGTTTATATCACAGAAGGTACAGCCTTCCAGACTGGTGTTTGCTGTGGTGCGTCTTTAACCGAGGGCGATGCCCACGGTTACTCAGATAGTGGCTTCCAGCCACACTGTACTCATAACCAAGAGGAATGCATCATCTTCCATTCGAAATCCGAAAGGTTGTATTTTGGCATCCGCTAGCAGAGGCTTCGGATAGTAAGCTATAGCCTGGAAGGCTATATTTCAGTAACCGCTGGCAACGCCCTCGGATTCCAGCATGCATCATAGACGACTGCTTGGAGGGCAGTACTTATCTATCCTACCCAATGCACCTACATACAAACAATGCACAACCCATCGGCTTTGCATCGCTTATTTTCCTCTACCCGATATGGTTATTTCTTTGCGGAAGGGCAAACGGCACGAACAGAGCCCCGGAGGATACGGTCGCCGTTGCCGACGAGGATGCCGTCCGAACCGAAATTGAGGCTGCGGGCACCGTCCGGGTAGTGGGAATTGAGCGAACTAGACCAATAGTAGCCGTGGCGGCCCTCGTGGCAGCGGTGGCTGCCGTCGCTGTAACCGGCAGCAGGCAAAAAGAGCCAATTGCCATTTGGGGAAGTGAATTTATATCCTTTCACACCTTGGTAGTCAGTCCACTCTTTACTACAATTATCCCAAAGCTCTTCAAAATCCTTCTGAGTCGGCATTCTCCACGAGCCTCCCAACTTCACATGGGCAACATCGTCGGCCAAATCCAAAGTGGTCTTGTTGTCGAAGAACCCACCATAGCCATACTCACTAGCCTTATCCTTAGGCACATACTTGGTATAACCCTTGATGTAGTTGGTGAACCCATCCACCTCCGTCTCATCCTTCTTGTAGAAGGAGTATTCATCTTCATCATAGTTATCCTTAGTAGATGTCTCTCCCCATGAATACAGATCTCCGTAAGCCTCTATCTTATCCGCACCGATGTTCATCGTCGCCCATAGGTTGCCACTTGGAAGGCCAAGATCAACATATTCATAACTCTTTGAACAACTCATAAGAGTCATTAAACTCAAAGCGATAATACTAATACGCATTGTCAATAAATTTTTAATCATAACAAATTCAATTTTGGATTTAACAATATTCATTTTATTTATTTCATACAGCGGAAAAACTAAAATCCATTTTATGTCAAGCCCTCTTTTCCATATCTGTTAATTTTGCCAATTTAATCAATAGGATAACACACTGCACGTATAGAATAGCCTTCATACCTACATCCATGCCATATAGAGCGTATTTCCATTACTTAATTGAGTGGAAGATATCTCTTTAAAACTTTGAACATCGTCATGGGATACTAAAACGATGTCATCTGAAATCAACTCGTCATTCAGAATTTCCGTTTTGGAAGATACAAAGGCTCCAAATGCTTTTTCTATAGCATTACGAAGAGCTTTCTTGATGGCATCGTTTTTGTCTTTACCTTCTCCAAATGTTGTAATAGATACAGTTTTGTCGTTGGGATTGATTGATGGTTTGTAGTTTGACTCTGAAATTACCTCTTGTTTTTGGGGAATAACCTCATTCTTGGAAGAATAAGAATCAGCGTCTTTCTTCTTAGAAAAACAAATGCCAACGTTTGAAATTAGAAGTGCTAATAATCCAATTTTAATTAAGTTCTTTTTCATATTACGCATAATTATTTTGTTATATTCATAAAATCAACAAATGCAGTTTTGTTGTTATTCCTGTATGATTTTAGTAATTCAAAACCAAAATCAGCTAATTTTTCATATTTATACTTTACCTCATGATTAACCTTTTCAACAAAATCTTGTATAGTTTTGGAATCAATTCTGGACTCAGAATTTTCTATGTCATCAATGAATTTTGTTAGATGTTTAAGTTCAAAATCATTTAACTCAGCCAACACATGAAAATATCTGTAGTAGTCACTACTCTTATCAAGGGTTTCTGTGCTATCCCGGAAAAACACGACTCGTGTACTTATGTTTAACAGAATATCTCTATGTTTTTTTAGTTGGTATAATAAATTATTTCGGTTAGAAACATCTATTAACTTATACTTTTGAAAGTAAGCGTCCGAATGTAATCGCTCGTTTTTGACAATATAGTCTTCCATTATGCGGTAGGCTTCCAGTTTCTTTTTGTTCGTTTCTATTTCGTGTGTTTTCTCTAATATCTTTTGGTTTTGCCGATATGAGACGTATGCCATAATTACAGAGCCAACAGCACTAAGATAAGCTCCCCAAAACATTAACCAAGTATAAGCTTGTGGATTTTGGGCTGAAACAATTGCTACTTGAAAAGGATTTTTTGCTAATAAAACAAAGTTTAAGAACATTGGGATTATTAACACCAATACTACTAACATTATCCATTTGGTTTTATTACATAATGTTTCCATATTACCATAAGTATATTACGTCATATTTAACTTCAGGTTGATTCTTTGCATATTCCAACCCAACTTGTCGACAAGCTTCTATTGTTTGCTTTCTGCTTTCTATATCAGCAGCCTGCTGTTTTTGTCTGTACTGATTATCAGCTTGCTGCTGAAGCAATTTTCTCTCATTATCAGCTTGCTGCTGCTTTGCACGATATTCATTATCGGCTTGCAGTTGTGCATAACGTGCTTCATCATCTCTCCTTTGCTTTTCTACATCATCTTTGTACTTCTGCATTTTGAATTCCCAATCACGTTTTTCATCGGCTCTCAATTTTTTATTGATCTCCGCTTGTAATGCATCAAAACCATTTTGACTATCTGTTCCAGAAGGAATTTGTAATAACAAATCTGCAACAGCAGACGCTCCATTTGCATTTGGAGACTCTGCCCACAATACCTTCGCTTCATTTAAAAGTTGTGCAGCTTCATAATTGATTTTTTTTATTACTATAATCAATCATAAGATCTTGACATTCTTCGGAACAATCACATACATCAGGAACCTGCATCAATCCATAGATTGCTTCATCATAATTTTTCAGTGTGGCTGATTGTACTGCATCTTTTTTTATTTGATCACATCTAAAAGTAATGATTGTAAATAATTTCCTCATATGCTTTTTGTTTTATTCGTTAATATTTCTCATCATTACAATCATAATTCACATTTCTACATGTCATTTCCAATTATCTTCTTTATAAGTCGTACCATCATATACATCAATGACACAACCCTTCTCGAAATGTCCGTTGTAAAGATCGGTCATTTGACCAACAACAAGGCGGACACCTCTCCCATATGGTGAATTTGCGACCACCGTTGCCGAATATTCATCAAAGTCCTCCACTTGAAGAACAGTTGAAATACATTGATCATTTACATATAAACACTTGTCACTTCCTACCTTTAACGTAATTCCATCAGCATAAAAAGTATGACTACACATATAGTCTAGCACATTCCATGGTTGTTTAAAAGGATACCTATTGCGTATTTCCTGTTCTCTTTTACTTATTCCCTGATCATTCAATGTATTATACTCATTATTACCTGAGTATAAATTTGCACTGTCAGAATCTGAATTGGTTCTGTTGTTTGAGCAAGATCCCAATGTGCATAAGCACAGGACAAGAATACCAAACGATGAATTTGTCATATTCATAATATTTGAATTAAAAAAATTTAATAACATTAGCACACTATCTCTTCGCAAGAGATATAAAACACGTACAATCCCCTAAGAATCAAAATAATAACATCAGTTCAAATAAGTTATTTCCCTAAGTTCTGAATTTTTTTACGCCTAAACAGTTGCAAAGTTTATTGATATCATCTATCTTTGTTTTGACGCATATCTCTTGCGAAGAGATACTTCTCCACTTCTCCTATTATCAATCGATTAGCACTATCTTCCAACGAATGATTTTCGCCGGAAAGATAGATTTTCGTAGTTCGTTCCGAAGCATGGCCTAAACATCGGCTGATGGTTGCCATGGGCACGTCACGTTGCTGTGCGGTGGTTGCCCAAGTATGTCTTGCCACGTAGGAGGTTAATGGTACGGGCAAGCGATTTCGCCGACCTATCTCCTTCAAATATCTATTCACCTTCATCAGCGCCCGTTTGCATTGTTCACGATGGTTGCCCGCCTTTGTTAGAATAGGGAACAGATAGGGAGAACCCTTCTCGTGGTATTTATCCACAATCCGCTGCATCAAAGGATGCCACGCCACACTCACCTTCTGACCTGTCTTTCGCCTTAGAAACGTCACTCTTCCACCCTGCACATTAGAAGTTTTCAAATGTGCCATATCCACAAAAGAGATTCCTTGGCAGATGAAGCTAAACAGGAAGAGATCTATGGCTCTTTCTTTTTCTGCGGAACACGTCTGTTTCTCCTTCACAAGCACCCGCATCAACCTGTCGGCATCGACGGCTCGTTTGGACGTCTGCTCCACCCCTGTAAAGACGCGAGCGAACAACTGTGCCCGCATATAGTATTGCTGAGGCGATAGTTCATACAAATACTCGTCATAAAACCGATTGATGATGGAACGCAAATTACGAAGGTAATAAGACGACGTGTTGCGCGTCAGTTCGCAAACATTCAGCAGGTATTGCTCGTAGGCGATTATCTGTCGAGGATGGATGGAACAGATATCCACATCATTCACCTGTAAGAAACGCAGGAACTTTCGAAGTGCATTGCCATAATTTTCTACCGTTCGATATCTGCCAGCAAGACGGCATTCCTCTATCAAGACATTTGTGTAGCTTTTCAATGATACTTTCTTTGTCATACTATTCTCTATTTGGGTTTGGGGATATAATACAATATCATTGGTAAGCTAGCAACATCTTATTCTGTAAATACAACAAGGGCAGATGCTTATTAACATGAATAAGGGCGCATGCGATGCGCCCCCACAAAAAACAGGCATCGCAAATCAATGCGATGCCTATTTTTGTATATGATACCTAAAATTATGGTCGCATGCGATGCGCCCCTACGTTTCTTAGTTCTTTTGCCAGCTATTAATCATTGACTCAACCTCAGCTGTTAGATTAGCAGCAAAGTCAGCCAACTTAATAGTACCTTGGTCGCCCTCTCCTTGCTTTCTAACTGATACCTCTTGGTTCTCAGCCTCTTTTTCACCAACGATCAACATATAAGGGATTCTCTTCACCTCGTTGTCACGGATCTTACGTCCGATCTTCTCGTTACGATCATCCACAATCGCACGGATATCATTCTGATCCAAGTACTCAACCACCTGCTGTGCATAGTCGTTATACTTCTCGCTGATAGGCAATACAACTACTTGCTCAGGAGTCAACCACAATGGGAACTTACCGCCAGTATGTTCGATCAACACTGCAACGAAACGCTCCATTGAGCCAAATGGTGCACGGTGAATCATCACAGGTCTGTGCTTTTGATTATCCTCTCCTACATACTCCAAACCGAAACGCTCTGGCAAGTTGTAATCCACTTGGATAGTACCCAACTGCCATCTACGACCGATAGCATCCTTCACCATGAAGTCCAATTTTGGTCCGTAGAACGCAGCCTCACCATACTCTACTCTTGCTGGCATATTCTTCTCCTTACAAGCCTCAACGATAGCAGCCTCAGCCTTTGCCCAGTTCTCGTCTGTTCCTACATACTTAGTCTTGTTGTTAGGATCACGTAATGAAATCTGAGCCTCGAAGTTTTGGAAATCCAATGCCTTAAAGATGATAGAGATAATATCCATTACTCGGATAAACTCATCCTTCACTTGGTCAGGACGGCAATAGATATGTGCATCATCTTGAGTAAATGAACGTACACGAGTCAAACCGTGCAACTCACCACTCTGCTCATAACGATATACAGTACCAAACTCTGCCAAACGCAAAGGAAGGTCACGATATGAACGTGGTTGCCACTTGTAGATCATACAGTGGTGAGGGCAGTTCATCGGTTTCAACAAATAAATCTCACCCTCTTCTGGAGTTGTGATAGGTTGGAAGCTATCTGCTCCGTAATGATCCCAGTGACCTGAAGTAACATACAAATCCTTGTTTCCGATATGTGGAGTCATTACTTGTTGGTAACCAAACTTCTTTTGAATTCTCTTCAAGAAATCCTCCAAACGAAGACGAAGAGCAGTACCCTTTGGCAACCACATTGGAAGTCCCTTACCTACCATATCAGTAAACATGAACAAGCCAAGTTCCTTACCAATCTTTCTATGGTCGCGCTTCTTAGCCTCTTCCATCAAGGCCAAGTACTCATCCAACATTTTCTTCTTAGGGAAGGTGATAGCATATAGACGGGTCAATTGTTTTCTCTTCTCATCACCACGCCAGTAAGCACCAGCCAATGAAGTGATCTTCATAGCTTTGATTGGAGAAACATCTGGCAAGTGAGGACCACGACAAAGGTCAGTAAACGAACCTTGCTCGTAAAGAGTAATCTTACCATCCTCTAGTTCGCTGATCAACTCAGTCTTATAAACCTCTCCTCTATCTTCAAACATCTTCATCGCATCAGCCTTAGAAATCTCCTTGCGTGTCAATGTTTGCTTTGTAGCCACGATCTCAGCCATCTTCTTCTCGATAGCTGCAAAATCAGACTCCTTTAAAACTTCTGTTCCGAAATCAATGTCATAGTAAAAACCGTTCTCGATAGCCGGACCGATACCAAACTTTGCATTTGGATAAAGCATTTGTACAGCTTGAGCCATCAAGTGAGCAGATGTATGCCAGAAGGTGTGTTTACCCTCCTCATCCTCAAACTTGAAAAGCTTGATTGAACAATCCTCCTCGATAGGTCTGTTCAAATCACGAACCTCACCATTTACACTAATTGATAGCACATCTTGTGCCAAGCGAGAGCTAATGCTCTCTGCAACCTGCATACCTGTCACTCCATTCTCGTACTCACGAACAGAGCCATCAGGAAATGTCACCTTTATCATAACTTTATCTATATTACGGACAGCCCACAAACGCCATCCTTGTTAATTTAAAAAATCGCGCAAAGATAAGACTTTTCAACGAAAGAGAAAAGCATTACATCACTTGAAATTCAAAGATGAAATAATATGCTCTAATGTATCTTTTTGAACAGGAGTCTCATAGGTTCCATCAATGCCATAGAAAAAATCCCCATTGGCTATGATTCGCATAGTTGTACCCAACTTCAAATCCTCCGATTCATTAACATAATGGATTATAGCCTCGCTTCCTTCTACCTTTTTATCAATCAATCGGAATCCCCATTGTGTCTTTTCAAAAGATTGGATTCTCTCTTCAACAAAAGAGTCCAAACTAATGCCTCCTTGCAAACGAGTAGCCAATGCAACCATCAAATCCTCCGAATAGGTTGCGAAAGGACGGAATGGGTTCTCATCGATAGACAAATCCCAAGTCTTAGGGTATTCTACCGTAAACTTTTCATTTTCGTAAGTTTTATAATCACTCTCCTTCTTTCTATCACAAGATACAAAGAACATAGACACTGTTGAAACGATTGCCAATAAAACTGTTTTCTTCATATTATTCGATACTATATGTTTATCATTTACTCGCAAAGATATCTATTTATTTTTTCTATATTTGCAATAACATTAAAATTATTACGGATATGAAAAATGTTTTTTTATTAACCTCAGCCCTATTTTTACTATTGTTATCTTTTTCCGCAACCAGCTGCGATAAAGGAGAAGACGAAGAAACCACAGACGCAGTTGTCATTGAAAGTCTATAACAATGGGACAAGAGATAAAACGAAATTCTGTCAAGGCTTGGATCTTAGCATCCAGACCTAAAACATGGGCAGCAGCTATCGCTCCCGTTATTGTGGGGTGCGCCATTGCCTACAACCATTTCTCTTTCAAACCGGGTGCCGCTATTGCATGCTTACTATTTGCAGTATCAATGCAAATAGCAGCCAACCTGATCAACGATCTTTTCGACTTTTTGAAAGGTAGTGACAAGGAAGACCGTCTCGGTCCGTTAAGAGCCACTGCCCAAGGTTGGATCACCCCCGATTGCATGAAAAAGGGAATTATCGCAGTCATCATCTTCGGTTGCCTATGCGGTTCCACATTAATCTACTATGCAGGATGGCAAATGATTTTGGTTGGCTTATTTTGCGTTATATTCGCTTACCTTTACACCTCAGGACCTCTACCATTGGCATACAACGGATTGGGAGATATCGCAGTGGTGCTCTTCTTCGGATTGATAGCTGTTGGCTTTACCGCTTATGTTCAAATTCTGCAATGGGACTCAACACTTACTCTTTGTGGAATCGCAACAGGCTTGGTGGTTAACGCGCTCCTAGTTCTAAACAATTACCGAGACAGAGAACAAGATGAGAGAGCAGGGAAACGCACATCCGTAGTGCTTCATGGAGAACTTTTTGGCAGATACCTTTACTTGTTTATGGGCATCGTAGCCATATTTTTCGTGATAAAATTCTTTTTCGTATTCTCTTATGTGACACTACCCCATTTACTAAAACCAGTAATAGGAACAGGCATAATGCTTACCATACTAAAAATGGTGGCGTTTCCGACTTTAATTTGTGCATACATAATTCCGCACTATATAACTTGGAGAAAAATATGTGAAATTAGGGAAGGCAAGCGACTCAACTCCCTAATAGGTGAGACCTCTCGCAATATGATTATCTTTGCCCTCATTCTCACTATTGTACTTTGTATAAGATAAACATAAATACCACATTAATATGACACCAAACATACCAAAACTAAAACATACAGAATCAGGGAATTTCTTTCTCATGGCAGGACCGTGCGTAATTGAGGGAGAAGAGATGGCTTTCCAAATTGCAGAGCACATCGTTGCACTATCAGAAAAGTACAAGATCCCTTATGTTTTCAAAGGTTCCTATAGAAAGGCTAACCGTTCTAAAATAGACTCTTTTACTGGAATTGGAGATTTAAAGGCGTTAAAGGTACTACAAAAGATAGGTGAGACTTTCGACATCCCTGTAGTTACAGACATACATGCGCCAGAAGAGGCGGAATTGGCTGCTGAATATGTGGATATTCTACAAATACCTGCATTTCTTTGCAGACAAACAGACCTGTTGGTTGCGGCAGCAAAAACAGGAAAGACCATAAATATAAAGAAGGGCCAATTCTTATCTCCTGCAGCAATGGCCTTTGCAGCAGAAAAAGTAAGGAATTGCGGCAACGACAAAGTCATGTTAACCGACCGAGGCACCTCATTTGGATACCAAGATCTGATCGTAGATTTCCGCAGTATACCAACTATGCAAAAGATAGGTTGTCCTGCAGTACTTGACTGCACACACTCTCTACAACAACCCAACCAATTATCAGGAGTGAGCGGAGGCGATCCCGAGATGATTGAGACTATCGCAAAAGCAGGTGTTGCCACAGGTGCTGACGGTCTATTTATCGAAACGCATTTTGATCCAGCCAATGCAAAGTCGGACGGTGCAAACATGTTGAAACTCGACCAACTAGATGGATTGTTAAAGAAGTTGGTTAGGATTAGACAAGCTATCAGGGAAGATTAAGAACAGATCCAGATAAACAACAAAGGCTGCGTATGCAGCCTTTGTTGTTATTTGAATCTCCTTTATTTTTTCCTATACAAAACGAACTCATACGGATCACTCTCTTTTCTGAACCTATTAACAGAAGTTACGGTTATGTTATAATAGGTTGATTTCTTCCAATTAGAGAACGATGTTAAATCAACCTCTGTCTCTGTTGTTTTCAGCAGAATGTTCTGAGGCTTGTCAAAATCACAATCCACAGAATCTGAAAATGCATAAACGACATAATAGGCACTACTCTCTCCCATATCTGCAACAACAGGATCCCATTTCAATATTGAATCATTCTCAACACGAAGGTTCAATGGAAAATGAGCCTCACTACCTTTCATCTCCGGAGTCAATGCAGGGTATTTAAAGAATTCTGCCTTCAAACTGTCCAACAATCCTTGGGGATTGCGCAAAATGTAGTGTGTGCTATAAAATAGCAAGCCTTCTATATTTACACACTGATCATTATAATGCATCTGACGAACCAACTCATTAGGAGTCTTCCATGCTGTAGGTTTGTTTACTTCAAGGCCTGAGGCATAGAGTCCGAAATACAACTGACAAGAGTTAGGTGTGTTTGATCTCCACCAAGGAGCCAGCACTGCATAATCTGCTACAGTCTTTCCGATTTCCCAATACAGCTGTGGAGCAATATAATCAATCCAACCCTTTTCTGCCCACAATAGGACATCCGCGTACAAATCATCATAGTTCGTCACACCTGCTTTTGTCTCTGAACCTTTCTCATCCTTAGCCTTGTTTCTCCACACGCCAAATGGGCTCACACCAAACTGAACCCAAGGCTTACGCTCCTTCACCATCTGCTGGATACGCATAACAATGCGGTTCACATTATCTCTTCTCCAATCCCCTTTGTTCGTAAATCCATTCGGATTCTTTTTAAATGTGTCATCATCGGGGAAATCTTTTCCTCCAACAGGGTATGGATAGAAGTAATCATCCAAATGCAGTGCATCGATATCATATCTATCAACAATATCTCTCAACACAGTCAGAAGATAATCCGCTGTTTCCTCCAAACCAGGATCAAAGAAGATTTTATCGCCGTATTGTTTAAACAGATAGGGCTTTTTGTAATAAAGATGATTTTCCGTCAATTTCGATTTAGGCGTATTCGTAACGCGATAAGGATTTATCCACGCATGTACTTCCATACACCTTTTATGAGACTCTTCTACCACAACTTGCAAGGGATCAAAGGTTGAATCTGCAGGAGTCTTTCCTTGAACTCCCGTCAACCATTCGGACCAAGGCTCTATGTCTGAACGATATAAAGCATCCGCAGTAGGTCTGATTTGGAAAATAACAGAATTAAAGCCGTTTCTATACAAAGAATCCAGAAGCAAGATCAATTCTTGCTTCTGGAAATTTGATGATGAATCGCGATTAGACGGCCAGTCTATATTTGCCACAGTGGCTATCCAGGCCCCTCTCATTTCTCTTTTCTTTTGAGAGAAAGAAGAGAAAGACAACAACAAGAAAATGGACAACCACCAATAATGTCTCATTACTTAGTTTTTTCGTGTAATTTATCAAAGATATATTTTCCTGAAGGTGTAAGGATGGACTTATCCATTGGATACATCTTACCATCATTCCATTTCAAAGCAGCACATTCACCACCTTCTGCACTATAACTCCAGTTACACCAGCTAACCACTTGCTTAGCAACATTGTCTCCTGCAAAGATCTTCAACCATTTCTCTGTCAAATCTAAGCGAAGATTATGCCATCCACTTGCATCCGTAGTTCCAAACTCAGTTACAAAGATTGGCAACTCTTTCAATATATCACCCTTTTGGAATGGAGTCATAAAATCATAACCACGACCCATTGTCGAATCTAAAGGAACACCATCATTATGAGATGCTGCATAGAAGTGGAAAGAATACATCAAGTTATCATATACCTTTCCTGAAGGATCTTGTGGCTCATGACCAATAACATCCTGAGGACGTTGACTCCATTCTGGAGTACCACAAATACAAACAACATCATGGTCATTTTCACGAATAATCTTCAACATATCCTCGCAATACGGCTTGATATGACGCAACCAAGTTACCTCACCTTTTGTTGAGTTAGGCTCATTGCACAACTCATAAATGACATTCTTCTGATATTGGAATCTTCTTGAACAGTAGGTAAAGAAATCTGCTGCCAAATCGACTCCACAACAATGATGTTTTCTATAAAATGCGCTCTGCGGATTTCCTGGACTATGAACATGCCAATCAACCAACACATACATACCATTTTCTGCACACCATTTAACTACATTTTCCAAATGACGAGTTCTGTGACTTGGGTTATAAGCATAACCGCCCTCTTCGTCTACATAGAAAGCTAAACGGAACACATTGCAATTCCACTCTTTGCTCAAAGACTTAATATTATCTTCTGTGATATTTGCGATACCAGCCCACTGCATACCATGAGAACTCATACCCCTTAATTGCACAGGATTACCCTTTTCATCACACAAACGACGAACACCGTCTTCGCCTTTTACTACTTTCAATTTACCCCACTTGTCTACCGCAGAACCCTTAGGATACGCATAAGGCATCAACACTTCAACCTCCTTTGAAGCAGGAGTAACCTTTCCAAACGGTGAGGATGGTTTAGAAATCTTTGTCTCTACCTGTTTTTCTGGCTTTGGAGCGCTCTTCTCTTTATTCTCGGCGCAACCAGCCATCAGTAGCAATGCCGCACAAGCAAAAATCCACTTTTTGATCATATGTAATAGTTTTCTGTTAAATTTCGTAAAAATTTAATTCTATGTCAATGCAAATATATAAATTTTTCTTAAAAAAGCAAACCACGGCACACTCTATTTATTTTTTTGTCAAAAAAATTGCTCTTTGTTGCGTACCCACACTTCTCTCTACTATATTTCTCAATTCAAACTACACCTTTACCTTGACAATAATCTTTCTTGTTTTACCCGATCCAATCAAAGGAGCATGAGCATCCTGAGGGAAAAAGATGGCAAATGAACCGACGGGAAGAGAAAAAGAAAAAGAAAACTCATCCTTAAAAAAGGTTATGTCCCTCCCCGGACGCAGTTCTTTCAACACTTTACATTGTTCACGAGATTTATATCCAACAAACTCAGAATTTGTAATTGGAATTTGTATGTCAATATAAGCATCATGCACCTCCAAACTAGCCGACTGCGCATCTTTTAAATCCGCCTCGTCGACATTAATGTAAAAATCATCATCAACAACGATCTTTCCTCTTTGCAAACTATTGAAATCCAAATCTTTAAGATATGCAATCACCTTACTAAAAGAAGGATGCAAACCTTCATACATATCAATTTTTTCTAATGTATCTAAAACCATAGTTCTATCTTTTAGCGACATTGTTTAACAATCAATACCCAAAAAACAAAAAGGGTCTTCTCAAAGAAGACCCTTAGAGCGGAAAACGGGGTTCGAACCCGCGACCCTCAGCTTGGAAGGCTGATGCTCTACCAACTGAGCTACTTCCGCAGTTGGTTTTTACAACTTTTTTGTGGGCGAAGATGGATTCGAACCACCGAAGGCAAGAGCCAGCAGATTTACAGTCTGCCCCATTTGGCCACTCTGGTATTCGCCCTTTTTCAAATCGGTTGCAAAGATAGAACTTATTTTTTAAAACTCCAAAAGTTTTTTATTAAAATCAACCATTTTTATTGCTGTGATTGCTGCCTCTACGCCTTTGTTTCCTAACTTACCACCTGCACGATCCAAAGACTGTTGCATATCGTCGGTCGTCAACAAACCAAAGATTACTGGGACAGAACCCGTTGCGTTCAAATGAGCAATACCATTTGTGGTTCCCTGACACACATACTCAAAATGAGGCGTACCTCCTCTAACAACACAACCTAAAGCGATCACAGCATCAACTTCCAATTCCTCTGCCACTCTCTTTGAACCATATATCAACTCAAAGCTTCCAGGAACATGGAATTCGCATATATTATCTGGATTCACGCCATGCTCTATCAAAGAACTTTTTGCACCTTCTAACAATGCATAAGTTACCTCACTATTCCAATCTGATACTACTATTCCAAATGCCATATCGACTGCGCTTGGAACACTATCTTTATCGTATTTTGACAAATCAACTGTAGCCATAACTTTTGTTTTAAAAGAAAAAAGGCTTCCCTACTCTCATAAGGAAGCCTCTCTAAATATTTAGTTGTTATTTTGATTTTGCAACCTCTATAAACTTTTGAACCTCATTGATATCTGGGAATTGAGGATACTTAGCAACAATTCCTTCCAACAAAGACAATGCCTTGTCATTCTTTCCTTGTTGCAAATAAACCAATGCGGCTCTCTTATTATAGAAAGGAGTAGTGATCTCATTGTCACCCTTTGCTGCCTTCTCGTAGTACGAAACTGCCTTATCAGCCTCACCTAAATCCCAGTAGCAATCCCCGATAGAACCGATCACTGCAGGTTGGATCATCTCATCATCAGCATCGAACTTTGACAAATAAGTAATTGCATTTTCAAACTCACCTAATTGTTTGTAGCACAAACCTGCATAAGCAGCTGCTGCATTACCAGCATCAGTGCATCCATATTCATCTGCGATTTCTACAAATCCCATCATCTCATCGTTACCTTCCAAAGCCAAACGGAAAGAGTCTATTGCAAACATTTGCTCTGCACGGAACATTGCCTCTTTTGCCTCAGCCTCTCTTGGTTGGAAATACAAACTTCTCAACGCAAAGATTCCAAGAACTACCAATAATACAACTGCAACGCCAATAGCGATAGGCTTTTGATGACTCTCAACAAATGCTTCACCAGCATTTAATGCATTATCAACATTTTCAAATACTTGAATCTGTCCTTCTTCTTCCTTTATCTCTGCCATCTTTTTATAAATTTATTATTATCGAAATTATTTTTCACATTTGGGACACAAAAATAGCAGATTAATGAATATCATAAAAATTTTTCTCTGCATTTTTTTCCTCCACTAAATCAAAAAAGTCAAACATCATCTGAGAAAGACAACCCCTCCATTGCATTCCACACAGGCAACGGCAAGAAATAGCGAACATCTTTCCCTTCTTTTTTCGCATTACGAATCATTGTTGAAGAAAGGTCAAGCAAAGGCGCTTCTTTCATCACCCGAACATTATTTTTCCATTTTTCGGGAATTTCCATCGGATACCCAGGTCTTGGATAAACCAAAATATCACATATTTCAGCAATACCTTCTGCATTCCTCCACTTATGGAAATTAGGCAAGTTATCCCCTCCCATTATTAAAAGGAAGCGAACATTCTTCTCTTCCTCAAGGAAATGAGACAACGTGTTATATGTATACGATGGTTTTGGCAAAAAGAATTCTGCGTCAGACACAGAAAATTTCGGATATCCAGAAATCGATTCACGAACCATTCTTAGTCTCCAATCATCATCCATCAGACACCAATCTTTCTTAAATGGATTTTGAGGAGAAACCACAAAACGAACCTCATCCACATTCTCATATTCAGCAATATAATTCGCCAATATCAAATGTCCATTATGGATGGGATTGAACGACCCGAAAAACAGAGCAACGGTTTTCATCCTTCTATGAATTCCTTCACGATTTTCTTAATAAGACCTTTTGTATGCTCCAAATTATCATTTACAACAATTCGGTCGAACTTGTCAGAAAATGTCATCTCATAAGCTGCCTTGTTAACACGATCTACAATGACCTCCATTGTGTCGGTACCTCTGTTGATAAGGCGCTCTTTCAAAGTTGCGACAGAAGGAGGCATGATGAAAATGGACAAAGCATTGTCTCCATACATTTTCTTGATATTACAACCTCCTGCAACATCAACATCAAAAACAACAATATGTCCCTTCCCATTTATACGAGACACCTCGCTTTTCAATGTTCCATAGAACTTATTCGTATACACTTCCTCCCACTCCAGAAAAGCATTCTGAGCAATTTTATCCTTAAACTCTTCCGGAGAAAGGAAGTAATACTCTACTCCATCCTTCTCTTCTCCTCTCGGGCTTCTACTTGTTGCCGAAATAGAGAACTCCAAGCAATCAAGTTGAGTCATCAAGTAATTAATCAACGTACTCTTACCAGATCCTGACGGAGCAGAGAATATTATCATTTTTTCTTTCATACAACTCTTATATTAGAGAACATTCAAAACTTGCTCTTTAATCTGTTCTAACTCATCCTTCATCTTAACAACAATCTTTTGCATTTCCGAATGGTTTGACTTAGAACCTAATGTATTAATTTCCCTACCTATCTCTTGAGCAATGAAACCAAGCTTCTTTCCTGCATATCCATCTGCCTTCATTGTCTCCTCGAAATATGTCAAATGTTGACGCAAACGATTTTTCTCCTCATTCACATCCAACTTTTCAATATAATAAATCATCTCTTGTTCGAAACGATTCTTGTCATATTCAACAGCCTTTATTTCAGACAAATTATCAATGATTCTCTGTTTGATTTTCTCCACTCTCTCTTTTTCGAAAGGATCAATAGTTGATAGCAAAGAACGAATATTAGCGATCTTCTGTTCAAACACAGCAGACAAAGACTCGCCTTCACGAGTTCTAAATTCAACCAAAGCGTCAACTGCCTTCTCGAATGCAGCTCTAACCTTAGCCCAATCCTCTTCGTCCACCTCTTGAACTTCGGTTTTCATCACTTCTGGCATACGAAGCAACAAAGCCATCCAATCAGAAGGTTCAGGAACACCCATTTTCTCTGACATGGATTTTATTTGGGAATAGTAATTCTCAACCAATGCTTGGTTTATTTGTGTCGAAGCATCCCCATTCAAATTCTCAACAAAAATTCCAAACTCAATCTTTCCGCGCTCCAATCGTTGTGCAACAATGTTTCGCAACTCCAAGTCCTTCTCCTTATAAACATTAGGAACTCTCGAAAACAGATCCAACTGTTTGCTGTTCAAAGACTTAATTTCAATCGTAATTTTCTTGGATCCCACCTCGCAAGTTGTCTTGCCGAATCCTGTCATTGACAATACCATATTTCTCTAATTTTTGAAAATTTACAATGCAAAGGTAATTTATATTTCTCAAATTAATACATTAAAAGCAAATAATGTATTTTTGCATAAATTTTTAAGACAAAAGAAATGGCAACTATCATATCTATTGAGACCTCAACGGAAGTTTGTTCCGTATCCATAGCAAAAAACGGAGAGGTCGTGTGGGAGAAGAGACACATGGAAGGTCAAGCTCACTCAACCCTTTTAGCACCTTATATACAAGAGGCGCTCACGTTTGCAAAAAGCAACGAGATCAAGATTGATGCAACTGCCGTAAGCAGCGGACCAGGGTCTTATACAGGATTAAGAATCGGAGTGTCAACTGCCAAAGGTTTATGCTATGGCATGGACACACCACTTTTGTCTATCGACACACTAAAGATAATGGCGAAATCAGCAAGAAACAAATTGCAAGGCGAGACAAACTATCTACTTTGCCCTATGATTGACGCCAGGAGAATGGAAGTATACACCGCATTTTTCACTCCCGAATTAAAAAAGATCGTCGAAACATCAGCCGACATCATTGACGAAAACTCATACAAAGAGATACTCGACAAACAGATTGTATACTTCTTCGGAAATGGAGCTGAGAAATGCAAATCAGTGATCACGCATTCCAACGCACGATTTTTAGACAATATCGTCCCCCTAGCCTGCGACATGAGACTGTTGGCAGAAGAGGAATTCAGCAACAAAAACTTCAAGGACGTTGCGTATTTTGAGCCCGCTTATTTAAAAGAATTTGTTGCGACAGTAAGCAAAAACAAAGTGCTAGGGTTGGAAAATTAAAAATAATGTCTTACCTTTGCACCGCTTTATAGCAAAAAGTTTAACTAAATAAAAAATTTTAAGAAATGGCAACCAAGATTAGATTGCAAAGACACGGCCGTAAGGGGTACGCGTATTACCACATCGTCGTAGCAGATAGCAGAGCACCACGTGATGGTAAGTACATTGAAAGAATTGGATCATACAATCCAAACACAAATCCTGCTACAGTAGACTTAAAATTTGACAGAGCATTGTACTGGGTAGAGACAGGTGCACAACCAACAGACACAACAAGAAACCTATTGAGCGACAAGGGTGTATACCTAATGAAGCACTTAAAGGGTGGTGTTAAGAAGGGTGCTTTCTCTGAGGATGAGGCTCAAAAAAGATTTGACAAATGGGTAGCTGAGAAGGACAAGAAAGCTCAAGACATCGTTGCAAAGAAAGAAAATGCAAAAAAGGACGATGTTAAGAAGCGTCTTGAGGCTGAGAAGGCAGTTAATACAGCAAAGGCAGAAGCTCTTTCAAAGAAGAGAGCTGAGGCAGCAGCAGCACTTGAGGCAGCAGCAAAAGAAGCTGCAGCTGAAGCAGCTGAGGCTATTGCAGAGGCAGAGGCTCCAGCAGCTGAAACTCCAGCAGCAGAATAATTTAATTGTTTAAAGAATTAAATTTTAGAAGGGTGTCCAAATGGGCATCCTTCTTTGTTTTTACCGGAAGAAAGAGTTTTTTTCAAAACGATAGCCAATAAATCAACTTATTGTCAATAAGAAATAGCAGATTACACCTCTTCGTATGAAAAAAAAAAGTAATTTTGCAGATAGAAAATTAATTATATAATACATAGACTTTACTTTATGGTAAGAGACACAGCAATTTTCGACATTATCGAGAAGGAACGCCAACGCCAATTGAAAGGTATTGAGTTAATCGCTTCCGAAAACTTCGTAAGTGAGCAAGTTATGCAAGCAATGGGTTCTTGCTTGACAAACAAGTATGCAGAAGGCTACATTGGACACCGTCACTATGGTGGTTGCGAGGTAGTCGATATGAGCGAGGGATTGGCTATTGAGCGTCTTTGCAAGCTTTATGGTGCTGAGTACGCTAACGTACAACCACACTCTGGTGCACAAGCCAATGGAGCTGTCCTTTTGGCAGTTTTAAATCCTGGCGACAAATTTATGGGATTGGATTTGGCACATGGAGGTCACCTTTCTCACGGTTCTTTGGTAAACACTTCTGGTTTGATTTACAAACCAGTTCCATATTTCTTGAACAAGGAAACAGGTCGTGTTGACTACGACGAAATGGAGAAGATTGCAAAAGCAGAGCATCCTAAATTGATTATCGGTGGAGGTTCTGCGTATTCTCGTGAGTGGGATTACGCACGCATGCGTAAGATTGCTGATGAGGTAGGAGCTCTACTTATGATTGACATGGCTCACCCTGCTGGTCTTATCGCTGCAGGTTTGCTTGACAACCCATTAAAGTACGCTCACATCGTTACATCTACTACACACAAGACTCTTCGTGGCCCTCGTGGTGGTATCATTCTTTTAGGCAAGGACTTTGACAATCCTTGGGGTAAAGTTACAAAAAAGGGTGTTATCCGCAAGATGTCTTCTATCTTGAATTCTGCAGTATTCCCAGGAATGCAAGGTGGTCCGCTTGAGCACGTGATTGCAGCTAAGGCTGTTGCTTTCGGAGAAGCACTTCAACCTGAATTTAAGACATACCAAACTCAAGTTAAGAAGAATGCAGCTGTTATGGCACAAGCATTCGTCGATAAAGGTTATGCTGTTGTTTCTAATGGTACAGACAACCACTCAATGTTGATCGACCTTCGTCCTAAGTTCCCTGAATTGACTGGTAAAATGGCAGAATCTGCTCTTGTTGCTGCAGACATCACAACCAACATGAATATGGTTCCATTCGATACACGTTCTGCATTCCAAACTTCAGGTCTTCGCTTTGGTACTCCTGCTATCACTACTCGTGGAGCTAAGGAAGATTTCATGGTTGAGATTGTTGAGATGATCGACACAGTTCTTTGCAAACCAGAATGCGATAAGACTATCACTTCAGTTCGCGAGAAGGTTAATTCTATCATGAAGGATTATCCTTTGTTTGCTTGGTAAGCATTAGCATTTATAAATATTCAAAGCCCGGATCTTTTTAAGATTCGGGCTTATTTTTTCCAAACAGGAATTCCTCGAAGTAAAATTGAGTTTACACAAAGTAAAAGAGGAGAAACTGCTTATGACAATTTCTCCCCTTTCAAAATATAAGCTTCTAATTTATATCTTATCCAAAGCCTCACAAATAGCATGCTTATCCATATTCTTTCCTATGAAGACCATCTTAACCATCTTATCTCCATACTTATCATCCCACTCTTTAAGCAATTCAGGATTCTGTCTTAACATCATTTCCATCTCATCTTTAGGAGCTGTACAAATCCATTGTCCAGCTTCTTGTAATGTCTTTTGAGTCCCTGCCTGCTCAAACAAATAAGACATATCTTCATTATCAGAGAAGTAAGTAAGACCCTTCACACGAATCACCCCCTTTGGCCATGTTTTATACACAAAGTGATCGAAGGCATTCAAATTCATAGGTTTTCTTCTGTAGTAAACAAATGTACTAATGCCATACTCTTCAGTCTCTCCTTCTCCACAATGACAATGTTCATGATCGTGGTGATGGTGGTGATGTTCATGATCATCATCGTGATCATGGTCATGATCGTGGCAATGGCATTCTTCCCCCTCTGCATGATGACAATGACACTCATGATCATCATGATCATGATGATGATGGTGATGATGGTGATGTTCCTCCTCTCGAGACTCTGCAGGTTTCTCCATTTCCTCAATCCAACCAGCGGACATACAAATCTTTTCCATATCAAACTTATGGCAATCGATGATTTCATCCAAATCAACTTTCGCGTAGTCAGTTTCCAAGATCTGAGCATGAGGTTGCAATTTTTTTATTACAACCTTTACCTCCTCTAATTCTTTTGCAGAAACCTCACTTACCTTGTTTAATATGATAACATCACAAAATTCGATCTGCTGAATAACAAGGTTTGCCAAATCCTCTTCATCCGGTCCATGCATCAAATCATCTCCGTTAGAGAATTCCTTTGCAAGCCTCAACGCATCCACTACGGTGGCAACACAATCCAATCTACAAATATCTGGCAATCCATATCTACGTGCCATGTCTGAAATTGAAACGATTGTATTTGCAATTGGGTAAGGTTCACATATACCGCTTGCCTCTATTACAATATAATCGAAACTATTTGTTTTCGTTATGTCTGTAATCTGCTGAATTAGATCTGTTTTTAAGGTGCAACAAATACAACCATTAGAAAGTGCAACAAGACTATCGTCCTTTTGTGTAACCACTCCCCCTTTTTGAATTAATGATGCATCTATATTAACCTCTCCAATATCATTCACAATAACCGCAATTTTCATACCTCTCTTATTTGAAAGGATATGATTCACCAATGTAGTCTTTCCACTACCCAAATATCCTGTTAACAGCGTAATAGGAACAATTTGATTTGACATAATCTATAATTTTAAACAACTAAATTCAACAATAATCAACCTCTCTTTGAACAATTCCAATATGCAACAAATAATATTATAGAAGTCACAACATTAGATATCATATTCACCAATGAGGCTCCTACAATCTGGTATCGTTCTACAAGAACAAACGATAATACGAATGTGACCAAGACACCTACAAAAGATTTAACCACTAATATCTTAAGTTTTCCGTTTGCAGAAAAATAATGGCCAAAAACATTAGATACTGCTATCAATAGAACTCCTGGAGAAAGGACCATCAGAACAAGTTTAACATCGTAGAATTCAGACCCAAACACCCATACGAACAACTCCTTCGGCATCAAATTTGCAACAACCAAAATAATTGCAGTCACAATGAAACTATACCAAGCAACTTGATTAGTTCCCTTTATAGCCTCCTGTCCATCTTTCTCCTTCAACAATCTGGAATACTGAACCATCGAGATACTTCTACTTACAATCCAAATCGACTCTGCCAATGTCACACCAATAGAAAAGACACCCACAGAAGCACTTCCTACAAAATAGGTCAAAAAATAAAAACTCAATCTATAATTAAAGAATTGAAGGAAATTACTCAACTCTGTTTGAAATCCAAACTTAAAGGAGCGAACTGCAGCTGGCCACAAATTAGTTACGCCTTTTAATGAAACTTTCTTCCTGTCTAAACATAAACAAATAACGGTCAGGATAAAAAGAGAAAGCATTTGTGCATAAAAGTAGGCCCTATAACTATCATCTATCCAATAGTAAAACAAGAGCATAAAAAGGAGCAACATAAATGGTTGCAACACCGTCAGCATGTTATACTGCTTAATCCTTTGCCCCCCAACGAAAGAGGAATTAAAGAATGCCAACAAACCAGTAAATACAGAAACCACAAAGAAGAACAAGGATACATTCTCCTTCTCAACGATATGAAAGCACAGGGCCCCCACAAATGAAGAAAGGAACACCCATAGCATAGCGATAGCGAACAACCGGGAAGCGCCCGTTCGCTGCAAATAGTATGAAACACTACTACCTGTAAATATATTTGCCACGATGGCTAACAAACTAACATCCGCAACAAACATAGCTATCACACCTCGACCTTGAGCTCCCCAAAAATGGGTGGTCAAAATGACTACTAAAAAGTTCAAGATTAATATTGAACTTTTTCCTGCTATAGTCATCAATATATTTTTCTTTACATCAAAAGCCATCATGTATGAATTTCAAAAAATCACCTTCTATATTTTCCCAATTATATTTTAGGGAAGACAAATTTAAATTATTTTGGCAATGCATCCTATAAATTTCAGGATTATCGACATAACGAAGTACTGTATTCACTATCTCATTTTCATCCATAGGATCCACCAAACATTCTACTGCAAATTCGGGAACTCCCTTTCGTATTGCCTTCAAATCTGAGTACACCATAGGTCTGCCTGCAGACATGTAATAAAACAATTTTATCGGCAAGCAATGTGTGTTTTCAAAATCATTATCTCTTAAATCGAAAAAAACATCTCCCGTTGAAACACTATGGCAAAAATCAGGGAAAGGCATCCATCGAGAATAAGAGACTTTTAAGTTTGGCAACAAATCATTCACTTCTGTTTCCGTCTCTGACGAAATCACTTTTAATTCAAAAGGAATAGAAGGTCGTTCTGCCGCAACCTTTTTAGCTACTGACAAAACTCTAAAATAACCTTTCTCTTCTGTAAGGTTTCCAGAATAATACAACACACAACCATCCTTCAATGACTGTTTTGCATCTCTTTTCAAAACACGACCCACAGGTGCATAATAAGACAAAAACATCATCCGTTTCCATGGGAACAAAAAACGGAAAGGGAATGACTTGTAGTATTCTCCAAATATAAAAGCATCGCAATAAAAACCTGCCAATAAAGAAAGCAAAGACAAATAGAAAAAGCGCAAGACCTTACCAAAGAAAGAAGCATTGCGTAAATTTTTCTTAGAAGGATACCATTCTGTTATATCATATACAATCTTTACATCCGATTGTAAATTCTTCGCCACCCTCCTTGCCACACATACAGAAACAGGAGTATCACAAACAATCACATCTGGAGACACTTCCCTTAGATGATCATACAACCAGGATTTTTTCTCATCTCTTCCTTTCTCTTTTTGTTCATAAGCAGAGAAAATAAAAACCTCATCACCTATCTTACGAAGGGCTTCCGCCTCCTGATAAGCGACTCTGTCATCGTCCGCATTGTGAATCATTAAAGAAAAGGCAACTTTCATAAACGAAAAAAAAGGGATGTCCTATGGACATCCCAATTTGATTCTACTAATCAAGACTAATTACTTTGAGATAGCACCTGCTGGACAAGCGTCTGCACAAGTTCCACACTCAGTACAAGCGTTAGCATCAATCTTATAGATGTCGCCCTCAGAGATTGCTCCTACTGGACATTCTCCTGCGCAAGTACCACAAGCAACACAATCTTCACCAATTACGTAAGCCATAATCTAATCGTTTTAAAATTTAACACTACAAAAGTATAATAATAAATACAAAATCAAAAAGATTTGACTGTTTTTTTGTACAAAAAATATGGCTATTCGTCGGTTAATTTGAGGAGGTTTCTTCCACTCTATTCAATATTTGATACGCCTCATCTACTGTATCCACATCATTAAATAAAATCGATTTCTTTCCTGCCACATCTCTTAATTTACATCTTTCAACATGTGTCTGGTAATAATTAATAATCTTACCAAATGCATCCGACTGAAAATAAGGAGAATTCTCAACTGTAATAAAATAACCGGCCATTCTATTTTGTTTCAATGTAAGCTTTTCGAAGCCTAACGATATCGCTATCCATCGTAAACGAACCAACAGCAACAGATTTCTTGTTTGATCAGGCAATTGACCAAATCTATCGATCAACTTGTTCTCAAACCTCGACAACTCCTCTTCATCCCGAACATTATCCAATTCTCTGTACAACGACATTCGTTCAGAAACATTCTCCACATAATCAGAAGGGAAAGTCAGTTCCAAATCTGTTTCTACCTGACAATCTGTCACATACTGAAGTTTCTCTACATTTTTATCATCTTCCTCCTTATACAAATCGGAGAATTCGTCTACCTTCAACTCGGCCACCGCCTCATTCAATACTTTCTGATATGCCTCATAACCCAAATCCGCTATAAAACCACTCTGTTCTGCACCTAATAGATTTCCTGCTCCACGAATATCCAAATCCTGCATTGCAATATTGAAACCACTTCCAAGATCCGAAAAACTTTCAATGGCTTGCAATCGCCTTCTTGCCTCTGGTGTAACCGAAGACAAAGGAGGTGCAAGCAAGTAACAGAATGCCCTTCTGTTACTTCTTCCCACACGTCCCCTCAACTGATGAAGGTCACTTAAGCCAAAGTTGTGTGCATTATTGACAATTATTGTGTTACAATTAGATATATCTATACCCGACTCCACAATAGTTGTTGCCAACAAGACATCATATTCATAATCCAAGAAATCCAAGATTATTTTTTCCAAATCATCTGCTGGCATCTGTCCATGACCAATAGCAATCCTTGCTTCCGGAACAAGCCTATTAATCAAAGCGGCTATTTCTTGTAAGTTTTGGACTCTGTTGTTTATAAAAAAGACTTGACCATTTCTATCCAACTCATAACGAATAGCATCTCGTATCACATCTTCATTAAAAGTATGCAACTCTGTTTGAACAGGATATCTGTTGGGTGGTGGTGTATTTATAACCGACAAGTCTCTTGCTCCCATAAGAGAAAACTGAAGCGTACGAGGTATTGGTGTTGCAGTCATTGTTAAAGTATCCACATTCACTTTCATCTGTTTTATCTTCTCTTTAACAGAAACTCCAAACTTTTGTTCCTCGTCTATTATCAACAATCCAAGATCTTTGAACTTAATTTCCTTCCCCAATATTTTTTGAGTTCCAATCACAATATTCAAAGATCCTTCTTCCAACTCTTTCGATATGCGTTTCACCTCCTTACCAGTCTTTGATCTATTTAAATAATCTACACGGCAAGGGAAATTCTTCAATCTTTCACTAAAAGTCTTATAATGCTGCAAAGCCAACACTGTAGTTGGAACCAAAATAGCAACCTGCTTATTATCACAAACTGCCTTAAACGCAGCCCTTATTGCAATCTCTGTTTTTCCAAAACCCACATCTCCACACACAAGGCGGTCCATAGGAAGATCTCTCTCCATATCCTGTTTAACCTCCTTCGTTGTCTTCAACTGATCGGGAGTATCTTCATAGATAAACGAGGCCTCTAATTCCGATTGTAAAAAAGTATCAGGAGAAAAGGCATAACCTTTTTCCTCTCTACGTTTCGCATAAAGAGCAATAAGGTCACGAGCAATATCCTTAACTTTTTTCTTTGTCTTTTCTTTTAATGTCTGCCATGCACCAGTTCCCAACTTGTTAATTGTCGGCGCATCCCCTTCCTTACTCTTATATCTTGAAATTTTATGGAGAGAATGGATACTCACCAACAAAAGATCATCGTTTTTATACAAGAGTTTAATTACCTCTTGCTTTTTCCCGTTAGCATCAATTTGTATCAATCCTCCAAACCGAGCGACACCATGATCTATGTGCACTACATAATCTCCTAATTTGAAACTATTAAGTTCCTTTAATGTCAATGCAACCTGACCATTTCGAGCACGATCCGACCGCAAAGAATACTTATGATAGCGTTCGAAAATTTGATGATCGGTGTAACAACACACACGCATATCTTCATCCACAAAGCCTTCGTGCAATGTTTTCGAGACTGGAATAAACGGTATGTTTTTCCCTTTGTCCTTAAAGATTGAATCTAATCTATCTATTTGATGTTTATTGTCACTCAAAAAGAAAACAGAGTATCCATCTTGAATCCTTTGGCTGAAATCTTTTGCTATCAAATCGAAATTTTTGTTGAACACAGGTTGCGGTGCAGACCTGAACTCTATCTTTTCCGATCCTTTCAATCCGCAATGTCCTCCAAAATCCACCAATCTAAAAGAATCCATTTTTTTGAGGAATTCATACCCATCAACAAACACATTCTCAACATCTTTCTCCTGTGTTTCTATAAGGATTTCAGAGAAAATCTTAAAATCGGAAAAGGATATCAAGGAGTGTTCTGGCAAGAAATTCAGAATGGTATCTGAGACCACTTTTTGATCGTGTATATTAGGAACGATGGAAATGAAATCCTTTTGTTCTTTCGACAATTGTGTTTCTACTTCAAATGTACGTATCGAGTCTATTTCATCTCCAAAAAAATCTATTCGATAAGGGTCTTCACTCGAAAAAGAATAAACATCTATGATACTTCCACGCACAGAATATTGACCAGGTTCATAAACAAAATCCACTCGTGAGAAGCCAAATTCATTTAACATTTGGATTAAGAACAGAGAATCGACAGTCTCCCCCACTTTAACATTAAATGTTTTTTCTTTAAGGACTTCTGTTTTCACAACTAACTCTGTGCAAGCTTCTGGATAGGAGACGACAAAGAACTTCGATTTTTTATTTTCCAAACAATTGAGGACCTCCGTTCTCAAGATCTCACTAGCCGGATCCTGCTGGTGCTGTCCATATTTAGCAGTAGGTTTAAATGATGTCGGATAGAAGTAAACATCTTCCTGCCCCAAAATCTGCGTAATATCGTGATAAAAGTACGCGGCACTTTCCGAATCATTCATCACAACAAACATCTGCTGTGTACCCTTTTGATACAAAAAAGAGAACAACAACGCGCGGAAAGAACCATCCAACCCCTTTAAGTTGAGAGTACGATTCTTTCCTTTTATCCACTCATTCACTGCAAGAGCCTGATTACTAAGCTCAACGCACTTTAACAATTCAACAATTTCCAAGATTAAGAAATTTTTTCACAAAGATAGCGAATAAATTTCCAAACCATTTTTTAAATTTGCATAAACGTATAAAAAATAAAATTGTGGAAACTAACGACGGCATAGTAATTATACCAACGTATAATGAGAAGGAAAACATTGAAAACATTTGTAGAGCAGTGTTCTCCTTACCAAAGCATTTCCATGTTTTGGTGATTGATGATGGATCTCCGGATGGGACAGGGGCCATTGTCAAAAATCTACAAACAGAGTTTCCCGATCGTCTGTTCATTATAGAAAGAGCAGGAAAGCAAGGATTGGGCACAGCATACATTACTGGATTTAAATGGTCTTTGGAACATGGATACGAGTATGTATTCGAAATGGATGCTGATTTCTCTCACAATCCAAACGACTTGCTAAATCTACACAAAGCATGTTCTGTGGAAGGTGCTGATTTAGCAATCGGATCGCGTTATATCAGTGGCGTAAATGTGGTTAACTGGCCAATGGGTCGAGTTCTAATGTCCTATTTCGCTTCTATATATGTGCGCATTGTAACAGGAATGAAGGTTGCCGACACAACAGCAGGATTCAAATGTTACAGAAAAGAGGTTCTTGAAACTATCGAATTAGACAAAATACGATTCAAGGGATATGCATTTCAAATAGAGATGAAATACACAACATACAAATGTGGATTCACCATCAAAGAAGTTCCTATCATATTCGTCAATCGAGTATTAGGAAATTCAAAGATGAGTGGAGGTATTTTCGGAGAAGCTTTATTCGGAGTAATTCGTTTGAAATGGGATAGTTTCTTCCGTAAGTATCCACAAAAAGGGAGTAAATAAAGGGTTCTAACTATTAAAATTACAAAAAATGAAAAACATACTTATCCATAAGGTAAAAATCATAAACGAGGGAAACTCATACAAGGGTTCCGTATTGATTGAGGGTGATAAAATCTCGAAGATTTTCAAGGATGAAGTTCCTGAGAACATACTAAAAAATGCGGAAATCATAGATGGAGAAGACAAGTGGTTATTACCAGGTGTAATAGACACGCACGTTCATTTCAGAGAACCAGGTCTAACTCAAAAAGGAGATTTTGAAAGCGAGTCGAAGGCCGCAGTTGCCGGTGGTGTTACATCCATAATGGACATGCCAAACACCAACCCTCAAACCACTTCCATGAAAGAGATTGACAACAAAATTGCTTTGGCAGAACAAAAATGCTTAACCAACTTCTCTTTCTATCTTGGTGCTACAAACGACAACATCGATGAGGTTGTAAATGTAGACAAAAGCAAGGTATGTGGTATCAAAGTGTTTGTTGGTGCATCAACAGGAAACATGAGAGTTGACAATCCTGCTATTTTGGAGAGAATATTCAAAGAATCTCCTATCTTGGTTGCCACTCATAATGAGGATGAAGCCATGATCCAAGAGAACTTAGCAAAAGTAAAAGCGGAACTCGGAGATCAACCAATTCCAATTTCTTACCACGAAATCATTAGAAACTCTGATGCTTGCTACAAGTCAACATCTAAAGTTATTGATTTGGCAAAGAAGTACGGAACCAAACTTCATGTGCTTCATCTTACCACGGCAAAAGAGATGGCTCTATTCAACAACAAGCCATTGGAGGAAAAACAAATTACAGCAGAAACCTGTGTTGGTTATTTGTGGTTTGATGATAGAGATTACGAAAGATTAGGTGCGAAGATAAAATGCAACCCTTCTATCAAGAAAGAAAAAAGTAGAGTTAATCTACTAAAGGCCATAGAAGCAAATATCATTGACACAATTGCAACAGACCATGCTCCACACTTGGCAAGCGACAAAGAGGGAGACTGCCTACATGCAGCATCCGGATACCCTTCTATCCAACACTCTCTTCAAATGATGTTGGAACTTGCAAAGAAAGGAAATTTCACAAGAGAGCAAGTTGTTGAAAAGATGTGCCACAACCCTGCTAAACTTTTCAACATTGAAAAGAGAGGTTTCATCAGAAAAGGATTTTATGCAGATTTAGTTCTAGTTGAGCCTAACAATCCAACAAAAGTCACAAAAGAATCCTTGCAATACAAATGCGGTTGGTCTCCTATGGAAGGAGAAACTCTCAACTACAAAATATGCAAGACATTGGTAAACGGAGTGGTAGTTTACGACGAAGGAGCATTCAACACTGACAAGAAAGGTAAGTTAATCTCATTTAGTCGATAAGACAGGCAATATTGAATAATGGCAAGAGGATCTCGTTCGGGATCCTCTTGTTTTTTGCGGTATTCGTCGACAAAAATCATCTGTTGGTCTAAATTAAAGAATCATCAACATTTTCTTCAATAAATTTGCAAACAAATCATATAGTATTATGAATTACAAAATCATTTTCTGCTCCATATTGATAGTACTTCAGTTTCAAGTCAATGCCCAAAAGGTGTGGAATATAGACGATTGCTTAAATTACGCGTTGGAGCAAAACATCGACTTGCAAAAGGGACGAATCTCAACAGAAGAAAGCAAAATCAATATAAAACAAGCAAAAGCACAATGGCAACCAACCCTTTCTTTTTCCACCTCCCACTCCTTAAACAACAGTCCCTGGGTTCCGGAAGGCAAAGATCACACATCTTACAACGGGAACTACGGATTAGGTGCAGGATGGACTGTCTTTAATGGATTCAAAAGGAAATACGCCATCAAACAACAGGAAGTTCAAGGAGAAATTAGCAGAATATCAGAAGATGAAATCATAGAGAATTTGAAAATATCCGTACTCTCCTATTACATACAAGTACTCTATGCAGAAGAAAATCTAAAAGTAAAGACTAGTTCCCTTGAAGTTGCAAAAGCGCAGGACGAAAGGTCTTCTCAACTTTACGAAGCAGGTGCAATATCAAAAAGCGATTATTCTCAAATCAAAGCTCAATACGTAAATGAATATCATCAGTACGTAGAGGCAAAGAATAACTTAACGGAAGCTAAATTAAATCTAAAATTGCTTTTAAAGTTAAATGCTGACGAAGAGATGGAGGTACTCGTTCCTGTCATTTCAGAAGAGAGCATAACAAAAAGCCTTCCTAACAAAACCGAAATATACGAAACTGTTTTATCTACCCGACCTGAAATACAAGCAGCAAAATTAAACGAGGAAATATCTGAACTAAAGATAAAGGCCGCGAAATCGGGCTACTACCCAAGTATCAACCTAAGTGCAGGTGTTAGTACGGGACATAACAGCATATCCGACCTAAATTTTGGAGATCAAATGAAACAAAATTTCGGAGAAAATGTAGGGATATCGTTAAATTATTCGATTTTAGACAACAGAAACAGAAAATCTGAAGTAGAAAAGGCGAAGTTAGAAAAAAAATTAGTATATTTGCAGACAGATAAAATTAAGGACGACATGAGAAAACTTATTGAGTCTGCCTACAATGATGCAATTGCAGCTCAGTTAAGTTATGTAGCGTCAATCAGCAGTGAGGAGGCTGCGCAAGCAAGTTACGATCTCACAAAAGAAAAATACGAATTGGGAATCAAGAACCCTTATGAGATGTTGAATGAGAGGAATTCTTTACTAAACGCGCAAGAACAGACCCTACAAGCCAAGTATACGGCCATTCTAAACATACAGATTCTGAATGTTTATCAAGGGCTTCCAATCGTAATGGAATAGATAATATAGAAACTTTTTCATAATAGTGTTTGTTTTCATTTTTAGAACGAATAAACGTTCAGGGAAACACCAAGTTGGGAAACTTGGTGTTTTTTCTTTATAAACCTTTTTCATGAACATTTCATTTTCAAACCTACTCATCCGTATTTATTATATACATATTGCAACATTTATGAGAAAAAAATCTTAAATTTGCAGAATAAAAGAATTAGAGGAAAGAAAATGAAAGAGCGTATTAAAGAACTTTTAGAAGAAGTCAAGGGATTACAAGCAATCAACAAAGATGACTTAGAATCTTTAAGAATCAAGTACTTAAGCAAAAAAGGAAAGATTACTTCTTTGTTCAATGATTTCAGAACCGTTTCTAACGAGCAAAAAAGAGAAGTTGGTCAACTACTCAACGACCTAAAAAATACCGCTCAAGAAAAAATCAACGAACTTAAGTCAAGTTTAGACAGCAAAGAATCAGAGGAGAACAAATTAGACCTAACCCGTACCCCAGATCCAATAGAACTAGGTACAAGACACCCTCTATCCATCGTTAAAACAGAGATTGCCGACATTTTTGGACGTTTGGGCTTTGTTGTTGCAGAGGGTCCTGAAGTCGAAGACGACTGGCATGTGTTTTCAGCACTTAACTTCCCTCCAGAACACCCTGCGAGAGATATGCAAGACACATTCTTTGTAACAAGAGATCCAGATGTTCTACTACGCACTCACACCTCTTCTGTTCAAACAAGAATAATGACCACCCAAGAACCTCCTATTAGAGTTCTTTGTCCTGGTCGTGTTTACAGAAACGAGGCGATATCTTACAGAGCACACTGCTTCTTCCACCAAGTGGAAGGATTATATATCGATAAGAATGTTTCTTTCGCAGACTTAAAGCAAGCCTTACTTTATTTTGCAAAAGAGATGTTCGGAGAAGGAACCAAGATTAGATTGCGTCCTTCATACTTCCCATTCACAGAGCCATCTGCCGAAATGGATATTTCTTGTAACCTATGCGGAGGAAAGGGTTGCCAATTCTGTAAAGGAACTGGCTGGGTTGAAATTCTTGGATGCGGAATGGTAGATCCCAATGTACTTGAGAGCTGTGGAATCGATAGCAAGGTATATTCCGGATACGCATTTGGAATGGGTATAGAGCGTATAACAAACCTTAAGTACCAAGTAAAAGACTTGCGTATGTTCTCAGAAAACGACGTGAGATTCTTGGATCAATTCAAATCAGCATATTAACCAGAAAAAACACGATAAAAAAATGGCAAAAGAAGTTATCGGTAGCGAACACAACACGCTTGCCTTCGGAACAAAAGTCGTAGGAGACATCTATGCAGAAAGCGGTTTCCGTTTAGACGGCGTAATCGAAGGAACGATGGAATGCAAAGGGAAAGTCGTTATCGGAGAGAAAGGAGAGCTAACAGGAACCCTAACCTGTGCCAATGCAGAGATTTTAGGAAAAGTCAAAGGAACTCTTCACATATCTGACACACTAACCTTAAAATCAACAGCAAAAGTAGAAGGAGACATCGACACTAAAGTTTTATCTATAGAGCCACAAGCAGTATTTACTGGTTCTTGCGATATGAGTGGAGAAAAATCTTCTGCAAAAGAATAAGCATTCAGATGCAAAAAAGGAGGGACGGAAAAAATTTCCGTCCCTCCTTTTTTATGTTCACCATTAAATCATCCAAAATCTATCTCAAAACGGCTCGAAGCATTTTCATCTTCCTTCTTAGGCTCCGTTTCAATACCTTTTTCGCAATTATTAATGTAGTTAATCACCTCGTCCATTCCGGCCCTGAACTTCTCGAAATCCTCCTTATAAAGGAAAATCTTATGCTTTTCAAAAGAAACCTGAGATTCATCACCCACAAACTTCTTCTTACTCTCCGTAATAGCCAAGAACAATTCATCCTTACGATTACGCTTTACATCTAAGTAATAGATGCGTTTTCCTGCTTTTAAAGCCTTCGAATAAACAATCTCCTGATCTCGCTTATCCGTGTCCAACCTCTTTTCTTCCATAACCAATCTCCTTTAAATTTTATTCATTCAATAGAAACGAAATCGGTCAAATGTATGTATTTTTTTTTAAAACAACAATTTTTTTAATAAATTTTTAACAATAATGATAGGTCTACTCATTTAATTTATCCATTAAACACAACATATCACACACATAGCATAATTGAGAAATCTATCCAATATAATAGGAGCACAACGTTACACGATGTGTAGATTTCTCATCACCTTCTGCTCTATGCTACTACTTTCCTTGACCAACAGTATGTAAATTATCACATAATCTTATCTGCGGGAGCAACAGATTTCAGATTCATCTGATCCTCTATAGAGGACGTTTTTATTTTATCCAACTCTATAATCTCCTTCTCCAACTTCTCTTTATACTCTTTAAGAAGGGACTTATACTCTTCCGTATCTCGGATATTATCCAAATCCCAATCTGTCTCTATATGATGGAATCTATTAAAACCTGCATCTAATGCTTTTTTCAAGAAATCGACAGCCTCCGTCTTTTTATTCATTAAAGAATAAACACAAGCTTTGTTATAATAGTAACCAGATTTGTCTTTTTCATCTTCTTTCATTTGCTTATCAAAAGCAGCAAAAGCCTCGTCTGTTCTTCCTAAGAAATAGAGAGCATAGGCAGACACAAAAGTTGTATAATCAGGATCCAACTCCAAAACCTTCTTAAAATCAGCCTCCGCCAAAGATTGTTTTCCTAGTTTAAGGTAACATCTTCCTCGATGGCTATAACTAGCAACGGTCTTAGGAGCCAAGACGATAGCCATATTCAAATCTTCTACAGCCTCCTCATACTTCTTTTGCATAATCTTTAGCACAGCTCTCTTCCTATATGCATAATTATAATCAACCTCTTGCTTCACATATCGATCTGCTGAAGCCATAGCATTGTCCATGTCATACATATAAGCATACAAATCAATCTTAGTTGCAAGATCTCCCGCATCTGTAGAGTCCAATTTCGAAGCCAAGTCAATATACTTCATTGAGTTCTTAAAATGGCCCAGCTGTTTATAGCAATAAGACAATCGACGAACAATACCAGAAGAGAATTCCAAAGAAAGTGCCTTATCATAATAAGGAAGTGCCGACTTAAACTCATTAGATGCCTCATACACCTCACCTATATAGAATGGCCATTGAAAATCATCAGCATTCTTCATCATCTGAACCTTTAATTTAGGAATCATTAATTGCCTAGCTTCTTCTTTCAAAGTCAACATAAGAAGAAGAGTCTTTTTATGATTTGGATACAACAGAAGAGCATTCAATATATTATCTGTTGCCTCATCATATTTTTTCAGTTGTAACTGAGACTCCGCACGAAAAGCATAAGCGTCAACATACTCTTTATCTAAAGCAGTTGCTGCATCAAAATATTTTATTGCCTCCTCATATTTTTCCACCTCTTTCAAATTTCTACCCAATCCCATGTGAGCCACTACACTTCCCGGGTTTAGACTTAAAATCTTTTTATAATCAGACTCTGCTTGCGCATACTTTCCTTGATAAAAATAGATATCAGCACGCTCAACATATAGCTCTGGAGTCTTTGGCTCCACCTTTATTCCTGCATTTAATTCATTCAAGGCCTTTACGGTGTCATTCATAGACAAATAGATATAGGAACGCTTTGCGTAAGTATCAAGCAAATAAGGAGTATCCTTGGATGGCAGGTATTTCAACGCAAGTTCAAATGCCTCCAATGCTCTTCCGTACTCTTTATAGCGTAAACTTATATAACCCATCCAATATTGGGCGTAACCGCTTTTGGGATTGTCAATAGACTCCTTATGAAAATAATCGTAGGCATTGCTATAGTCTTGCTGCTCTACCAATTCCAAACCCTTCTTAAAATTGAAAGACTCAGGACGGGACAATCCTGGACCTTTTGCATAGATAGAGCAACCACACAATAGGAAAATAAATAAAAAGATTTTTCTCATTACCATAAAATTTAATTCGCAATTCATAAAATCGCTTTCAAAACGACAAAACAAAAATAAAGCGGATATGTCATAATTACAATAAACAAATCCTAAAAAAAGCAAAAAAAACGGAATAGCAATAAAGAACAACTCCTGCAAGGAACACGTCCTCGACCTGTTAGGAGGATCTTGATCAACCATGATGGGATGCGAACGACTCGGAGGAATCAACTACTCGATGGAGTTCGACCCTCACTACTGCGACGTAATCATTGCAAGATGGGAGAAAATGACCAAAAGAAAGGCTAGTTGCTTTCATTCAGCTTCTTAGTATGGGACTTCCTCCGTACTCGGAATACAACTCTTCGATAAAAAAAACGAAAGGAGGGCATATCTTATTTCGATATGTCCTCCTTTTTATAACAAAACTCTATCTATATAGATTAGTTTGCCTCAACTGGTTGTACAGAAACGAATGAGCGATCATTTGCCTTCTTTCTGAAAACTACAACACCGTCAACCAAAGCAAACAAAGTATGATCCTTACCCATACCTACGTTCTCACCTGGATGGTGAACTGTACCACGTTGACGAATCAAAATGTTACCAGCCTTTGCGAATTGACCACCAAAAATTTTAACTCCGAGTCGCTTACTTGCTGACTCACGACCGTTCTTGGAACTACCAACACCTTTTTTGTGTGCCATGTTTCTAAATTTTTAAAATTAAGCAACTACGTTATTAATCTTTAACTCTGTCATACATTGACGATGACCATTCAACTTACGGTATCCTTTTCTTCTCTTCTTGTGGAATACTAATACCTTGTCACCTTTAACGTGAGATACAACCTCAGCAACTACCTTTGCTCCAGAGATTGTAGGAGCACCTACAGTGACACTTCCGTTGTTGTCTACCAACAACACTTTGTCGAACTCTACAACAGAACCTTGTTCTGCAGCTAAACGATGAACGAACAACTTCTGGTCTTTCTCAACTTTGAATTGTTGTCCAGCAATTTCTACAATAGCGTACATTATTTTAACTATTTTATGTTACGTCCGGTGGTGGGCTTTCACCTCTTATTCGAACCACGAAGGACAAATCGGGTGCAAAGATAAAACTTTTCCACTTTACAACCCATCTTTTTTATGTATTTTTTTCTTTTCTGTATAAAAAAAGTCATGAGTAATGAGTAGGTCTACTTCTGCAATCCCTATTCCATCCAAGAGGAAAGTTTTCTTCTTGTATTAGAAGAGGACAGAGGGACTCTTCAATCCGTCATACTCGCAATGAAAAACGAAGCCATGTACATACTCTCTTTCTAAATGGCTAAGCACCCTCTTTTTTCAATTCAAACACGTGGTTTACGCAAGAAGGAATCTCTTCTCTCCTATGCGTAACATAAATCATTGTCTTACCTTCTTGTTTACAATACTTTTCTATTACTGATCTACACAATGATTTGTGCTTTATATCCAATCCATGCAAAGGTTCATCAAGTATAAGCAAATCTGGATTTTTCACCAATGTTCTCGCAAAAAGAACCATTCTTTGTTCTCCTCCAGACACCTTCAAGAACGATTTGTCCTTCAAATAATCGATACCCAACAATTTCATCCATTGAAAAGCAAGTTCCTCTTGTTCTGGAGAACAATTACGGAACAAGCCAATCGTATCAAAAAGACCTGAACTTACGATTTTCAAGCAAGACTGATTTTCTTGGAAATACAGATGCATTTCTGACGAAATATACCCAATAGGTTTCTTTATGTCCCAGATACTTTCTCCTGTACCTCTTTTCTTGTCAAATATAGTGATATCCAATGAATAAGCCTTGGGGTTATCTGCTGCCAACAAACTTAATAAAGTCGATTTCCCTGATCCATTCTTACCAAGCAAAGCCCACTTCTCTCCTCGTCTTATCTCCCAGCTTAAATCTTTATAGAGAGGATTCCCCTTGTAAGAGACACTCACATGATTCATCTTCAACACATATTCACAAGGACGAGTCACTTCTGGATCTCCAAAAGGAAGATTTTCTGGCAACAATTCCTCTACTGAAGACAATGTTTCATTCTGCTCCTCAACAAATTTTTCCAAAGACTCTTCCTCTCTATACTCCAAATTCTCTGCTTTCAAAATATGGGTACTCACCTTTGGTATCTCATTAACAGCAGGGACCAAGAACATTAACTGTTGGAAAGAAGACAACTCCACAAAGAAATCATCCAATTCCTTTCTTGTTGTCGCATCCAATCCTATAAAAGGATTATCGAATATGATCAATTTTGGCCTTTGTGCCAATGCCAACACTATCAATAAACGCCTCAGTTCTCCCGAAGAAAGCATTATCAAATGTTTGTGAGAAAGTGGTTCCAATCTAAGTTTCCCACACAACCACTGGACATATTCCGCATCAGGAAGAGAAGTTAAAAGCTCACTCACAGTAGGAGTGGTTTCATTTTCCAAAGCATGAAATCTTTGTTGATAATACAGATTCTTATAATCCGACAACAAATACGCAGATTCGAAACTAACCTTACGAATAGTCTCAGTCGGGAATGTTTTTCCTGACTGTTTCTTATACTCATCCGTCCAAAACGGATAGGATATATCTCCCGATTTCACAGCATATTTGCCGGTAATGAAATCAGCCAACATTGTTTTACCCGAAGCATTAGGACCTACAACGCACCAATGTTCACCAACCTTTATTGTCCAATTAATCGGTCTGGGGAAATCGTATCCAAAAATTCTTGGAAGAGCGTTTTGAACAGAGATAAGTATATCGTTCATAAATTTAGTTTTTTCCTTCAATTATTATCCTTCAAACTCACAACCACGAAAGCATGAACAAACCTACCGTTTCATAAATCTATCCATCTGCCGTTTGTCGTCTTTTTCTTTCAACGATTCACGTTTATCGTATGCTTTCTTTCCCTTGGCTACAGCAATTTCAACCTTTGCGTAACCCTTCTCGTTTATGAAAAGTTTCGTGGGAACAATTGTAAAACCAGTATCTTTCGTTTGTCTACGAATCTTTTGCAACTCTCTTTTTGTCAACAAAAGTTTCCTGTCTCTTCTTGGCATATGATTGTTGTAGGTTCCGTAAAAATACTCCGATATATTCATATTTTTCACCCACAATTCGTCGTCGTTAAAGAAGCAGAAAGTATCAACCAAACTAGCTTTCCCTAATCGTATTGACTTTATTTCCGTTCCAACCAAAACGATACCAGCCTGGTAAGTATCAAGCAACTCGTAATCAAACGAAGCACGTTTGTTTCTGATTAGAATATCACTCTTTAATTTTTCCATAATATAATCTAACTCATCAAATTCAACAATATCTTTTCAACCGCTATGGGGCATAAAAACATTAGCAAGAATGCCACCGCTGTAAAAATCCCCTTTTTGTTATCTTCGTTCATGGTTGGAAAAAATGAAGGAAGAGCGCACCATACAAGATACATCACATAAATGTTCAATATGGGCAAAAAGAAAAAAGAGGGAATAAACATCTGGATCAGATTCAACATCCACATAGTGGAAGAACAAAAAACAACCAAAACGAAGCTTTCATAAAAGTTGTGTTCGTTGCCATCCCAAAATTTCGAATTAAGCAATCTGCTCAACAAAAGTGTCGAAAAATAGACCCCTGCAAAAAGAGCAGAAAAAGAGACAACCAATCGTTTTGCCGAATAGCTCAAGAAGTCTGAGAAGTTTTGCATCGCAGCCCAATCAAATCGAATAAAACAATCGATCACAAACATAAGTAACACAAAAAGCAAGCAAGGGAAGAAAAAGTTTTTCCTTACAGAGGCAACATCCTCATAATCTCGAAGGATGCTTTTCCACTCACCTTGAGGATTGCGAACCAAATTTAATATTCTAACAAATATCGACTTCATTTTTTACTCTTTTCAGTTAGCAAAAGTACAATTATTTTCTTACTTTTGTTCGATATTTAAAATCTTTAAGAAATGGAGAAAAAAAGCAGATTAAGTTTGGGAATAAAAATATTAATTGCAGCATGGATTTTATTTTTCATTGGGGTCTTATCCGTCTTTGCTATTTTTAAACTTATCAGCGATGGAAAAATCGGATATCTTCCACCTGTTGAAGAGTTACAAAATCCAAAGAACAAATATGCTTCAGAAATATACTCGTGCGACATGAAGATTCTCGGCAGATATTTCAAGGAGAAAGAGAACCGAGTATACACTCCATATCAAGACCTATCACCTCACTTGATTAATGCACTAATATCCACAGAAGATGCCAGATACTACGACCATTCAGGTATAGATGGAAGAGCTTTGTTCCGCGTTGGAGTCAAAACAATCGCAATGGGGCAAGACAAAGGAGGAGGAAGTACCATCACCCAACAGCTAGCTAAACTTCTTTTTACAGAGGAGAGAGCAAAGGACAAGATGGAGCGAGCAAAACAAAAGTTGACAGAATGGGTTATTGCGGTAAAGTTGGAGAAACTTTACACCAAAGAAGAGATTATAACCATGTATTTCAATAAATTCGACTGGGTAAACAATGCAGTCGGAATAAAATCGGCAGCTCAAATCTATTTTAACAAGACTCCTATGGATTTGAACATAGAGGAGGCGGCCATGTTAGTTGGAATGTTTCAAAATCCAGCGAAATACAATCCAAACAATGAGAACAAGAGACCTGCATGTAAGGAAAGAAGAAATGTCGTTCTTTCTCAAATGTGCAGCAAGGGACTTATAACAAAAGCAGAGTGTGACTCTCTCTCTGCACTTGACATCAAACTGAACTTTCAAAAGGTTGACCACAAATTGGGACTAGCACCCTATTTCCGCGAACACCTCAGAATGTTGATGAATCATAGCAAACCAGATCCTAAGAACTATCCGAAATGGATGAAGGAGAAATACAGCGAAGACTCTCTAGCATGGGAACAAGATCCTCTATACGGATGGTGCAACAAGAATTTGAAGCCAGATGGAACTCCTTACAATCTTTATACCGATGGGCTAAAGATTTACACCACTGTCGACTCTCGTATGCAACAATACGCAGAAGAGGCTGTCAAGGAGTATTTGGGTGGTTATCTACAACCTATTTTCTTCAAAGAAAACGATTTGAGGAAAAACAAGAAAGCACCTTTTTCAACAACCTCTACCCAAGCTCAAGTAGACTCCATCATGGCAAAATCTATGAGGATGAGCGACCGTTATTATTGGTTAAAAAGATCAGGAAAGAGCGAAAAAGAGATCAAGGAGATATTCGACACACCTACGCAAGTTACCATATTTGATTGGGAGAAAGGAAGTAAAGACACTGTTTTAACCCCTTACGACTCTATCAGATACCAGAAAGCATTCTTGCGTTCAGGTATGATGTCTATCAATCCATTCAACGGACAAGTTAAAGCATATGTGGGAGGGCCTGATTTCAACTTTTTCCAATATGATATGGTTTGTACAGGTAGACGTCAAGTAGGTTCTACAATCAAACCTTTCCTTTACACTTTGGCTATGATTGACGGTATGGATCCTTGCACCATGGTTCCTAACGTTCAGCCTCACTATGTAGACCAATACTCAGGTCAAGTTTGGGAACCTAAGAACGTACCTTATGGAGAAGAAGGCAAGAGAGAAATAGGCAAAATGATCACATTGAAGAGAGGTTTGCAAACATCAAACAACTGGATCTCCGCGCATTTGGTCCTACAAATAGGTGCAGGAAGATTTGCAAACTTCCTAAACAACTCTCTCGACTTGAAAAGTCATGTAGAACCCGTACCACCTATCTGCCTAGGTGCAATGGATGTTTCAATCAGTGAAATGGTTTCTGCTTACACCGCTTTTGCAAATAAAGGTATCAAAGCATCCCCTCTTTTCGTAACCCGAATAGAAGACAACAACGGGAATGTCATTGCAACTTTCGTTCCTAGGATGAAAGAGGTATACAACGAAGAGACCGCATCTAAGATGATATCCTTGTTACAAGGGGTAATCAACGGAGGTACTGGTTTAAGATTGAGGACAAAGAGATACGATTATAGTTTAGGATGGGAAACACCTATAGCAGGAAAGACAGGTACCACACAAAACAACTCAGATGGTTGGTTTATGGGATTCGTTCCAAGTTTGGTGACCGGAGTTTGGGTTGGTGGAGAAGACCGTGACATCCACTTCGATAACATTAGAAACGGACAAGGTTCTGCTTCCGCCCTTCCTATATGGGGTATCTTCATGAATAAAGTTTACAACGATTCAACACTAGGATATTCAAGAACTGAGCAATTCGTCACTACACAAAAATACGATTGTTCTTCAAAGGATGACCAACCTATTGTTGGAGAAGAAGCAGATGAACTAATCCTACTTGATTAAAGCACAAACGAAATGAATATCAGAGAAAGAGTACTAAATAATTTGGGAGTTTTAGGGCAATGGAGCAAATTGGCCCATGGTTACTTCATGTTTCCTAAATTAGAAGGAGAGATTGGTCCTCACATGAAATTCAGAGGGAAAAATGTTCTCAACTGGAGTATGAATAACTATTACGGATTGGCAAACAATCCTGACATAAAGAAACAAGAAGCAGAATTGGCAACCCAATACGGATTCTCTGCACCTCTTGGCTCTCGATTGATGACAGGTCAAACCTCCATCCACGAAGCATTAGAGAGTAAAATCTCGGAATTTGTCAAAATGGAGGATTGTTTCGTTCTCAACTCATTCTATCAAGGAATGATTTCCATCATAGATTCACTTTGCAGTAAGAATGACACTGTCGTGTATAGTTACGACGTTCATTCAAGTATACAAGATGGAATTAGACTTCACTCGAATCGTCGTTTCATTTATTACAAAAACGACATTGAAGCAATCGAAGAACAGGTACAAAAGGCATGTGAGGCAGCCAAAGAAAAAGACGGAGGCGTTTTGTTCGTTACAGAAGGTGTAATCGGTGTCACCGGCGAACTGGCTCCTCTAGATAAGATTGTTGCCTTAAAAGAAAAATACGGATTCCTTCTTATCGTAGAAGACGCTCATGGATTTGGAACTGTCGGTCCAAATAGAATTGGAGCTGCAGACTATTTTGGAGTGCAAGACAAAGTAGACCTTATGGTGGGAACTTTTGGTAAGGCCATGTGCATCACCGGAGGCTTCGTTGCAGGAAACGAAGAGTTGATCAATTACCTTCGCTACAACATGAGATCACAAACGTTTTCCGAAGCTTTGCCTTCTGCAATAACAGCAAGTGCCATCAACCGCTTAGACTACATCATCAACCATCCTGAGCAACTAAAGAAGCTCAATACCATTACAGAGGCTTTACAAAAAGGACTTAGAAAGGCAGGATTGAACATAGGCAACACCAACTCTCCTGTCACTCCTGTCTATATGCAGATGGAGAACATTCAAGAAGCCGTGCATATGATGATGGATCTAAGAGAAAACTTTGGTATTTTCTGCGTGAACATTCTATATCCATACATAGAAGAGGGCCAAGTCATGATACGCTTGATTCCAACACCATTGCATACAATGGATGATGTCAATCACACTATTGAGGCTCTATCCAAAATAGCAGAAAACACAAAAGCAGGAAAGTACAGAGATAATAACCCTATTGCCCCAAACAATCAATCTGACGAGCATGAAGAGTAAAGAATATTACATGAAAAAAGCCATAGAGATCTCCAAGAAAAGTGTTCAAAACGGAGGAGGACCTTTTGGTGCAGTCATTGTAAAAGATGGTAAAATAATTGCCAGTTCTAATAACAAGGTAACCATCAACAATGACCCAACAGCACATGCTGAAGTGATGGCAATAAGGAAGGCTTGTAAAAAGTTGAAGACATTCGATTTATCTGGATGTGAATTGTATGCTTCATGTGAACCTTGTCCTATGTGTCTTTCTTCAATGTATTGGGCTCACATAGAGCGTTACTACTATGCCAACCAGAAAGAAGATGCCAAGAGAATTGGATTCGACGACAACTTCATATATGACGAATTGGACAAAAAACCTGAGGATAGATTTATCCCTCGCGAGCAGATAATGCACGAAGAAGCACTTACCGCATTCAAAATGTGGGAGGAAAAAAGCGACAAGACCGAATATTAAAAAACAGATTATTCTCTTCTCAATACAGATTTTAATGAAAAATTATGGTTTTTTCCGCGTAGCATCAGCGGTTCCTAATGTAAAAGTAGCAGACTGCATTTCAAATGGAGAATTCATTCTTTCTATGATGAAAGATGCAGAGGGAAAAGGAATCAGCATAATCTGTTTCCCTGAGTTGTGCATAACAGGCTATACATGCCAAGATTTATTCCTACAAACTCCATTAATCTCTGGTGCAGAGAAATCCGTTGCAACTCTTTGTGAAGAATCAAAGAATTTAAATATCACAGCAATTATTGGAGTTCCCATAAGATTTAATGGGAGTCTATACAATTGCGCCCTCTCTATTCATAAAGGGAAAATATTAGGTATTGTACCAAAAATCTACTTGCCTAACTACAAAGAGTTTTACGAGAAAAGATGGTTCTCAAACGGAGATTATCTATCAGACCAAACAATCAGCTATGCAAACCAAGATTGCATTCCATTTTCATCAAAATTGGTATTCTCTTGTAATAACGGAGAAGATTGCGTAAAATACGGAATTGAGATTTGCGAGGATGTTTGGGCTCCAATTCCTCCAAGTAGCCACATAACCTTGGATGGAGCAGAGATTATTTTCAATCTTTCTGCCAGCAACGATCTGATTGGGAAGCATAATTACTTACGTTCCATCCTTGCCCAACAATCGGCAAGGACAATCAGTGCTTATATCTACTCTTCCTGCGGATATGGAGAATCATCACAAGATGTTGTATTTGGAGGGAATGCTCTCATCTACGAAAATGGATCATTATTATCAGCCAACCAACGTTTCTCAATGGAACCTCAAGTGGCAATGGCAGACATTGATATTGAATCAATTAGGAATGAGCGTTGTTCAAACACTACATTTGCCAAAAGCACTCAAGATTATAACGAAGATATCTGCGAGGTGACTTATTCTCAAAACATCGCCTCCATTTCTAAAATAAGCAGAGAGGTCAACCCTGCCCCATTTGTACCAAGCGACCAGGAGGAGATGCGAACTCGTTGCGAGGAGATTATCTCCATCCAAAGCCTTGGGCTGGCACGTCGCATAGCTCAAGTAAATGCGAAAAGCGTAGTTGTGGGAGTATCAGGAGGATTAGACTCAACCCTAGCTCTGCTCGTTGGAACAAAAGCAATGGATCTGCTCGGTCGTAGTAGGAAAGACATCATTGGAATTACAATGCCTTGTTTCGGGACTACACAAAGAACCAAAAACAATTCCCTTGCTTTGATGGATCAACTCGGCATCACATCCGAGACCATAGACATAAAGGATGCAGTGAACCAACATTTCCAAGACATCGGACAAGATCCAAACAACCACGATGTGACATACGAGAATTGCCAAGCAAGAGAACGAACTCAAGTTCTAATGGACTATGCTGGAAGAACATCTGGTTTTGTACTTGGAACTGGAGACCTTTCCGAATTAGCATTGGGTTGGTGTACATACAATGCAGACCATATGAGCATGTATAATGTGAATGTGTCCATTCCTAAAACATTGGTAAAATATTTAGTGCGCTATTTTAGTGCAGCTCCAGGATACGAGAAAAGCTCAAAAACACTTCTTGATGTATTAGATACACCAGTAAGTCCTGAGCTGCTTCCACCAACTGCAGACGGTAAGATTTCTCAAATCACAGAAGACAATGTAGGTCCTTACGAACTACACGACTTCTTCTTATACAACTTTATGCGTAAAGGATTTGGCCCAAAAAAAATCTATTGGTTGGCCACCCAAGCGACTTTCTCCACCAACTACAGCAAAGAAACGATAAAGAAATGGCTGACAACATTCTTCAAGAGATTCTTTACCCAACAGTTCAAACGTAGTTGTTTACCTGATGGTCCGAAGGTAGGTTCTGTATCTTTGAGTCCACGAGGCGATTGGAGAATGCCTTCTGATGCAACATACCGAATGTATGTAAAAGAGTGCGAGGAAATCGAATAACCCGGCAATCAAGGTATTTATACATAACAAAAAAGGTGGATTAAATCCACCTTTTTTTGTTATATAAAGTAAAATTTAGAATTGTACTTTTGGAGCTTTCTCTGCGCCCTCTTCTGCCTCGAAATATGGGTGTTTTTCCAATCCTGCAAAAGAAGCGATAAAATTGTTAGGGAAACGACGGATTGCAGCATTAAACTCTTTTGCTACATCATTATATCTTTTTCTTGCAACAGCAATACGATTCTCGGTACCTTCCAATTGTGACTGTAGTTCCAAGAAGTTTTGGTTTGCCTTCAAATCCGGATAACTTTCAGCCACAGCCAACAACTTACCCAATGCACCAGAAACGCCACTCTGTGCTTTTTGATACTCTGCCAACTGTTCTGGAGTTACATTGCTTGGATCTATTGTTATAGACGTTGCCTTTGCTCTTGCTTCGATAACCTCCTTCAATGTCTCCGACTCATGTTTTGCATACCCTTTTACAGTCTCTACCAAATTAGGAATAAGGTCTGCTCTTCTTTGGTAACAAGCCTCAACGTTTTGCCATTCAGCAGTTACTCTCTCATCATCTGAAACTAAACCATTGTATGCTCCCACTCCCCATAGAGCCAAACATACCAAAACTACTACCGTAATAACACCTGTCTTTGTCATAACTTATCTGATTTTTATGTTAATATTTCCTTTAGAATCTTGAACCAGCGCCACCTCCACCTGTGCGACCACCTCCGAAACTTCCACCTCGGAAACCGCCGCCTCCGTGATATCCACCACCAAATCCACCATAGTGTCCACCACCAGTAGAGCTACCATAATACTCCTTTATCGTTTTCTGGACAAGATGCCCACAATTCTCACATCTATATGTAACAATCTTTTTCCCATATAAAGAAGTCTCTTTAATTCTTTTGCTTGATTCAAGAACAAGTTTATGTGCATTACAATTCGGACATTTCTTCTCGTGTCTTTGTATAAGATACGAAACGACCAAAATAATAATAAACATAATGATAATAGGAGGGAGATCTGAAAAATCGTCATCATAAGCTTCCGCCTCCATCGTTCCATCAAGAACCGCACAAACCTTCTCTACCCCATTCAACATTCCTTCAGACCATTGTTCATTCTTAAAGTATGGATTCATTTGCTGTTGCTGAATCCTATAGCACAATGCATCCGGCAAATCACCCTCCAAACCATATCCTGTAATAAACTGGACACAACGATCTTTAACAGATAATGTTATTACCAATCCATTATCGGTCGATTTCTTTCCTACTTTATTTTTTTGGAATATATTGAACGCGAAATAAAAACAATCTTCATCCTCAATCTGTTCTACAACCACAACAACCACCTCTATTCCAGTACTCTTTTCCAAAGAGGCCAACATAGTATCCATTCTATAAATGGAGTTGGAGGACAAAAAGCCATCAGGGTCACAAACATACCTATCCTTATCCGTCAAACGAACCATAGGGACTTCAGAGGCGGTATACGAGCGTCCCATTACGAATAAAGGGAGCAACACGAATAGAATATTTAAAACAAATCTTTTCACCAAGCAAATATACAAAAAGGATAGTATAGTATAATAAAAAAAGGTCTGAATTTCTCCAGACCTTCATTAAACGAAAGAGGCAAGCCTCTCGATAATTTCTTTATTATTCTTGGCTATCAGTCGCTGAAGCCGCAGGCAAATCCTCTACCTGAGATTTCAACTGAGAATCTTCAATCACTGTTCCCTTAGGGCAGAATGCAGCAGAAGCAATACTCAAAAATACAAGAACAGAAACCAACACCCATGTTGCTTTCTCTATGAAATCTGTCGTTTTCTTTACTCCCATAATTTGGTTTTGTGCTTGGAAACTTGATGCCAAACCTCCACCTTTTGAGTTTTGAATCAAAACAACACCCACCAATAGAAGTGATACTAACACAACGACAATAGTAATAAATGTATAAACCATATCTTTTTAAATTGTTTATAAATTCTCCATCAGTCTCTCAAAGAATCTGATTTGGTCTGCAAAGTAAACACTTTTTTCTGGATTTTTCAAACTCAAACTCTTAAATATTTTGATTGCCTGACCGAATTTTTTCTGTTTTATGTATATTTTCGCTAAAGTTTCCGTATAAAATTCCGTAGTTCCTTGTGCTGAAGTTTTATCGTCAACATCTTGATTCTCATTATTTTCAGAAATTCGAATCGTCATATCTTGATTATCACTTTTCTCCAAGAAGTTGTCGATTAGACTCTGTCGCTTTGAATCTGTTTTTTTTACAGAAGGGACATTCACTGGTTTTAATTGCTCCAATTCTGCCAATATATCCAAAATTGGAGAAGGACTCTTCTTTTCTTCTTTGACCTCTTCTGTTGGAGCCACGCCACCCTTTGCCTCTTCATTTTCAGCTTTTTCAATCCGAATCGTTGGGGCAGGTTTAAATACCAAATCGTACAATGCTCGTCGATTAGTTACATAAAGGGAAGTCAAAGGCAACTCTATCTCATAACGAAAATCACCACTATTTCGCAGAGACTTCAAGTACAGCATTCGAAATGTTTGAGAATAGGGATATTCATGCAGGAAATTGCGCAAATCCGATATTTTCTCCTCCCCAATACATTCTGGAGCATGCAACATATCTATTATATCCGTTTGCGTCATATTCTACCAATTTGCTACAGTAGCATTAAAAATCTGGCTGATAATGTTCTCCATCAACTGCTCATTCAACTGCTCTTGCACCTGATCAATCGTATAATCATTAGAGAAAACTTCATAAGCAGAGAAATTTCGGTCAAAACTCTCTGAAGAATTAACCTTATTGACAAATTTCACATGAACGGACATTTGTAACCGAGACTCTGATGCCTGACCAGAAGAGTTGACACCCGAAGATATTACCGCATATCCGGAAATCTCTCCGGAAATTTGAAGATCTCCATCTGTCTCGACTGTTTTCAAACTTGTTTTTGAAGAAAACTCATCCTTCAAGTTCTCCGTGAAATCAGAAGCAAGCGTAGGATAAACCAATGATGCTCTATTAGGGAAATCCTGAATTGATATTGTCTTAATCTTTGTGTAGTCTATTGAAGAACCGTTGAATTTATACGATATTCTGCAAGAGGTAACAAATAGCAATAAAAGAATCGTCAATAAACTATATTTTTTACTCCAAACCATACTCTTTTATTTTTCGATACAAAGTACGCTCTGATATTTTCAAATCCAGAGCTGCTGCTTTCCTTTTATTATTATTCTTCTCTAATGCTTTTCGAATCAACTCCTTTTCTGCATCATCTAACGACAAACACTCCTCTACATATTCACCAACCTCTTGAATATCCTTCTGCTCACGAATCTTACCCGACGGAGTTGGATTATTCAAGTTCGTCTTAACCACAGGAGCTTCAAATTCAGAATAATGTTCTGGGAAGATTGTTTGTATGGTCTGAATATCTGCAGTCGACAAATGAGAGGTGTCAACATTTCCTCCTTGAATGATATCATTGACCAATTTTTTCAAGTCATTCATATCTTTTCTCATATCGAACAAAACCTTGTACAAAAGATCCCGTTCCGTACTAAAAGAAGTATCATTCGAAGGAGAGTTGCTAAGTACTGGCAAATTGGCTCTCTGATTAGGCAAATAAGACAACAACACGTCTTTATTTATCTCTCTTTTCTCTTCCAATACCGAAATTTGTTCTGTTATGTTTTTTAGTTGGCGAACATTTCCTGGCCATGGATAATGGAGAAGTAACTGACGCGCCTCATCATTCAATGAGATTGGCGTGGTTTTGTATTTCTCTGCAAAATCACTTGCGAATTTTCTAAAAAGAAGATAAATGTCCGTTCCCCTATTCCTTAACGGAGGAACAGAGATTGGAACCGAGTTCAATCGATAATAAAGATCCTCCCTGAACTTTCCCGAGGCAATCGCCTCTTGCATATTCAAATTTGTAGCAGCAACCACTCGCACGTCACACTTTTGAACTTTTGAGGAACCTACCTTTATGAACTCGCCTGTTTCAAGTACTCTCAACAACCTTACTTGGGTTGTCAAAGGAAGTTCTCCAACCTCATCCAAGAAAATGGTTCCTTTGTCTGCCACCTCAAAATAACCTTTTCTGTCGGCAACCGCGCCTGTAAATGCACCTTTCTCATGGCCAAACAACTCAGAATCAATCGTTCCTTCTGGTATGGCACCACAGTTTACTGCAATATACGGATAATGTTTTCTCGAACTGTTATCATGTATAATCTGAGGGAATCTCTCTTTTCCTACACCGCTCTCTCCAGTGATAAGAACCGAAAGGTCTGTACCTGCCACCTGAACGGCAACATTAATTGCATGGTCCAAAATAGGATTCGAACCAATGACACCAAACCTTTGTTTTACACTCTGTAAGTCTCTATTCACCATAGCAAAAAATCGATTCTTCAAACTGGGCAAATTTACACTTTTCGGAGCACATTCACAAAACAGACAAATAAAATAAAAAGCCTTTTTTCTTATAAGAAGAATATTGTATATTTGGACTACAAACTAAAGAACTATAAACATGGGGAATTTTTTTCATACTTTTTCGAGAATATGCATTCTCATTTATCTTTTAGGGTTCGCGACCTCAAGTTGCTCTCAAGAACAAACGAATAATTATCAGACCATCAAAGGAAAGGTTATTCATGTTAACGACGGCGACACCTATGATATATTGGTAGAAGGGAATAAAACGTACAGAATAAGAATGTACGGAATTGATGCGCCCGAGAAAGGACAAGATTTCAGCAGGAAGGCAACCGACTATCTTAAAAGTCTCATCCATTCTCAGATTGTAACACTAAAGTTCAAAGAGACCGACATGCATGGTCGATTTGTTGCTCTAACCTATCTTTCTGACGGAAGAGAAGTCAGCCACGAAATGGTTCGTGCAGGATATGCATGGCATTACAAGCATTATAACACAGATGTCGATTTATCTGAATTGGAAGAGAAAGCAAGAAAGGAAAAAATCGGGTTATGGGCCGACAAATATCCAGTAGAGCCATGGTTCGAAAGAGCCTTGAGAAGAAAAGGATACAAGTCCGTAGAGATAAAGCATATGAAAATAGAAGGGAAAATAAATTCAAAAGAATAGGTAAATCAAACACCAAAGAAAGCGCAATCGGAAGAGGAACAAACGAATACTTCCAACAAAAGATTTTAAAATATTTTAATAATTCTCCTTTTTTTGTTTAATTTGCGATTGATTTACGCTAAGTTGAATCACATACGGAGTTGCAAGTTAGCTATGTATAAATGTTTCAAAATAAAAGTGTCATGGTAAAAAAAGTATCATTTATTTTCATGTTGATGTTCTCGTGCATATGCGCGAATGCATCAATTGTCATTAATGAGTTAATGCCCAAAAATGTCTCATTCCAAGTTGACGACAACCATCAATTCTCTGCTTGGGCTGAGTTGTACAACAACGGAGCAGAAGAAGTTAACATATCAGAGTATTTCTTCTCTGACAACATCATGAAGCCAACACAATGGCAATTAAACGCAAACGATGGCGTAATTCTTAAACCAGGCGAGTTTACCATCGTATATTTCGATGGTCTAACTCCGGAAGAAGCTTCAGAGTTAATTGACCATGGACGATATGTAAACATCTCAATGCATGCTGATTTTAAATTGCCTGCGAAAAAGGGTTGTCTATATCTTGCTGACGAGAAGGGAACCATCATCGATCAAATGGCCTATGATACAACATACCGTAACATTTCATACGGAAGAATCGTTGATGGTGGCGACCAATTAGGATACTTCCTAACACCTACCCCAAAAGCAGCAAATGCAACAAACAGCGTAGCAACAACCAAAACGTTAGCTCCTACATTCAACCTTAATTCTGGTTTTTACCAGTCAGAACAAAAAGTGAAAATCTACGCGGCTGACCCTAAAGCAAAGATCTTCTATACAACAGACGGTTCAGAACCTTCTGTCAAAAGTTCACTATACCAAAACGAAATTACAATAAACAAAAACACACCACTTCGTGCCGTTGCTATTGTAGAAGGTGAGATTGGCAGTGACATTACCACATCTACTTATTTCATAAACGAAAATGTAAACAAATTACCTATCGTTTCCTTGGTTTCAGACCCTAATCTACTTTTCGGAGACGAGCTTGGTCTACTTGTTGCAGGAACAAATGGTTCTGAAGTCCCAAGTGGTTGTTCTGGACCAGACAAAAAAGCCAACTATTGGAACGATTGGGACAGACCTTGCAACTTTGAGTTTTTCGACAACAAAAAGGTGGAACAACTAAACCAAGAAGTTAAGATTGGAAACTTTGGTGCATGCTCTCGTACAAAATACATTAAATCAATCAAGATAAATGCAGGCAAGGTTTATGGAGATAACGAATTAGACTACCCTATTTTCGAAGAGAAGCCAAACTTGCGTTGGAAGAGCATCGTCCTTAGAAATTCAGGTAACGACTTTGGTCGTTCTTACCTTCGTGATGGTTTTATGCAAACTTTACTAATCGGACAAGTTGACATTGACCACCAAGCATATCAACCATCTATGGTATTCATTAATGGAGAGTTTTACGGGATGTTAAACATCCGTGAAAGAACAAACAAAGACTTTATTTTCTCCAACTATGGTCTTGGCGAAGACGAGATATTCATAAACGAAGGAAATGGACCAAACGAGAGGGAAAGTGGATATTGGGAACTTGAAACTATCTGCAAAGCAGAAAACACAGACACAAAAGATTTCTTCGGAGGTATCGATCAAAGAATGGACATAAACGAATTCCTCAACTACTTTATGGCAGAGATCTATTATGGAAATACTGACTGGCCTGGAGGAAATATCAAATGTTGGAAAGCAAAAGGTGATGGAAAAGGTAATGGAAAGTGGAGATGGATTCTTTACGACACAGATTTTGGATACTCGCTTTACAACGATGGAGTGAGATCTAACAACTTCTCGACAGCAACAAATCACAAACTCTTCAAGCCATTGATGAAGAACTCTACAATAAGAGAACGTTTCTTGTCTAAGTTCTGCGTACACTTGGCAACTACATTTAGTCCAGAAAGATGTAATCATATTTTGGATAGTTTGATTAGCAATATCACTCCTGATGTAGAACGTCACATCAAAAAGATTAACGACGCAAAGAAATTGGAACAAGATTTCAACGCCGACATCAAAAACATGAGAAAGTTTGCAAATGAACGTCCCGAGTTTGTAAACAAGGCAGTTAAGACATATTTCAAAACTCTTAACCTTGCAATCGACACGGTTGCCTTCCATGTTTATTCCGATGTGAAAGAGGCATCATACGTCCTAAACGAAGAGCCTATCAGAGTAGCTGACTTCAAAGGTTATTTTTTCACCAACACACGCTGCAGAATCAAAGCAAACGAGCCTGCAGGGTATAAATTCTCTCATTGGGAGATCTCCTCTTCCAACTCATCTGAGGTTAAGAAATCGTATGAAATCACTTATGAGGACACATTCTTTACAGACTCTATATTTAACGAGCAAACTGGCAAAAACGTTGCCGTCACCTACGGAAAGACTTTAAAGGCTGTTTATACTAAGGGAGAGACTCCGACTGCAGAATCACAAATATTCTTCAATGAAATCTGTGCATCTAACTCAATGATCGTAGATGAGTGTCGTGAAGCAGACGACTGGTTTGAGATTTACAACAATGGAAACAGCGATTTCAATTTGGGCGGACTATACCTATCAGTAAACAAAGAGCACTTGGGAACATATAAAATTCCAGAATCAGACTCTTGCATAGTAAAGGCAAAGGGATACAAAACATTTTGGGCAGACAATGATCCTGAGCAAGGTGTACTCCACACTAACTTCAAACTTCCTGTGACAACAAGCAACACTTTGATATTGTCTTCATTGAAGATGAACGGGAAAGATAGCGTATTCACAATCATCGACTCCGTACAATACAGAATGCACAGAGAAAACGAATCGTATGCTCGCTTTGGAGAATACACTTCACTCGGAAAGGAGTGGAAAATCACTGGTGTTCCTACATTTGGAAAGAGAAACATTTATGCATACATTCTTGACAACCCAACAGTCTCTGTTGAAAATGCGGTTGCTCAAATCTATCCTAATCCAGTAGTCGATGATTTGTACTTCTCTCTCCCTTGGGATGAAGAAATAGATGCAGTAATCATCACTACGACAGGACAAATACTAAAAGATTTCAAAGTTAAGAATGGCGAAAGCGTAAATGTTAGCGATATAAAGGAAGGCATTTATGTATTAATGATGCAAACTCCTATCGGAAAGATCGCAGCTAAGATGATCAAGGAATAAATTTTTCCGATTGCAAAAATACAAAAGCGGTGGTTCGCAAATACGAACCACCGCTTCTTTTTATCAAGTTTCGAAAGTATGATTCCGTCAAGAAGCTGATTGTGTGGAATACAGTGAATTTAGAAATCCACCAGTAAATTAGGATACATTATTGCATGTAATAAAGCAAACCAGACTTAGGATAACGCTTATTACTTACCATAACGTATTCATCTATTAACACATAAATTTTTCAGTTTACTCGCAATTACACAAAAAACACACTTCTCAGTTTTTCATAATTCAAATAAAAAGCAGGAATCCATATATACGGATTCCTGCCAAGCCTTATAATTTCAAGGACAAACAGTTAATTATTCCACTTGCCCGCTAATTTCAACATCCTGTTTCTTCAATCTGTTTTTTGACAATTCCACATATTGTTTACGACAATTATAGATATCACATGCCAAATATAATGCATTTCTAAACGACTCTTCCGATGCATTACCTATACCTACCTTATCGTATGCAGTTCCATGAGCAGGAGAGGTCCTGATGATTGGCAAATTGGCAGTGTAGTTCACACCACTCTCCATTGCAATACACTTAAATGGAGTTTGTCCTTGATCATGGTACATTGCCAAAACAGCATCAAAACTCTTAAAGCTTCCTGCGCCAAAGAATCCATCAGCAGGATAAGGACCAAAACAAGTGATACCCATCTCTGTTGCTTTCTTCATTGCAGGAATAATGATTTCTTCCTCTTCATCACCAATAGCACCCTTGTTTCCTGCGTGAGGGTTCAATCCCAACACTGCAATACGAGGTCTTTGAATGGCAAAATCTTGCTTCAAAGCCGTATTCAAATCTTTTAATTTTGAAACAATAGAATCGATTGTTATATGCGAAGAGATCTGACGCATTGGAACATGACCAGTAACAACAGCCACCCTCAACACTTCACTTACCAACATTGTCAATCCCTTCTCTCCATTGTTTGAGAATTTCTCTTGCAGATACTCTGTATGACCAGGGAAGTGAAACTTCTCTGATTTAATGTTATTCTTGTTTATTGGAGCTGTCACTAAAACATCAATAAGACCAGCTTTCAAATCCTCAGTAGCACGTTCCAAAGCAATAAATGCTGCTTCACCCGCTTCATCTGTAGACTTTGCCAATTCCACCTTGATATTCTCATCTCCACAGTTGATTATATTAGAACGCTTTGGGTTTGCTTCTGATGGGGAATTGATAACATTCAAATTAAAACTCTCCACATCCAAAGCTTTACGATGAAATGCCGCTGCCTTTGATGAACCATACACAATCGGAACACAAAACTCATTCACACGAAGGTCTGCAAGTGTTTTGATAATCACCTCATAACCTATTCCATTAATATCACCCTGTGTGATACCTACCTTTATTTTATATGCTTCTTCCATACATTCTTTAAATTTCAGACAAAGTTAATAAAAATCAATCAAACTCTGCAGAAGTCACTATGGCTTCCATCAAACGTATTTTATTTCTTTTCTTATGCTGCGGTGCATAAACAAAAGTTTCTATTGTCACAATTTCACTATTCTTTTCATCATAATAAGAACGACTCATAAACGGGCCTCCCATAAAATCGCCCTCTACTCTCCACAACCCTCTCAGTTCTGCGCAATAACGACCATCCACCATCATCTCTCGATAGTCGGGATCATAATTCTTTAACTCTGTCGCCATAAACGAACCTTCAGTTGGTCCTTCAATATATAATTTCATTACCGAATCTCTCAAGGCAATCAAATGCTCTTTTGAGAAATCTTCCTTTGATCTATATGGAGATCGAAAAACGACAATATCCTGTCGTGAATCCAAGCTTCCATTTGAAAGCCATGCAAATTTCGTTCCTCCCTTCGATTTATTTAAGAAATCAGGAACAGCAATAGATACACCTGTGCTATCCTTAACCAATTGACGGGTCTTCCCATTTGAATATCTTCTATAGAAATCTAAAGATCGCTCATATTCTGTGTTTACAAAGTAATCCACAATTTGTCCCTTTTTCTCCGACAAAACCTTTATCATCTCCTCTTGTGTAGGAGCAGAAACCTGGACGACTGCTTGAATCTTTGCCCATTTGTTTCTCTTGTAGGTAACTTTCCCTTGTGTATACAAAGTGGGATCTACATCATACATCAATATGTTACGAGCCGGTTTCAAAACACGATCGAACTGACTTTCTGGAATAAACGAGATATTGAACAAGGGTTCTGATTGAGGCAATCCGGGAGTATCTTCATCTAAGAAATCAAACAAATATTTTCCTGCGGAATCTTTCCAAACGGAAGGACTTCCCACTACCAGCAAATCATAAGCAGCTCCCGTAACAGTTGGCAATAAAACATCACCCTTACCACCTCCTCCACAAGAAGTTAATATTAAAGATAACGTTACCGATAAAAATAAAAACACTCGCTTCATATTCATTCGTTTATTTTTTGTTCTAATTTCTTTGTAGACAATAAGCCACAAGCAGCGAAGATATCTTCTCCCCTTGATTTTCTAATTGTCGTAGTAATACCCTTCTGGTTTAATTCATCTCTAAATTTCTCCATCTGAGGCATTGGAGTTCCTTCCAAATCAATTCCTGGAACCGTATGGAATCTAATCAAATTAATTCGACATTCCAATCCATTGAGTAAAGAAGCCAATGCTTTCACATGTCTTGATTGGTCATTACGTCCTTTAAACATAGTATATTCAAAAGAGACACGACGCTGTCCCGTAAAATCATAGTTCTTAAGCTCCTCTATTATAGTCTCTATAGGAAATGCCTTTTGCGCAGGCATTAACGCTTGTCTCTCTTCAGCGATAGGATTATGAAGACTTACCGCAAGATGACATTTAGATTCCTTTAAGAATCTTTTCAATCCAGGGATCAGTCCCACAGTAGAAACTGTGACGCGTTTTGGGCTCCATCCTAATCCATAATCGGAAGTAAGAATTTCCAGAGTCTTTAATACATTGTCGGTATTATCAAACGGCTCTCCCATTCCCATAAAAACAACATTGGTTAGTTTTTCCGACTCTGGTATAGAGAAGATCTGATTTAAAATTTGGGAGGCAGTAAGATGAGCAGAAAAGCCTTGCTTTCCCGTAGCACAAAAATAGCAATTCATCTTACATCCAACTTGAGTAGAAACACACAATGTTGCCCTATCCTCCTCAGGAATATATACACTCTCTATATAGTGGCTTCCAACCTTAAACAGATATTTTTTTGTACCATCAACAGAAGTTTGGACATCAATAGGTGAATCAACGCCAATGCAATAAGACTCTGATATTCGTTGTCTGTTTTGCAAAGAAATATTGGTCATTTGGCTAACATCAGTCACTCTTTTATTATACACCCAATCAGCCAACTGTTTACCAACAAAGGCTGACATATTTAATGATACAGCCAATTGTTTTAATTCATCTAAAGATTTTCCTAATAAAGCCTCCATAATGCAAATATACAAAAAAAGCACAGAGAGCAGATGCTCATCTGTGCCCATTATTTTATCAGACCTAAAAATTAATAGAATCTAGAACGATTGTCGTTAACTTCAGCATTTTGAATCAATGATTGGAAGATTGCTCTACCAACATAGTTTCTAATATTGTCGTTAGAACGGCTACGAGACACTTCTGCATTTGCAGGAACATCAGCAGTCTCAACAACCTTGATTGCATAAATACCTTCGTTACCCTTGATTGGAGCAACCACTTGACCTGCAGCAGCCTTAACAGCAGCAGAGACCAAAGCAGGTTCTGCACCTCTACCAGGGATTACAGAAGATGCAAGAGAAACAGTAACTGTATCAACAACAGCAGACAAAGCATTCAAATCAGAAACAGTTGAATAGTCAGCCATCAACTTCTCTGCCTTCATATCCTTAACAACCTCATACTCCAATTGGCTTGAAATCATGGAAGAAGAAGCAGGAACAAATCCTTTTTCTACAACCTCCGACAAGTATCCAATAACATATCTATCTTTAGAGTCAAACGGCTTTGCACACACATCATTCACCTTTGCATCAAATGCCCACTTAACAATTGGTCTTGCATTTTCCACAACATACAAATTTGATTGGTTCTCTGTCATAGGACCTAACTCACGAAGTTGTAAGTTCTCAGCCTCTGCTGCAGCTACAAATTTCTCTTTTGTATTATTCTTTGCAATGAATGAATTTGCTTTCTCGAAGATGTTACGATAGGTCTCTCCACTTGGAACAACCTTGTTCGAGATTACTGCCAAGCGAACTTTCTTAACCATATTTCTTACCTCTTCAACTTTTGTCAAGAAAACAACTCCGTCATTTTCGATCTTAGAGATTTCTCCAGCCTTTGAAGTAAAGATTACATTATCAATTGTATCTAAACCAACTTGACCTTCACGAACCCAACCAAGATCCATTGCACCATTTGGATATTTTGTCAACAAAGCATCAAAAGACTCTCCTGATTTCAAAACTTTCATCAAGCTATCAACAGTAGCAGAAGCTGTAATTCCTCTAAATCCTAACATCTTAACCTTTACAGAATCAGGACGAGTAACTACGTTTGAAAGAACCTTTGCAGTCTTGAATGATGCACCATCCAACATAGTAGGAGCAACTGAATCTTTCTTTGCAGTGAACGCAAATACTCTGAAAGCATAATCGATATCCTTTTCTGCAAGATAAGAAGAGACATAAGGATATTCAGGATCTGACTCTTGACTAACGAAGTAAGGAAGTTCATCTTCCTTGATTGTCTTCAAAGACTCCTCTGCACTCTTAACTTTTTCTGCAGTTTGCTCGTAGTCGTCATTTGAAGCGTTTACGTCAAATACGATACATTGCATTTTTCTAAGTTCGTCAGTCTTATACAAAGCTTTCTTCTCTTCATACTTCTTATTGATTGCCTCTTTGGTAGGAGTGAACAAAGAATCTGCCAACTCTCTGTATTGCTTGCAAGCGTAAGCAACCTTAACTTGCTTTCCTGACAATTGATCAACGAAATCCAACTCTGCCTTAGGAGCTGACATTGCTTTTGCAGCAAGATTTTGATATTTCTCCAAAAGGATTTGATTTGTAATTTGTTTCTCCCAGAACAACCAGTAGTTCTTCAAATCTTCGTTTCCTTCTTCATCAAGTTTTGCCAATACATTATAAAGGATATTCTTGTCAAATTGACGATTTTCATTGTAGAATATAGGAATTTGTCTCATCATAGGATGAACATTCTCTCCCAACGTAGCATCTTTCAATTCAGCAGCAGTTACAGATAAACCAACCTCTTCTGCTTGCGACTCAACGATTGAGTTCTGAACAAAACTACCCCATACTTGATCACGGATTACTCCTTCATCCACACGAGCCTGACCTGAGGCTTTGTAAACATTTGTCATCACTGACACTTGCTTTTGGAATTCGTCTACTGAAATAGACTTACCTCCTGCTTCTCCAACAAGAGTTCTTGAATTACCGTTGAATAATGTACTTGAATTGTTCAATGCATCACCAACAACGAAGCACAACAATGCGATTGCAACAGAGGCAATCAACAAACCTGAGTGACTTCTAATTTTCTCTAATGTAGCCATTTATTATGTTTATTTATTGTTTTATATTCTTTTCCTTAATTTAGGCGTGCGAAAATACAAAAATTCTCGCTAATAAAAAAAAAATTGGATAACAAATATTCAAAACAGACTATCTGCATCCTCTCCTTTTCCATAATGCAAACCTCACTACTCCTCTATAGGGAATATTCCTTCTGGTTTCTTTATAACATACTTGGTAAAAGTCTGATTCGACTCAAAACCTTGTCCGTAAATTATCTTATCCTTCTGCGTGATTTTTATTTTTCCATTGGAATAAACCTTCTCCAAACTCTCATCCCAAAAAAGTTGATCACACTCAAAGTGCTCTCCTTCTAAATTCATAGCATGCACACTATCTCTTAAATCCCACAGTTTACGATCTGTATAGTAAATAGCTATTTTACTTTCAATCTCAGCATCCACATTCATATTCGGATCAAATCGGTCAAAATGAATGCCTTCGGGGAAATCCCAATATGGGTCTTCTGCCTTGTCGAACACTTTCCAAACTTTTGCGTTTACACGATAACGAGTGACGCCAGAATCAGACACCAATGTAACAACATCTGTGGCAGAGAGTCTCGCCATGCTTGAGCGTTCTTGCACTTCTACCACTTCTTTGGGTTCTGAGCAAGAAACAAAAAGACATATAACAGCCACAAAAGCAGCTGTTATATGTCTCAATTTTATACTTTCAACAATCACGATAATTACTTACCTCTTACTGTTGTCTTTTCTCCAATCCAACCAGGAACTGTATAAGTATCACCCTCTTTGATGTTTCTCATAAACAACTCTGTCTTCTCTGGGAATTGCTCTTTGAAAGAAGAGATCAACTTAGCAGCACCGCAAGAAGGATCGATTGATTTAGCCTTCTCCAACTTGTCAACTGCAGCCCAGAATGCTGTTCTCTTGATTGTAGCATCATCAGAGATTGAAGAATAATACTCTCCGTACAACATTCCGATAAGAAGGTATGCCTTTGCATTGTTTGCTTGATAGTTCAATGCAGCACGAGCAGCATCTCTAGAAGCTGTATAGTTTCCTTGTTCCTTGTAGATTGCAGCAATCTTAACTTGCAATTTAGCCTTTTCTACATTGTCAGATTCCAAAGAAACTGCCTCTTTAAAGTATTTCAAAGCTGTATTCTTATCTTTCTTGTTGTAAGCTTGAGCAGCCATACCTCTTGCTGATGTTGCTGAAGGATCGATTGCATGCTTGTAAGCAGAAGCTTTAAAGTATACAGAAGACTCCTCACAATCAGCAATTGCGTACAATTTCAAAACCATATTCAAGAAATTCTTATCGTCTTTCTTAGAATCGATTTGTGCTGAATAAACGCCATCCAAAGTTTTGCAATCTGCAGCACCTGATTGTGCGAACATTGCATCAACAACAGCCTTAACCGCACCATAATTAACTGAATCTTTAGGATCTCCTGAATTTGCACGTTCTGACAAAAGTGGAGAAATCTTCAAATAATCATCAATATAAGTTTGGCGGAAACCGTCCTTATTTGCCTTGAACAATCCGTCTGACAAATTGAAATATGTTTGGAACAAAGTAGCCTTGCAATTTGAACCCTCATTGTCAATAACATCAGACATCCATTGATAAGCAACTTTTTTATCTCTTGCTGCTGGAGCATATTTTACATAATCCATTGCCTTATCTCCCAAAATCTGATTTTTATTCATCTTTCGGTCGTTTCCAAAATATTTAGCACGATCATCGTACACCTTCATCAACAAGTCGAAAAGTTTACCTTTCTTGTTAGGGTCCTTTTCCTCTTGAATTTGATAAGCAACAATCTTAGGACCGTGTATATAAATATTCTTTGATGATTGAGGACAATTGTTATAACATTTCTCCCAGAATTCAACCGCACTCTTATAATCCCCTTGCTTTGCATAGGAAGTGAACAAACTCAAGTTTTGAACGCAGTCAATACTATCTTGACCTGTTCCATATTTAGTGCCAGTTTGAACGCCCGTTGCTGCAAATGATGCAACTGATGCAGTCATCATTGCGCCTAATAATACCACTTTAGTTTTCATTTCTCTTAAATTTTAATGTTATTAATTCAATTTTCTCTTCATAAACCACCTCTCATTTATAGTAGCATTCAAGGTGAATTTAAAAAACTGTTCGCGTATAAGATTATTTTCAATCTTTCCGTTGTGTCCATACTCAAACGAGACATTCATCACTGTAGGATTCAAGCCCTTCTTCAATGGGAATCCCCAGCCTGTTGTCAAAGAGAAGGATCTCAACTGCTCTCCATTTACCATGTAATACGAAGAGGTAAAGTTGGCTCCTAATCTGTAGGCTACCCTTTGGAAATATGATCTTCCATTTACATCTGGAATATACTGGCCTCCAAAAGATATCTTGTTTCGATTCACAAATGGACTTTCACCAAAGAATCTAACATCAGACCACATCTCTCGTTTGTAGTCAAATCCGAATAAGAACTCTTCTAAATAAGAATATACAAATCCCAAGCCAAAATACATGGGAGTGTCAAATTTATCATCAAAGTTCAACACAATGCTATCCGTAGTGATAATTGTCTGCGTTGCCTCTGAATTCAATTCAGACTTCATTTGGAAGACACCACCAACCGACAACTTATGTTTTTCTTTCATTGGTATCTCCGCTTGGATACCAAAATTTCCACATACATCTTTTATTCTTATGAGTCTTGTCATTCTTGTAGAATAATAAGAATCCTCATCGAACTCCGTCCTACTACTATGCTCTATGTTTCCAAAGTTAAACTGAAAGTTACCTCCGAAAGACAACCACTTTACAGGACGAAAAGCAAGTCCCGCATATAATTGGGTAATTCCACCAGAACCAGCGTACTGATATGTAGTAGCAAGAGTATCAGAAGAAATAGCACTATTTTGGACCTCTCTTCTATGATAGTCATATCCTACAATAGAATATGGCATCAAACCGAAACTCAAAGCCACCCATTTCTTTATCGGGAATTGAAATGCGAGAAATTCCAAATTACCATTCGATGCAACCTCCTTTGTGTCTGTTGCATCCATCCTTGTAAATTGGACGCTCACACCTGCTTCCATTCTAAATGTCAAAGAATCTATAGATGTATATGAGGCAGGGTTATTTGGGTTAATGTACTGAGAAGGACGAAGTCCATAAGAAATACCACCCATCGCTCTGGCCTGTCCGAATCCTCCATCTAAAATTGTTCCGTATCCATAACGAGTATATGGAGAACTAGTGTTATGTTGAGCAGAACTCGTTGCTACGCAACCTAAACACACCAACAGAAATAATATATATTTTTTTATCATCTGTAATTAAGAATTCGGTTTAATCCAATCTGCACTAAGTTTGGATATGCAAATATGCGATTTTTTATTCGTCTTTCAAAACATTTTGCGCTTCCTCCAGTCAAAAAGACTAAAACTTTTGGATAAATCACGGAGATTTCATCTATGTATGACTGAATTTCACCGCTAATTCCAGTAATAATTCCAGAAGCAATGGCCTCCTCCGTCGTTGTTCCTATCAAGGGCACATCCTCAGGAATCTCAACCAATGGAAGTTTTGCCGTATAGTCGTGCAACGCCTTTCTTCTCATATCAACACCCATCGATATGTTTCCTCCAACATATTGATTTTGTGCATTTACCACATCATAGGTTATGGCTGTACCTGCATCTATCACCAACAGGTTTTGATTGGGTTGCAAATAGTTAGCTCCAATACAAGCAGCGATCCTATCTCTTCCCAATGTCTTGGGTGTCTTATACAAATTTTCTATCGGAATCTCTGTTTCATTAGTCAAATCAATCCATCTTTGTAGTTCAGAACACATATATTCACTTAATCTGTCATCATCACCAACAACGGAAGAGCGGATTCCTTTTTTTATTTCAAACTGTTTCAGAAGCTCTTGTGCCTCATCCACAGAAAAAGACTTATATATATTCTCAAAGACAATCTTATCACCTTTAAAAATAGCAATTTTAGAAGAGGAATTCCCTTGATCTATAACTAAGTTCATCGCTGTTTATTTTTATGCAAAAATAAAAAAATAGGAGAATATTTTCAAACCTTTTATTTACTGTTTCCCCATTTATTCCTAATTTAGCAAACGAAATCAAATACCTTTTATTACACAAAAAACACAAAATCAATGAAACACAAATTTCATATTCGAATATTTTTAACATTATTAGGGTGCCTATTTTTTCATTTTTCCTTCTCTTTAGACACGAACACTCAGTACTTCATCTTTCACTATAGTGGCATGGCACTCTCTTCTGCTGATGGTGTTCCAAACCTTCATACTTTTGAAGCATCAAAATCACAAACATTTCAGTTCATACAAACAGGGAGTTACTATCTAATCAAAAGTTTAAACAACGGGAAGTTTATTTCAAAGAAAGAGACTTGGAACACCGAATACTCTTCCACCCCATCCAATGCTTCCAAATTCTCCATAGAAGAGTGTAGTGGCGAATTTGTCAAATTCAAATGTGCCGACAATAATCTGTATATTGGTACAGATCAAATTGTAGCAGGGAGTGACGTCTACTCCGACAAAAACGGGAAAGAGAGCTTTCATTTTTGGATTATAAAAGATGCAAGCAACGGAGATTTAATCACCAACGGACTAGAATGCTCTATTCAAAAAGCTGAGACAAAACTAAAAACGACCAAAGAGGGCGACAAAGAGGGTGAATACTCACACTCTACCCGACTTCTTCTACAAAAAGAGATCGACAATGCGAAAAACATTCTACGCAATTCAAACTCTCAACAGGAAATAATCAATGAAGCAAAGACTTTGAATCAAGCCATAAACGACTATTCCAACAAAAGGAATGCTGCATTCTCCACGGGAACCCGATACTACATAATGCATGCTAGCAATCGTTACTTATCAAAGGAGGGGTCTAACGTTCAAATAAAGGACAAGAGGAACTCAGAGGATCAACAATTCGAATTTGAAAAGATAAAAGATGGCATCTATGCCATTAAAAATGTGGCGTCAGGATTGTACCTCAACGCAACTGGAGAATATAGTGTCAATTTCACCACAACCAATACAAGCAACACCTCTCAATTCAAAATCAATTATGCGCCAAACGAAGATCTATATGTTCGAATTCAATTCTCATCGAACAACAAATACTTAGGTACGGATGGAACAAGCGATGCAAAAGGTGTGTATAGTGATAAAGATGGAACTGATGGCAAACATTACTGGCACCTTATTCGAGCAGACAAGGGTTCCGAAACTTCCTATTCTTCATTTCATATCGGCAGCCCCGCCCTTCGAATGGGCATGAACTGGCTCGATGTTGACGGGAAACACATAAACGCACACGGAGGATGTGTTCTTTATGAAAACGGGACATACTATTGGTTCGGAGAAAACTACAGACCTTCTCCTGTAAAAAGCAACGGTATCGTTTGCTATTCATCTAAAGATTTATACAACTGGAAATTAGAGGGAATGGCGTATAAATGTCCAGAGGTCGCACTTCGTAGCGACTATCAAGACATGAACTATGGCAGGACATTAGAGCGTCCGAAAGTGATGTTTTGTCCAAACACAGGCAAATATGTGATGTGGGTTCACTGGGAAAATGGTTCTGGTTATGCAGCTTCGAGAGTAGCCATTCTCTATAGCGATAAAATAACCGGTCCCTACACCTTCTTAAAAACGATGAGGCCAAGAGGAGATGAGCAACCATCTGGTTCCAGAGACCAAACTTTAATGTTCGATCCTGATTACAATGTAGGTTACCACTTTGGCTCGGCGGAAGAGAATATGACAATGCATGGAACCCTACTAACGGACAACTTCTTGGATTTAAGTAATAATTGGGAACGAATGTTTATAAAGAAACAATACGAGGCACCTGCCATATTCAAATACCATAACAAGTTTATTGCCATCACGTCTGGTTGCACAGGCTGGGATCCCAACCCTGCCCATTCTTCATCTTCCATGCTCCCACTAAGCGGATGGGAAGACCTCGGCAACCCTTGTGTTGACAATGAAAAATCCACAACCTACCATTCTCAAAGCAATTACATATTCAAGTTACCAAACAAATATGATGCCTATATTTACATGGGCGACAGGTGGAAAGGCGGGGATTATTTCAACGACGCAAACGTAGGAGAATCTTGGCACATCTGGTTACCTGTCGACATGCGCGCAGGATATCCAATCATACGCTTTTATCAGGAATGGGACCTGTCCTTATTTGACAAAATAAACCGTTATAGAAGGACGGAAAAATTCGAGAATGGCAACACTTATCTTCTTCTGTCAAAAAACAGCAACAAAATTGTTTCTTCTACCAATGATGGTCGATTGTTTCTATCCGAAGATAACGATCAAACCAATCTCTCATTCAAGGTCTCATCTACAAACAATGGATATTACATATTGACTACTGAAGAAGGGCTTGTTCTGTCTTACGACAACAAGGACCTAACACTTTTAGACTCTACAGGGACCGACAATCAGCAATGGCGCATTACATCTAGTAATACAAACGATGGCTACTTCTACATTTCTCCGAAAGAGAATGAGCGAATCGCACTTGGCAATTTTGGCGCCTCAACAACCAACGATGGCATCGTTGGATTAACAGAATTAAAGAGCGATCCTTCTTGTCAATTCGCCTTCTGCTTTGACTCTCAAAAGCACCAATATTCCACTATCACAGACGAATCGGATGGATCTTACAAGAAATGGATCGAATCGAAAGGTTATGAAGCAACAACAGGAACAAACGAGATCTTTTCCTACAATAAAACAAAAGACGAAGAGTTGTCGCTACTCATATATAGAGAGGAAAATGGCAACACACTTTTACACTCTCTAAAGAAACAACAAGTCATGATTTTCAATATGGAAGGCGTATTAATTCACAAGTTGGATTTAGGAGAAAATGAAATTGTCTCTTTACATCTTTCAGTCGGCAGCTACTCCATCAATGGATTCAGATGGCTACAGAAATAAAATTTGACTCATTTTGACACTTTTTTCATTTACTTCCTAACTTTTGTTGCATAAACAAAGGAATAAAGAAATTGGGAAACAGAAAAACTTTTCGAATTTCCATTTCCCAACTTTCTATTTCACGAAGTCTTTAAACAGACAATCCTTACAGAATTAATCCATTACAGTTACCCAGTTGTGAACATCTGGCTCCTCTCCATATTGGATACCACGAAGCTTCTCATACAACTTCTTGCTGATAGGACCTGGCTTACCATCTTTAGCGATGACATACGACTTGTTCATCTCCAAGTCGTCAATACGCTCAATAGGGCTGATTACGGCAGCTGTACCGCAAGCACCAGCCTCCTCCATAGTTTCCAACTCCTCGATAGGAATTTGGCGACGCTCCACCTTCAAACCAAGATCCTCTGCCAACTGCATCAAGCTGCGGTTGGTGATAGAAGGAAGGATAGAAGTTGATTTAGGAGTAATGTAGGTATTATTCTTGATACCGAAGAAGTTTGCGGCACCTGCCTCATCGATATACTTCTTCTCTTTTGCATCCAAATAGAACTCGCAAGAGTAACCCAAATCGTGAGCCTTCTTGTTGGCCAACAAGCTGGCAGCGTAGTTACCACCTACCTTATAGATACCAGTTCCAAGAGGAGCTGAACGGTCGTACTCACGAATAACCACGTATGGGTTTGCAGCGAAACCTCCTTTGAAGTAAGGACCTACTGGAGTTACGAAAATAATGAAAAGATACTCGTTAGCAGGGTGAACACCTACTTGAGCGCCCGTACCGATCAAAAGCGGACGAATATAAAGAGAAGCTCCACTCTCATAAGGAGGCAAGAATCTCTCATTAGCCTTCACCACCCTCTTAACCATTTCGCAGAACTTATCTGTAGGAAGTTCTGGCATTAAGATACCGCGGCAAGTTGATTGCATACGCTCTGCGTTTGCCTCCATACGGAAAATACGGATCTTTCCATCCTTACAACGATAAGCCTTCAAACCCTCGAATGCCTCTTGTCCATAGTGGAGACATGTAGCGGCCATGTGAAGATTGATGGTTTCTTCTGAACTCATCTCAATCTCACCCCATGCACCATCTCTGTAATAGCAGCGAACATTGTAGTCGGTCTTCATATAACCGAATTTTAGATTCGCCCAATCCAAATTTAACTGTGACATATTTTTTATTTTTAATATTTCATTCAAACCGACCCCAAAGTTAACGATTTTGAACATAGAAATTCCCAACAATCTCATTTTTTTTATAATTGACGACACGGTTCTTTCATTTGAAACAAGAATTTTCTTCTTTTATTTTTGCATACCTTGGGTATTATGCGATTTTTCCAAGGAAAAATCTTTACATTCGCACACAGCGGTGCCGAAGCACCGCTCATTAGTGTTTCTCCTTTGAC
>JAZRXL010000028.1:0-148548 GCA_045600225.1 Paludibacteraceae bacterium
CGGAGACAGCTGGGTGGTAGGCTCATTGGCGGAGGTCTATCCGAATGCAGTGGTCAACATCTACGACCGCTACGGAAAGTTGCTAGCCCAGTTCTTGGGAGCAGACGCCGAGGGATGGGACGGAACCTACCAGGGCCATCCGATGCCGTCGACCGACTACTGGTACATGATCGACATCGAGGAGATAGAGAAACAATATACGGGTCACTTCACTTTGATGAGACGCTAGTATAATATCTATTTGTAAGAATAGAGAGATGCAGTTTGTGTCTCTCTTTTCTTTTCTTAATTGCATAACTTACTTCTTCTTTTATGAAACGTATTCTTTTATTTGTAGTTTTCTTTTTTCAATTAACATTAAGTTTTGCTGTTCTCAACGAGAAAGATTTGGAACATACACTTTCCGTATTAAGATCAGAATTGGAGACCTATAAACAGGAACAAAATGAAACATTGCGTTGGTATGATACCATAAGTAAGATGCAACATGCTAATGTGATTAGCACTATGCAAAAGAGTGAGCAGGTCTCACTTATGCTATATTCTCAAAAACAGGATTACACATTCGACCTCGCTTATGCTTGTCATGAGGCCACTGTAATGTATGACCAATTTGCATCCCATCAGGTGCCTTACAATGCAATTTTGGATAGGCTTAAGGTCGAAATCGAGCGATACAATAGTTTGTCTATGGTTTTGGAACAGTTGCCTCCTCGATTGTCGAGAGGTGAATTTTCGGTAGATTCTTTGAAGTCGAAATATATGGTTCGTATGAATGATGAGGGTGTTTTGGATTCCATTTCCCATTACGATATGATGCTTCAAATGGTCGACTCGTTGAAAAAAACGAAGTCTCCTTTTATGCTTTCGGAAGCGGCACAAATAGATAGAGACTCTTGTCTTGCTTTGACAAAGGAGATAAAGGACGAACTTATAGTTATGTTTAATTCTATTTCGACTGATAGCGAACACTATTCCTATTTGGAACAGAGGTTGAAAAAATTGCATGACTATGCGTTGGCTCGTTATAATGATATTAAGTTGCTTATCTTTAAGAATGGAGGCGAGAACTATTTCAAAATCTTGTCGATGTTTCCGTATTATTTGAATATGGCAAAGAAAGATGTTTATGGAAAGTATACGCAACCTAAGAATACGACAGTTCGTTCTGAGTGGAGAGGCCCCATTGTTGTGGCATTATCCTTCTTTGTTGTTTTCTACCTTGTCATTGCTATGATATTGAGTAATGTTGTTGTGCGGTTTTGTGTACCAGAAAAGTATAAGGGGAAGAATTTTGTCTTGAAAAAAAACTATTACATTCTAGCGGCATGCTTTTTAATCTTCTCTGCCGTACTTCTTTCTCTTCGTTGTTTTATGACACACAACTTTTTCTTGATGGCAAGTAAGTTGTTGCTTGAGTATGCAACTTTGGTCGGTGCTGTGCTCCTTTCTTTGCTTATTCGTGTGAGTGGAAGTCAGATTAAAAGCAGTTTTAAAATTTATGTGCCTATCCTGCTGATGGGTTTTGTGATTATAGTTTTCCGCATTATTTTCATTAGTAACAATGTGGTGAATGTAGTTTTCCCTCCTATTTTGTTGCTCTTTACAATATGGCAATGGATTGTGGTTAGAAGACACAATAAGAATGTGCAATTTAGCGATGTGTTCTATGCCCATATCTCGTTAATGGTGATTGTTGTCTCTTGTGTTGCAAGTTGGATGGGTTATACATTATTGGCAGTTCAGATTTTTATCTGGTGGTTGTTCCAATTAACAGCAATTCAGGCAATAACTTGTCTTCGTGATTTGTTGAAACGTAATGAAGTACGATTCTTGGTGACAAGAATTCTTAAGAAGAATGTCGATCTGCCAGTTTTTCAAGCAGCTAGAAAGGCTTTGAGAATAATGAATCCGGATAAGAAAGAGAAAGGAAGCAATATTGAAATTACATGGTTCTACGATTTGTGTAGAATGACGCTTATTCCTATCTCCATCACGCTATCACTACTTTTGTGTGTTTATTTGGCTGCAGGTATTTTTGATTTGACAGAATCATGTAAGTTGATATTTATGACAGACTTCATTGATGTGAGGGGCGTTTGCCAGTTGTCTATTCAAAAACTCACGATAGTTGCCGTGCTTTTCTTCATCTTCCGTTTTTTGAACTATTTTGTTAAGTCTGTTTATAAAAAATATAAAACCAAGTTTGCATCTGATAACAAAGAGGCAAATATTACATTGGCCAATAATTTCATTTCCATATTAATGTGGGGAATCTACATTATTGTGGTATTGTTCCTTCTTCGTATTCCAAAATCGGGTATCTCAATTGTTACGGCAGGTTTGGCAACAGGTCTTGGTTTTGCCATGAAAGACGTATTGGAGAATTTTATTTATGGGTTGTCGTTAATGACAGGACGTGTGCGAGTGGGAGATTTTATTGAGTGTGATGGTGTCAGAGGAAGGGTGGATTCTATTACATACCAAAGTACGCAGATTATTACGTTAGATGGATGCGTGATTGCTTTTTTGAATACCTCTTTGTTCAATAAGAATTTTAAGAATTTGACAAAGAACCATGGTTATGAGTTTACTCCGATGAGTGTGGGAGTAGCGTATGGAACTGATGTAGAGCATGTGAGAACTCTGTTGAAACAGGCTTTGACTAAGTTATATAAATACGAATGTGCAGGACATCCATCTATTGACAGAAGTAAGGGAATAAATGTGCTTTTGTCTGATTTTGGAGATAGCTCTGTCAATTTGGATGTGACAATCTGGGCTTCTGTAGAGGATAAGTTTAGAATAACTAGGATTGCGAAGGAAATTATATACGATACTCTTAATAAGAATAACATCCAAATACCATTCCCTCAAAGAGTGGTTTATGTGAAGAACGAGGAGTAAGTCTATTTCCAAAGATTCCAAAAATGGCAGACCGGTCCGTGTCCTTTGCCTATTTCATATTTGGCACCTTCAATAATGGCATTCTCTATGTATGACTGTGCTCTTTGAGCTGCCTCTTCCATATTGTAACCTTTGGCAAGCATAGAAGCGAGAGCGGAAGACAGGGTACATCCTGTTCCGTGCGTATTGGCTGTTTGTAGCCTCTTAGTCCTTAATTCTGTAACGGAGTTTGTCTCTTTATTGTAGAATATGTCAATTAGATGCTCCTCGGTTAAGTGTCCCGCTTTTAGATAAACAGACACATTGTGTCTTTCCGATAAAACTTGTGCAATTTTAGGGAGGTCTGCTTGTCCTCCTATTTTCCCTCCATAGAGAATTTCGGCTTCAGGAATGTTCGGTGTGACAATTTTTGCTAAGGGGAGAAGTTCCTCGCAAAGCGTGTTTATTGCACTTTCTTCGATTAAGCGATGACCAGAAGTCGAGACCATGACAGGATCTAATACCACATTTTTTATACCGTATTTCCGGATCATTTTGGCTACGGAACGCACAACCTCAGCAGAGTGTAGCATTCCTATCTTGATGGCATCTGTTCCGATGTCGCTGAGGACCGCATCGATTTGCCCCTCGATAATAGATGGATCTACTCCAGACACTCCACTAACGCCTTGTGTGTTTTGTATGGTTATGGCAGTGATAGCTGTAGATGCGTAGCATCCACATGCCGAGATGGTTTTGATGTCTGCTTGAATTCCAGCACCTCCACCGGAATCGCTACCAGCGATTGTTAATACTCTGTGATATTTCATCTAATTATTCAAGTTTTATATGTGATGCAAAGATAATTAAGAATTAAGATTTAAGGGAAGGTTTTCTGAAATTATCCTGTGGAGTAATTTTGTCGGCATGAAAGAGAAGAAACGTGACAAAATGTCATGTTTTTGTTTGGTTTTTATAATGGCATTGAATTTGAAATAGAGTAAGTGTCAAACGCTAAAAATTACAATTATGGACTTTAAAAAATTTACAATCAAAAGTCAAGAGGTTATCGATGATGCCTACAATCTAGCAGAGAGTAGGGGACATCAGATTATCGAGCCTGTACACTTATTAAAAGGCGTCTTGAAAAACGGAGAAAACGTTACTCAGTTGCTTTTTAGCAAGATGGATGTTAATGTTTCGATGTTGAACTCCACGTCAGATATGATGTTGGAATCTCTACCTAAGGTAAGTGGCACCTCGGATCTCTATTTTTCAACCACAACCAATAATATATTAAAAAAGGCAGAGTCTCTTTCAAAGGATGATGGAGACCAGTTTGTCTCTTTGGAATATTTGTTGTTGGCTTTGTTGGTTGAACAAAGCAATGTCTCTACATTGTTGAAGGATGCAGGAACTTCGGAATCCTCTTTGCGTAAAGCAATTTCAGAAATGAGAAAAGGAAGTAAGGTGACAGATGCGTCAGCGGAAAACACGTATGACTCTCTAAACAGGTTTGCTATCAATCTTAATGAGAGAGCCCGTTCTGGCAAGTTGGATCCTGTGATTGGTCGTGATGAAGAAATTCGAAGGTTGCTTCAGATTTTAAGTCGAAGGACCAAAAACAATCCGATTCTTATAGGAGAACCAGGAACCGGAAAGACTGCCATTGCCGAAGGTTTGGCACAAAGAATAGAAAGAGGTGATGTGCCGGAGAATTTGAAGAGTAAGCAGATTTACTCTTTGGATATGGGTGCTGTGATAGCAGGTGCCAAATACAAAGGAGAGTTTGAAGAGCGTCTGAAAGCAGTGGTGAATGAGGTGATAAAAGCAGATGGGGAGATCATTCTTTTTATTGATGAGATTCATACATTGGTGGGTGCAGGAAAGAGTGATGGAGCAATGGATGCCGCAAATATTTTGAAGCCAGCATTGGCCAGGGGAGAACTGCGATCTATTGGTGCCACAACTTTGGACGAATACCAAAAGTATTTTGAAAAAGATAAGGCCTTGGAACGCCGATTCCAAGTCGTTATGGTGGATGAGCCAAGTGAAATGGATGCGGTTTCTATCTTAAGAGGTATAAAGGAACGATATGAGAATCACCATCAGGTTAGAATAAAGGATGAGGCGATAATTGCAGCTGTTCAATTATCGAGCAGGTACATCACGGATCGTTTCTTGCCAGATAAGGCTATTGATTTGGTGGATGAAGCTGCGGCCAAGTTGCGTCTTGAGATCAATTCGGTGCCCGAGGATTTGGATGCAAAGGAACGTGAAATAATGCAGTTGGAGATTGAAAGGGAAGCTATTAAGAGGGAAAATGACACTCAAAAGTTGGAGTTGCTAGGAAAACAAATCGCCGACTTAAAAGAAGAGTGCAATCAAATCCGTTCGAAGTGGAGTGGGGAAAAGTCTTTGATTGATGAGCAACAAAAGTTGAAGAGTCAGATTGAAGATTTGAAGTTTCAGTCGGAGAAAGCAGAGAGAGAGGGTGATTACGAGAAAGTCGCAGAAATACGCTATGGTCGAATAAAAGAGGCAGAGCGTAAAATAGAGGAGGTCAAGCAAGAGTTGATGAAGATACAAACAGATTCTCCTTTGGTAAAGGAAGAAGTCTGTGCTGATGATATTGCTGATGTGGTTTCTAAGTGGACGGGAATACCAGTCTCAAAAATGCTTCAGAGCGAAAAGGACAAACTGCTTCATTTGGAAGAAGAACTACATAAACGAGTGATCGGTCAGGATGAGGCTATAGAGGCCGTTTCTGATGCTGTTCGTCGTAGTAGGGCGGGGCTGCAAGATCCTAAGCGACCAATTGGATCGTTTATATTCTTGGGTACTACGGGCGTAGGAAAAACTGAGTTGGCAAAGGCCTTGGCTGAGTTCTTGTTCGATGATGAGAATATGATGACGCGTATAGACATGTCGGAGTACCAAGAGAAATTCTCCGTCACTAGACTTATAGGTTCACCTCCAGGATACGTAGGTTATGAAGAAGGAGGTCAATTGACAGAGGCAGTTCGTCGTAAGCCATACTCGGTTGTGCTTTTTGATGAGATAGAGAAGGCACATCCGGATGTGTTCAACACATTGTTGCAGGTTTTGGATGATGGTCGTTTGACAGATAATAAAGGTCGTGTTGTGAATTTCAAAAATACGATAATTATTATGACCTCAAATCTGGGCTCGGATTTGATACGAGAGAAATTCGAGAACTTGACGGAGTCTAATCATGGTGAGGTGGTGGAAGACGCGAAACAAACGGTTCTTGAGATGTTGAAACAGACCATTCGTCCTGAGTTTTTGAATAGGATAGATGAGATCATTATGTTTACACCTTTGACAAAGTTTCAAACGAGAATGATTGTAGACCTTCAAATTGATGCCGTTTACAAGATGTTGAAACAGAATGATGTGGAGCTGAGGGTGACTGATGATGCAAGGGATTACTTGGCGGAACAAGGATTCGATCCTCAGTTTGGTGCTCGTCCGGTGAAGAGAGTAATTCAGAAACTATTGCTCAATGATCTTTCAAAGGCTCTGTTGGCTCAAAAAGTAAATAAGGAGAACCCAATAGTTGTTGGTAAAAAAGATGGAATGCTGACATTCGATAATTAAAAATTGTTCGTTTTTTTATCTGAAAAATGGACTATGAGTAAGGGAAGTGGAAGGGAAAGATGATTTTTCTCCACTTCCCTTCTCCTTTTATTGAAAAATGATGGCTTTCTTTTGTGAATGTCTAAAAAAACATTAAATTTGCGCACAGATTCGCATATGAAACCTCTTTCAGTGGTTTATAATTCGATATTAAATGGAAGTATTAATGATTATTTTGTTCCTCATTGGCTATACTGCCATTGCTACGGAACATTCAATAAAGGTTAACAAGGCTGCGTCAGCCCTCCTTTTGTGTGCATTGTTATGGACAGTATATATAACAAATGCAGATTCTGTTTTGACTCAATTCTCTAATCATTCTGAAGTTGTTGCGCATGTAACTGGTGTTCAAATTATCGAACATTTGGGTGATGTGGCGTCTACATTGTTCTTCTTGATGGGAGCGATGACAATTGTGGAATTGATTGATGTTCACGGAGGTTTTTCTATTATTACAAATAAAATTACAACCAAAAATAAAAGAAAGTTGTTATGGTTGCTTTCCTTTGTGACATTCTTTATGTCTGCAATTTTGGACAATTTGACAACAACAATCGTTATGGTAATGTTGTTGCGTAAGTTGATTTCTGAGCAGAAAGAGAGATGGTTGTTTGCTTGCGTAATTATTATTGCGGCAAATTCAGGAGGTGCATTTTCTCCAATTGGTGATGTTACTACCATTATGTTGTGGGTGAAAGGTAATGTTACAACAGCAGGTTTGTTGCCAAATTTGATATTGCCTTCATTGGTATCTATGATTGTGCCAGTGATGATCGTAAGTCTATTCTTAAAAGGAGATCTTGCGGAACATAAGCATGTTTCTTCTGAAGTCCATTATACTCCAGTTATTACACCAGCAGAGCAAAGAAACATCTTGATGATGGGTGTAGGTGCATTGATTTTTGTTCCTGTATTCAAGTCAATCACTCACTTGCCTCCGTTTATTGGTGTATTGTTCGGATTGAGCATCTTGTGGATTTATACTGAATTGATGTATCATCGTAAAAAACATATTGCAGAGACATCTAAGATTAGCATTGGACAGGTGTTGTCGAGAGTCGATTTCACAACCATTCTGTTCTTCTTAGGAATCTTGATGGCTGTTTCTGCTTTGCAATGTGCTGGTATTTTGGGTGACTTGGCAAAGGCGCTAGATGAGCACGTTGGAAATGTTTATGTGATTGATATTATAATCGGAGCTTTGTCGTCTATCGTTGACAATGTACCTTTGGTTGCTGGTTCAATGGGAATGTATGAGATTTCTGCAGATCCTGCTTCCGTGTATGCTTGTGATGGCGTCTTCTGGATGTTCCTTGCTTACTGTGCCGGTGTTGGTGGTTCTATGTTGATCATTGGCTCTGCTGCAGGTGTAGTTGTAATGGGATTGGAAAAAGTTCCTTTCGGATGGTATCTGAAGAAAATCTCGTTGATTGCTATGGCGGGATATCTTTCGGGTGCACTCTTCTTTATTCTTCAGGAAGTGTGTATCCGTCCATTGTTCTGACCATTATTTGGTATCTAAATTTTCCATAATTGTAATTTTTAAGTTGTTGAGACTGCCCAGGCTTCGTGGTGAAGCTTGGGTAGTTGCTTTTTAGTAATTTTGTGATTTTTTTTAAAAAAAAGAGTCATTTGGCACTGATTTTTCTCTTTTTTTATATCTTTGTAATTGAACTAAATGGAATTTTGCTTGCAATGTGAGTAAAAAATAGTCTTTCGAAGGTGAGACTTGTTAGGTTTAGATAAGTTATACTCGACAATTGAGTCGATGTGTGGTTTAACTTTTAATGATTAAAAGAAATGAAACGTTGTTGGAAAATATTGTTCGTGCTGATTTTGATGTTGATGGGAGTGTCGGCAACGCAAGCACAAATAAGCTCTTTTAGATCATTTAGAGAGACAAAAGGAGCTGTTACCCCTGGCTCAAATGATATGTATGTTTGGGGACCTTGGGTGCAAAGTCAAACGTTGTTTGTCTTAGATTTACCTAAAAATTCAATTTTTGTTGAAGATCAAGTAAACAAAAAGACTACTAAATTTGAGATTTTTGACAAGCCTCAGAAATGGATTGTAAAGAAAAATTACAAGTATATCAATTTCGAGTGTATGGAGTCAAAGTCTTTGGAAAAGTATTATGTAAGACTTTGTGAGTATGATACAGGAGAGTTCAAGATTACGGTAATGTCTCCTAAGAGTGCAATTAGATATCAAGTTGTATATCTAAAGGATGAGGCTCAAGAGATAAATTTCGATGATGTATAGGAATCGATATAGTGTGTGTATTATAGGGGAAAGGGACTTCAGCTAAGTTGAGGTCCCTTTTCGCTTTCTTGTTAGAATGGATATCCGATAGCGAAGTGGAATGAGAAGTCGTCTTTCCATTTTATATCATGAAATCTCCAATCTCTTTTTGCTGGGTCGTATGCTTTTGCGCCTAAGTCAAAACGAAGTAGGAAATAATTGAAATCTAATCTTAATCCTAAACCATAAGCTAAGGCAATCTGTTTGTAGAAGGTGTTGAACAAGAATTGACCTTCTGGTTGGGCCTCATAGTCTTTGATCGTCCAAACATTTCCTGCATCAATAAAGGCTGCAGCTTCCAGTTTCCAAAACAACTTTGTTCTGTATTCGATATTCATAAGGAGTTTGATATCTCCTGTTTGTTTTACGAAATCCTTATAGTCACCAGATGAATAAGAACCAGGACCTAAGCTTCTCACATCCCATCCGCGCACGCCGTTGGCTCCACCTCCAAAGAATCGCTTTTCGAATGGAATAACACCAGCGTTTCCGTAAGGAAATGCAATGCCAATGTCTATATGGTATACCAAATGGTTCCTTTCGTCTAATTTCTGATTGTAAGCATAATCGAATTCTCCTTTCACATATTGTGAATAAGGAATTCTTCCCACCTCGTATTGCCCATCTTCATTTTTCTGGCTTTTTGCCAGGTTGTTGATTCCATATAAAATGTTACCTGCCGTTTCGATGGATGCTTTATAGTACGTCTTGTTGTTTTTTGCCTGTAAGCTTTGATTGTTGTAGGTGACGGTGAAACCGGTACTCATGATAAAGTGGTCTGAGTAACTTTCCCTGAGCACAGAATATTTGCTTCCTTGGTAGATGGAGTCGAAAGAAGGATCAGTGTTGATCTTTATGTAGTTTAGGTCAATGAGGTCGTAGGTGTACTTGAAAAATCTTCTATAATTCCAAACATATTTCATGCCAGTAGACACCGATGTCCTTTTATATGTGTTAGGACGTATTTGGTAGTTGTAGTTTATTTTGAATTCGGTGTTGGCATCGATTCTTCTTTTGAAATCTTTTTTTAAGAAAGGGAAGATGAATCTGGGAATGCTAAGGGAGACTTCCCCACCAAGATCTAACACATATCTACTAAAGATTTCGGAAAAGGCGTTGCCTGAGAAGGCCTCTTGTGCATATCGAGCTTTGATACCAAGTGTTTCAGATCCGTGGAACACGTTCTTGTGTGCATATCCGATATTTCCCGCAAATCCTAGGTCTCCATCCGAGTTCGTCCCTTCAATGTCGATAGAGAAAGATTGAGGTTTGGCAGAATAAAGAGTGATGTCGCAATCCAGTTCGTTATTGCCATTGTGGAGATCGTTGAAGTGGATGTTGGATGCTCGTAAGATTCCTAATGTGTTAAATCTGGAATAGGACCTCTCTACGAAGAAATCACTATAACTGCTACCAGGAGTGATTCTAAGGTCCTCCTCAAGAATTTTAGGCTGCAGTAACGGCTTACCATTTGAGTAAACGGTAATGTTTTTGTTGAATGCGAAAGTGTCTAATGGGCCCGCATTGGTACTGTTGGTTGTGGAACCATTATAAGTGGTTATGTTGATGTTCCTTATTGTGTAACGTTGGTGTTGTTTCTCGATGGTTGATCCATCGGGAAGCGTTTCCGTATAAGGCTTTAAAATCATCTTTACATCGATTTGATGATCACCAACACTACTGTCTGCTGTGTATGCGATATAATCTTTGTTGAAGTTGTAGTAGCCTCTTCTGCGTAGGAATGTGGTGACTCTTTCCCTCTCTTCATCCAATAGGTCTACATCGAATAGTCCTCCCGCCTTTACCTTGGTTTGGATATAACCACTTCTTCTTGTCAACAAAGAATCGATAACGCTATCGGTATCGAAAGTGTTCTCGAATTTTCGAATCCGGTAGGGTTGATTTGGAGTGACGGTAAAAGTGATTTCTGCTCTTCTCTTTTTCGTGAACTTTACGGCTGAGGTCACTTCGGCTTGCATGTAGCCTTTGGCCTTCATGTACTTTTGAAGTTCCTTCTCCGACTGATAGGTTAGGAATGGATCATAGATGACAGGAGCCTCGCCAATGGAACGTAGTTTCCGGTTGATTCGTTTGCTTGTGTCGTTGCCCGATAGATTGTACACTCCTAGATATATTCTGAATAATCCAAACGCCTTGAAATTAGGTCGTTGTCTTAAATAGGGTTGTAGATCATTGCTGTTGACAACATTCCCTTCTACTTGTATGTTTTCTTTATTGAGAAGGTAGCTTCCTTCAGGAACATATTTGGTGGGAGAACAAGCGGAAAGTAGGAGCATAATGACGCACCCAAGAAATATTCTGACGGAATTAAAACGCTTGTTTTTCACTGTTGTCTTATTTTATAGTGCAAAGATACAATTTGAAAGAAACAATCTCTCTTAAATATCGTTAAACCAGTAACTTTTTTTTACCTTTGCTATACTATAAACAGGTTAAATTGAAGGTAAAGTCGTGTATTTTACCAATTCGAATTTATTAAGAAGATAGATTATGGCATTAATAAAATCAATTTCAGGTATTAGAGGAACCATTGGAGGCGAAGTGGGAGATAATCTTACTCCATTGGATGTGGTGAAATTTACTGCAGCTTTTGGTTCTTGGTTAATGAAGAATAGCAAGTCTAACAATAAAAAAATCGTAGTAGGTCGCGATGCGCGTCTTTCTGGAGCTATGGTTGATTCCTTGGTTGTAGGTACTTTGGTGGGATTAGGAATGGAGGTTGTGAACATAGGATTGGCTTCTACTCCGACTACTGAAATAGCCGTTCAGAAAGAGAAGGCGTGTGGTGGTATCATCTTGACGGCAAGTCACAATCCAAAACAGTGGAATGCATTGAAGCTTCTTAACGAGAAAGGAGAGTTCCTAAGTGACAAGGATGGAAAAGAGGTGCTTGCAATGGCTGATGCGGATGCTTATACATTTGCTCAGATTGATGACTTAGGTAAGGTTACAATAAGAAATGATTACAATCAAATTCATATAAACGATGTCCTTGCATTGGATTTGGTTCATGTGGATGCAATAAAGAAGGCAAACCTAAAAGTAGCCATAGATTGTGTGAATTCTGTAGGTGGTTTGGTACTTCCTCCGTTGTTGAAAGCATTGGGGGTGAAAGAGGTTGTGGAACTCAACTGTGAACCAACAGGTTGCTTTGCTCATAATCCGGAACCTCTTCCTGCTCATCTTACTCAGATATCAGATAAGATGAAAGAGGGTGGAATCGATGTGGGTTTTGTTGTAGACCCGGATGTGGACCGTTTGGCTATGATTTGTGAGGATGGCTCTATGTTTGGAGAGGAGTATACCTTAGTGGCGGTCTCTGATTACGTGCTTCGCTACACAAAAGGCAACACGGTTTCTAACCTAAGTTCGACAAGAGCCCTTAATGATGTTACTGTGGCTCGAGGAGGCTCTTATTCTGCTGCTGCGGTAGGAGAGGTTAATGTGGTGACCAAGATGAAAGAAACCAATGCGGTGATTGGTGGCGAAGGAAATGGCGGTGTGATCTATCCTGCTGCGCATTATGGTCGTGATGCATTGGTGGGTATTGCATTGTTCCTTTCTTTGCTTGCAGAGGAAAAGTGTAAGGTGACAGATCTTAGAAAGAAGTACCCTCCTTATTTCATATCAAAGAATAAAATACAGTTGACTCCGGAAATTAACGTGGATGGTATTTTGATTGCTATGAAGGATAAGTACAAAAATGAGCGTGTGAATGATATAGATGGCGTGAAGATAGATTTTGCAGACTCGTGGGTTCACTTGCGTAAATCAAATACGGAACCGATCATTCGAATCTATTCGGAGGCACATACAATGGAAGAGGCAGACGCTTTGGCTAAAAAGATAATGTCTGAGATTGAAGCTTTGTGCTAAGATCGCGTGAGAGAACAAAAGAAGAGGGCTTTGCTAGGATAACCAGGCAAAGCCCTCTTCTTATTTATCTTGTTGGCTTGGTTTATCTTCCGATGATGACAGAATCGCCAATTTCAGGTCGCTTGTCTTCTCCTTTTTTTACTTTGTTAAGTTTCCTGATTTGCCATTTTGGCAAGTCAAATTCTTTGGCAATAGATTCGTAGGAGTCTCCTTCTTGTGCTTTTACATAATAAACCTTACCCGACTTGATGGCTTTATGTACTCGATAGGATGAAATGCTTCCCATCGTCCGTGTCTTTGGTTGGTCATAAACCGGTTTCGTCGGTTCTGTCGTGTCTTTAGTAACTGCATCTGACGGTATGATACCGTTGTCGTATTTGTAGAGCTCGTATAACTCGATTAACTCGATCAGTCTTTTAGAATAATCGGGAGCAGTTGCATATCCACATTCTTTTAAGCCTTTTGCCCAATTTTTGTAGTCTGTTGGATCTAAATCAAACAGTTTCTTATAACGAGGTTTCTTGAGGAATTGAGAGTGGTCTTCGTAAGACAACTCGACGGACTTGTATTTTCTAAAGCACTCTTGTTTCTTGTCGTCATCGTGGTATACCTTGTCTCCTGTCCAATCATTGTGACATTTGATGCCGAAGTGGTTGTTGCTTTTCCTTGCCAATTCACTTTGTCCTGCACCAGACTCAAGAATGCCCTGTGCTAATGTGATGCTGGCAGGTATGCCGTGCTCCTGCATTTTTACAACCGCTATGGGAGCATACTTCTCAATGTAGTTTGTGTAAGTCTGTTGTTTTGTGACTTTTGCAGCAAAAGATGAAGTGATGAAACAACTTGCTAAAGAAAACAATAAAAGTCTAATCTTCATTATCATGGATATTTGTTTCTGCAAATATAATTTATTTTTGGGTAAGAACGGAGATTTTGTGATTACTATAAAAGTATTCCTTCGTCGAAAAAACTATAGTAACCATCATTCCCAACTATTAAATGGTCTAATACTTGAATGTCGCATAATTGACAACTTCCAATCATTTTGTGGGTTATCTCTTTGTCTAGACTACTTGGTCGAGGGTTGCCAGATGGATGGTTGTGAACCATGATAATGCCAGAAGCGAGAAGTGATATTGCCTCCCGAATGGTTAACCTAATGTCGAAGGTGCAATGGGAGAGACCTCCGTCGCAGATTTTCTTCTTTTGTAATACTTTGTTCCCTGCATTGACGTATATGATCCAAGCCTCTTCCTTGTCGTTGCCGACTAGATCGGATTTGATGTATTCGTAGATATCGTTGCTGTTGGAAATGACTTGAACTTCATCGTTTGAGAACGAAAGCCTTCTACTCAGCTCCAAAGCTGCAATGATGGTGATGGCTTTTGCTTCTCCGATGCCTCGAAACTCATGACATAGATAGTCGATGTTACAGTTCATCAGCTGATCTAATTTGTTGTCAAATCTATTCAGAATTCTTTGAGAGAGTTCTATGGCACTCTCTTTGTCGTTGCCAGAGCCAATAAGTATGGCCAACAACTCTGCGTTGGAAAGAGATTTGCGACCAATGGACATTAGTTTCTCCCTCGGACGATCTTCTTTTCCCCAATCTTTAATTCGCAAACGGTCGGTCTTTTTTTCTTGCATAGGTGTTTCCTACAGGTCAGTCGTTTTTTTTATTATTCATTATTGGCAGTTAAGTGATTGATGAGAGGGTTAGAATACATAATCCAGAATTTTTCTTCCAGAAATGGAATGTCTTTATTTTTGAGGTCGATCTTCTCAATTTGTTTTGCGACATATTGTTCAAATCTAGCTCTCTCTTCCTCGGTGTATTCTTTGCCGAGGTGCTCTTCATTTTTGTTGAGCTTGTCTAATGCCACATAATTGACAGGGAATATGTGGTAGTTCTTGTGTATGTGCTTGTCAATGATGTCCGCAACTTTATTTAATACGGTTTGCCTATTATCCTCTTCATTGACTAACTCTTCAATCTCTTCGTTGATTGGTTTTGTTAGTTCGTAATGTATTTGTCCTTTGTATCCAAACATGCCAACTTGCATATTCTGAACATCATCGGCCTTGCTTTTTTGATAATTCTCATCGTCTCTTTTTTGTTGAAACTCCTTTGCCTTTAGAAAGTCGCAAGAGTCGTATTCGTATGAGATGCTAACGGGGGCGATATTCAGATCAAGGAATCCTTGTTTAAGACTACCGACAGAACTGATGGACATCATTTTAAGGAGACTCTCTTGTGTGCGATCGTTAGAGTCTTTTGCTCGACCTTCTCTTTGTGCGATCCAAATGGAGTTTTTCATCTCCGTAATATTTTGTCTGATGTAAGAAGACAATTTCACAAAGGCGTCAAATAGTTCCCTTTTGGTTCCGCTTCTTTTTACCAAAAAACATTTGTTCATACGAAGAGCATCGGAAATCCATTGCTGTACGCAAAGATTGTCTCCAATTGCTATTTCGGTTGTCTCCCAACCATACTGGTCGAATTTGGAATTTAAGAGTCCTGCGTCCATAATGATATCACGATGGTTGGAGATGAACAGGTATTTTTTGTCTTTGTATAGATTGTCTAATCCGTTAAAGAAAATCTTGCTGTTTGTTTTCTCTGCAAAAGAGAGAAGCATGGGTGCAATGATCTGGTGTTGAAAATCGTATACTGTAGAGATTCGGCTGAGTTTGCTTAGCATCTCATCCGGATTCTTGTCTGGAAATACAAATTGAACGACATCTCGCATTTCGGGTGTCTCAACTGTTCTCTTCATAACTTCGCTCATTTCATCATCTCTGAATGAGCGCATATCATCATAATTGAACTCTTTTCCCATTTTTCTTTTAATTTACAATTCGCAAAGGTATATAAAAAAGCCCGAAAATCTGACGAAAAAGAGAATTCAGGCAGAATCGTGTGCGAAAGGATATTATTTAAGGTATAGAATAGATTCAGGCCCTAGATTAAACAGCATATCTATGATGCTGAGATTAGGTTGAAATCCAAATTTCTGATCGAACACCTGATAGTATGGTTTCCCTTGATAGGGGGTTGTCTGCTTAGGGTGGAAGCACCTTCTCTTGTCGTCTGTGTCTCCCAACTCATCTTTTCTCTTATAGACTTCAGACAAGGAGATTTTTTTGTTCATTCGAATCAACTCCAAAGACTTTTCCAATAATCCTTGGTTTAAGTCTATGAGAAACTCTGTTTTCCTAGTAAAGAAAGGCTCATAATCTTCTTTGTAGTATTCGAAAAAAGGAGAATTGTTGTATGCGGACTCTATTGCTCTCCAATGGGTCTGTTGCCATTCCTCAGTGTACGATATTCTGATGTCTTTAAGTGGGGCTTTCTCTGTTGGACGGATGATGGGCACGATCAGATCCATAACTTGGTTGCTTGTCAGGATTCTGCATCTGTTACGGTATGTCTGCTTTTCGAAATGATCGTATTGCTCAATGATGATGTTCTCATATTGGGCGATCTCTTGATAGTAGTCGATAGGTGCAAGGTATGCACTGGAAAGTAGGAGAGTGTTACTCATCGATTATTCTTTTTCGTGTCCTTTTTCTTTATTTCACTTGGACGTTGACTATCACTTGGGCGGTCGTTGATATTCCAGTCTTCTTCCATTCCCCAACCTTTTCGTAGTTTCAAAGCTTTGTTGAGATAGAAGACCTCCTCTGGTTGAGTCTTGCTTTTATAATCACCTGTTGTCCATTTGCCGTCTCCGTTTCTGTCGTTTATTGCTTTTACATAGTAAGTGCCACTGTCAAGATGCTTGAATTCTACTTGATGCCCGTTTGTTATAAACTCTCGTATCACATCTTCGTAACTATTGATGAGTTGAACGATTATAGTTCCTTCGGTTCCGTTAATATTAAGTTTAATGGATCCGTATTCTTCATCTTCTTTCTTTGAGAAAGAAAAAGCCTCCTTGTTGTTGTGGTTCTTGTAGTAATCTCGAACAGCGGCAGAATCGATCTCAAGGGTGTATCTCACGCCTGGAGTGATCTCTGATAGAATTTGGAAACTTCTTTTGTTCTCACCCATTTTGAGTTTTATAGGAGTGCCTATTTTGATGGTGTCCTCTTTGTAACTTAGGTGGAACATGTCTTCGTGGTATTCCAAAACGGGATTTTCCCAAATGAAAGATACTGTGTCGTAAATCTCGACAGTTCTTGGCTTTTTAGACAATTTTAGAATGTTTGTCCTTTTTTTCTTTACGCCAACTTTTTCGTATCGTTTCTCTAATGTCTCATCTTTTTTCTTTTGCTTCTCCTCGTTTTTAATGTATTGGTTTGTTAAGCCCGCAAAAAGCGTGTCGATTTGTGTGACAAAGTTTTCCGCAGTATCCGTTTTTAGGTATTCGATAGAGAGTTTCAGTGAATCCATGTTGAGGACTGTGGTGTCTGTAATCCAATATCTAAGCGTGTCGGACGCTTTGTTTGCATCTACAATATACCAATCGTTTGCTTCAAAATTGATGGGTTTGATGGTAGGAAGTGACTTTTCTTCTTTTTTGAAATAGAGTGTAAAATAGTTTCTATGAGGTCTCTCTATTTTATCAAACTCTTGTAGTTTTACCTCTTTATGGAAGAGACGAAGAAGGAAAGTGTCTGGCAAATATTGTTTTTCTGTTTTCGTCTTGATGGTGTCTATGGTAAGAGAGTCTTTGTAAATCGTATCGTAGGTGGTTGTGTATTTTATGCTTGGAATGGGAAGTGGGGATTCTGGTAGGGCAATGCCTTCTCCCACTTGGTCGAAATAATAGTTGTTGTTTAGGTCTTGCAATGCATAGATGTAATATTGTTTGCCCGCAACTCCTCGGATGAAAAAACGACCAGATGCGTTGGTTTTTCCAACACGCTCGAAGCGGGTTGTCGTAAATAGGGAGTCTTCATTGCTTGAATAGATACCTACGATAACATTAGGAGCAGGAGTGAGATCCTCTGCATTTAACACGGTTCCTGCTATGGTAAGGGTGTCTAAAACATCGCCAGTGGCGAATGTGTGGCAATAGTTTCGTATTGGATTGTTCTCTGTGTAGTCTCCGATGCAGTTCCCGAAATCTAAAGTGTAGGTGGCATCAGGTTGAAGAGAATCTTTGAATTCTACAACTACTTTTTTGCCTATTGCTTTGACTGAAGGCAATGATCTATGGGGAGGGGAAACTATGAAGTTTTCTGTGACGTTGGGAACTTGAACGTATTCATCGAATAAGATTTCAACTCTCTTTCCCTTGAAATTCTTTTCGTTTTGTGCAGGAGTGCTTTTGACGAACTTTGGAGGTTCGCTGTCTGTACGACCACCAGTTGGACCTGATGCCATGTTTGCACATCCAGATATGATAATGGTTGCAAGAAGTATGAATAGGAGTTGTTTGATTATCTTCATAATGAATCTTCAAATTTTGATGCAAATTTAGTAAAAATATAGAGATGTTGTACTTCCTTATATATACTCCTTGTTTCATAGGTATTTATATTTGGTAAAAAAAATGGCAAAAAGTGGGGTTTGTTTTTCCTTAATTTCGTAATTTTACAAAATCATTAGTTACGAACATATATTTAAATAAAAGGATATGAACAAGATTGTAAGCAAGGAGTACTTTTCCGAGAACGTGGTGAAGTTGGAAGTGGAAGCTCCTTTGATTGCTAAGGCACGCAAAGCGGGACATTTTGTAATTGTCCGTGTGTGTGAAAAAGGAGAAAGAATTCCTTTGACTATTGCAGGTGCAGATGTAGAGAAAGGAACTATAACTTTGGTTGTACAAAAAGTAGGTGTTACTTCAACCAAGTTGTGCGATATGAATGTTGGTGATGACATTCCTGATGTTGTGGGACCTTTAGGGAAGGCTACACACATCGAGAATTTCGGAACTGTAGTATGTGCAGGTGGTGGAGTCGGTGTAGCTCCTTTGATGCCTATAGTTGAAGCTTTGAAAAAGGCTGGCAATAAGGTTGTCACAGTCTTGGCTGCTCGCTCAAAAGACTTGATTATTATGGAAAAACAGATGAGAGAGTTTTCTGACGAAGTAATCATAATGACTGATGACGGATCTTATGGAAAGAAGGGTCTTGTCACAACTGGAGTTGAGGAGGTGATTAACAGAGAGAAGGTTGATTTGTGTGTGACAATCGGTCCTGCAATTATGATGAAATTCGTTTCATTGCTTACAAAAAAATATGAGTTGCCAACGGTTGCCTCTTTAAACACGATTATGGTGGATGGCACTGGAATGTGTGGAGCATGTCGTATCACAGTAGGAGGAAAGACCAAGTTCGTGTGCGTGGATGGACCTGAGTTTGATGCACATCAAGTTGATTTCGATGAGATGTTGATGCGTGCAGGTGCATATAGAGAACAAGAAAAGGCTGATTTATACAAGATTGGAAAATAATAAAAAATTATGGCTGAAGATAGAAACGAGGTTTGGCGTGATGAGTTGCGCAAAACATTAAAAAATAAAGAAAGAACTGAGATCCCAAGAGTTCATATGAACGAATTGAATGCACATTATCGTGCAAGGGTTCGTGAGGAGGTTAATCAAGGATTGACAACAGAACAGGCATTGATGGAGTCTAAACGTTGTTTGGATTGTCCTAATCCAACTTGTATGACAGGATGTCCTGTGTCCATTAATATTCCTGGCTTTATTAAGAATATAGAGAGAGGTGAATTTTTGGAGGCTGCTAAGGTTTTGAAGCAAACAAGTGCTTTGCCTGCGGTTTGTGGACGTGTGTGCCCTCAAGAAAAACAGTGCGAGTCTCAGTGTTTCTATAAACAAAAGTTGGGTAAAGAGGCTGTTGCTATTGGATATTTGGAGCGATTCGCTGCCGATTATGAAAGAGAGAGCGGGAAAGCGTCAGTACCTGAAATCCCTGCTAAGAACGGAAAGAAAGTGGCTGTTGTTGGATCGGGCCCTGCAGGATTGTCTTTCGCAGGAGATATGATCAAGAAGGGATATGAAGTGGTTGTTTTCGAGGCATTGCACGAAATTGGTGGTGTGTTGAAATATGGTATCCCTGAGTTCCGCCTACCAAATAGTATTGTGGATTTTGAAATCAATAATTTGGCAAAGTTGGGTGTGCAATTCCAAAAGGATTGTATCATCGGAAAAACATTGTCGATGGATGATTTGAAAGAGCAAGGTTTCGATGGTGTCTTTGTTGCTAGTGGTGCGGGACTTCCTCGTTTTATGAATATAAAGGGAGAGAATTTGATTGGGATTTTGTCTTCTAATGAATATTTGACTCGTGTTAATTTGATGGATGCTTCCAGCGAAGAGAGTGATACTCCAATCTGTAAAGGTAAGAAAGTTGCTGTTGTGGGTGGAGGAAACACTGCGATGGACTCGGTTCGTACAGCTTTGAGATTGGGTGCGGAGAGGGCGATCATTGTTTATCGTCGTTCCGAGGAGGAGATGCCTGCTCGTTTGGAAGAGGTGAAACACGCGAAGGAAGAGGGTGTTGAGTTTATGACCCTTCATAATCCAATTGAGTATGTTGGTGATGAAAAGGGTAATGTTTGCATGATGAGATTGCAAAAGATGGAGTTGGGTGAACCTGATGCATCAGGTCGTCGTTCTCCTGTTGCGGTTGAAGGTGCAATTGAGGAAATTGAAGTGGATCAAGTTGTTGTTAGCGTTGGAGTTTCGCCAAATCCATTAGTTCCAAGTTCTGTGGTTGGTTTGGATGTAAGCCCTAAAGGAACCATTGTGGTGAATGACTCTATGCAGTCTTCTATTCCTACAATATTTGCTGGTGGAGATATCGTACGTGGAGGTGCTACAGTTATCTTGGCAATGGGTGATGGCCGTGCAGCAGCGAAGGCAATGGATGAGTATTTGAATAAATAAAAATACTTTTACGCTATATAACAGAAGCGGGTGGAAAAGAAAACTTTCCACCCGCTTCTGTTTGTGTTATAGTCATCGTTTTAGAATGGCGTATCTGGAATATTTCCTCCTAATGGATCGTTGTTATTCATTGAAGATTGGTAAGAGGATGGTGTGGAGGAAAGGTTTGAGTTCATTCTTGAACTTTGGTACTTGTTTCCTCCTGAGTAATCGGCATCGTCGGTTAGGTTTTGGAATCTAGCCAACTCCTTTCTAAATCTCAAACGGACATCCGTAACGGCACCATTTCTGTGCTTTGCAATGATGATTTCTGCTATACCTTCCAGACTCTCTCCTGTGACTTTGTCTTCTGTTATCTTATAGTATTCAGGGCGGTGGATGAAAATAACCATATCGGCATCTTGCTCGATGGCTCCTGATTCACGCAAGTCTGCAAGTCCAGGACGCTTGTCTTCCGTTTTCTCCACACCACGATTCAACTGAGAAAGTGCAATGATTGGAATGTCCAACTCCTTTGCTAATTGTTTTAAGGAACGGGAAATCATACTTACCTCTTGCTCTCTACTTCCAAACTTCATTCCACTGGCGTTCATCAATTGAAGGTAGTCGATGATGATGAGTTTCACTCCATGGTCTTTAACCAAACGTCGAGCTTTGGTGTTGAGTTCCATAATGGAAAGACCTGCTGAGTCGTCGAGGTAGATAGGAAGAGACTCTAGGGTGCGGGAACGTTGCATAAGTTGTTCCCATTCATATTTTTCAAGATTACCATTCTTGATCTTTTCGGCTGAGATTTCGCAAGCATTGACGAGCAGACGGTTGACCAACTGCACGTTCGCCATTTCTAGAGAGAACACAGCTATAGGAGTTCCCATCTCTGCCATGTTCTTTGCCATAGACAACACAAACGCTGTCTTACCCATGGCGGGACGGGCTGCAATGATAACTAAATCAGAACGTTGCCATCCGGAAGTGATTTTGTCTAATGAGTGGAAGCCACTGGCAATACCGCTCAAACCATCCGTTCTTTTGGCAGCTTCTTCTATTCTTCCGATAGCTTCAGAAAGCACAGGCTTGATGTCTACGAAGTCTCTTTTTAAACTGTTGTTGGATATTTTGAACAGTTCGCTTTCTGCTCTTTGTACAATGTCATCCACATCCACCTTCTCGTCATAAGATAGTTTCTGGATTTCGGATGAGAACTCGATAAGTTGACGAGCAAGAGCTTTTTGCGCTAATATTCGTGCGTGATACTCTATGTGTACAGCAGAAGATACGCCAGCTGTTAGCTTCACGATTTGATATGCACCTCCTACTTCCTCAAGTTTCCCTTGTTGTTGCAGCTTGTTCTGTACAGTCAACATGTCTACAGGCTCTTGCTTGATGGCAAGGTCCATGATAGCCTCGTATATAGTTCTGTTGGCGTCTTTGTAAAAACATTCGGGTTTGAGAATCTCACATACTAAACTATAAGCATCTTTTTCAAGCATTAAAGCGCCTAATACTGCGTCTTCTAATTCTAACGCTTGTGGTGGAAGTTTAGCGTAATTCGATTCCTTCTCTTTTCTGATAATTCGCCTTCTGTTACTCGTATCGTTATCCATAAATTCCTCTCGTTTCTAATATGTGCAAATGTAACCATTTTGCGGTGGATGATTTCCCTTTTGAACTCTCTTTTTTTTAACAAGTTTTTAAGATGCCTTTTTTATGGATAAAGGTTGGTGTGTTTTTGGGAAAAAATGAGAGATTTTCATAAATAAAAATTTCCCTAAAAGAATATTTTGAATGTGTTTTTGTTCGATCAAGTTGTCCAAAAAAAGTTATTTTTCAAGCCTTGTTTTTGGAATAAAAATTTTTTTTTGGAAATTTTGTGCTATTGTTGAAAACTTTATTTAATTGATTGTTAATGTTTTGACTTTAAAAATCGGGAAACTTTTCGTAATTGTTAATAACTATTTGTTTGTTTTGTTTGCAAATTATGAAAAGCAGAGTAATATTGCAGTGCGAAAGTTGATGTCGCATATTAATTATTGAAATAAGTAATAACAAAGGAATTAATGGGCACTCAAGTTTACACATACGAAGAAGCGAAAGAGGCTTCGGTTTCGTATTTTGAAGGTGATGAGTTGGCCGCTCGCGTATGGGTAAGCAAATACGCAAAAAAAGATTCCCAAGGATTTATTTATGAGAAGACCCCTGATGATATGCACTTTCGGTTAGCGAAAGAGATTGCAAGAATTGAGGCCAAATATCCCAATCCGGTATCAGAGGACGAATTATTCAGCTTATTTCAAAGATTTAGATACTTGATTCCGCAAGGAAGCTCAATGTCTGGCATAGGAAATGATTTACAAATATCTTCTTTATCCAATTGCTTTGTGATAGGAGGAGAGGAGAGGTCAGACTCTTATGGTGCGATAATCAAATTAGATGAGGAACAGGTGCAGTTGATGAAAAGAAGAGGGGGTGTGGGACACGATCTTTCTGGGTTGAGACCTAAGGGTAGTCCTGTGAAAAATTCCGCTCTTGCTTCGACAGGAATCGTCCCATTCATGGAGCGTTACTCAAACTCGACGAGGGAGGTGGCGCAAGAAGGACGAAGAGGTGCACTTATGTTGAGCATTTCTGTAAAACATCCAGATGCGGAGAGTTTTATAGATTCAAAAATGACAGAAGGGAAGATTACAGGAGCGAATGTTTCTGTGCGTGTGAATGATGAATTTATGAAAGCGGCCCTTGCTGGAAAATCTTATGTTCAACAGTTTCCTGTAGATTCTCAGACTCCTATAATGAAGAAAGAAGTTTCTGCATTGGAGTTGTGGAAAAAAATTGTGTATAATGCATGGAAGTCGGCAGAACCAGGTTTGTTGTTCTGGGATACAATCATAAGGGAGTCTATTCCCGATTGTTACTCAGATCTTGGATTCAAAACAGTTTCGACTAACCCATGTGGAGAAATACCTCTCTGTGCATATGATAGTTGTCGTTTATTGTCGATTAACCTATATTCATATGTAAAGAAACCGTTCGAGAGAGAGGCTGAATTTGATTTTGATCTTTTGCGTCAGCATGTGCGCATTGCTCAAAGAGTGATGGATGACATTGTTGATTTGGAATTGGAAGCAATAGGTAAAATTCTTTCAAAAATCCAATCAGATCCAGAATCAGATGATTTGAAAAGAACGGAAAGAGAACTTTGGCAAAAGATAAAAGATAAGACAGAGAAAGGTCGTCGAACAGGTTTGGGTACTACTGCAGAAGGAGATATGTTGGCAGCTATGGGGCTGACCTATGGAACTCCAGAAGCAATATATTTCTCGGAACAGGTACATCAGACTATTGCGGTTGAGTCGTATCGTTCGTCCGTCATTATGGCAGAAGAAAGAGGTGCGTTTCCAATATTTGATGCCAAAAGGGAGGAGAATAATCCTTTTTTGGGACGAATAAAAATGGTTGATTCTTCTTTGTATGAACGAATGAAGAAGTCAGGAAGACGAAACATCGCTTGTTTGACGATTGCTCCTACTGGTACAACAAGTATGATGAGCCAAACTTCTTCGGGAATAGAACCGGTGTTTATGCCTGTCTATAAAAGAAGAAAGAAAGTGAATCCGTCGGATGTGAATGCTCGTGTTGACTATGTGGATGAAGTGGGTGATTCCTTTGAAGAGTATGTCGTTTTCCATCATAAGTTTATGACTTGGATGAAGGTTAAAGGATATGATACCAAGAAAAGATATTCTCAGTCGGAGTTAGATAGATTGGTTGTGGAATCTCCTTACTACAAAGCAACTTCACAAGATGTTGATTGGCTTGAGAAGGTTCGTATGCAGGGAAGAATTCAGAAGTGGATCGATCATTCTATTAGTGTGACAATCAATGTCCCTGAAAATACGACTCAAGAGATGATTGCTCAGTTGTATGAGGAGGCTTGGAAATGTGGATGCAAAGGCGTTACTGTTTATAGGGAAGGTTCAAGATCGGGAGTCTTGGTTTCTGCTAAAAAGAGTGCTTCGAAACAGCCGTTTACACCCAACCAAAGACCCAAAGAGTTGGAGGCCGATGTGGTTCGTTTTCAAAACAACAAGGAGAAATGGATTGCTTTTGTTGGTTTGATGGATGGGCGTCCTTACGAGATTTTTACAGGCCTTGCAGATGATGAAGATGGATTGTTGATACCAAAAACTGTCGAGTCAGGAAAGATTATAAGAAATATTGATGAATCAACAGGTAAGAGCCGGTATGATTTTCAGTATTCGAATCGAAGGGGATATAAAACCACGATAGAAGGATTGTCTTATAAGTTCAATCCTGAGTATTGGAATTATGCCAAATTGATATCGGGAGTCCTTCGTTATGGAATGCCAATAGATCAGGTGATAAAATTGGTTGGAGAGTTGCAATTGAATAGTGAGACAATAAACAACTGGAAAATTGGAGTAGAGCGTGCTTTGAAAAAGTACATCCCTAATGGGGCAGAGGCGAAAGGTGTTGTTTGTGAAAAATGTGGTCAGATGACCGTTCGCTATCAAGAAGGTTGTTTAATCTGCACGAGTTGTGGATTCTCAAAATGTGGAAATTAAATGATATTACGATATAAAAAAAGAAAAAAGGTTTAGATTATGAGTTTTATGCAATACTTTGTTTCATAATTAATATGTTTTTTTGATTTGCAGTGTGAAGGTCTCCGGAGTGATCCGCAGGCCTTCAATTTTTTGTGTTTGGAATTGCAAAGAAAAAGGATTTTGTTTATCAAACCAAATTTAAAAATGAAATTATTTTTCTTTTCAGGAAGAATAGGATATGAAATGTCTTGTTTCGTAAAGTCGAATCAATAAAAAAGGTTACATTCAAAAAGAATGTAACCTTCTGATATTTAGTGGTTTATTTTAATTTACATATTCCATATTTTCCAAGATGCAATGGCTTGGCCATAAAGCATGTCTAATCCGTTCTTTACGGTGCAACCGTGTTCTCTTCCCAATTGACAGAACTTTGTGTTCTCTGGATTATACACTAAATCGAATAGATAGTGTTGGGGTGTCAAGAACTCATAAGGAATATTCGGCGCATTTTCTATGTTCGGAAACATTCCAACGGGAGAGCAATTGACGATTAAAAGATGTTCAGACAAAACATCTTTGTTGATGTCGTCGTATGATAGGATGTTCTCTTTCCTCGTTCTGGAAACAAAAACTGTTTCGATACCTAATTGGTTTAGTGCGTATTCAACAGCTTTTGATGCACCACCGGTTCCCAATATTAATGCTTTTTTATGGATTGGCTTTAATGCGGGGGTTAACGAGTCTGTAAAACCAATGATATCAGTATTGAAACCTTTCAATCTGCATTCTTTACCGTCTCTTATAAACTTGATTGTGTTGACAGCGCCAATTGCTTGGGCTGTAGGATCCATCTCATCCATAAAGGGAATGACCAACTCTTTGTATGGAATTGTGACATTGAGTCCATAAAGTTCCACTTTTTTAATTAAGTCAGGAAACTCTTTTATGTCTGCCAACTCGTATAATTCATAAGCAGCATCGATGTTTTCATTCTCGAATTTTTCTGTAAAGAATCTTTTTGAAAAAGAGTGCTTTAGCGTTTTTCCGATAAGTCCGTAGTTATGCATGGTTAATTGAATATGTTTTCTGTAATGGTTATGTAACAAGTGTCTTCTTTTGCTTCAAAATACATCGTGTCTTTTGACAAGTTGATATTCTTTTGCTTGTTATTGTATTGTAGTGCAATATGAGAGAGACCTGATATTTTTTGAATTTTGTATTGAGGGGAGTTCTTTTGATCCTCAAGATATGTATAGATTGTTTTTGATCCAAGAATATGATTTTTAGGAGCGATTAAAGTGTCTGAGAATCTTCCACCTCCGGAAAAACCATACTTTACAATCAAAGGTGTTGGCAATTGGTTCCTTAGGACATAAGTGTAGTTCTCTTGTTTGTGTAGCAAGAACTCAGAATCAGTAATGTTAAGTTTGTAATCTCCTTTGCCATCTACAGATTCAGGTCCTGTCCAAAATCGTCTGTAGGATAGTTCGGAAGATATAGCTGAAGAATCAAAGGAAGCCACTTTTATACTTTTTATTTTGTAAAGGGATACGCTTGTTTCGATATCCCATATTTTTTTTCCTGAAACATCCAATCGTTCTGCTATTTTCAACTCTTCTCCATATTCCATTTGGATAGTGTCTTTGTTTCCATCCAAAACTGTGTAAACTACAGTTATGGGAGAGTATTCATTCGCGTAATTGGCAATGGTGTATGTGTAATCCTGTTCCCCAATATTGCAACTAAAAAGAATAATGGGGAATAATAATAATATAAGCAATTTTTGCATATTCATTTTTATCTTAAAAATGAGGTGAATAAAGGGTTGTCTTTTGCTTCAGGACAAATCTCCCAAAATAAATCCTTACAACTATCTTTTTCTGTCACTGCTTTCTTTAAAAAATCTAAAGATGTTTCGTAATCTCCCAATTTGTAATAGGTTAAAGAAAGAAAAAGTTTTAAGTCTTCTGCGTTTGGGTCTACTTCAGATGCTTTTTCCAAGAATTGAAGCGCACTATAGAAATCTTGGTTGTCGAAGTGTATGTTGCCGATTGCAATGTAAGGTAACGATTGGATTGGATTTAATCGAATGGCTTCTTGATAAGCCTCGATGGCCTCTTCTCTTTTGTTGAGATTGATTAGGGCTTCTGCTCTGAAGATATGGAAGATAGACTTGTCTGCTTCCAATGCAATTGCTTGATCTATCCAGTTTAACGCCTCTTCATAGTTCCCGGAATCCAGATTGACGACACTAAGATTAGCCATGATGGTTTGGTTTTCCGGATCGAGGTTGAGTGCTCGATGATACATGTTTGAAGCTTCCTCCAAATTTCCCATATTCTCGTGGCACTCTCCGATACTGATGTAGCAATCTGCATTTTCCCCCATCAAATCGACATATTCTTCGTAAACTTCAATGGCTTCTTCGAATTTGTTTGTTCCAAACAAACAGTTGCCTTTTTGAAGAAGGGAGTAGGTGTCGTTGGAGTCGATGGTGTATGCGTAATCGTATGCCTCCAAAGCGTTCCCGAAATCTTCTTGATTGAAAAGAATGTTGCCTTTGTTGCACCAAGTTTGCCTTGAGTATGGGTTTATGTCGAGTATCTTCTCGTAAGTTTGCAAGGCTAAGTCAAATTCCTCGCATAGTTCATATACCAATCCCATTTCAGACAGAGCCTCTTCGTTTTCTTTGTTGAGGCGAATGGCTTCTGACAAATATTTTTTTGCCAAAGCATATAATTTGACGCTTCTGTATGCGATGCCTATCTCAATTAAAGTCGCGTCGAGATCCGAATCTTCTTGGCGAATCATCTTCTCGAAGATTAAGTCTGCTTCTTCTTTTTTGTCGATGTGAAGAAGGATTTTCCCTTTGGTAAGTAGAATGTCAACGTTTTGACCATCAATTTTGAGAGCATTCTCAGCGATGTGTAATGCTTTTTCGAAATTGCCAGTGGCTGCAAGAAGTCTTGCTCGACAATCCATTATGTCAGGGGAGAAAGGATGTTGGGATTCTGCATGTTGTAGAAGAATTTCGCAGGTTTTAACATCTTCTTTGTCAATGTAATAGTCGAATATGATGACGTATTCTTCCTCGTCGAAATAGCAGACAGACTGCTCCGCCACATTTCGCTCGAAACGGGTTACCAGATTTTTCTCTTCTTCTGAGTATGATGGTTCGTCAAAAATCATATCGTTATATAATATGCGCAAAGTTAATTTTCGAAAATGAAAATTCTTCGATTTTTAAGGAGAAGTTTTTAACAAAGGAATGAATATTTAATTGTTATTTTTTTTGTGAAAATTCTTTAGGGTAAAGGAAAAAAATAGTAGTTTTGTACGTTTTTCGGAGAAAAGTGAAATAATAACTAAAAAACATAAAAACTTAAAAATTTCATGAAAAGAGTTTATTTTACAATGTTAGCTACGATTTTGTCTGTAGTTACTTTGTTCGGACAGGTTGGTAATACTAATTTGTCAGGAACTTATTCAGGCAAGATGAAGTATGCAGCAGGAAAGAATGCTTATCTAATGGATGAGTACAAGTTGGATTATACTTACAAAGTTGTAATGGGTGATCCTGTGTGTCAAGCTAATTTGACATGGTCAAGAAATAATAGTTTTACTGTTAACAAAAAGACTGTTAATTATGCTAAATTGAGTGAATACTCAGATTTGAAAGCTCGTTTTGATATGTTGGTTCCTGACTCTGCAACCTTTACTTACACTGTGTTGTTGTGGTCAGATTCTAAGAATGCATATATCGCGTCTGCGAAGACTTCGATTACAGTTCCTTACATTGAGAAGGCGGGTGTTACAACAGGGGCTGTTGCTCCAGTTAATTTGTCGTGGGTGAACTCATTCTCTGATGTTGTTGTTGGAAAACAGGCAAAGGAGAAGCCAGGTGTTGTTATTCCTGATGCGGCATTGGAGAAGGCTTTTGAGGCAGATCGTTTGAAATCAGGAAAGTTAAGCAAGGAGGAGAAATGGTATGGTTTCCGTTTGCGTAAGTTGTTCTTGCTTTCTTCTAAAATTGAGATTACAAATGTCTCTGTTAATGTTAAGTGGAATGACTCGAACTATGACTATGTTTCTGATGAGTTTACAAGAAGAGATAATGCGGATAAGTTCTTCGCTGCAGGTGAAAGAGCAAAAGGAATTGACGCATATTTCTCTAACAGAAAGAACTCTCCTGCAATCAGAATGGGAAGCCCATTGTTCTGGAATACAACAGTGACTCCAACTGATACTTGGATGGGATTAATTGAGGAGGCAGATAAATTGTATGACCAAAAGAAATACGACGAGGCTATCTCTTATTATTATTTGGCTTCAAAGGCTGCTCCAGATTTGTCATATCCAGTTGCAAAAATGGAAAAGATCAAGAGATTCATGGAGTATAAGAAGAATCGTAATGTTGGCGATTTGGAGCTTGTTTATGTAGAGGGTGGTAAAGGTGTGAAACCTTTCTATATGAGTAAGATGGAGATTACTCAATCTCAATGGAGAAGAGTAATGGGTACATCACCTTCTTCATTCAAGGGTCGTCATATGCCAGTTGAGAATGTTTCTTGGGAAGATGCTCAGGCGTTTATCAAGGAGTTGAATCGTCAAACCGGCATGAACTATCGTTTGCCTCGTATGGAAGAGTGGGAGTATGCTGCTAATGGTGGAGCTAAGGCTGTTTCTACTGAATATTCAGGAGGAAATAACTTGCCAGATGTTGCATGGTGTGCTTACAACTCAAATGAACAAACTCACGAGGTTGGAACAAAGACTCCAAATGAGTTGGGTATCTATGATATGACAGGAAATGTTAGCGAGTGGGTTGTTGATCAATATGACAAGGAAACTCGTTTCATCAAGGGTGGTTCTTGGTCTGATGATGCTTCTAATAGTGTTATCTCAACATCAGAGAAGGTGCCTGCTAAGTACAAGAGTAGCAGTGTTGGATTCCGTGTATGCCAAGATGAGTAATTAATAGAAACGTAAAATAATTCAGAAAAAAATGAAAAAGAATATATTGTACATTTTGTTGGCTGGTGGAGCTTCTTTGATGACATTGAACTCGTCGGCTGCAGAGTTGTCTCAAGCAGATAAAGAGGCAAGAGAATACTACATGAAGGCTCTTGAAAAATTTAATGCTGGTGATTTTAAAGAGACATTGAAGTTTTTGGATGTTGCAGAGGGTAGATTGAAAGAGACAAATGGTCGTATCAGCTATTTGAGAGCGAGAGCTCAATATGCACAAAAAAACTATGTTGAGGCTCAAAAGGCATGTAAGTCTTATTTCTCTTCTTCTGTTATTCAAGATGAGGGATATACTTTGATGACGAAGTTGAACGACGAAGTCTCTATGTATGTAGATTCAATCAACAAAAAGAACGTTGAGGCTGCTGCTGAGCAACGTGCTGTTGCTGCAGAGAGAGAAGCTGCTGCCGCTGCTGCTGCAAAAGATCGCGCTGCTATCTTGAAACAAGCTGCAGAGCGTCGTGCAAAGGATGCAGAAAACCAAAAGCAACTTAAGGAACAAGAACTTAATGTGTTTAAGGGCGTTCAACAAAAGAATACAAAAGAGGCTTACCAACAATTCATTTATGATTATCCTTCAGGAAATTATGTTGCACAAGCAAAATCAGAAATGAATAAGAAGTGGCCTTCTCTAACTCGAGTGTTGAGAAAGAACAAGTATGGTTACATCAACAAGGCTGGAGATTTGGTTGTAAAGGCTAAATATGACTATGCTTCAGACTTCTGCGAGGGTATGGCTCGTGTTGCTAAAGAGGGTAAATATGGTTTTGTTAATGAGGCAGGTAAAGAGATTGTTCCATTGGTTAACCAGTCGGCTAGCAACTATAGCTATGGATGGGCTGCTTTGAAGCCAACATCAAACGAGGCTTACTTTGTTAATAAGGAAGGTAAGAAGATGAACGATATCATCTATAACGATGCAAAAGCATTTAGCGAAGGTTTGGCTGCAGTACAGAATGAATATTTCAAATATGGATTCATTGATACAGATGGTAATGAGGTGATCCCTTGTGAGTACAGTACCGTATCTTGGTTCAAAGAGGGATTGGTTGCAGTTTCTAAGAAATTGGAGAATGGAAAGATTGCTTATGCTTACATTAACAAGTCTGGTGCTCCTATTACTCAATTCGAGTTTGAAGATGCTAAAGACTTCCAAAATGGAATTGCCCTTGTAAAGAGGAATGGCAAGTTTGGTCTGATTGATAAATTCGGAGGTCCAGTTGCTGAGTGCGAGTACGATTATATCTCAAACTTCAATGGCGAAGGATATGCATTGGCCAAGAAGAATGGTCTAGATGTATATTTGGACAAGAATGGTAATCAATGGGCTAAGGCTAACGGTAAGTTTATTAAGTTAGATTAATTTTTGTAGTTAAATATTGAGACGAGACGGCTTCGGTCGCCTCGTCTCTTTTTAATTAAATATTATGGCAGAATTGCAATTACAAACGGATGAGGAGCAGAAAATGGTTGATGCTGCCTATCAGGAGTTGTTGAATGATTATTTGGCATCCAATCATCGTCGTAAGGTGGAAATAATAGACAAGGCGTTTAAATTTGCATCTATGGCGCATCAAGGTGTGCGCAGAAGATCCGGAGAGCCCTACATCATGCATCCTATCGCGGTGGCTCGTATCGTTTCCCATGAAATCGGTCTTGGATCAACATCCATTTGTTCTGCTCTTTTGCATGATGTTGTTGAGGATACAGATTATTCTGTTGAAGACATAGAAAGCCTTTTCGGTAAGAAAATAGCTTCAATCGTTGATGGTTTGACAAAGATTTCTGGTGGAGTCTTTGGCTCACAGGCTTCTGCACAGGCTGAGAACTTTAGAAAACTACTTTTGACAATGTCTGAAGACATTCGTGTCGTTTTGATTAAGATGGCCGACCGTCTTCATAATATGCGTACATTGGGATCTATGCCTCCTGCTAAACAATATAAGATTGCGGGAGAAACTCAATATATTTATGCACCGTTGGCAAATAGATTAGGTTTGTATGCCATAAAAACGGAATTAGAGGATTTGAGTTTCAAGTATGAACATCCTGACAAGTATGCAGAGCTTTCTTCTTTGCTTGAAAGCACAAAGGAGGAACGTGATAATTTCTTCACGATGTTCTCCAAACCAATAAAGGAGAAACTAAACAATTTAGGTTGCAATTTTGAAATATTAGCTAGAGTAAAATCGGTTTACTCTATTTGGCGTAAGATGCAAAATAAGAATATCCCATTCGAGGAGGTTTATGATATTCTTGCATTACGTATTATTTTTGACGTTAAAGAAGGTGATGATGAAAAGTCTGCCTGCTGGGCAATCTATTCTGCCATCACAGATATATATAAGCCGCATCCTGATAGAATCCGAGATTGGGTTAGTACTCCAAAATCTAATGGATATGAGGCTCTTCATGTTACAGTAATGGGGCCTAATGGACAATGGATAGAAGTGCAAATCCGTAGTAGACGCATGGATGATATTGCGGAAAAGGGATTTGCCGCCCATTGGAAGTACAAAACCGGAGAGAAGGATGATTCAGAATTGGAGAAATGGCTACAGACGATAAAAGAATTGCTTGAGAATCCAGAACCTAATGCCATAGATTTCTTGGATACCTTCAAGTTGAATTTGTTTGCCTCTGAGATTTTTGTCTTCACCCCAGCCGGTGAAATTCGCACATTACCTCAAGGTGCTACTGCGCTTGATTTTGCTTTTTCTCTACATACGGATGTGGGATTGCAATGTATTGGAGCTAAGGTAAACCATAAATTGGTGCCACTTAGCTATGTGTTGAACAGCGGTGACCAAGTTGAGATATTGACATCCAAGAAGCAGGTTCCTGTGCCAGAGTGGATCAATTTCGTAGTTACTGCTCGTGCAAAATCGAAGATCCGTTCCATTTTCAAGAAGGAATACAAATCGTTTATCAATAAGGGTGAGCATCTTTTGGATACTTATCTAAAGGAAATCAACCAGAAAATGACTCCTGATAATTTGTCTAAAATTATGGAGTATTATAAGGAGACGAAGAAGGAAGAACTTTTGTATAAGGTAGGTAAGGCCATCTATAACTTGAGTGACTTGACGAATACGGTTTTCAAGTCGCAAAGTAAATGGATGAAATATTGGAACCTTTCTTTTAGAAAAGATGGGAAAAATACTTCTTTGCCATTCTTCGGCAATAAGAAACCCGACACAAAGAATACATTGACATTGGCAGCAGACAACTCTGGCGTTACCTATCGAATAGCAGATTGTTGTTCCCCGATTCCAGGTGATGATATACTTGGTTTTATGGAGGAGGATGGAATGCTTGTGGTGCATAAGCGTCAGTGTCCTGTTGCTATGAAGTTGAAGTCGAACTATGGAGAACGGATTATTTCGGCAGTTTGGCAAACTCATAAGATGCTTTCATTTCCGGCTACGATTGAGTTGAAAGGTGTTGATCGAATAGGAGTGATGTGTGATGTTATTAAAACCATAACGGAAGAGCACGCAATGAGCATCAGTAAGATGGTCATAGACGCAAAGGATGGTATCTTTGAAGGGTTTATTACTTTGTATGTGCATGATGTAGAGGATGTAAACAACTTGTGTGTTGCGCTGATGAAGATACAAAGTATCAATTCGGTGAATAGGGTAGAATCGAAAGTTTAAAGGTCCGGTAAACACAATAAAGGCCATAATTTCAGATCTGAGATTATGGCCTTGTTTTTTTTATTTACCGATGATCATGATTTCTGTTCTTCGGTTAATTGCTCGTCCTTCCTCTGTTGAGTTGTCTGCAATGGGTTGCGTTTTTCCGTAACCTTTGAACTCCATGCGAGTACGTGGCACTCCTTTCTTTGCAAGATATTCGAGAGCCGCTTTTGCTCGCTCTGTTGAGAGTGTCATGTTGTATTCTGCAGAACCTTTATAGTCTGTGTGACCTGATAATTGAATACGAACGGTCGGGTTTTCTTTCATAAATTGAACCACATGATTCAACTCGATGAAAGATTGTTTCTTTAGTGTTGCCTTGTCGAAGTCAAAGAAAATGTTTTTCAATGTCATTTTCTTTCCAACTTCAATCTTGTCGAGAGTGACGCTTCCTGTTTTGTTTTGAGCATTTGTTTTCAACTTCATCTTTTCTTTCGCAGCAAAGTTGTCAGAATAGAATAGATATCCTTTCTTGTTCACATTTACACCGTATTCTTCGTTTTCTGGTACGCATGTGATAAAGTCTCCCGTTTCCTTGTCGGAGACAGATCTGAACACCATTTTGTTGGTTTCTATACTGAATACATCTATTGTTGCTTGTATGGGTTGGTTGGTTTCGGCATCTACGATACGACCTGTCGCGAACTTCATTTTTTTTGCTGGAGCGTAATTGCCAGGTTGGAATGCCATTTCGTATATGTCTCGTCCTTTTCCGTTCTTCTCTTGTCCGTCGGAAGAAAAATAGGCTTTGTCGGCACCTGCGTTTACTACAAAGCCAACTTCGTCTCTACAGGTGTTTATCGGGTATCCCATGTTTTTAGGTTCCGTCCATCCTCCTTTAGCATCCTTGTAGGTGACAAACACATCGTATCCACCTAAACCTTTCATTCCTTTTGAAGAATAATAGAGAGTTTGATTGTCTGCGTGGATGAATGGAGAAAGTTCATCCTCTGGCGTGTTTACTGTTGGACCTAAGTTTACTGGCTCTGAAAATTTCAATTTCCCATCAGGAAGGATTTCGACCTTTGATTTCCAAATGTCTGATTTTCCAACACCACCAGGTCGATTGCTGGCGAAATAGAGTTCGTCGCCTGTCGGACTTAGAGTCGGATAAGTTTCCCAGAAGCGAGTGTTGATTGGTGCTCCTGCATTGATGGCTTGGGACCATTTGTTTCCTTCGCGCATTGAATAGTATATGTCGCATCCTCCTGCACCGATGCTACGATCGCAAGCCACAAAGAACATGTAGCGACTATCCAAAGAGATGCTTTGAGCTCCTTCGTTGCCGATTGTATTCATCGCACTTCCTACGTTTTGTGTCTTTGCCCATACACCGTTCACCTTTTTACTTAGGTAAATATCTTCGTGGATTCCTTTTCCAAATTCAGATTCGCCTTGTTTTTTGTTTAGCTTGATTGTCGTAGAGAAGAACGATTCATCGGCAGTGATACTTGGCCAGTAATCGTCGAACTCAGTATTGATGTTGGGTCCCATGTTCTTATAGTTGAAAGGAACTGGATTGGCAACAAATTCAAGAGCTTCGTTGCATTGTTTGATGCCGATAGCTGCTCTTTTAAAGAATGTGTTGTCGGAAGCAGGAACCATATTATAATATTCAATAGCTTTTTCGTAATCACACATTTCGTGATATGCTTTCCCTAATCGTAATAGTGTAGCACTATATCTTGGCATATTTGGTTTCGCGATATAAATTAGGGTAGATATTCTTTTTTCGTCATTGTTCATTTTTCCGTAAAGATCGGATAGGGTCCAAGACGCGTCAATGTACTCCTTGTTGTTCCTGATAAGTTCTCTTAGAATTGGAATTGCTTCCTTGTATTTTCCTTCGTTGATTAATAGGACTGCGGTTTCATACGATTTTATCTCCTTTTTGTTCTGGGAAAAAGAAGACTGTGCGGAAAAAATCAAAGTGCAAATAAGTATGATAAAAGCTCTCTTCATAACATGAGATTTTTCGTATTTTTACTATTTTACAAAGTTACGGAAAAAGAGAATAAAAATGCAAAATGACGCTATAAAAGAAAAATAGACATCAATTTTATCGAATTCGAGGTGGAAAAAAGCAAAAAAAAGACTATCTTTGCGAGTTGATTTTTGAAATTATATTTAAATCATTAATAATTAATCAATTAAAAAAATGCAAAACAAGGGATTTGTTAAGTTGATTGCTGTGCTTTTTGCGCTCATCTGTCTCTTCTACCTTTCTTTTAGCATTGTTTCTGCTTACTATTCAAACAAGGCAGACTCATTGTACGGAGAGGGTTCTGTAGAGTCTCAAGCGTATCTCGATTCTTTGTCGGGAGAAAAAGTCTGGTTTGGTTACACTTTGAAAGAGTGCCGCGAGAATGAACTGAACTTAGGTTTGGACCTTAAGGGAGGTATGAATGTTGTGATGGAAGTATCTGTTGCAGACATTCTTAAGTCTTTGGCAGGATCTCAAAGCGGATCAGAGCAATTCGTGAATGCCATGAAGGTGGCAAAAGAGAAGCAGTTGACAAATCAACGTGATTTCGTAGATCTATTCGCAGAATCTTTTAAAGAGGTGAATCCAGGTGTGCCATTAGCGTCGGTTTTCTCAACATTCGAGTTAAGAGAGAAAGTTACGGCTGTCTCTACAGACAATGAGGTCGTAAAGGTATTGAAAGAGGAGGTTGCAAGTGCCGTAGATAACTCTTTCAACGTGCTTCGCTCTCGTATCGACCGTTTCGGTGTAGTTCAACCAAACATTCAAAAGTTGGATATCGCCGGACGTATCTTGATTGAGATGCCAGGTGTTAAGGAACCAGAGCGTGTTCGTAAATTGCTTCAAGGTTCTGCAGATTTGGAGTTCTGGGAGACTTTAGAGTTTGCTGAAGTATACAACTCTATCGCTGCTGTTAATGCAATGGCTCGCGATATGGCTAAGTTGGAAAATGCACAAGGTGCTGCAGAAACAACAGAGGTTGCAAAAGATTCTTCAGAGAAGACTGCATTGGATGCTCTAGTTGCTGCTGGTGATACAGTCGCTGCTGCGCAAGATGCTAACCAACAATCAATAGAAGAGTGGAAAAAGGAGAATCCTTTGTTTGCTATCATGCAAATCAATCAAGATCAATCTGGCCGCATTGGTGCTGGTCCTCGTATTGGTTTTGTTAATCAAAAGGATACTGCAAAGGTTTCTGAATATATGCGTTTGGCAAAGGAGAGACATTTGTTGCCTCAAAACCTTATGCCAAAGTGGAGTGTTGCTCCATTGGAAGGAACAGAAGATATCTTTGAGTTGATTGCAATCAATTGCAAGAGAAAAGATGGAAAAGCTCCATTGACAGGTTCTGTTATCGTTGATGCAAAAGATGATTTTGCTCAATACTCATCTAAGTCAACAGTAAGCATGGAGATGAACCAAGAGGGTGCTGCTGCTTGGGCTCGTTTGACTAAGGAGAACATTGGAAAGTGTGTTGCCATCGTATTGGATGGTTATGTATACTCTTATCCTCGTGTTAACGATGAGATCACTGGTGGTAGATCAGAAATCTCAGGTAACTTTACAGTGCAAGATGCAAAAGACTTGGCGAACGTGTTGAAGTCTGGTAAGATGCCAGCTCCTGCTCGTATTGTTCAAGAGGATGTCGTTGGTCCTTCATTGGGTCAAGAAGCTATTCATGCAGGTTTGATCTCATTTATCATTGCCTTCTGCATGGTTCTTGTATACATGATTTTCTATTATGGATTAGTGCCAGGTTTGATTGCTGATATCGCTTTGATTTGTAACGTGTTCTTCATCTTTAGCGTTTTGGCTTCATTCCAAGCTGTTCTTACATTGCCAGGTATTGCCGGTATCGTATTGACTTTGGGTATGGCTGTGGATGCGAATGTGTTGATTTATGAGCGTATCCGCGAAGAACTCCGTGCTGGTAAGCAAATCAAGAAGGCTTTGGCTGATGGTTATAAGAATGCATTTAGTGCAATCATTGACTCTAACGTAACAACAGTTTTGACTGGTATCATATTGTTCATGTTCGGTACAGGTCCTATCAAGGGATTTGCTACTACTTTGATCATCGGTGTGCTTTGCTCATTCTTCACAGCAATCTTCATCTCAAGATTGATCTTCGAATGGTTGTTGAACAAGTCTGATAAGTACAATAACCTTTCGTTTACAACTAAGATTACAGAAAACTGGTTCCAAAATGTAAGCATCGATTTCATCAGCAAGAGAAAGATGTTCTACATCGTTTCTTCTTGTGCTCTTTTGATCTGTTTGGGATCATTGTTAATGAACGGAATGAAGAAGGGTGTAGACTTCTCTGGAGGTCGTAATTATATCGTTCGTTTCGAACAACCTGTTTCTACAGTTGATGTTGCAGATATGTTGCAAAATTCATTTGATGGAAATGCGGTTTCTGTAATTACTATTGGTGATAACAATCAGGTTAGAATCACAACCAACTACAAGATCATGGAAGATGATCCTAATATTGATGATGAGATTGAGAATCGTATCTATAATGGAGTTAAACCTCTTATTGGAGAAGGTATTTCTCGTGATATGTTCCTTAACCGTTATGTTGTGGAAAATGGTGTTAGCCGTTTGTCTAACAAAGAGGATGAGTCTACATTTGGTCTTCAAAGTTCTCAAAAGGTGGGACCTACAATGGCAGATGATATCAAGACTTCTGCAATCTTTGCAGTGTTGATCTCATTGTTGTGTATCGGTTTGTACATCTTGATTCGTTTCCGCAATATCGCGTTTAGTGTGGGTGCGGTTGCTTCTTTGGCTCACGATACTTTGATCATCTTCGGTTTGTTCTCGTTGTTGCAAAATGTAATGCCATTCTCTATGGAGATTGACCAGTCATTTATTGCTGCAATCTTGACTGTGATCGGTTACTCAATCAACGATAACGTGGTTATCTTCGACCGTATCCGTGAGAACTTGGCATTGTATCCAAATCGTGATGTTCACTCATTGATCAATGGATCTTTGAATTCAACTTTGAGCCGTACTTTCAGTACTTCAATGAGTACAATGGTTGTATTGCTTGTCATCTTCTTCTTCGGAGGAGACACAATTAGAGGATTCATCTTCGCAATGTTGATCGGTGTTGTTGTTGGTACTTATTCTTCTTGGTTCGTTGCAACTCCAATTGCATACGATTTGTTGAAGAAGAAGGGTGTTGACAGCTTGAAGAAGAAAGAGAGTCAAGAGGCCGTTGCTGCAGAGTAATAATTCTTTCATATAAAGTGAAAAAGGTTGGGTTTAGATCCAACCTTTTTTGTTATATTTGTATAGGTAAAACCGTGTTCCATTACATTCGTTTAAACAGATGGATAATATATTTAAATACTCAAGAAGAGAGACTCTTGCCGTTAAGGTAGGCGAAATAGAGATTGGAGGCAATAATCCTATACGCATCCAGTCAATGGCTAATACAGATACTAATGATACGTTAGGAAGTGTAGAACAGGCTATGCGCATAGAACAGGCTGGTGGTGAATTGGTCCGCTTCACTGCACAAGGTGTAAAGGAGGCTAATAATCTAAAACCTATAAGAGAGGAGCTTCGCAAACGAGGTGCACATGCTCCTATTGTTGCTGATATCCATTTTAATCCGCAGGCTGCTTTTGAAGCTGCAAAGGTGGTTGAGAAGGTGAGGATAAATCCAGGAAACTTCGTGGATCGCGTACATACTCTTAAGCGTTTTGACTATACGGACGAGGAGTATCAATTAGAAATTGATAAGATAAAGGATAAACTGTATCCGTTGTTAGATATTTGTAAAGAGAATAAAACAGCCATTCGAATTGGTGTGAATCACGGATCCTTATCCGATAGAATTCTGTCTCGTTATGGAGACACTCCGCGTGGTATGGTGGAGTCTTGTATGGAGTTCCTTCGTCTATGCATTGCCTACGACTTTTATAACATAGTTATCTCTATCAAGGCGTCTAATACGGTAATTATGGTTCAGACGGTACGACTTTTAGTTGATACTATGAAAAAGAATGGAATGAAGTTTCCACTTCATTTAGGTGTTACTGAGGCTGGCGATGGAGAAGATGGACGTGTGAAGTCTGCATTGGGAATAGGTGCTTTGTTGCAAGATGGTATTGGAGATACAATCAGAGTCTCGTTGAGTGAGTCTCCTGAAAATGAGATTCCCGTAGCAAAGAAGTTAGTGGATTATGTCACTAATACGGCTCCAAATGTTTCTTCTGCAGTTTCTTGCGTTTCTGATTCTGGCAAAGTCGATCCTTTCTCGTATAAAAGAAGAGAAACCGTTGCTGTTGCGAATATTGGAGGAGGAAATGTTCCTGTCGTTATCTCCACTTCAAAGCAAGTGTACTCGTCTGTCAAGGCAGACTACTCTGCAGATGAATTACAGGGAACAGCTCCTTTTAAGGTGTTGTTTGCTACGTTGTCTGATTTTGATAAGAAAAAAGCATTGTTGGATGCTCAAACAGTGATCGTTTTAGATACGGATGGATACCCATCTTCCCAAAGTGGAATAGGGGAACAGAGAGCCTTTTTCCATCGTTTGCTGATGGAAGATATAAAGAATCCGGTTGTCATAAGACGTTGTTATCTGGATGATAATGTAGAGGATCTGCAGGTAAAGGCTGCTGCGGACTTTGGCCAGTTCTTTATTGATGGATTAGGAGATGGAATATGGGTAGAGGCACCTAATGTTCAGGAATCATATGTTGTCTCGTTGATGTACGCAATCCTTCAAGGTTCTCGTACGAGAGTCTCTAAGACGGAGTATATCTCGTGTCCAAGTTGTGGTAGGACAATGTTTGATTTGGAGACGACCATTGCAAGAATAAAGGCGAAGACTTCTCATCTAAAAGGACTTAAAATTGGTGTGATGGGATGTATTGTAAATGGTCCTGGAGAGATGGCTGATGCCGATTATGGATATGTGGGTTCTGCAAGGGGTAAGGTTAATTTATATAAAGGACAAGTATGTATAGAGAAACTTATTCCAGAAGAAGATGCAGTAGATAGACTTATCGAATTGATTCGATCTAATGGAGATTGGAAAGACGAATAAGAGTTTTAAATAGATAAAATAAAAAGGCGGAGGAATCCGCCTTTTTATTATTCGTTTTGTGTGAATAAATCTGCTATTGTTTGAGCATATGTTTTTGAAACAGGAATCTCCGTGTGAGGTTCGGTGTCTAATTCGATGATTAGGCCATCTTTCCCTTTTTTTAGTATTCTTACCTTCCCGAGGTTGACGACATAAAATCTATGGCATCGGATAAAGTTCATGTCTTGAAAGCTTTCTTCTACATATTTTAGCGTATTTCGAAGCATAAATTTCACCACCTCCTTTTTACTGTTGAGATAGTAGATGAATACGTAGTTGTCTGCGGATTGTGCGTATATGAAATCATCAAGTCTCACGGAAAGCCTAAAGACGCCTTTCTCGTCGTTGAAGTTGATTACACCTTTGTCTAATGCCACTTTCCGTTTTTCTGTTATGTCCTTTATTATCTTCTTTTTCTCTTCTAGGGAGAAGTACAGATAACTGATTATGTAGGGTATGATAAGAATGGAGACGACAGAAATGACGGTTCTTGGTAAAATTGTCAGGAATGGTCTTGTGTTGGGGACGTTTATATTCCAACTGACAAAAGAAAGAACGGCGGAGATTAAAATAATCTCCTGTATTATCCACCAGTAAAGGAACTTGATTTTTACCGGTTTGACTTTATTTATTTTGTAGAACCCAAATCTGCTTAAAATAAGGATTATATAGCCGATAGATATCAATATGGAAAGATAATACCTATACTGATGATCTTTGTTCTCAAATCCTCTAATAGAAACATCAGGGTGGTAAACAAGCATGAAAATTCCTATCCAAAAGATAACGAAAGCGAGAAATTGGACGATTCCTCTCTTCTCCGTCATAAATTTAGGAATGTTTCTACTCATTGTCTATTATTTATTTTTTTTTGCAAATATAACTTTTATTTTTTGAGTTTGATTAATTTTTGCATCTTTTGTTTCTGCCAATCTATTCTAATTTTTGCACCGAAATGTTAAATTTCACCCCATAACCCTTCTAAAATGGACCTTTTTTTTCATTGTAAGGAAATTTGGTTTTAAATTTGCTTTGTTTTATATCGGATTGTGTATTTTCGACTTTGCGGTAAATCTCGTATCGTCTGATTCGATAAAAATTATCAAGATAAACGAAAAAAAATATAGACAATGAAAATCATTTCAACGGGAAGTGCGGTGCCTCAGTTAGAGGTTACGAATGATATGTTGAGCCAGATTATGGATACTAATGACGAATGGATTAGTTCTAGAACTGGAATCAGAAGCAGACGTGTTCTTTCTACAGAATCGCTCTCTGAGCTTGCTTTGTCTGCCGCTAAAAGATGTATTGAGAACTCTAAGATAGATCCTTCGGAAATTGATTACATTCTTTGTCATAACGTTTTTAGTGATGTGACAATCCCATCCTTGGCTGCATATTTGACAAAAGACTTAGGTGTGACATGTCCTACGATAGACTTGAATGCTGCGTGTGCAGGTTTCATTTACTCGTTGGATTATGCAGACGCATTGTTTAAGGCAGGCAAGGCTAAGAATGTTTTGATCATATGTGCAGAGCAAACTTCTCACTTCGTTGATTGGGATCGCAGAGAGGTTTGTGTATTGTTTGGAGATGCCGCTGCCGCTGCTATGGTTACGGCAAGTGATGACGAGTGTTATTTCAATATGGGTACTAGTTATACCAGCGCGTTGCATTGTAGCGCTACGTATAATGACACTCCTTTTAAGAAAGGTTGCCAAGCATATCCTTATTTGACAATGAATGGAAGAGATGTCTTTAAGTTGGCTGTTTTGAATTGTTCGAAAGATATCCATACAGTGTTGGATAAGGCAAATATGGAACCTACAGACATTAGTTATTTCTTATTGCATCAAGCAAATATGAGAATTGTGGATGCCATCAAGAAGGATATGTCGTTATCGGATGATAAGGTTCCTCACAATATTGAGAAGTACGGAAACACCTCTTCAGCAAGTGTTCCTTTGTTGCTGGATGAGATGAATCAGCAAGGAAAATTGAAACGTGGAGATGTATTGGTTATGTGCGCCTTTGGTGCCGGATTTACATCGGGAGCATGTTTAATAAAGTGGTAAAAAATTATTTCAATAATATATTATGATTAAAAGTAACATTTGTGAATTGTTGGGTATCAAATACCCAATCTTCCAAGGTGGAATGGCTTGGATTTCTGATGCAAAGTTGGCTGCTGCAGTCTCTGAGGCTGGCGGTTTAGGTATAATCTCTGCGATGAATGCAAACGCTGATTACGTACGTGAACAAATTCGTAAGTGCAAGGGTTTGACAAATAAGCCATTTGGAGTAAACATTATGTTGATGAGTCCTTTTGCTGATGATGTTGCAAAAGTTGTTGTAGAGGAGAAGGTTGCAGTTGTTACTACAGGTGCAGGTATGCCTACAAAATATATGAAGGACTGGTTGGAAGCTGGTATCAAGGTTATTCCAGTTGCTGGTGCAGTTGCATTTGCTCAACGATTCGAGCGTATGGGTGCTACAGCTGTTATTGCAGAAGGCTGTGAGTCTGGTGGTCACGTGGGTGAAATCAATACTATGGCTCTTGTCCCTCAAGTATGTGATGCTGTTAGTATCCCTGTTATTGCAGCAGGAGGTATTGCTGATGGTCGCGGAATGGCAGCTTCATTTATGTTGGGTGCACAAGGTGTTCAGTGTGGAACTTGTTTCTTGGTTGCTGACGAGTGTAATGTTCACGAGAACTATAAGGATAAAGTCATCAAGGCTTCTGATTCAGATACAATCGTAACAGGAAAACGTTTGGGTCATCCAGTTCGTTCATTGAAGAATAAGTTCTCTCGTGCTTTCGCTGAGTTGGAGAAGAATTCTGCAAATACAGATGAGCAAATCAGTCAATTTGGTGTAGGTTCTTTGCGTAAGGCTGTGGTTGACGGTAATGTGGATGAGGGATCATTCATGGCTGGTCAAATTGCAGGTTTGGTAAAGGAGAAGAAGTCTGCTAAGGCTATCGTTGAAGATATGGCTAAGCAGGCTGAAGAAATTTTAAGTAAATCATCTAATATTGTTTCTAAATAATGAAGCGCGTTGTTATAACAGGTCTTGGAGTCGTTTCTCCAGTAGGAAATGATGTAGCCACTTTTTGGCATAACTTGCAATCCGGCGTTTGTGGAATTGCTCCTATTACGCTTTTCGATACAACAGATATGCCTGTGAAAATTGCTGCTGAAGTAAAGAACTTCAACATCGAGGATTTTGGTGTGGATAAAGGAATGGCTCGTCGTTCTGACCGTTACAGTCAATTCGCATTGGCTGCTGCTGCTCAAGCAATGGCAGATAGTGAATTGGAAGGAAAAATTGATTCTAAGAGATTGGGTGTATATGTAGGTTCTGGTATTGGAGGTATGAACACTTTCATTACAGAGTGTACAAAATTAAACACAGAAGGTCCTAATAGAATATCACCATTGTTTATTCCAATGATGATCTCCAATATTGCAGCAGGTAATGTTGCTATTGCAAATCATGCAGAAGGTCCATGTTTGCCTGTTGTTACTGCTTGTGCTACAAGCTCGCATGCTATTGGTGAGGCTTTCAGAGCAATCGCTTTCGGTTTCGCTGATGCAATCATCGCAGGAGGTGCTGAGGCCGCTATCAATCCTTTGGCAGTTGGAGGATTTACAAACTGCAAGGCTTTGTCTAAATCAACTAACCCATTAGAGGCTTCATTGCCATTCGATGCTCGTCGTGCTGGGTTCGTTATCGGTGAAGGTGCAGGTATCGTTATCCTTGAAGAGTTGGAGCATGCAAAGGCAAGAGGTGCTAAGATCTATTGCGAGGTTACAGGTTACGGTAACACTTGTGATGCTTATCACTACACAGCTCCTAAACCAGATGGTTCTTGTGCTTCTCGTGCAATTGAGCAAGCTCTTGAACAATCTAAGTATACATCAAGCGATGTTGTTTATGTGAATGCACACGGAACAGGTACTCCTTTGAATGATAAGTCGGAGACTCAAGCCTTTAAGTTGGCATTTGGAGAAGAGGATGCAAGAAAGTTGCATATCAGTTCTTCTAAGTCAATGACAGGTCACACATTGGGTGCTGCTGGTGGTATGGAGGTGATTGTTTCTGCTCTATCATTGCAAAACAACTTCGTAACTCCAACTATTGGTTTGACAACTCCAGATCCTGAATGTGATTTGGATTACACTCCAAACACAGCAAAGAAGGTGGATTTGACAATGGCTATCTCAACTTCTTTGGGATTCGGTGGACACAATGCTTGTGTTGCCATGAGAAAGTACTAATAGAAAATCAAGCAGAAAATAATTTTACTATAATAACCTAACCTAACTATTCTATGATAGTTTTTTCCTAAGGAAAAACATAAAACTATTTGTACTGAAGAGGGAGATTCTTAATGAGGGTCTCCTTCTTTCTTTTTTAGACCTGGGGCGTATGCAATACTTCTCATGCATGTGCCGATATTACCCTGGGCGTATGCAATACGCCCCTACGACCGCCCTCATTACCGATTTGTAATTTCTAATCACTATCTGTTTTTTGCCGTTTCAAAAAAAATCTCTTATCTTTGAAAAATCATAACAAGGAGAATGAAAAGGTATGTACAATGCGGCACAATTAAAACAAATAAGGGTGCCTGCTTTCGTCAGACACCCTTGTTCGTATGGTAAAATAAATACTATTTAGTATATTCCGCTGCTTTTGCCAAGGCTTCGTTGATATTAGAACAGATGTTCTCTTTTCCAATAACAATATCCATCTTTGCCTTTAGCAAGGTTTGCTCTACATGCTTGTTGACACCAGATAGAACAACTGTGATACCATCCTTCTTCGATTTAGCACATAGGGTCTCTAGGTTGTGAAGACCTGTTGAATCAATGAATGGAACCTTTCTCATTCGAATGACACGAACCTTCGGTGTCTCAGCTACGCTTTGCATAACCTCGTCGAATTTGTTTGCAACACCAAAGAAGTAAGGTCCATCGATCTCGTAAACCTCAACACCTTCTGGAATAGAAAGCTTCTCTTCGTGAAGTGTGACATCAAGATTGTCGCCTGGATCAATCTCGTCGTGGAATACACGGATAACAGATGCTTCGCTTGTTCTGCGTAGGAACAACACAACTGCAAGCAAAAGACCAATCTCAATGGCAATGGTTAGATCGAATACTACGGTTAGAATGAATGTAACCATCAATACTGAGAAGTCTGACTTTGGACTCTTCCACAAAGAAACGAATGTTCTCCATCCACTCATGTTATACGAGACGATGATAAGAACGGCTGCCAAACATGGCATAGGGATGTATCCAACATATTTTCCTAAGAACAAAAGAACAAGTAGCAATACGAATGCGTGAACAACACCTGCAAATGGGGTTCTACCTCCATTGTTGATGTTGGTCATTGTACGGGCAATAGCACCTGTTGCAGGAATTCCGCCGAAGAAAGGAACTATGATGTTGGCAACACCTTGTCCGATCAACTCTGTATTGGAGTTGTGAGTGTCTCCGATAACACCATCGGCAACCATTGCGGATAGCAATGATTCGATAGCACCCAGCATGGCAATGGTAAATGCAGCAGGGAATAGGTTTTGAATAACACTTAAGAAACTTTGTCCCTCAGCAATTGCAATCTCAGGAACCTTAGGCGCAGGAACTCCTGTAGGTAGCTCGTATAGATCGCCGATAGTTTGAATGCTCTCGATTCCGAAATAGTTCTTCAAGATAAGAACGCCGATAGTTGCAACAACAATGGCAACCAACGATCCAGGAATCTTCTTGGAAATTTTAGGAGTTAGGATGATGATAGCCAAACTTACAAGGCCGACGATTAGAGCCCATGGGTTGATGTGGCTGAAGTTTTGGAAATAGCAGATCCATTTGTGAATAAAGTCGGCAGGAACTTTTTCAATGCCTAAGCCGAACAAATCGTTCATTTGCGTAGAGAAGATGGTTAGTGCGATACCTCCTGTGAAACCTACGATAACAGGGTAGGGAACAAATTTGATGACGCTACCCATTCTGGCTAATCCCATCACTACAAGTATGATACCTGCCATGACAGTGGCAATCATAAGGCCTGATAAACCATATTGTTGGATGATTCCATAGATGATCACAATGAATGCACCTGTTGGTCCTCCGATCTGTACCTTAGAACCACCAAGAACGGAGATTAGGAAACCAGCGATGATGGCGGTTACCAAACCTTCTGTTGGTCCGACACCAGATGCAATACCGAATGCGATAGCTAACGGGATGGCTACGATACCTACAATGATTCCAGCCATGAAATCAGTAAAGAATTTCTCCTTCGTGTATCCGTTGATACAAGAAAATAGCTTTGGAGAAAAGATGTTTGCTAATGAAGCTTTCATAAAATTGTTAAAGATATTTTATTTAGATATTTTTTGTTAATCGTTTGAGTCTCAGTAATAAAACAATCATTTAAAAAATGGTGCAAATTTACGGCATTTCTTTCAAATGTACAATGATTTGAAAGTCTGCTTTTGAGAGGTATTGTTAAAAATAGCAAAATAAAAGTGCCACGGATGTGAAATCCATGGCACTTTGTCTATTTGGTGTGCTTTTTTACTATATGTTATTGCTCTTTTTGGTCAAGTAAGCATCAGCAATAGTTAGAGCAGCCATTGCTTCTACGATAGGCACTGCTCTTGGAAGAACACAAGGGTCGTGTCTTCCTCTTGCCTTGTAGGTCACCTCTTCTCCTTTTGAGTTTACACTAGATTGATCTTTCAATAGGGTAGGGACAGCTTTAAAGACTACTCTGAAATAGATGTCCTCGCCATTAGAAACGCCACCTTGAATTCCTCCAGAATAGTTGGTCTTTGTTCTGATAACTCCATCTTTGTTGATGAAGATATCGTTGATTTCAGAACCTTTTTTGTCAACGCCACCAAATCCGCTACCATACTCAAAACCTTTTGCTGCATTGATGGATAGCATAGATTGAGCTAATTTAGCATGGAGTTTGTCAAATTGAGGTTCTCCCAAACCAGTCGGACAATTTTTTATCACACAAGAGATGATACCACCAATGGTGTCTCCGTCTGTCTTTGTTTGAAGGATTAACTCCTCCATCTCTTTTGCTATAGATTGGTCGGGACAACGTACGGGATTATCATCCACTGTTGTTAAATCAAGTTCGTAATACTCTTTTGATGTTTTGATAGGACCCACTTGAGAAGTGTAGGCTGTGATCTCGATGTTTAGCTTCGCCAAAAGTAGTTTTGCAAATGCTCCGCCAGCAACCTGAGCGATTGTTGTGCGGGCAGAGGCGCGGCCGCCACCGGTATAGTCACGAATGCCATATTTCTCTGTGTAGGTGAAATCGGCGTGAGAAGGTCTGAAAAGATCTTTCAGTTCGGAATAGTCCGAGGAGTGTTGGTTCTCATTGCGAACAATGAAAGCAATAGGAGCTCCTGTTGATTTTCCTTCGAAAGTTCCCGATAATATTTCTACCGCATCCTTCTCTTGTCTTGATGTGGTAAGCTTTGATTGTCCAGGTCTTCTCCTGTTGAGTTCGTTTTGAATGAACTGGATGTCGATATCAATACCTGCAGGGAATCCGTCAAGTACGCCTCCGATTGCAGGACCGTGCGATTCTCCAAAAGTGGTCAGTCGTAATATATTGCCAAATGAATTCATATGGAAGGAATCTTAGTTACAACAATTTCCACAACCTTGTTCTCCGCATCCTCCTTCGCAACCGCCACCACAGTTGCTGTCGCAGTCGCCACAACCGCCACCGCATCCGCCGCATTTATGAGGGTGTGTTGCAACGGCGATCTCTTCTTCTGTTGCATCTCTTACTTCAAGCACCTTTCCTCTGAAGTTAAGGTCTTCTCCTGCAAGAGGGTGGTTGAAATCCATCTTTATCTTGTCCTTCTTGATCTCAAGAACGATGCCATTCATTCTGTTTCCTTCTGTATCCATCATCGGAACGATGTTGCCCTCTTTTATGTATTCGTCATCAAACTTTCCATCTACCATAAAAATAGATTTGTCTAGTTCTATAACTCTACCTTCTTCATATTCACCGTAGGCGTCTTCCATTGCTATTGTAAAGTCGAAGATGTCTCCAACTTTTAATCCGCGAAGATTCTCCTCGAATTTCTCTAACATCATTCCCAATCCACAAGTGAATCTCAATGGCGCTGTCTCTGGAGCTTGCTCCCACAATTCAAGTTTTTCCTCTTCGTCTCTGATGAATAGATCATAAGAAACGGCTACGAATTTTTTATCTTCAATAATCATATCCTAAAATTTAATTGTATTCTTTTGCAAAGATAAGAATATTTGATGGATTTTTTCAAATGTTTTTTCTTCCGTTAATTGGTTGGGTAGTAGATTTTTTAGTACATTTGCCACCGTCGTTAGACCGTGAAAGAAATCATTGTTGCAAAATATCATGAGAGAACATTTTTGAGTAGAAACCATAAAATAAGATAAGAATTAGTATGAAAAATTATGTTGCATCTTTTTTGATGTGCTTTGCCTTTTTGCTTGTTGGACTTTCCAATACGGAAGCGGCAAGTAAATCTAGAGGTCTTTGGGCGAGTAAGTCTGCTAATGGACAGAATGTTTTCGTGAGTTGGCGTATGAGAAGTACGGATGCCCCTAAATCAACTACTTACAAGTTGTATGCGGATGGAAATTTGGTTGGAACCATGAATGATAAGACCAATATCTCACTTCCATCTAATTATGCTAATTCAACCTTTTCGTTAGAGGTTTTGAATTCGAATGGAGAGGTGATTGATAGTCAGTCTGGCATTAAATGTACAGCAACGGATTACTATCCAATTGCATTGCAGCATCCAGGAACTTATAATTTAAATGGAACACAGGTGACCTATGCTCCTTATGATTGTTCTGCATACGATATGGATGGAGATGGAGAACAAGAAATCATTATGTGCTGGTCTGCAGGAGAGGGTGCAACTGCGGCTCCTACTGCACCTCCAATCTTAGATTGTATAAAGTTGGATGGAACTCGCCTTTGGAGAATAAACATCGGACCGAATGTGATGTCGGGTTGCCGTTTTGTTTTCCTATGCTATGATTTTGATGGAGACGGTTATGGAGAGGTTATCGTAAAGACTGCTCAAGGTGCAAAAGATGCTACAGGCAACTTCCTTTCTAAGGGTGCTGCAGCTGGTGCTAACCACTATGCCTCTTCGGTTAACTCGTCGGGTGTGATTACAAGTGCAGGCAAAGAATGGCTTACTTGCTTTGATGGACGAACAGGAAAAGAGTTGGCTACTATCGATTATTGGCCATATTTCAATATCCAAAATGATTGGGATGACCGTCGAGACAGATCGGATGACGCAACTTACGGTCACAGAGGAAACTGGATGAAGGGTTGTGTGGCATTCTTGAATGTGAATGGAAAGCCAAAACCATGCTTTGTAACTACCAGAGGTATCTACACCTATTCTTATGCAGCTGCATATACTTGGGATGGAAAGAGTTTGACTAACTTGTGGAAACATACATCAGATAGGGCAGGACAGGGAATCTATGGACAAGGTGCTCATAGTATAACTTGTGGCGATGTAGATGGTGATGGATTTGATGAAATCATTGTTGGTGCTGCGTGTCTTGACCACGATGGAAGCGTTCTATGGCGTACAGGCTTGGGTCATGGAGATGCCACTCACTTGGGTGAGTTTGATCCAAGTAATCCAGGTTTGGAATATTTTTTGATTACAGAAGAATCGAGTGCGGCTTATGACTGTGCACTGTTGGATGCAAAGACAGGTAAGGTTCTGTTAAAGAAAGATCAATCGGGAGGAGATACGGGTCGTGGACTTATCTTGGATTGTGATGGACGCTACGATGGTGCCGAGATAATGGAATGGTCGTTCAATGATCTGTTTACTTGCAAAGGAAAATCCATAGGCCCTTGGCATGTGGGTTCAACTAACAGTAGCTCTATTAATTTCAGAATTTTCTGGGATGGGGATTTGTTAGAGGAATATACGGACCGTGGACATGTGGATAAATGGAATAGTTCTATCAACAGCTGGGAGCGTATGTATACTTATGGATACAACATAACCATTAACGGAGTGAAACTTCAATGGGGCGCTAATACAAACAATGCTACGAAGTATAATCCATGCTTGCAAGCAGACCTTATTGGAGACTGGCGTGAAGAGTCCATCTTCTGGACTGTTGCCAATGGAACCTATTATTTGACCATCTATCCAACTACGATACCAAGTGATTATAAGTTGCCTTGGTTGAGAGATGATCATGTGTATGATATGGCTGTGGCTTGGCAAAACTGTGGTTACAACCAACCGCCTCACTTAGGATATAGTCCTGTTGAGTATTATAAGCAATTGGCTGCACAGAATGAACCTGCAACATTGACAAAACATGGTGCTGGTCCAAGTGCCCAAACAGTTAAGGAGGGTGACGCGATTGTCGATTTCTCATATTCTTGGACAAATGCAGCATCCGTTACTGTAACAGGACTTCCTGAAGGGGTGAAATACACAATTGATACAAATGCCAAAACCGTTTATATCTCAGGAACAGTTTCGGATAAGCCAGGAAAGTATTCTTTTGATGTAGCTACGGTGGGTAATGATGAGAATGCTCATAAATCAGGACAGATTGTGGTGCTTGCAAACCAACCAGCATCATTTGATTATGATGAATCCAAGATGCATCAGACAATCTATTTGGATAGTGTAATGCCGGAATTACAATTCGCATGGGAAGGTGCAGAAACTGTTGTGCTAGAAGGTGATTTGCCTGAAGGCGTTGAGTATAAAGTGGATAAACAGGCAAAGACTGTTGTCCTTTATGGCACTCCTATGAAAGAGGGTGATTATAAGTACTGCCTTCTTACCCAGGGAGGAAATCCAGATGCAACGGTTTGTGGCTCGTTCTCTGTGGAGATGGCTGAAGAGACATCCCTAGGAAATGTAATCTCTCGACCTTATGTTTGCATTATTCCGAATCCAATGACGGAAAATGCGGAAATTTATGTTGGAGGAGAGCCTGGAACGTTTGTAAATTGGAGTGTCTCTACTTTGTCTGGAGTGGTTTGTCAGGAAGGTATAGATGTGATTAATGCGAGAGGAACCTCCATTTCGATTCAACGAGAATCAATGGTGTCTGGTATTTATCTTGTAAAACTTGAGATGAATGGTGAACCATGGTATTTGAAACTGATAGTGAAATAATGTTTTGAAGAAATATTTGAAGAAGGATGCTCAAACAAAGGGCATCCTTCTTTTTGTCAGTATATTTTTTTACTTTTGTCGAAATGGTGTCCAATTTACTAAGGTTTTAATATGAAAAGATTTTTGGCAATACTATATTGTGTCTCTTGTGCCTTGTTGACAAGAGCAGAGATGATATCGTCTACAAATTTCGAAAATTTTATACAGGGAATGCCTTTGTCTAGAACTTCTCTTCAATCGAATGGTTTTCAAACGGGAGAGTGGGATAATTCTTTGGCAACGAGAACTTTGATAGACACAACTCAGTCGAAGTCGGGACTTCAATCTGTTAGAATAACATATCCGAAGAATGAGTATGGTCCGGAAGGAACAGGCTGTCAGGTTCAGTTAAAATTTGAAAGTAGAAATGAAGCGTATGCTTCCTATTGCCTTCGCTTTTCCGAGAATTTTTCGTGGGGAACCACTAGTTATGGGGGAAAACTACCAGGGTTGAGTGGCGGAAAAAGTTGTTCGGGTGGCGATAACTGTGATGGTACAAATGGATTTTCTGCTCGTTTGATGTGGAGAACGGGAGGTAAAGCTGTTTTGTATCTCTATCACATGGATAAACCAGATAAATACGGGGAGGACCATGATCTTGTTTACCCCAATGGTAATCCGGTTGTTTTTGAAAGAGGCAAATGGTATCATGTGGCAGAAAGAGTGAAAATAAACAAAGATGGATCAACCTATGATGGAGAAGTGGAGGTGTGGATCGATGGACATCAGGTGCTTCTTCGAAAAGGATTGCGATTCACTTCAAATGGAGATAAGGTGGATGATCTGTATATCTCTACATTCCATGGAGGGGCAGATGAGACATGGTGTCCGACGGATACTTGTTATACATGGATTGATGATATTAGAATAGGAACGACTTATGAGGATGTAGCGTATCAGGATTGTAGAAAACCGGATTTGGGCAATGATCAAACATTGTGTACGGGTGCAAAATCGTATAGCTTTACTTCTGATTCCACTTCTAAAAACGTAAACTATCAATGGTTGCATAACGGGAAGGTTATTTCAAAGGAGTCAGCCATTAGTGTTTGGGACGAGGGTATTTACACCTTGATTGTGGATAGCGCATGGTGTAGTGGAAGAGATACGGTACGACTTTTGTCCTCTTTGCCTGTCGATTTGGGCGGAGACAAACATATTTGTCAATCATCATTCTTAGAATTGTCGTCGGGATTAGATGAGAATCCAGTGTTTGATTTCGAATGGAAAAAAGATGGAATGAAATTGAATGAAAATGGTGCTTCTATAAAAGTGAAAGATGCAGGCATGTACACGCTTTCTGTCTCTACTCAAAGATGTGCGACAGTGGTGGATAGTGTGAATGTGACATCCGGTTTGTTGCCCGTGTTGGATGTGGAGGGCGAGGAGAACGATTTGGTAACTCTTAGGGTTGAGGCTTCGGGTGATTTTGCGTGGTATGAAGATCCTTCCCTTCAAAAGATGGTAGAAGCAGGATCTATATGTAATGCTCTTATCCCACATGAGTCTACTTATGTTTATGTGAAAGATGTCTCTTCGTTTTCGGGTCATGTCGGCAAAAGAAACTTGACTGCGAATGCTTGGACTCGCACGGACTTCTCGGAATGGATGGTTTTTACAGTGAAAAGAGAGTTGACAATAGATTCATTGTCGATATATCCGACCAAAGATCTAACGGCAGTGATACGCATTTTAGATAATCAGACCGGAGAGGTTGTTTCGACACAGACTTTTGAGAACTTGTCTCCTGGAGAGAATCGATTGTTTATAAATGTTACGTTGTCTCCTGGAAAATATCGAATGGATGCACAAGGAACAACAGGAGCCCTGTATCACTCTCATACAGATGCAGATATCGCTTTCCCTTATGAAGTGGAAGGTGTTATTTCCATAGATGGTGCAAATTTGGCATGGATAAACAACAAGCCTTGGTATCTCTATTTCTACAACTGGAAAATTTCGGTGGGAAATACTTGTGCAGCAACCCCTGTTATGTTAAAGCCAATTGAGAAGAGTGAGTTTTTTGAAACTAAAGTTGATCGAGTAAGTATCTATCCTAAATATACGGATGGGGATTTGCATATAGAAGGATTGTGCGGAAAATCACAGATCACAATTATTGCTCCGAGTGGGTATAAGGTGTTGTCTCGACGAATGAAACAATCCAATGCGTATTTTTATGTTTCAGAGTGGAAGTCTGGAACTTATATGATCTTGATAGAGGATGAGAAAGGAGTCTATTCTTCTCAATTTATAAAATTTTAAGTCGTGAAAATTAAGTTTTTTTTAGGATTGAATGGATTTGTGCTAATTATTGTATATCTTAGCAGACGAATTTTTAAACGGGAGTTTATTTAAATTTTTATAATATGAATGAACCTAAAACCAAGGGTGCGTGGAAAATTAAAACGCTCCTCACTATTGCAGGAAAGTTGCAATGGATGAAGTTGGATAAAGCAGCAAAAAATTGTAAGAAGTCACAAGAAACAACCTTGCGTAGTATATTGAATTTTGCTAAAGATTCTGTATATGGTAAGGAACATAATTTTGCAGAAATACTTGAGGCAAAAACACCAGAAGAGTTGTTTGCTCGTTATCAGAAGAATGTGAAGCCTAATGATTATGAGGATTTCAGACCTTATGTTGAGCGTCACAAAAATGGAGAGGCAAATGTCCTATTCCCAGGAAAGCCAAAGATGTATGCAACCACTTCTGGTACTACAAGTGAGCCAAAGTGGATTCCTATTACAAACGAGTATTATTCAAATATCTATAGCAAGATGACTAAGGTTTGGTTGTATTCTTTTATTAAGAATAGACCAAAAGTTTTTGAAGGTCAGATTGTTTCTATCGTAGGTAAGGCTATTGAAGGAGCTGCACCAGATGGAACTGTATATGGTTCTGTTTCGGGTGTGACACAACGTGATTGCCCTGAATTCATCAAGGTGGCTTATACAGCACCTGCAGATGTGTTCTCAATCTCTGATTATAAAGCTCGTTACTATTGCATTATGCGTTTGGGTATCGAACATAATGTTCATTTGATCGTTACTGCAAATCCTTCAACAATTGTTGAAATGCAGAAGAATGTGAATGAGTTCTATGATGATTATGTGAACGATATCGAGAATGGTACTATCAGTGATAAGATTAATGTTTCTGAGGAAATCAGACAAAATATTATCAAGGCAAAGAATTTGCAACCAAATCCAGAGCGTGCAAAAGAGTTGCGCGAGTTAAAGGCTAAGTACGGAGAGGTGTTGCCAAAGCACTATTGGCCTAATATGCAAATCTTGAATACTTGGAAGTGTGGAAATACAAAGTTCTACTTGGATAAGTTTAAGGACTCTTTCCCATCGCAAATGATGCACCAAGAGTTTAGCTATTTCTCTTCTGAGTGTAGAGCAGGTTTGGTTTTGGATGAGACAAACGGAACAGTTTTGTTCCCTCACATGCACTATTTCGAGTTTGTTGAGGAGAGTGAGATTGAAAGTCCAAACCCAACATTCAAGCAATTGCATGAGTTGGAGATTGGTAAGAGATATTGTCCATATGTAACTACGTGGGCTGGTTTGTATCGTTACACAATGAGCGACTTGCTTGAGGTTGAAGGCTTCTATGGTTCAATTCCAAAGGTACACATGGTTCAAAAGATCAATGGTATCGTTACAATGACGGGAGAAAAGTTGCATGAGACTCAATTCACAAGTGCGGTGGTTGAAACTGCTAAGGAGTTGAACATGCCAGTTAAGTTCTTCATTGGATTCGCAGATATGAGCATCTCTGCTTATCAATTCTACTATGAGTTTGAGAATCAAAATACAACTCAAGAGGAGGCTGAGAAATTCACAGATATGGTAGATGCTAAGTTGAAGAGCAAGAACATGGAGTATGAGGCTAAGCGTCAATCTCTTCGTGTTCATGATCCAAAGACAAATATCTTGGTTTCAGAATCGTTTGAGAAGTTCAAGGCTCGTTGCATTGATGAAGGTATGCGTGATGGTCAGTTTAAGTTGAACCTTTTGCTTCAGGATGAAGTTCGCCACGCTAAGTTTAAGGACCTAGTTAAGAAATGAACATTGATTTAAGTAAAGTACGTGCCATCGTTTTTGATTTAGATGGCACGTTGTATAATAACAGCCGCTTCCCTTTTTGGCTTGTAGCCTCAAGGGTTGCGGATGCTTTCGTTTTTAGTGCAGAGAGAAAGGTTCGTCGAGAAATGAAGGGGGTCGATCTGGATAATGCAGATGCCTTTTATGAGTCGTTCTTCTCTCACTTGTCGGATAAGAGCAGATTTTCTGCGGAAGAGGCAAAGGAATGGTATTGGAATACTTATATGAGTGTTTTTCCTCGAATTTTGCGTAGACACTATAAGGCAAATGATAAAGTGGAAGAGGTATTCCTCCATCTTGAACAGATGGACGTTCCTTCTGCTATTTATTCTGATTATCCTATGGTGAAGGAACGTTTCGAAGCGCTTGGTTTGTCTACGGAATTGTGCGAAAACTATTGGTCCGCTCCTGATATGGGGGCGTTCAAGCCAGCAATTCGTCCTATGCATGAAATTGCTTCCTCTTTGGGTATTTTGCCTGAGGAACTTTTAGTGATAGGTGATAGGGTAGATACGGATGGCAAGTCGGCGTTCTCGTGCGGAGCTCAATTCATACATGTGTTAAAAAAGAAGAATTCAAAGGATCCTTCGGAAAACTATGTCTCAATGCATTGGGATGAGGTGGCTGATATGCTACTTCAATGGAATAAATAAAGTTATCTTCTATAAAATGCAATAAAAAAGCCTATACGCAAGTATAGGCTTTTCTGCTATTTAAATAAACTTTGATTTTTTTATAGATTGTCGTTCGGTTGTACGCTTGGCCAAGGGTTTTCTACGATTCTTGCCATTTCAACCATTTTTGCGTGGACTCTATCTCTCATCTCGTCGACTGCCTCTTTCCTAAGTAAGTCCAATCTTGGATAGATAGGTTCTCCAATATTGATTGTGTACAAGGGTCTGTCTTTGTGGAAAAATTTGTACAAGCCGGTCCTCTCTCTATATGTGATAACCATAGGAATGATTGGCGTTTTGTATTTGTAAGAGAAGATGAATGCACCCTTTCTAAAAGGGCGAAGCGGTTTGTAATCATTCCATCTGCACTCTTCAGGGAATACATGTATCCAAGCCTTCTTTTCGTGTAAACTGTCGAAGGCAAGATTGAACTTTTTCATTCCTCCCATACTTTTAGGTACGGGGATTCCGCATGTTCCTCTCATGTTGTTCCTGTCTTTTGTGCGGAAATTATCAGCCCATGCAGGGTACCATAGTCTGAACTTTCCTGATGCTTGCCATACGGAAAGAAAATCCCATCGATAAGCATGGTTGCATACTGTGATAGCACCATCTTTCAATTCATCCTTGTGTTTCTTCAAATTTTCTTTGCCTTTGATGCGAAGTCCGAAAATTAGAGGGTTGACCCAAAAACAGATGAAATGAGCACGAAGAAGACACCATGCGTGGTTCAAATACCATTTCCATGATGTGTCTATGTATGGATAATTTTCATCAAATACTTCGTCGTATATATCTTCGTATACAAGTTTGTGTACAAATGGATCTTCTTCAGGGAAAGTGTCTTCAACATCAGGGATGTATTCTCCCTCTTTCACTTTCATCAATTTATACCTTTTGTTCTCTAAACATGAACTCATACTAATCTCTTGATTTTTAATTAACAATAAAAAGATACCCTTGTTTATCTTAAGTAAGGGTTATTCTCCTTTTCAAATTTTATGGTTGAAGGTCTTCCGTGTCCGCTGTAAACTGCGGTATCTTCGGGAAGAACTAAAAGTTTAGTCTTGATGCTATTGATTAATGTTTCGAAGTTGCCTCTGTGTAAGTCTGTTCTTCCGACACTTCCCTCTAATATTGTGTCCCCTACGAATACGCACTTTTCTTTTGGAAGATAGAATGCAAGTCCACCAGGAGAGTGCCCGGGTGTTGCCAACACATGAATCTCCATTGAAGCGACATTGATGATATCACCATCTTTTAAGTAAGATTCGAGCGGTAATGCGTCATCATCCATGGGCATTTCAAAAAGGGCTAAAAGGTCTTGGTAGTGATTTAAGAAAAATACGTCCTCTTTTGCTCCGTTTGCTCCTACTCCGTAGGTCTCTTGGATGAATCGGTTTCCGTAAACATGGTCGAAATGAAGGTGTGTGTTTATCAGTTTGCTGATCTTTAAATGGTTTTCTTCCACATACTTGGCGAAGAAAGACTTTTCCTCATCGCTTTGACAGCCAGGGTCAATAACAATTGTTTCGAGGGTCTCTTCGTCGATTAAAAGATAAGTGTTAACCTGTATTTGGTTGAAAACGAATGTTTTAATTCTCATTTCGGGATGTTTCCTTTTTTTGATTATATATGTGGTGCAAAGATATAACTATTTTTGTTTTTTTTGTGTAAATTTGCGTCGTTAAGTTTATGCATAAAAAAAATAAAGATGAGCGTATCAGAATTGAGTGAACAGGAGATCCTTCGCCGTGAGAGTTTGAAGTCTCTGAAAAATATGGGTATTGATCCCTATCCAGCCGCTGAGTATGTAGTTTCAGCGTATTCCACAGATATTAAGGCAGAGTTTAAAGATGATGCACCGCAAAGAGAAGTTACGGTTGCAGGTCGTATTATGTCCCGTCGTATCATGGGAAAGGCTTCATTTATGGAGTTGCAGGATAGCAAGGGGCGTATTCAAATTTACATCTCTCGTGATGAAATCTGTCCTGATGAAAATAAGGACCTATACAATGTAGTGTTTAAGAAGTTATTGGACATTGGTGATTTCGTGGGTATTAAGGGATATGTATTCCGTACTCAAATGGGAGAAATCTCGGTTCATGCTGCTGAAATAACTGTTTTGAGCAAATCTTTGCGTCCTCTTCCTATCGTTAAGTACAAGGATGGTGTGGCATATGATGCATTCGAGGATCCAGAATTGAGATATCGTCAAAGATATGTTGATTTGGTTGTGAATGGAGGCGTAAAAGATATTTTTATGAAACGCTCGAGAATTGTAAAATCTTTGCGTGATCAATTAGATGCTGCGGGGTATACAGAGGTGGAAACACCGATATTGCAATCTTTGGCAGGTGGTGCTGCAGCTCGCCCTTTCATCACTCATCATAACACTTTGGATACAGATTTGTATTTGCGTATTGCTACGGAACTTTATTTGAAGCGTTTGATTGTTGGTGGTTTTGAAGGTGTGTTTGAAATCGGAAAGAACTTCCGTAACGAGGGTATGGATAAAACCCACAATCCAGAGTTTACTTGTATGGAGCTTTATGTTCAGTATAAGGATTATAACTGGATGATGAATTTTACAGAAAATTTGCTTGAAAATATCTGTATCGCAGCAAATGGTTGCAGCGAAACAAAAGTAGGTGATAATGTTATTAGTTTCAAAGCTCCTTATAAGAGAATCTCTATTTTGGATTCAATCAAAGAAAAGACAGGATACGACTTGGAAGGAAAATCAGAGGAAGAGATTCGCCAAGTATGTAAGGCTTTGAAGATGGATATCGATGATACAATGGGTAAGGGTAAGTTGATTGATGAAATTTTCGGAGAGTTTTGTGAAGGAACTTATATTCAACCAACATTCATTACTGATTACCCCGTAGAAATGTCTCCTCTAACTAAGATGCATCGTTCAAAACCAGGTTTGACGGAACGTTTTGAGTTGATGGTTAATGGTAAGGAGTTGGCAAATGCATATTCAGAGTTGAATGACCCTATAGATCAGATGGAGCGTTTCCAAGAGCAACTTCGTCTGTCTGAAAAAGGAGATGACGAGGCAATGTTTATCGACCACGATTTCGTTCGTGCATTGGAGTATGGTATGCCTCCAACTTCAGGTATTGGTATTGGTATTGACCGTTTGGTTATGTTGATGACTGGTCAAACAACCATTCAAGAAGTTTTGTTCTTCCCTCAAATGCGTCCTGAGAAGAAATCTCAAGCAAAAGAGGAATCAGAGTCTAACGAATAATAGAACGGAATGGAGAAAACACCAAAGATAGCCATAATGGGTGGTGGAAGTTGGGCAACAGCTATTGCTAAAATATGCCTTGCTCAAAGAGATCGGGATATCTGTTGGTATATGCGTCGTGATGAGCAGATAGATGAATTTAAGAAATATGGTCATAACCCTTCTTATTTGTCTACCGTTCAATTTGATACAGATAGAATATTCTTTTCTTCTAATATCAATGAGATAGTAAAGAAATCGGATATTCTCATTTTCGCAACTCCTTCACCTTTTATAAAGCTTCATTTGAAAAAACTTCGTGCTTCAATGAAGAGCAAGGTTGTGGTGTCGGCTATCAAAGGAATTGTTCCTGATGAAAATTTGAACGTCTCTGAATATTTCCACAGAATTCATAATGTGCCAGAAGAGAACCTATTGGTTATCTCGGGTCCGTCTCATGCAGAGGAGGTCGCTATGGATCATCTCACATATTTGATGATCGGTGGTCATAGCAGAGAGAAAGCAAAGCAGTTTGCGGAAATGTTGCAATGCCACTATGTGAAGACTTCTGTTGTAGATGATGTTTTTGGTATAGAGTATGCGTCTGTATTAAAGAATGTATATGCTATTGCTGCGGGTATCTGTCATGGATTAAAGTATGGAGATAACTTCCAGGCCGTTTTGGTCTCTAACGCTATTCAAGAGATGAATCGATTCTTGAACACGATAGATGAAAAACAGAGAAATATTAATGAGTCTGCTTATTTAGGAGATTTATTGGTTACAGCTTATTCTAAGTTCAGTCGAAACCGTACTTTTGGAACTATGATAGGAAAGGGATATTCGGTAAAGACTGCTCAGTTGGAGATGGAGATGATTGCAGAAGGATATTATGGGACAAAATGTATTTATGAGATAAATAAGGATTATCAAGTAAATATGCCAATCCTAAATGCAGTTTATAATATCTTATATGGAAAGATATCTCCAGCCATCGAGATAAAGGTGTTAAGCGATTTGATGCGATAAATAATTAGAAATTAAATAGATAAAAAATGGAAAACATTAAGTTAAACATTGAGAACGCTTTTGCTTGCGAATCAGTATTTGTTTCTAAGCAAAGTGTAAATGCATACGATGCAAAAGTTAAGGAGTGCATGGAAATGTTGCATGCAGGTACAGGTCTAGGAAATGATTTCTTGGGATGGTTGACATTGCCTTCATCTATCACAGAGAAGTTTATGGATGAGATCATCGAAACAGCTAACACATTGAGAAGTTGTTGTGATGTTGTTGTTGTTGCTGGTATTGGAGGTTCTTACCTTGGTGCTCGTGCAGTTATCGATGCATTGTCTAATGCATTCGCAGCTTTCACAAAGAGCAAGAAGAACCCAGCTATCGTATTTGCAGGAAATAACATTAGCGAGGATTATTTGGCTGAGTTGTCTTCTTTCTTGAAGAGAAAACAATTTGGTATCATCAATATCTCTAAGTCTGGTACTACTACCGAGACTGCCTTGGCATTCCGTATCTTGAAAACTCAATTGGAAGAGCAAGTAGGAAAGAAGGAGGCTCAAAAGCGTATTGTTGCTGTAACAGATGCTGCTAAGGGTGCTCTTCGTAAGTTGGCTACTCAAGAGGGTTACAAGACATTCGTAATTCCTGATAACGTAGGTGGTCGTTTCTCAGTTTTGACTCCAGTTGGTTTGTTGCCAATTGCAGTTGCAGGTTTCGATATCAAGAAATTGGTTGCAGGAGCCGCTTCTATGGAGAAACTTTGCGGAAAGGATGTTCCATTCTCAAAGAACCCTGCTGCTCAATATGCTGCTGTTCGTAACGAGTTGTACCAAAAGGGTAAGAAGATCGAGATCTTGGTTAACTATCATCCTAAATTGCACTATATCGGAGAGTGGTGGAAACAACTTTATGGAGAATCAGAAGGAAAGGATTTGAAGGGTATTTTCCCTGCTGCTGTTGATTTCTCAACAGACCTTCACTCAATGGGTCAATGGATCCAAGAAGGTGAGCGTTCTATCTTCGAGACTGTTATCTCTATTAAGAGAGCAAACAAGAAGTTGGTCGTTCCTGAGGATAAGGAGAACTTGGATGGTTTGAACTTCTTGGCAGGAAAGCGTGTTGATGAAGTAAATAAGATGGCTGAATTGGGCGTTGTATTCGCACATGTTGACGGACAAGTTCCTAACTTGCATATCGATATGCCTTCGTTGAACGAATATTACATTGGACAATTGTTCTACTTCTTTGAGAAGGCTTGTGGTATCAGTGGTTATCTATTGGGTGTTAACCCATTCAACCAACCAGGTGTTGAGGCTTACAAGAAGAATATGTTCGCTTTGTTAGGAAAGCCTGGTTACGAGAAGGAAACAGAGGCTATGAAGGCTAGAATTAATAAATAATAAACATTTGAATTGTTTGTTATAGTAGATTAAAGGGAACCGTGTCTGTGATTTTATTTTCACAGACCCGGTTTCTTCTCTTATAAATTATATGGAAGATTTTAGTTTTATACAATGGTGTTTGGATAATTTGAATTATTGGACCATTACTTTATTGATGGCCATAGAGAGTTCTTTTGTTCCATTCCCTTCTGAAATTGTTGTACCTCCTGCTGCTTATAAAGCGGCAGCCGGTGAATTGAATGTCTTCGGTGTTGTATGGTTTGCCACATTAGGGGCTTTGATAGGTGCTTCTATCAACTATTGTATTGCCTATAAATTAGGTCGTCCATTCGTGTATTGGTTTGTGGAGACCAAATTTGGACATCTTTGTATGTTGAACTCAAAAAAGATGGAAAAGGCAGAGACCTTCTTTAGTGAATATGGAATCGTTTCTACTTTGGTGGGAAGATTGGTTCCTGCTGTTCGTCAATTGATTTCAATCCCTGCAGGATTGTTAAAGATGAAGGCTCAAGTGTTCTTGTTGTACACGTTTATTGGTGCCTTTTTGTGGAATTCTATTTTGGCTGGAATCGGCTATGGACTTCATTCAATTGTTCCCAAAGAACAATTGATGGATTATGTGTTGGCTTACAAGCCATACCTTTTTTGGGGTGGAATTGCATTGTTCTGCCTATTGGTTTTATATTTTATTATTTCGGGTTTATTAAAAAAGAAAAGTCATGAATAAAAAAGAGATAATGATGTACCGTTTGGTCATCCTATTGTTGTGTTTAGCAGTTGTTTCTGTATGTTGGATGTGGTTTAAATCAGGTTCTTATGATAACCAAAAGCCTTGTTGCAAAGATGGAGAAAAGTCTTGTTGCACGGAAGTTGCCAAGGAAAATCAGACGTACGCAATACTTAGTACAGAGGGAGAAGTGGCAGAGAACATTCAACTTCCTACTCCAACCAAGAAGGGCGGTATGCCATTGATGGAGGCTTTGTCTTTAAGACAAACAACTCGTTCTTACGACACTGTTAGCATTTCAGACCAACAACTATCAGATTTGTTGTGGGCTGCATCTGGAGTGACAAGAGAGGATGGAAAGATGACTGCTCCAACTGCGTGTGATGCAAGAGAGATAGATCTTTATGTATACACAAAGAAAGGAATCTATTTGTTTGAACCTGCTACACACTCTTTGAAGTTGCATAAGGCGGGTGACTATAGAGCTGCTGCAGGTCGTCAGGCTTTCTATGAAGTTGCTCCTTTAGCGATTACATTGGTTGGAAGTAATGCGAAAATGGATAAAGCAAAATATGATGCACATATGAAAGAATTTTATTCTGCAACTGATGCCGGATTTGTAAGTCAAAACATATATTTGTATTGTGCATCCGAGGGATTGTCAACTGTCGTATGTGGAAATATCGATAGAGAAGCAATCTCTACATTATTAGATTTGAAAGAGGATAGGATTCTTTTATCCCATCCTATTGGATATTAATCACAAAATGGAACGAAAAGGAAAGTTTATCGTTATAGAAGGGTTGGATGGATGTGGTAAATCCACCCAACTCTCATTGTTGACAAGTTATTTTGCTCTTCAGAGGAAGGAGTGCCGATACATTCACTTCCCAATGCTTAACAAAGGAGTGTTTGGTGGTTTGGTGGCTGAGTTTCTTCGTGGCGAGTTTGGCTCGATAGAGCAAGTGCACCCAAAATTGGTTGCTTTGCTTTTTGCTAACGATCGTTTGGAACACATCAAAACTATTAATGAATGGTTGGATCAAGGTTATTGTGTTTTTGCTGATCGTTATGTATACTCAAATATCGCCTATCAATGTGCAAAACTTACGAATGAAATTGAGAAAAAGAACTTAAAGGATTGGATCCTTAGTTATGAGTTTGAGCATAATCAATTACCCAAACCCGATTGCTCCTTTTTTTTGGATGTTCCATTCCAGTTCGTTCAAAGATCCTTGATGCAAAACAGGGAAGGTGAGGATAGAGATTATTTGAATGGAAAGAGCGATATTCATGAACAATCGATGGAGTTCCAAAAGAGTGTGTTCGATGAGTATCAAAAGTTATTGAAAGAGAGAGAAGATATTATTGCGATTCCTTGTTGTGATGAACAGCAATATTTCTTGTCAAAGGAGCTTATCCACCAAAGAATAGTTGAGCGTTTTCATCAATTGTAATTTGTTATGAGAAGTATTGAAGAAACTAAAATTGCCGTTATCGGTCTTGGTTATGTAGGGTTGCCATTGGCTCGTCTTTTTTCTACGAAATATAAGACGGTTGGCTTTGATCTTAATGACCAAAGAGTGGCCCACTTGATGCAAGGCTATGATGATACATTGGAAGTTTCTAATCAGCTATTGCAAGAGGCTATCTCCTCTCATTCATTAGTGTGTACTTCTAATATAGAGGACATAAAAGATGCGAACTTTTATGTCGTTGCAGTCCCAACTCCTGTGGATGTTAATAATGATCCAGACTTGGAACCGTTGAAATCTGCCAGCGAGATTGTGGGTAAGGTTATTTCGAAAGAAGATGTAGTCGTATATGAATCAACTGTATATCCTGGTGTGACAGAAGAGGTGTGCGTCCCAATTGTAGAACAATGTTCTAGTCTTAGATATAACAAAGATTTCTTTGCTGGATATTCTCCAGAGCGAATTAATCCAGGCGACAAGGAACATACCGTTGAGAAGATAAAAAAAGTGACTTCCGGTTCAACTCCAGAGGTGGCAGATTATGTGGATGCGGTATACAATGCTGTTTTGTTGAATGGTACTCATAAGGCTTCTTCCATTCGGGTGGCAGAGGCTTCGAAAATAATAGAGAATTCCCAAAGGGATGTAAACATTGCCTTTATGAACGAGTTGGCAAAGATTTTCAATGCAATGAATATCGATACCAATGATGTGATTGAAGCTGCATCCTCAAAGTGGAATTTTATTAGGATGAAACCAGGTCTTGTTGGAGGTCACTGTATTAGTGTAGATCCTTACTATCTTATTCAGAAGGCGCAGATCTATGGAGTTTTGCCACGTATTATGATCAATGCACGCCGTTTGAATGATGGAATGGGAGATTATGTGGCTAATCAGGTGATAAAGTGTATGAACAAGAAAGGTCTGATTGTGAAAGATTCTAAGATTCTTATTTTAGGATTTACCTTTAAGGAAAATTGTCCTGACATTAGAAACACGAAGGTTGTCGATATCTATCATACGTTAAGAGAATATACTTCGAATATATCTATATATGATCCGTGGGCAAACGAAGAGAGAGTAAGAAATGAGTATGGTGTAATTGTTTCCAATTCATTGCCCAACGACACCTTTGATGTTGTTGTGTTGGCCGTTGCCCATCAGCAGTTTAAGGATATGGAACTTCGTTCGTTATTACGAGATAAATCAATGGGAGTCGTTTACGATGTAAAAGGCGTTGCTCCGAGAAGTATGGTTGATGAACGATTATAAGATTGCTAATGGGAAAGAGAATCCAGTTGTGCTTGGCTCGTATGAGCGAGAATGGCGAAGAGCAAAAGTATGTACAAGAGGCGTTTGATACAAATTGGATAGCTCCTCTTGGACCTAATGTTTTTGCTTTTGAAAATGATTTGGAAAATTGGATTAGTGATTCTCTCTTGTCCCGTAAGTCTGTTGTTGCACTCTCTTCAGGAACGGCTGCGATTCATTTGGCGCTTGTCGCCAGTGGTGTTGAAAAAGGTGATGAGGTGATTTGTCAGAGTTTTACTTTTTGTGCATCTGCAAATCCCATAACATATATTGGAGCTAAACCTGTTTTTGTGGATTCTGAATCGGATAGTTGGAATATGGATCCTTCACTTTTGGAATATGCCATAAAGGATAGAATATCGAAAACGGGAAGAAAACCGAAGGCCATTATTGTTGTTCATTTGTTTGGTATGCCAGCAAAGATGGAGGAGCTGGTTTCTGTTTCCAAGAAGTATGAGATACCTTTGATTGAGGATGCTGCAGAAGCGTTAGGTTCTAAATATAAAGGACAACAATGTGGAACTTTTGGGGATTTTGGCGTCTATTCTTTCAATGGAAACAAGATGATTACCACGTCGGGAGGTGGCGCTTTGGTGTGCAATGATGAGGAAGTAAAGAGACGAATAGTATACCTTGCTACACAAGCGAGAGAGCCTCGACCTTATTATCATCATTTAGAAATAGGATATAATTATCGGTTGTCGAATGTATGTGCTGGCATTGGCAGAGGTCAGATGACGGTCTTGCAAAAACACATAGATCATCATAAACACATCGCGGATCTTTATAAGAAAGCATTCTCACAAGTGGACAATGTTGAGTATCACGACAACCCATCGGGGTCTTTTGATTCTAATTTTTGGTTAAGTACCATCCTGGTGAATGGTTTTGATGAAGAGATTTGTGTAAATCGTGAACCTTCTCCTTGTGATTTTATTGAAAGGATGAGAGCTGAAATGGATGATAAGGGAATTGAAACGAGACCGTTGTGGAAACCGATGCATCTTCAGCCAGTATATGAAGAAGCACCGAAGTATACCAATGGCGTGTCGGAAAATCTTTTCAAAAAAGGGTTGTGTTTGCCTTCAGGACCTTGTGTGTCCGATTCAGATGTCGAATATGTGATTGGTGTCATAAAGGCTCTTGTCTAAAATAGGAAGACATGGAAAATAATAATACAAAGAGTTTGTTATTTTCATTTTGTTTCCTAACTTTGCACCGCATTTAGCGATTGCCTTATGGTGTAATGGTAGCACATCAGTTTCTGGCACTGCTTGTCTGGGTTCGAATCCTAGTAAGGCAACTTTAATATATAACTCGTTGGATTTTCTAGCGGGTTATTTTTTTGTCCTTTTGGTGCAATGTCATTGCCTTGTGAAAATGGAAACGTCTTAGGAGACCCTAATGGAATATTAAGTGCCAATAGAAAGGAAAGAGAGGGGTAGGGGAAGTAAAGTTTGTGGAATTGTAAATATATAATGAAAATAAGACTATCTATTTAAACCTTTTCATTATCTTTGATAAACTTAAATTTTATGCTTATGAGAGTTATTCCTTCTTCTGAGTTGATTATAAATGCGGATGGATCTATATTTCATCTGCACTTGAAACCGGAGCAATTGGCTGATAAGGTGATTTTGGTAGGTGATCCTGGTCGTGTGAATATGGTTGCTTCCTTTTTCGATGAAATAGAGTGTGAAGTGAGTAGTCGTGAGTTTCATACCATAACGGGAAAGAAAAACGGACAGCGCATCTCTTGTGTATCTCATGGTATTGGAACCGATAACATAGATATTGTCTTGACCGAATTGGATGCCTTGAAGAATATAGATTTTGAGTCTCGTATGGAAAAATCAGAACATACCCAACTTACGTTGGTTCGTATCGGAACTTCGGGAGGTTTACAACCTTTTTGCCCTGTGGGTTCATATGTGGCGTCTCGTCGTTCGATTGGCTTTGATGGTCTCTTGAACTTTTATGATACTCCAAAATCGATAATCGATTTGGATTTTGAACAGGCTTTTTGTAATCATACAAATTGGAATTCTCGATTGGCAGCTCCTTATGTGGTTTCAGCGGATGAGTCATTGATAGATGCTCTTTGCAATGGTATGATTCTTGGTGTCACAATCTCTGCTCCTGGTTTCTATGGACCTCAGGGAAGATATGTTCGCATTCCTTTAGCAGATCCTCTGTTGAATGAAAAGATACAATCATTCGATTATAATGGGGAGAAGATAACCAATTTCGAGATGGAGAGTTCTGCAGTTGCGGGTTTGTCGAAATTATTGGGACACAAGGCTGTAACTATTTGTAATATTATTGCAGGTAGGGTGGATAAGTCGATGAATACTGAGTATAAAGGCTCCATGGAAGAGTTGGTTAAAATTGTTCTTTCTCGATTGACAAAATGATTGATGCCTCAAAAATATCATTCCGTTTCCCTTCCTCTGAAAAGTTGATAGTGGCGGTGAGTGGCGGTGCTGATTCAGTTGCCTTATTGGATATCTTGCATAATGCAGGATACCCTTGTGTTGTTGCACATTGTAATTTCCACTTGCGAGGGAAAGAATCGGATCGAGATGAGGCGTTTGTTCAATCTTTGGCAGAGAAATACGGATTGCCTTTCCGAAAAATAGATTTTCAGACTAATTTGTATGCATCTCTTCGCTCCTTGTCGATCGAGATGGCGGCGAGGGAACTTAGATACGAGTGGTTTCGTCAGTTGCTGGTTCGTGAAGGAGCGAAGCGAATTGTTGTGGCGCACCATTCGGATGACGTGGTAGAGACTGTGCTGATGAATATGTCAAGAGGTACAGGGTTAAGAGGTTTGACTGGAATAAAAGAGGTGGTTGGGGATGTGTGGAGACCTCTTTTGCCTTATTCTCGGGAAGATATTCTTAATTATCTTCAGAGTCGATTACTGCCACATATGGAGGATTCAACCAACACGGATACGCATTATACACGAAACAGGTTTCGATGTGATATAATTCCTATGCTTCAGGAAGCTTATCCTTCTTTTAAAAAAAACATACTAAATACAATCGAACATCTTACTCAAACAGAGAACTTCCTTCAATGTGTTATAGAGGAAAAAAAGAGTTTCTTGTTTGAAGATATGAACGATGGTATGTATAAGATATCCTTATCCCGTTTAGATCAGGAGAAATGCCGTTCTTTTTTGCTGTACGAGTTGTTTTCTCCTTATGGATTTGTTTTTTCTACAATTGAAGATGTAGAGGAATCTATTCTTTCGAAAGAGTGCGGAAAAATTTTTTATTCAAAGAAAAAAGATTTTGTACTAACCAAGGATAGGGATAGTTTGTTTCTGAGACCTGTTTTGGAAGAAATAGATAAGGAGTATGTAGTGTCTTCGGCTTCTGATTTGTCTTTGTTGCCTATTCCTCTATTCTGTGATATGGTAAAGGTGACCGATTTGAATATTATTAAGAGTCCTGACTATTGTTATTTGGATGCTTCGAAGATTACGTTCCCTTTTGTGTTACGAAAATGGCATAACGGAGATTGGTTTGTCCCTTTCGGTATGAAAGGGAAGAAGAAATTGAGTGATTTCTTAATAGACCAAAAGTTGTCAAGCAAGGAGAAATCAGACATATGGGTTCTGACGAAAGATGAATCTATTGTGTGGGTAATAGGATACCGTTCTGATAATCGTTTTAGAATTGACGAAAAGACAGAGAATGTTTTTTGTTTTCATTTAAAAAATAATTTGTTATGAATTGGATAGATAGTTTTATAAAACCTTGGATGCAGTTTTCTGATTTTTCATCAGAGTCTGGAAGAAAGGAGTGCTGGGCATTTCTATTGGGAAATTTGATCATTCAGTTCCTTCTTGTATATACCTCTGTTCAGTCCAATTTCTTGGACGGTTTCGTTCAGGAAGTTGCTGGCGATTTTATCTTGGTCTTTTCTGAAATATTCCAAGAAAGCGATGTCTTTATTGAACCACCAGTGATGACAGAAGGACGTGCGTTTTTCCTCGAACTAGTGTTCGCTTTTATTCTTACTGGCTTGATATGGGTTACATTCGCATTAAAACCAATTTTGTATTATTCTGTAATCTTGTTTTTGATGCTTCCTATATCCTTCTCTGATGGTGTGGTTACCTTGCAGGTTTTTTCTCTCTACTCTTTGGTGGTATTGGTGCCACATTTGGCATTAATGATACGAAGACTTCGCAATGCAGGATATGGACCATTGATGTATTTAATACAACTCATACCTTTCATTGGTAGTATTGTTTTTCTTTTCTTGCTGATTTCCACAAAAAATAGAGGATAGATTCTTTATGGCAATAAGGGAAGATAATATGTTGAATGGCTTGACAGGAAATGAGATCATCTATAAATATTTTCCTGTTAAGTTCTTGGTTCCTTTGCTCAGTGATAAGTTGTTGTGGGTGAATCATACATCCAACTGGGAAGATGTCTATGAGAATTTCTTTTTGAAGAATGAATTTGTTTATGGAAATCAGTCCGGCAGGGCAGATAAACTGATAGGTTGTGTGTATGGGCAGTCTTGGACTCTTCAAGATGAGTCGGATGCAATGTGGCGTATCTACTCTAATAAGTATCGAGAGAGTTGTGCCGTACGAATAAGAACAACCGTAAATAAATTGTTCTCTGTGATATTCCCTAAAGGAAAGGATTTGATCGACCTGCAAACTTCTACATTTATAGGGAAAGTTAAGTATCTGACAGATGATGAGTTGTTTGCCTGGCAGCAACGGTCTATACCAGTCAATGAGGTTATTCGTACAATGGTTGATTCTTTCTTCTTGAAAAGAACCCCATTCGAGCATGAACAAGAGGTTCGGATTATTCGTACTATACCTGGAGACTTTTGCAATGTGGGTGTGGAGTCATTGTTGTTTAAGATAGATCCTGATGATTTGATTGAGGAGTATGTAATAGAACCAAGATTGTCGGATGTTCAAGCATCTGCAATCAAGAACCAATTAGTAGATTTGGGTGTTCAACCGGGAAAAATACGTCAGTCAGATCTCTATAAGTTTAAACCTTCTAAAATTGTTATTGAATAACAAGAATATAAAAAGGAAGCCATTTGCTTTTTACAGGTGGCTTCCTTTTTTGTGGGTCTGTCAATTTAGTCTCTCTTCTTCGTCCAAACCATAAACGCGGCAAAGGCTGCTACAGCGGCGCTAATGCCTATTATGTAACTGATAGTGTTATTCAATCCAAGACAGTTTGGAGAGATGCAGAAGAATGTGAAACTTACGCATGTCATAAACAGTGCGGGAATTAATGTCACAAAGTATATTCTCTTATTGCTGTAAAGATAGACAGTTATTGCCCACAATGTGAAAACGGATAGGGTTTGGTTAGCCCACCCGAAATAGTTCCAAATAACATTGAACCCTTCTGGATTTGCAATGTTAAAGAACAACATTGCCATTGTTGCGGAAAACAATGGAACGCAAATGTAAAGACGTTTTCTTATACTTTTTTGTTCTAAGTGGAGAAACTCTGCTATGATTAGGCGAGCAGAACGAAGAGCAGTGTCTCCACTTGTAATTGGTGCTGCGACAACACCAAGCACTGCTAAGATGCCTCCAATTACACCAAGCCAACCTTTGCTTACAGCAGTAACTACTTGTGGCGCTTGTAATGAAGTTGTTACACCCAAATCTGTAGCGCCTCCTCCGTAGAAGAAGTACATGGATATGGTAGCCCAAATCAAAGCTACTACACCTTCTGTTATCATGCTGCCATAGAATATTGGGCGACCTGAATTTTCATTGGTCATGCAACGAGCCATAAGGGGACTTTGAGTAGCATGAAATCCGCTAATAGCACCACAAGCAATCGTGATGAAAAGAGCAGGGAAAATGTCTTTTCCGTTGAATGCGGAAGAATCTATACCTTCGTTGAAGATTTCAGGAAGTGAAGGACACTTAGCAATTAACACAGTTCCTAATGCAAATGCCATAAATAGAATGGCTATCGCAAAAGCAGGATAAATCTTTCCGATGATTTTGTCGATTGGAAGAAGTGTGGCAATAAGATAATAGACAAAAATGATAATACACCAAACATATACAGAATTGGACATCAGTTCTTTTGTCATATCTCCCAAGATAAGAGCAGGACTGTAGACGAAAACGGCGCCTACCATTGTCATTAAGAAAACAGAGAAGACAAGCATAACTTTTTTTGCCTTGTCTCCTAAATAGATACCGATTAGTTCGGGAAGACCTGCACCATTGTTTCGGATGGAAAGCATTCCACTAAGATAATCATGGACAGCCCCAGCAAAAATACAACCTAAAACAATCCATAGGTATGCGGCAGGACCGAATTTAGCTCCCATAATGGCTCCGAAGATAGGTCCGGTTCCTGCAATGTTTAGGAATTGAATCATGAAAATCTTCCATCTTGGAAGAGGCATAAAGTCAACGCCATCTTGTTGACTGATAGCTGGAGTTACCCGATTAGGATCGGGGCTGAAAATCTTTTCAATGAATTTACCATACAACAAATAGCCCAAGATTAGGGCAACGAGGCTTAATGAAAATGTTATCATTGTTTTATCGTGTTTTTATGTTATTGCAAAGTTACACAAATTATGGTTTCCGTAATCTTTTCCAAAGTTTTATTAGCGGATGATTGATCTTTTCTATTTGAGGATAATAAATCTCTTCTGTTCCAAATTGGCGGTAGAAGTTGGCAATTGATTCTTGCACACCTCCCTCGAAATCAAAAGCCTTTAGATTCCTTCTTTTTGCGTAAAGAATTGCATTCCACGCAAGGAATGAAGAAGCACCAGAGGATTTCTGTTCTGCATTGTATGCGGGAATAAGGTAATAAGCCGTTGTGCAATCCCACACCAGAAATAGGGCAGATAGTTTGTTGCCTTCGTTATTTTTTGCGTAGAGAATCGTTCCGTTTCCCCTTCTTAATGCTTCATTAATGAGGTGAATTTCGATAGATTCCTTGTTGTGGTTGTTTTCTCCTCGTTGTCCCACACATTGTGTGTGAAACAGGAAGAAATCTTCTGCCGAATGGTTTTCCTCTATGGAAAAATAATTTCTTTCAGCTTTCCGTACTTGTCTTTTTTGTGCGGAAGAAAGGCTTTCGAACAGAGAATCTTCTGATTTTGAAAGATCTTGAATAATAAAGGTCCTTCTTTGGGTAATGGAGTATCCTTTCTCTTCCCAAAAGTGGGTTGACGTGCCAGTTGGAAAGAATTGTAGGAACCAGTGCTTGTTTAGTGCTTCTGCTTGATTTACGAGGTTCTTGCAAGCCTCTTCTTGATTGTTGATGTCGGGTGCCAGCCACCAACCGTTTGTCTGACATAGCAGAGGTTGTAGAATGATATTGAAAAAATATTTTCTTACCTCCATAAAAGGAAGGAAAGCAATAATCTCTTTGTTTTCATCGAATTCCAATAGAACATTCCAGTTGTTTTGCCCAGATACGCACTCCATCCACCATCCCTGTTGGAAGAGGGATATCTCTGGATGCTTGTCGCAAAAGCTTAGAAAATATTCTTTGTTCGTCATTTCGTATTTGAAAAAGAAAGGAGGCGAGTTTGTCCTCGTCTCCCTTTTATGTCATTTGATATGTTCTTATGCTAATAGAATAGACATACACTCTTTTAGAGAGTCTTTCCAATAAGGAACAGAAACTCCTGCTTCTCTAATCTTTCTTTTGTTAAGTACGCTGTAAGCAGGACGTTCTGCAGCTGTTGGGTATTCGAAACTTTCGATAGCACCAACTTTTGTATTGTAACCTGCGATTTCGAAAATAGCTTTGGTAAAATCGAACCAACTAATAACACCTTCGTTAGAGAAATGATATGTTTCAAATCCTTTGATGCCTTTATTGAGAAGGGTCATGATTGCGCATGCCAAATCGGTTGCATAAGTTGGTGTCCCGATTTGATCATAAACAACGTTGAGGCTTTCCCTTTCTTTGCCTAAACGAAGCATTGTTTTTACGAAATTGTTACCATATTCGCTATATAACCATGCTGTACGAATGACAATGGCATCGCATCCGGATTTCTCAACTTCTATTTCGCCTTGTCTTTTGGTCTTTCCATAAACACCAATAGGTGCAGTCTCGTCACTCTCTTTCAATGGGAGGCAGTTCTTACCTCCAAAAACATAATCTGTAGAGATGTGAACTAGTTTTGCGCCAACTTCGTGAGCAGCAATGGCAAGGTTCTTAGGACCGTCAATGTTGATCTTTCCTGCAAGCTCTTCACAACTTTCAGCTTTGTCTACTGCAGTGAATGCTGCGCAGTTGATGATGGCTCCAATTGATTCCTTTTTCACTAGATTTCTTAAAAGATTAAGATCAGTGATGTCCACTTCTGGTACATCTGTGAAAATAAATTTGTGTTCGGGGTACTTGGCTGAGATCTTTTGGATGGAGTTTCCTAATTGGCCATTACCACCGGTTACTAGTATATTCATAATCTTTGTTTTCGGATTTAATCAAAAACGACTGCATCTTTTAGTAAAGGATGCTTCTTGTCTTTTTCAGAAAGCAACATTTCGGCTTCTTTTATTGGCCATTCGATGCCCACTGATGGATCATTGTACATGATGCCGGCGTCTGCCTGAGGCGCATACAAGTTATCTACTTTGTATGTAAATATTGCTTCTTCGCTCAAAACAACAAACCCATGAGCAAAGCCTCTTGGAATGAAAAGTTGTTTTTTATTCTCTTCGCTAAGTAAAACGGCAACATATTGTCCAAAAGTTGGGGAACTTTTGCGAATATCTACTGCAACATCTAGGACTTCTCCCTTGATAACACGAACTAATTTAGCTTGAGAGAACTCTCCTTTTTGATAGTGAAGACCTCTTAGTACACCATAAGATGATTTAGATTCGTTGTCTTGAACAAAATCAACCTTGCCTACATACTTTTCGAATTCGTTTTGCTTGAATGATTCCATGAAATAGCCACGGCTATCAGCAAAAACCTTGGGCTCAATTACCCAAACTCCTTTTATCTTCTGCTCTGTGAATGTCATTTTTCTTCTAATAAAGATAGTATATACTGTCCGTATTGTGTTTTCGATAAATTATTTCCTAGAGATTTTAGTTGGTCGTCGGATATCCATTTGTTTCTCCATGCGATTTCTTCAATGCATGCAATGTAATATCCTTGCCTTTTTTGAATGGTCTCTACGAAATTGCTTGCTTCTAACAAAGAATCGCAATTACCTGTGTCTAACCAAGCAAATCCACGTCCAAACAGATCGACATGGAGAGAACCTTCCTCTAGGTATAATTTATTCAAATCGGTTATCTCATATTCGCCTCTGGCCGATGGCTTGATACTTTTGGCTTTTTCTGTAACTGTCTTGTCGTAGAAATAAAGTCCAGGAACTGCATAGTTCGACTTTGGTTTCTTTGGTTTTTCTTCTAAGGAAATAACTTTGCCATCTTTGTCAAATTCGGCTACACCATAAGCAGTAGGGTCTTTTACGTAGTAACCAAAGATGGTTGCTCCCTCTTTCTTGTTGGCTGCGTTCTTTAGCATTGCTGAGAAGTTTTGTCCGTAGAACAAATTGTCTCCTAGAATGAGACACCCTGCCTCCCCATTGAGAAATTCCGCACCAAGGACAAATGCTTGAGCTAATCCATTAGGAACCTCTTGGACTTTGTATTGAAAAGTCATACCCAATTCCTTTCCATCGCCCAGTAGTTGTTGGAACATAGGTAAATCTCGTGGCGTCGAAATAATCAACACCTCTCTGATGCCAGCCAACATAAGGGTAGAAAGGGGATAGTATATCATAGGCTTGTCATAAACGGGCATGATTTGCTTAGATATAGCCTTAGAAAGGGGGTAGAGCCTTGTCGCGCTACCCCCTGCTAATATTATTCCTTTCATGATTTATTTCTTTTTTAGGAGTACGGTCTCGATGGCGTTTTTTAATTCTGCTTTTGACATTGCACCACGAGCCATTTGTGGTTGACCATCTTTAGGGATGAATACCAACAAAGGAATGGACGTTGCACCAAACATTCTTCCTAATTCTCTTTCCTTGTCTACATCAATCTTGTAGATGTAGATTTGATCTCCGTACTCTTTTGCTAATTCATCAAGGTATGGGGAAATCATACGACATGGACCACACCATGTTGCGTAAAAATCTAGGACACAAGGTTTGTCTCCTAAATAACTCCAACCCTCTGCTGAAACATTAACGACTTTCTTGTTGAAATCAGCGTAATTTATGTGAATAACTTTGCTCTCGTTTTCAGCAACTTTTTCGTTCTTGTTTGCTGCGCATACACAAGAAGAAACTCCAAAAAGGAAGCAGGCAAAGGCTGCTTTGATTGTATTTATTCTCATAACTATTTACTCTAATTTAGACATAATTAATGCCCAAATGTAGCATTTATCTTTTAATTAGTAGGTATAAAAGATGTGAAATTTTAGGAGTTCTTGTAAAAAAAGCATGAAGGGAACAAAAAACTAATAAAATCATTATATTTGCATTACTTTTTAGAAATACCAGGTTAGAACTTTCATGTCGGAGTATTTTGGTAATATATTTAAAACTATTATAGACTATTGTACCAGTCGGTCATTTTCTAAATGGGTGGTCATGTTGTATGATATGACCATAGTTTTAATTGCCTTTGCTGTCGTTGTTTTGTTCGGTTGTCGTGTTCCTGATTCGTATCCTGCATTTGATTCTTTCGCGAAGTTTGTGATGCTTTTGCTGTTATATTTGTTGTCTTTCTTTGCGATGAAGCCCTATCATGGAATTATCAGACATGCGGGAATGAGTGATGTGTTCCAAATTATCAAATCAAATCTTCTGGTTTTGTTCCTATATTCACTTTTGAAGATGATCGTACTATTTGTTCCTCGTCTGAATTTTTATTTGCTCCCATTTTTTGAAATGATGTTTCAAGTCTCTTTTGTCTCTATCTTGATGATAACGGGAAGATTTGTTGTGAAATATTATTACCATGATTTTGATTTAAGTCGTTCCAACTCGACTTCTAATGTTGTGATATATGGAGCTGGTAGTGTGGGCGTGCTGGTTAGTAATGCATTGAAACAAGATGATTTTAAAAATAGAGTGGTTGCATTTTTGGATGACAATCCAAATAAAACGAATAAATCTATTGATGGAACACCCATTCTTTCTGTTAATGAGGTTTTGACGTCAGCCTTTGTTGGAACGAAAAAAATAGACATGATTATTCTTGCGATGCCAGATATTTCAGATGAGCGTAGAAAAGAAATTATTGGCAGAGCATTGAATTTGAAGTTGAAGATAAAAATGGTGCCTAAAATAGAGACTTGGATTAATGATAATTTCTCCACAAGCCGTTTGCAAAATATCAAAATCGAGGATTTGCTTGACAGAAATCCTATTGTGTTGGATGACGCTAATATAGACAAAGAGATTGACAATAAGGTGATAATGGTTACTGGTGCAGCGGGATCTGTAGGAAGTGAAATAGTTCGTCAGATTATATTGCATAATCCTCGTAAGGTCGTTGCGTTAGATCAGGCAGAGTCTCCGATGTTTGATCTTCAATTCGATTTGAAGAATTCTGTTTTGTATAAAAAATTCTCAAATCGCGTTGTTTTTGAGATTGCAGATGTGAAGGATGAAGTGGCAATGGATATCATTTTTGCTAGGTATAAACCTGATGTGATATACCATGCAGCTGCATATAAACATGTTCCTTTGATGGAGGATAATCCATATGAGGCGGTTCTCGTAAATGTTTTTGGAACGAAGGTGTTGGTGGAGAAAGCAATAAAATATGAGACGGGTAAGTTTGTGATGATATCTACAGATAAGGCAGTTTATCCTACCAATGTAATGGGAGCGACAAAGCGACTTGCGGAAATCTTTGTACAAAGTAGATCTTCTCAGAAAACTTCTTTCGTTACTACTCGTTTTGGAAATGTTTTGGGATCTAATGGTTCGGTTATTCCTTTGTTTAGGAAACAACTGGATTTGGGTGGTCCATTAACAGTAACCCACAAGGATGTGTTCCGTTATTTCATGACATTGCAAGAGGCAGCCAGCTTGGTATTGGAAGCAAGTGCCATAGGGGCAGGAGGGGATATCTTTGTTTTCGATATGGGTAAGCCTGTTCGTATATATGATTTGGCTGAAAATATGATTAGATTGTCGAAGGCAGAGAATGTGAAAATCAAGGAGATAGGACTTCGTCCAGGCGAAAAACTATATGAGGAATTGCTTTCTGACAAAGAAAATACTTTGCCGACAAAATATCCTAAAATATTGCATGCGAAGGTGGAAAAATATGAAGAGTCGTATGTGGATCAGCAATTGATTGATTTGTGGAATGTTTTGGCTACTGGTGATGCTTTTAAAATTGTCTCTAAACTAAAAGAGATAATGCCAGAGTATGTGAGCAATAACAGTAAATTTTCAGTTTTAGACAAAGAATGAGTCAAAGAACTATTTTATATCCGTTTCTTTTTGAATCAAACTTTCATCGGTTAGTATGGGGCGGTTGTAGACTAAAACCGTTCAAGGGATTGCCTTGTGACCCAAACGACAAAATAGGAGAAAGTTGGGAGATTAGTGCGGTTGAGGGTAATGAGTCTATTGTGGCTAACGGACCTCTAAAAGGAACATCTTTAAATGAAATAATAAAGGATTACGGAAACTTGCTGGTCGGGAATGCCGTTTATCAAAAGTATGGAGAAAAGTTTCCTTTACTGATTAAATTTATAGATGCGTCGGAAGATTTGTCTATCCAAGTTCATCCTAATGATGCGTTGGCATTGCAAAGACATGGGAGCTTTGGAAAAACGGAGATGTGGTATGTGATGGATGCTCAGAATGATGCGTCTTTGTATTGTGGGTTTGAATTTCCAATATCTAAGTATGAGTATCAAAAAAGAATAGAGGATCATACAATTTGTGATGTACTTAAAAGATATTCTGTTGCTGCAGGGGATGTGTTTTTCATTCCTTCTGGTCGTGTACATGCAATATGTGGAGGCTCTTTAATCGCTGAGGTTCAGCAAAGTAGTGATGTTACATACCGTATTTTCGATTATGGAAGATTGGGGTTGGATGGAATACCGAGACAATTGCACACGGATTTGGCAGTAGATGCTATAGATTATGGAGTAGGGGATTCCGCAAAGATGGAATACAAACGGAAAATGAATAAACCTGTTTGTGTATCGGAATGTCCATTCTTTACGGTAAAGGTTCTAGAAATAAATAGAAAATTTCATCGCAAATTGTATAAATATGATTCTTTCATCGTCTATATGTGTTTGCAGGGAAACTGCACAATAGAAATATTGAGCACACAGGGCTATGGAAAAAAGGATCTTCCTGATGTGACAAAGGTTTCTTTAACTGTAGGTAATAGTTGTTTGATTCCTGCATCTGTCGCAGATGTAATGGTGATTCCTAATAACTTGGCTGGAACTACTAAACTTTTGGAGGTCTATGTGGACAATAAGAACTTTAACAAATAGGTTTTCTCTCAGATTTGATAGGGTTGATGATAAAAAAAAGAGATAGTCTTTGTTGCCATCGATTTTCTTTATATATTTGTGCGTTATAGTAACGAAAAAAATAAAATTAAATAATATGAAGACAAAAGTTTTAGCAATTTTTGCAATTTTTTCTTTGATTTGTCTTGAAGCAGGAGCTGCTTCACGCTGTAAGGGTAAGTGTAGAGACGGAAAAGGAACTTATACATTCGACGATGGTGAAGTATATTCAGGAACATTCAAGGATGGTAAGTTTGATGGTCGTGGAACTTATACATTTAAGAGTGGAGCTAAGTATGAAGGAGAGTATAAAGCAGGTGTTCGTGAAGGTAAGGGAACATTTACTTATCCAACGGGTGATGTATATGTAGGAGAATTCAAGAATGGTTATCCTGATGGAAAGGGTGTTTATACTTACTCTACTGGTGATAAGTATGAAGGTGAATTCAAAGATGGAAAGAAGCATGGTATGGGTGTTTATACTTTTGCAAGTGGAACAAAGCAAACTGGTGAGTTTGAAGAGGGAGACTTGGTTGAAGAAATCAGTATTGAGCGTCCAAACAAAAAGAAATAAATTATATTGTAAGTTTATAGATAGGGATGTTGTCTTACGGCAACTTCCCTTTTTTTTGATATGAAAAAAATAGTTCTTCCGATATTCTTTTTTATGATTCTCTTTTCATCTTGCCAAGAGGTGAGGAATCGGATCTCTATGTTGTTAGGGAATGAAACGGAGTTGAAGAATGATACTGTTGTGTTAAGGGTTGATACGGTTGAAGTAGTTGACTCTTTGAAAAATTTGCCTGTTGCTTTGTCCAAAGACTCTGTTTGTCTAAAGTTTGTATTTAGTGATGTAAAAGGGGTTGCGATTCATCCTGGCTACCCGATTACATTGTGTTTGGGTTCTGACTATTGTGTTATTCCTACGAAGGAGAAAGGGTCTATTGATACAATCGTATCTATTTGTAATCTGTCTCTTCCTGTAGGTGTAGATACTTTTTATTATTCTTTGTCTGATTATGCAGGGGACACTTTGTATGAAGAAATATCTCTTTCTGTAAAAGAGTTCAAAGGAAGAATAATGGAAGAGGATGGAACTCCTCTAAAGCATATGCCCGTTCATGTCCATTCTAGGTATAAGAAAAAATCGAAGAAAATAAAGGAGGAGTATGGTGATGACATGCTTGTATATACAGATTCTTTAGGCTACTATTATGGTTATACTGATCCTAATATCTATGAGTTGGTTTTGCGAACTTGTGGCTTTCTCGTGGGAAAGATATCTCGTTATGAGCTAATGACATACCCAACACAGAATTTTCTTTATAAGCCATTCTTTATAAACAACTTATGTGGTGATACGATACCTTCGTTTGTTTATACTGTGGATATCCCTGATATGGATGTCTCTGTTTCTACAGACAATTGGAGTAATTTCTTCTCTTATGATGAAATGTTGGAGTCTTCCCAAAGTGCAAAAATAACTGCCACATACAGAAGAGCAAGGTTTACAAAAAAAATTACGAAACGGGATGCCCTGTTTCGTAATCCTTCATTCACTATATGTGTACACGATTAAGGTCTGTAATTAGAACGAACCAAAATCTCTTGTGCATCAATTTTGGATGTGAGCAGATCTGTTAATGTTAAATTTGGATTGTTGTTCATGTAATCCTCTACGATATTTCTTCCTATCCATAAGACTGCCTGTGCAGGAGCTTCGTGTCCTTCGTCATCTGAAAAATACTTTGTATTGTTGGCTGGGAAGATGTAGTCAGATATGGTTTTGCTATTGGTTGAGAATAGTTGATTGTATTCTCTTAAATAGTTCCACATTTGTTTCTCGTTCTGTTTGCACCATTCCCATTGCTCTTCGCTATATCCTAACAAAAGTTTTTTATCTGTTTTTGATAGAATGGATTCTGTCGCATAGAGTATCTTTCCATAGTGGATCATGTTATCCAACAGATTTCCTGCTTCTTTTTGCATAGGATATTCAGAACATATCCAGAAGTAAAGAACATCTGGAACTATCTTTTCTCTCTTAAGGTTCGGAATCATATATTCATAGATGCCTGGAACATAATGGTAGTTTTTGTAATCAGAACCAAGGAAATATTCAAGCGAAACATATACGGTTGATGAGTCTATCGCAATGGATTCTGCAAATCCAGAAAAAAATGAACATACTTTCGGTATTTTGAAAGAAGGAATAAGACTTTTTGCTCTTGAAAAAGCTTCTGTTAGTCCGTCTTCTATGTCTTTTACCTCTTCGAATTCTTTTTCACAATCATTGTAAAGTTCGTTGTATGCCGGGTGGGATAGAAAAAGATAGAATAAGGTAGATGCATTTGATCTTTGGGCTCCGGCCATTTCTCCCAACTGACGGCAATATAGAGAGAATGATTCTCCGTATTTCTCTTTCAGTTGAGTGATTTTCCCCGTTAGACATATAGAATCATTGTCTGGTATGTCGACTGTGAGTAAATCATAATTTCCGACCTTTGCAGGCTTTGTGATACATTTGTCTAATTCGTAAATGTCCTTGTCTAATCGGATGATTTCGGTTTTCGCTTCTGGTATTATATCTGTTTCTACCTGCTGAAAACGATTCTGCTTGTCACAACAGCAAAGTGTTGAGACAAGCAGAAGTATGCTAAAAACTCTAAATGACTTATTCATTATGGTTTCTTATTGATATAGTTTTGCTTTTAGTGCAGCAATGTCCTCACTTACAATGTAATCGTCGTAGTCCATTCTCTTGTCGATGACACCATTGGGAGTCAACTCGATAATTCTATTACATACAGTTTGAATGAACTCGTGGTCATGAGAAGACATCAACACATTTCCTTTGAATACTTTTAATGTGTTGTTAAATGCTTGGATAGACTCCAAATCAAGGTGGTTGGTAGGAGAGTCTAATACAAGGCAGTTCGCATTCTTAAGCATCATTCGGGAAATCATGCATCTCATTTTCTCACCTCCGGAAAGTACACTTGCCTTTTTGTATATCTCTTCTCCGGTAAACAACATTCTTCCTAGGTATCCTCTGACGAATGATTCGTTAGTGTCAGGAGAGTATTGTGCAAGCCAATCCACTAACTTCATATCTGTATTGAAGAACTCTGTGTTATCTACAGGAAGATAGGCAGGGGTAATGGTTACACCCCATTTGTATGTTCCTCCAGAAGGCTTTATCTTGTCATTAATGATTTCAAAGAATGCGGTCATTGCACGAGGATCGTGTGACAAGAAAACTACCTTGTCGTCTTTCTCAATGTTGAATGTGGCATTTTTGAATAAGACATCTCCCTCTGGTGTTGTGTAAGAAAGGTCGTTTACCTCTATGATTTGGTTTCCTGGCTCACGGTCCGGAGTGAAGATAATGCCAGGGTATTTTCTTGTAGAAGGTTGAATTTCTTCGATATTAAGCTTCTCCAACATCTTCTTTCTACTGGTCGTTTGCTTTGATTTTGCCACATTAGCACTGAATCGTTGAATGAACTCCATGAGTTCTTTCTTCTTCTCTTCTGCTTTCTTGTTTTGTTGTGCTTGTTGGCGAAGCGCAAGTTGACTTGATTCATACCAGAAACTATAGTTTCCTGCGAACATTGTGATCTTGCCATAATCAATATCAACTGTATGTGTACATACGGCATCCAAGAAGTGACGGTCATGGGAAACGACAAGCACTGTGTTTTCGAATTCTGCCAAGTAGTTCTCCAACCACATTACAGTTTCAAGGTCAAGGTCATTGGTAGGCTCATCCAATAGAAGATTGTCTGGCTTCCCAAATAATGCTTGAGCAAGCAATACACGGACCTTTTCCTTACCACTCAATTCTTTCATTAATTTGTAGTGTAGGTCTTCCTTAATACCTAAGCCGCTAAGAAGTGCTGCTGCATCACTTTCTGCATTCCATCCGTCCATTTCGGCAAATTTCTCCTCTAATTCGGATGCTCTGATACCATCTGCGTCAGAAAAATCTTCTTTTGCATAAAGGGCATCTTTTTCTTGCATCACATTCCACAATGGCTCGTGGCCACGAAGAACAGTTTCGATAACAGGAACTTCATCGAATTGGAAGTGGTCTTGGCGAAGAACGGATAAACGCTCGCCCGGAGCGATAGTCACACTACCTTTGGTTGGTGTTAAATCTCCACTGATTACCTTTAAAAATGTAGATTTACCAGCGCCATTTGCACCGATGATTCCATAACAGTTACCACCTGTGAACTTAAGATTCACATCTTGAAAAAGAATTCGTTTTCCGAATTGTACTACAATGTCTGAAGCAGTTATCATATAATTTTTTTTCTGTTTATTTTCTTTTGCAAAGATACTATTTTTAATTGGATTTATTAAGACATCCTTTCTGGATGATTGTAATGTTTGCGAAATCTCATTTGTTCAGAGAAAATTCGCGTCTAACCATTCAATTTCGGGGTCTTTTTTGAACCAAGTAATTTGTTTTTTTGCATAGTGTCTTGTGTTCTGTTTTATCATTTGTTTGGCGTATTCCAAGTCCCAATTTCCGTCGAAATATTCAAACAGTTCTTTATATCCAACCGTATTTAGAGAGTTTAGCTCTTTGTGGGGATACAGTGATCTTGCTTCTTCGACAAGTCCATCTTCGAACATCCTGTCTACTCGTAAATTAATGCGTTCATACAGTTCTTCACGAGGTCTGGTTATCCCTATTTTTTGAATAGAAAATGGCCTTTCTTTTTTGTTGTTTGTTCGAATGGAAGAGTAGGGTTTCCCTGTTTGGAGACAAATCTCAAGTGCGTGAATAATTCGTTTCCCATTTTTTGGATCCACAATCTCAGAGTAGTCTGGGTCTAATATCTTTAATTCGTTTCGCAAGTTTTCTATGCCTTCCTCTTCAAAGCGTTTCCATAACGAATCTCGAAGGTCTTGGTCTATATTTGGTACATCATCAATGCCTTTGCAGATTGCATCAATGTAGAGCATGGATCCTCCTGTCATAACTAAGGTGTCGTGTCTTTGAAATAGCTCTTGGCATTTCTCCAATGCATCAATCTCATATTTGCCACAACTGTAGTAATCGTGAATGGATAGATTGCCTATGAAATGATGAGGGACTCGTTTGAGTTCTTCTTCTGTGGGTGCGGCAGTTCCAATTTTCATCTCTTTGAACATTTGACGGGAGTCACAGGATAGAATCTCTGTGTTTAGCTTCTCTGCCAATTGTAAACTGAATTCTGTTTTTCCAACAGCGGTTGGTCCTAATATGATGATTAATTTTTTCTCCATAATGCAAAAATAAAGAAAAGCGAGGATTCTTCCTCGCTTTTCTTTTATAGTACTTAGTTTAAACTAAAAATTAGAACCAACGTACATAGCAGAAGTCTTGGCGATGAGCCATGTCCTTATGCTTAGGGAACATACGGAAAGCATACTTATATGCACCTGCACGAGTGATACGATCCTCAAGACGGAAATACAATTTTGTGCCTTCTGTCTTGTAAAGTTCCATCTCCTTAACATCATCAAGGGTTTCGTTGTTCTCTGCATTGAAGATAGAAACGAAGTCAACGCCAATACCCTTGTCGTTCAAAGCCTTAGTGTCGATAATAGCTTCTACTGTGTAGCGATCTCCAACTTCTGCATTTGATTCGCATACTGAAGCTGATACGATTTCGATTTGATCCCACTTAGAAGCAACTTCCTCTTTCCATGCAGCGATCTCTTTTGCTTTTGCATAGTTGTTTTTTGTAACTAATGCCTTGCGTGATGCCAATGGGTTGTAGAACTTGTTGATATAGTCATCCAACATACGCTTTGTAGTGTAGTGAGGGGTGATTTTTGCAAAAGAGTTCTTGATTGTTTGAACCCATTCTGGAGAGTAACCCTTGCTGTTTGTTGCGTAGTACATAGGGATAATCTCTGTTTCCAAGATTCTATAGATTGTTGCAGCATCCAATTGATCTTGGTATCCTTGGTTGTCGTATGTACGCTTTTCTGTTAACGCCCAACCTGCACCTTCGCGGTATCCTTCTAACCACCAACCATCTTTTACAGAGAAGTTGATTACACCATTCATCAATGCTTTCTCTCCAGATGTTCCTGATGCCTCAAGAGGACGTGTTGGAGTATTTAACCAGATATCAACTCCAGAGATCAAACGTTTTGCCAAAGCAATATCATAGTTCTCCAAGAACAAGATCTTACCGATAAACTCAGGCATGCGAGAAATTTCAACGATTCTCTTGATCAATCCTTTTCCACCACCATCTGCTGGGTGAGCCTTTCCTGTAAACACGAAAGTAACAGGTCTGTCAGGATTGTTAACAATCTCAGAAAGTCTCTTCAAATCAGTGAACAACAAATGTGCACGTTTGTATGTTGCGAAACGACGACCGAAACCGATAGTCAAAGCGTTAGGGTTGAATTTGTTCAAGATGTCCATAACTCTTGCAGGATCTCCTTGATTCTTCAACCAGTTTTGTTGGTATTTGTCTGAGATGTAAGCTAACAAGCGTTTCTTCAAATCTTTTCTGATTTCCCAAATCTTCTCGTCTGGAACATCGTAGATCTTTTTCCAAATCTCTTCGTTCGATTGGTCGCTATAGAATTTGCTGTCAAATGTATTCTCGTACAACTCTCTCCAAGAAGGATCAGCCCATGAAGGCAAGTGAACACCATTAGTTACATAATTAACATGAGACTCTTCAGGGAAGTATCCTTTCCAAATTGGAGCGAACATCTTCTTCGAAACCTCTCCGTGAAGCCAGCTTACACCATTAACCTCTTGGCAAGTGTTGCAAGCAAATACGCTCATAGAGAACTTTTCTCCCTTGTCTCCTGGGTTTTCTCTACCCATGTCCATCAAATCGTCCCATGAAATTCCTAATTTCTCTGCGAAGTGGTACATGTACTTTCCGAACAAACCTTCATCGAACTTGTCGTGTCCGGCAGGAACTGGAGTATGTACAGTATAAAGAGCAGAAGAACGAACAACCTCAAATGCTTGACGGAACGACAAGCCTTCTTCGTGGATGTAGTCGCATAGACGTTGAACGTTGATCAACGCAGCATGTCCTTCATTGCAGTGGTAAGTGTCGTGCTTGATGCCTAACTTCTTCAACATCAACATACCTCCGATACCCAACATGTACTCCTGTTTCAAACGATTCTCCCAATCTCCACCATAAAGCATGTGAGTGATAGAACGATCGAACTCAGAGTTCTTGTCGATATCTGTATCCAATAAGTATAGGTTGATTCTACCTACTGCAACTTTCCAAATGTTAGCGTAAATAATTCTGTCGTGGAAAGGAACCTCCAAAATGTCTGCATTTCCGTGTTCATCTGTTACCAATGAGATTGGAAGAGTGCTGAAATTTTGTGCTTCGTAGTTTGCAATTTGGTCTCCGTCCATAGAAAGAGCTTGTGTAAAGTATCCAAAGCGATACAAGAAACCAACAGCTGTCATGTTTACATTGCAGTCACTTGCCTCTTTCAAATAGTCACCAGCCAACACACCAAGACCTCCAGAATAGATCTTCAAAACATCTGTTAAACCATATTCCATTGAGAAGTATGCAACAGAAGGTTTCTTAGCGTCTTTAGGAGTGTCAACATATTTCTTAAAGCTCTTGTAGCAAGCATCCATTTTTGCAAGAAGAGCTTTGTTGTTCTCTACAGCCTCTAGTTTGCCGATCTCGATAGTTTCCAAAAATAAAACAGGATTACCACCGCATTTGTCCCAGAATTCAGCGTCGATCTCTTTGAAAAGATTCACTGTTTCAGGATTCCATGACCAGCACACGTTTAGTGCCATTTCTTGCAATTTTTCCAACTTGGCAGGCACTTTTGCCTTTGTGTTCATTTCTCTCCAAGAAGGGTAATTTACGTGATTTAATTGTAAACTCATCTTTAAAGTTTTTAATGAAATTATTTTGTTTTATTTATTTGACTTATTTAGATAATGCGATATTGAATGCATCTTCGTAGTACTGAATGAAATCGTTCCAAGAACATTTCTTTGCGAGAGCAACTGCTTTTTTCTTTGTGGCGTCGAACTCTGTTTTTTTCATGTTTGCAAGTTTTTTTATGTTCTCCTGGATTTCATCTGCTACAGCAAAATAGTTGCTATCTGTTCTGTGGATCACGGCAACTCCATTGGTAATGTCTACTGGCTCTTTTGAACACCATAAACCAAATCCTGCCAAGTCTGTTGTGATGGTAGGGACACCAAAAGCTGCACTCTCGAGTGGAGTATACCCCCAAGGCTCGTAGTATGAAGCAAAAACGGTAAGGTCAAGACCGATTAGCAAGTCATAATATGTCTTGTTGAATATTCCGTCGTTCCCATTTAGATAACTTGGCACCAAGATTACTTTCACATTTTGATCATGGTCGTTCTCGAAGTGGAAAATCCTCATTGAGTGAAGAATCTGATCATCCATGAAATTGTATATCTCGTGAGTTATATTTTTTCTGTAAACATTGAATTTTTCGTTTGGATCTGCTATCTTTTGTTGAAGATCTTTTCTCGCGCCTACATTCCAACCTGGAACTAAGACGAATGCGACAACCTCTTTCTTGAAATCAGGATCACACGCTACTATTTTTAGTGACTCCAAGAACAAATCGATACCTTTGTTCCTAAATTCGTAACGACCACCAGTTCCTATGAATACGGCATCTTCTGCTAATTCATATCCGAACAAACATTCTGCAACATTCCTCAATACCTTTTTTGCCTCTTTACGCATTTTTGTATATTGTGCACCTCTCGGAATGAAATCATCTTCAAAACCGTTTGGAGTCACAATGTCAGGGTTCTTGTCGAGAAGTTGTCCACACTCTTTTGCTGTAATCTCGCTGACAGTGGTGAAACAGTCTGCTTGATTTGCGGCGTTTTTTTCAACAAGGTGTTTCGCGCGTACATTAAGTTCTCCAGCCATTTGGTCTCCGTGGTATCCAGAGAAGTATTGGTAAAGATCCTTGCCGTTGAAGCAGATGGAACGACCAACTGTTGTTGCGTGGGTGGTAAATAATGTCTTGATGTATGGGCAATGGATCTTTGTGTATAAAAGTCCAGATCCTGTCGTCCATTCATGATATTGCGCTACGATTTTTTTGTTCTCGATCTTGTTAAACTGACAAAAATCTTCAATGATTTTTGCTGCTGCATAGCCGAACAAAACTGATTCTCTGTAGTCTCCATATCCTTCAGTAGAGTCAACTTTAAAATGATCCCACATTTCGTATAAGAATGAGTTTGTCTCTTCGGAGAAAACTCTATGGTCGACTAATATGACAATAGGCTCGCCAGGAATATCCCAGTGACCTGCTCTTACTTTTATGTTTCGTTTGTTGCAATTGTCAACCCATTTCTTTAAAACGGATTTGTCCTCTTTGAAGAATATGTTTTCGTTTCCCTCAAAATCAGGACCGATATACATCAATTTGTCTCCGTGAATGGCATTCAAGGCCTTCGCTTGTGTAGATAGAACAGTATATATGCCTCCGATTTTGTTGCACACTTCCCAGCTAATTTCAAAAACGTAGTTTGGTTTATTCGTTTTCTTTTCCATGCTTAATTCTTCAATTCTAAATTTGTGAGCGAATATAATAATTTTTTTTGTCTTTTAAAAGTTTTCTGTTCTTAAAATTTTGTTAATACCATGTTGGATAGTCACTTGGGTCAGTTCTCTTTTCGTATTTCAAGTCTTGTAACATGGAAGAGTTGACACCAATATGGAAGTTGAAACCTTGATTGTATCCGATAGGAATAAAATCAAGAGAAGCACTCCAACAATGAAGTTTCCTTCTGATTCCACAGGATGTATAAGACAATTCATGGTTTAGGAAATCATATCCGGAACTAATTGTGAAACTCCAGTTTTTCGAAAAGTTTATGTTGCCTGAGAAGTTGAGAGATTGGGTGAGTCTTCTGTCATATTCCAATGTCTCTTTGTTAAATTTGTAGTTTCCGTAAGATACAGAGTAACTGACGTTTAAGTTCCAAGGTAGAGAAAATTCTTGGTATCCATCTGCATCCTCTTTTTTCATGTTCTTCTTGTCTTGGATGATCAATTGCTCTTCCATTAGATCATCGAGGTTTTCTGCGTCTGGATCTAGTTCATATTCTTCGTTTCCATCTTCGTCTTCTGTCTCTTTTTTCTTCTTGAACATGTAATTGTTGAACGTATAGTTAAAAGAGGTTCTCGCGTTTGTTAGGCGGAACAACCTTCCATTCCTTTCCCACTCAGATGTGGTGGATTTATAAGGTGCTCCGTTTTCGTCTAGTTTGTATGTGTAGGGGCAGAAGCCTGCGGTTATGTTTAAGTTTATCTTTTTGGCGATCTTTAATCTTAAGTTGGCGTTTAGGTCAGACCAAGGAGCTTCGTCTTCTTCGGCAAAAAGATTGTAGCTTGTGTTGAGACCAAGGTTGTCAATTAAACTTATTTTCTTATATCCTGTAGAGTCTTTGTCTGATACCACTTTCATCTCTATATTGTTGGAGAGGCTTAAGTTGATGACACCTCCACCTCTACTCGTTGGTCCTCCGTAGTAGCCACCAGAAAAGTAACAGTATTGAACTGTGTCTATTGTGCCGTCTGCAAATCGACGGGTGTACTCGTCATAGTATGTTTGACCGAAGTGAGGCCATGGTTTTTCCATCTTTGGAGAGAAAGAGAATGTTACGGATGGTTGCATCACGTGTCTGATCATGCTGATTTTCTTTCCCCATATAGGCTGGTAGAAACCATATAGTTGTGTGCTCAAACTGGCATTGGCACTCATGTCGTTAATGCGATAGAATCCATTCTCGTTGCGTTTTACAATCTTACCCTCTTGCTCATCCCAGTGTTGGTATGTCTTCCTAAAATACCATTTCTCATTATAACTTAGGGTTGGAGAGAAAATTAGGTATTTAAATAAGGTGTAAGAAGCTCCAATGGAAAACTGGTTTTTGATTCCATTGTTCCAATCGTTGAGAATGTTTGCTTCGAATAGTTTGTCTTGTTTTGTAGATATGTAATTGTCGAAATTCAATCCATAGGTTAGATATATCTTTTCAAACCATTTGTCTTTGCCTATCTTTTCCTTACGTTTGAATGGATAGATACGAGACATGCTAAGGTTTATCGAAGGTAATCTTAGGGAGATGGTGGAGTCGCTTTGTCTTTGATTCAATGTGAAGTTGGTTGTCAAAGAGAATGGCGACTCTGGAAATTTGTATGTGTAGTTTATACTCGATGATTTGTTGTTCTCTCCATAAGTAGACGGATTGTAGTGAGAACTGGTGTTGTTTTTGTTATAGGAAGAAGATGTGAAGTTGATGGATGCAGAGAATGTGCTAAATGGATTTGCCTTAGCGTCTTGTGTATGAGTCCAGTCTATTTTCACGTCGTTGCTTTCTGTGTAGTCGGGTAGTGTTTTTTCGCTCGTTTTTGATGATTGAAAACCTACGTACAAGTTGCCAGAAAACTTGTATTTCTTTTTATATCTTGAGGTCGCATTTAGGGCCCAGGATCCTTTCGTGTAGATGTCGCCTCTAATTGCCAAGTCGCAATAGTCGTTGATGGCTAGGTAGTAACCTCCATTTCTAAGATAAAAACCTCTGGACGACTCTTCTCCGAACGTCGGCATTAAAATACCTGAAGAGTAGCTGTCGGTGAAAGGGAAAAAACCGAAAGGCAACGCAAGAGGAAGGGGAACATCTGCAATTACGAGATATGCAGGTCCAGCAACAATATATTCGTTTGGCTTTACTTTTGCTTTGGTCAAATTTAAGTAGAAGTGAGGATGCTCGTGATCGTCGCATGTAGTGTACTTTCCATTCTTCATCAAGAATGTGTTATCCTCCAATTTTTTCGCTTTCTCGCTTGTAACGTAACCTTCTCCCTGTTGGGTGACGACATTGCGAATTAACCCTTTTTTTGATTTGAAATTAAAATCTATGCTCTCAGATTCGTAACTGTCGGCTCCGTCTTTGAAGACGGGTTTGCCAATAAGGGCTCCTGTGGAATCGACTCCTGGTCTTGCATGAACCATATCGCTGTCGGTTCGCAATTCAATATGGTCGGAGGTTAACTCCATTGTTTGGTATTTGACATTGGCCTCACCGAATAGGAAAGCATGTCCATCGGCATAAAAAACGATGGAGTCTTTTGCTGAGTAACGAACAATGTCTTCGATGGCATCTCGTGAATACTTTCTTTTGGGTTCCGGCATCTTCGTCGAGTCTTTGACTTGAGTTGCGGAAACAATTGCTTTTGTGGAGTCTGTGTTGTTCTTTAAATTGACAGAAATGGAGTCTTTTATCTCTTTTGACAGGTCGTTTTCTGCCCATACTTGCATATGGCTGATAGCCATAAAGAATAGGAGGGCAGTCAGTAGTTTATGTATATATTTCTGTATCAAAAGATTAAATATAATTATTTTTGTACTCCACTTAGGTGCAAATTTACGAATAATTTTTGCTAAATTTGCCACTGAATTATTAAAAATGGAATTTGATGAAGAATTCTTTTGGATTTTTAAGGTTTTTATGCTTGACCGTTGCTTTTCTTTGTTTTTCGGGCTATGCTTATTCTTCTGATAAACCGTTTGTTGTTGTTATTGATGCGGGACATGGAGGAAAGGATGCTGGCGCAATTGGTTATACTTTAAAACTACAAGAAAAATCGGTAAACTTAAAGACGGCTCTCAAATTGGGCGCTTTGTTGGAAAAAGAGCCTGGTGTGAAGGTTATTTACACTAGGAAGAAGGATGTTTTTATTCCGTTAGACGACAGAGCGCAAATTGCAAATAGGGCAAAGGCAGATCTCTTCATTTCCATTCATACGAATGCTGCGGAAAATCGTTCGGCAAAAGGAACAGAGACCTTTACGGTTGGATCTTCTTCTGCGAACCTTGAGGTGGCTATGAGGGAGAACTCGGTAATTTTATACGAGTCGGATTATAAGACCAAATACAAAGGGTTCGATAATAGCTCTGAGTCTTATATAATGTTTGATTACATCCAATCAAAGTATATTGAGCAAAGCGTAGGGTTCGCTTCTACTATTGAAAAACAATTCTCTGATATGAAGAGATCTAGTAGGGGAGTGAAACAAGCAGGTTTCTGGGTGTTGAAACAAACCTCTATGCCTGCGGTATTGGTTGAGTTGGGGTATATATCCAACAAGGAAGAGGAGGCTTATTTGAGTAAGGATTCGTCTCTTGATAAGTTTGCGGAAGCTTTGCACAAGGCCTTTGTTTCTTACAAGAAAAAACATGACAAGAAGGATGGCACTACATATCAGGAAGAGGTGAAAAAGAATCTTGCTAATGATGGGGGTGGCCAATCTGAAGCGACTAAAAAGGATAAGGATACTTCGATTGTAAAGGTAGATACGACAAAGAGTGAACAGAAAGTGGATGATGGGAAAAACGAAACGGACAAAAAAGTTGATGTGATTCGTTACGCTGTTCAATTCTGCAGTTCAAGTACGAGGAAACCTTTGGATTGTAAGGATTTTAAAGGTTTTGTTCCTGCAAAGGAGTATGTGGAAACTGGTACATATAAATATAAGTATGTATATGGTTCAGAGAAAACTTTTCAAGATGGATTGAAATTAAGGGATGAAGTAAAAAAGAAGTTCCCAGATGCGTTTCTTGTTGTAATAAAAAATGGAGTGAAATTATCAACAAGTGAAGCGCGCAATTATTATAAATGAAAAATTTAAGGGTATGGAATTTAAAATTACGAAGGAGTTTAAAATTGGGTTGTGGGTAGTCATCACAATAGCATTGACTTTTTTTGGTGTTAATTACTTAAAAGGTATTAATATCTTTCATCCAACCAACTATTATTATTTGAAGTTTAGCCATATTAACGGATTGGTGGAAACAAATCCAGTTAATATAAAAGGTTACAAGGTTGGATTGGTTCAGGAGATCATTTACGATTATGATAATCCGAGTTCGGATGTAGTAGTTGTTTTGCAGGTAGACGATGATTTGAAGATTCCTGTAAACACTCGCGCTGGTTTGGTGTCGGGATTGTTAGGAAGTCCTTCTATTGAGTTGTATATGGATGCCAATAGTCCGGCAAATGGATATTTTCAGAAAGGTGATACGATACCTTCGTATGTTGATGATGGCGTGATGAATGCGATTACGGCAGAGTTGATGCCAAGAATCCAATCCATTATCCCTCAATTGGATTCGTTGATGGCTTCGTTGCAACTTATAGCAGAAAATAAGGCTATTGAAAAATCGTTGGCGAATATTCAAGTTATCACAACTAACCTAAAAGGTACTACTGCCAGCTTCAATAAAATCATGGATCAGGATGTTCCCGAATTGTTAGGCAATGCCAATTCTGTAATGAAAAAGTTTGATAAGGTTGGTGACGGTCTTTCCAGAGTTGATTTTAATAAGACTGTTAATCAGTTGAATCAAACCTTGGCGAGTGTACAGGGGGTTACTGACAAGTTGAATCGTGGAGAGGGCTCTTTAGGCTTGTTGTTGAATGACAAGGGATTGTATAATAATATTAATACCACAGTTGGAAGTGCAAACGATTTGTTGGTTGATTTGAAAGCTAATCCAAAACGTTATGTTCATTTCTCCTTGGTTAATAGAGATAAAGAAAAATAATTTAGAATCATTCTAAATAGATTGTTTTTGCCAAATCTGTTGGCATGAATAAAAACCTTAAAATATTGGTGTTTGATATGTTTTTATATGGAAACATTCAGATGCCAATTTTTTTATAAATTACCTAAAATCAGTAATTTAAAAGGAATGGGCTGTCGTAAGTGTTTGAATATTAAGGCGAATTGTGTAAATGTTTAATTTTCAAGTATTTATTTTGTTTTTTGAATAACCAAATTTTTCTTTGTGTTTTTTTTTGAATAAAAAAAGTAGATATTTGCGATGCAAAGAAAAAAACAGAATTTTATGAACGAGTATCGTGATAGTGTTCCTGAATGTGAACTTTTGTGGAATAAATGTCTTTCGATTATAAAAGACAATATCTCCGAGCAGGAGTTTACAACATGGTTTGAGCCGATTGTGGCAGAGAGTTGGGTGGATCAGACGTTGACACTACAAGTTCCAAGTAATTTCTACGCGGAATTCGTAGATGTTCACTATCTAGGGTTGATGAAGTTGACATTTGACCGAGTAATGGGTCCAGGAACTAAGTTGATTTACAGCATTATGGCGGAGAGCGTCCAAAAGACGAAGATTAAGGTTGCTCCTTCGCAAACTGCAAATTCCCCATTTAACCCTTTTGTTTCGAAAGTAAAGCCTACGATAGAGCCTCAGTTGAATCCTAATTATTCATTTGAGACTTTTGTGGAGGGCGCATGTAATAAAATGGGTAAAGAGGCAGGCTTGTCAGTTGCTGCATCTCCGTACAAAAACACATTTAGTCCATTATTCATATATGGAGGATCCGGTTTAGGAAAGACGCATTTGGTGCAGGCTATTGGATGGGAAATATTAAAGAAATTCCCAGAGAAAAATGTTCTTTACGTAGATGCTAATAGATTCCAACTGCAATATACGGATGCACATTTAAGCAATAAGGTAAATGAGTTCTTAAACTTTTACCAGCAGATGGATGTGTTAATCGTTGATGATATTCAGTTCTTCTCGGGAAGACCTGGAACTCAAAATGTATTCTTCCAAATATTCAATTATCTACAGCAGCAAGGCAAGCAGATAATACTTACTTCTGATTGCTCTCCTAAAATGCTTCAGGGTCTTGAAGAAAGAATCTTGAGCCGTTTCAGATGGGGATTGACCGTTGAGTTGGAGGCTCCTTCTCAGTCAACTCGTATGCAGATCCTTCAGTCGAAGATTAGAAATGAAGGTTTGCTAATCCCTGAAAATGTGGTTGAATACATTGCTCAGAATGTAACTGAAAACATTCGTGAGTTAGAGGGTGTGATTGTTTCTTTGCTTGCACAATCAACTTTAACGAAGGCTGAGATTAATATTGAGTTGGCAGAAAAGGTTATTGGTAGAATTGTTGATGTGACAGAAAAGACAATCTCTATTCAATATATCCAAAAGTTGGTTTGTGACTATTTCAGACTCGATGCTAATGATATTCAGACAAAGTCGAGAAAGAGAGAAGTGGTACAAGCTCGACAAATTGCAATGTATCTTTCAAGAAAATATACAAAGAATTCTTTGTCTTCCATTGGTGAACAAATAGGTAAGCGTGACCATGCTACTGTATTGTACGCATGCAATGCAGTATCTGATTTGTTGAAATTCGATAAAAGTTTTAGACAAAGTTTGGATTCGATAGAGAATTCCTTAAAATAATTTCTATATTTGTAGCTGTAAAATATTTGATTTTGTTATGGTATATAAGTTTATTCTTTTATCCGATGAAGTGGATGACTTCGTTCGCGAAATCCATATTGATTCTGAGGCTACATTCTTAGATTTACACGACATTATATTAAAGTCTGTTGGTTACAATAATGATCAGCCGACTTCTTTCTTTGTCTGTGATGAAGATTGGGAGAAAGAGACCGAGATCACACAGGTGGAGATGGATACAGCTTCCGATGTAGATAGCTACATTATGGAGGACACAAAGTTGGAGGAGTTTATGGATGATGAAGGACAAAAGTTGATGTTTGTCTTTGATTATTTGAATGAGCGCTCTTTCTTTATGGAATTGAAGTCTATAATTACAAATAAAGAATTGGATGAGGCAGTATGTAAGGTGTCGAAAGGAAAGGCTCCCGTTCAGGTTTTGGACGGATTGTTCTTCGATGATGCTGCTTTAGCAAAGAAAAACTCGTCATTTTCGTTTGACGATGAGTCTGAAGACTTCTTGGAGGGAGAAGGATTCAACGACGATGAATTAGATGGTTTAAGTATAAATGATAGTCTTTACGGAGAGTAGTGTTGCTACTCTCCCTCTTTTGGTACATTCTTTGTACTTTTTTAATAGGAGAAAACTTTAAATACTATCCGCTTTTTCTTTCTTTTAGATAAGGTTTTCCCCGTTAAAAGTATGATTTGACCTTGGTCGAGTCTTTTTTAGTATGAATTTAATACCAGGTGTTATGAGAAAAACGATTGTTTCTTCAGTGTTGTTCATTTTCACTTTGTCTTTGTTCTCTTCTAATGCACAAAAATCCGTAGATGGTAAGGTGTTGAAGGAGATTAAAGAGTGGCGTGTCGAAGGATCTAAGAAAAAATTGGATCATTTGACAAAGTTCGGTCCTGAAGGAAAAAAGATGGAAGAAATAGAGTACTCTTCTATTGGTGAGCAAAAATCTCGTACAACTTACACTTATAATGAAAAGGGTAAGTGTGTAGAGGAAAAACATTATGACGAGTACAATAAGTTGGAAAAAACATACCAGTTCGAATACCTCGAAAATGGTAAAAAGAAATCTCAAAAGACCATTTTGCCTAATGGTAAAGTAAAAAGTTACAAGGAGTTTGAATATATTGTAGAGTAATGATAGATCAAATCATTAAAACGGTTGACGAAAAGCTTGCGGCTTTTGATTCGATCACTCTTGACGAGATGAGTGGTATCCGATTGATGAATCGCATTGATACAAAATTCCTTGTTAATGTGAATCAGTTACCCACTCTTTTGGAGATGGCCAAGAAGGATTATTATGTGCAGGAAATAGATAGCTTGCGTAAAGCTTTCTATCGTACTTTGTACTACGATACACCTTCTGCAACAATGTATACTGTTCATCAAGACGGCAAACTGAATCGTCAGAAGATTAGAGTGCGTGAGTATGTTGAATCTAATTTGATGTTCTTGGAGGTGAAAACCAAAAACAATAAAGGAAGAACATCAAAGAAGAGGATCACTATTAAGGATGAGAATGTTCTGAATAATCAAGACGCTATTGCTTTCTTAGATGAGAAATCCAAGTTCAAGATGAATGAGATTGGATTCCGTCTTCGTAATAGTTTCTTCCGCATTACGTTAGTGAATAAAGAGAAGTCTGAAAGATTGACAATCGATTTCAATATCAATTTCATTAATTGTGTTACCGATGTGAAAAACTCTATTCCTAAATTGTGCATTGTAGAGGTGAAACAGGATGGTAATGCTCATTCTCACTTTAAGGATTATCTTAGCGCATTGAGAATTAAGAAGCGCAGCATAAGTAAATATTGCTTGGGTATGGTTTTGACGGATGAGTCTTTAAAATATAATCGATTTAAAGAGAAGGTCCGTTACATCAACAAGTTGTGATAGAGAAATTTTAAAGTATAAATAGAAAGAAATAAAAATAGTAAACAGTAAATATTATGGCACTTTTAAACAGTATTTTGGATTACGAGTTTTTTGGTACTCCTTTGGTTAATACGGATGGCCTTTGGTTGTTGTTGTTCCGTTTTGGCTTAAATGTTTTAATCACTTCGTTGATCATTGTTTGGCTTTATTATGGAAAGTCAAAAAGAAGAGATTATGTTTTTACTTTCACATTGATTAGTACAACAGTATTCTTGCTTATCTTCTTGTTAGGAAGCGAGAAACTTCAGATCGGTTTGGCGTTAGGTCTATTCGCCATCTTTGGTATCATTCGTTATAGAACGGATACTGTGCCTATTCGTGAGATGACCTATTTGTTCCTTATTATCGGTTTGTCTGTAATCAATGCGTTGGCTATTAGCGTAAGTTACATGGAACTTCTTATCACCAATGGTTTGTTCCTCTTGATGACATGGTTGATGGAGAAGACTCGTATTGTATCTAAGAGCGCTTGCAAACTGATCAAGTATGAGAAGATTGATTTGGTGACTCCTGATAAGTATGATGAGATGTTGGCTGATATTAAGAAGCGTACTGGCTTGAATGTTACTAAATTCGAAGTTGGTTACATCGATTTCTTGAAGGATACTGCTTTGGTTAAGGTATATTACGAGGCAGCTACACAAGAGATTAATACAGTGGATTCAATCACTCGTGCAAAAGATTTTAATGGATAAATCTATTTTAAAAATATTAGTGTTGCTCATCTCTCTCTGCTGTGCCTCTTTGGTCATGGCAGAGAAAGATGATTGCGATTTTACAACATCGTATGATGCTGGCATTTCGAAGAAGTTTTTCAAACGTCTTGAATTGGGCGTTACGGAATCGTTGTCTTTGAAAAACAATTCGACGACAGTTGGTAAGGTGTCGACAAAGGTAGATCTCTCTTATGCGATTGTTCGTAGGATATTTAAAGTGGGTGTTTCCTATACTGCCATTGCGAAGGAGCGTAAGACTGAATACTTCTTTAATCAAAAATTCAGTGGCTATACCAATCTAAAATACGATGTGAATAGATTTTCATTTGCATGGAAATCTCGTTATGAAATGACGGATCGTCCTGAAAGAAAAGTGGAAAAACAGTGGGTGGGCTATTGGCGAAACAAATTGTCGGTGGAGGCGAAACTTCCCAAGGTGCCTTTGTATCCCTCTTTGGCGGCTGAGATGTTTTATAGGACGAATAACTACAAAGGCAATGCGATAACAAAAATGCGTTATGAGTTTGCCATGAAGTATGAATTCAACAAGAAAAATTCATTGAAGTTGTATTATCAATATGACGATGCAATGAATGTTGTACATCCATTAGATAAAAGTAATCTGGGATTAGCATATCAGTATAGTTTATAAGTTACAAAATGAATTTTATCTTGAAATTATCGGAGTTCCTTTCTGATAAGAAATTGAAAGCAGGAGTTTGGTTCTTTTTACTGAATTCCGCTTTTGTGTTTTTTATATCTATCAAATATCTCTCTTTGCTCTTTTCTCCTGTTTCTTCAGGAGCGTCGGAGATTCATCCGTTTTATTCCGCATTCGCTTGCTATTCGCATTTCATTGCAATAGCCTTTCTCCCTTTCGTTTTGTTGTTTCTTCCCTTGTGCCTTTTTAAGGTTCAATACAAAGGAATAAAGTGTGTTGTGATTGTTGTTTCAACCTTGGCTCTTATTGTGTTGGCAATTGATGCCTATGTGTTTTCTTTGTATCGTTTCCACTTGAATTCGTATGTGTTGGAGCAAGTTTTTGGACCTGCATCGGGCCAAGTGTTTGAATTTTCGATAGGACAATACATTGCGGTTGCTTCCATATTGTTCGGATTGTTGGCGATAGAGTGGGGCGTTTTTAGAATTGCGGAAAAACTTGCACAAAGGAATTGGTTTAGGATTCCATTGGCAGTATTAGTGTTGTGGTCATTCGCATTGGTGGGAGTGCAATTGTACCGAACCTATGCATTGTTTAAAGGAGACCGCTCCATCTTGGCAATTGAAAATTATTTCCCGATGGTGGTTCCGTTTTATCCAAATCAGTTTTTCCCTCAGTATGATTTCTCGATTCCAATGGAAGTGGAGGGAAAGAGTTACATCTATCCCAAACGTGAATTGGCAACCCATCCTACGAGAAAGAATCTATTGATTATCTCGTTTGATTCGTGGAGGGCATCGACACTCGACTCGTTGACTGCACCTAATATTTGTCGCTTTTCGAAAAGAGCTCATGTGTTTACTCGACATTATAGTGGAAGTAATGGAACAAAATCGGGCGTTTTCACTTTGTTTTATGGATTGCCTGGCGCTTATTTCAGGGATTTTCAAAGACAATCTCTTTCCCCTGTTTTATTAGATGTGTTGAAGCAAAATGGGAACGATATGCATCTCTTCCCGAGTGCATCTCTTAGAAATCCGCCATTGGATAAGACTGTGTTCTTGACCCTTGCTGATCAATGTGATCCTACAGAAGGGCTGAATGCTTGGCAGAGAGACGAAAACCTTTCGACTAAGTTTAGACACTATTTGGCAGAAAGAGATACAACGGTTCCCTTCTTCTCGTTCCTTTTCTTTGATTCTCTTCATAGTATGATAAAACCGGACGATTTTAAGGGTCCGTTCCAACCTTCGTGGAATATTGCACATTATGAAAGATTGGGGAAGGATGTTGATCCCGGTGAGTTTTTGAATCTCTACAAGAATATGGTGTATTACTTGGATAGTTTGGTGGGAGAAATATTGAACGATTTAGAGAGTAGAGGAGAGCTCGATAATACGATTGTGGTTATAACAGGGGATCACGCTCAGGAGTTTGATGACAGCAAACATGCGTTTTGGGGACATAATGGTAATTTTTCCGAAGCGCAATTGCATGTTCCTTTTGTGTATTATGATGGAAAAGAAGCTAGCGTGCATGATGCTTGGACTTCTCATTACGATGTTGTTCCAACATTGATGAAAGATCTCTTCCGAGTGGAAAATCCGACAGAGGATTATTGTATAGGAAAAGATTTGTTTGAAGTGGAAGCAAGAGACTATTTGTTGGTGGATAGTTACATTGGAGTAGGTGTGTTGGATTCGAATGGGAAAGGGACAAACCTCTTGTATGATGGAACTTTACAGATTGTAGATGAAAAGTTGACAGAGGATTATGGCTCTTCTGTGGATGAAGCGGTTGTTTCATTTGTGATGTCTACTTTGTCTCAATTCTATGAGAAGGGGAGATAGGTAGTGAAGTATCGAAAAAATCGCTATAAATAGTCGAATTTTCGTACTTAAAACCTCCATTTTAATTTTGTCATCTGCGTTTTTTTTGTTTCTTTTGTAGTTGGAATTTTAATAACGGAATTTTTTGTAATTTATATCATATAATTAGTAAAGATTATGGTTTATACACATGAAGTGCAACAAATGTGTTGTGTTGCCAAAGGTCCTAATCACGGACCAGCTCCAATTCCTGAAGAAGGAAAGTGGATTCAAGCAAAAGAGATTAAAGATATTTCTGGTTTGACTCACGGTATTGGATGGTGTGCTCCTCAACAAGGTGCATGTAAGTTGACATTGAATGTTAAGAAAGGTGTTATCGAAGAGTGTTTGGTTGAAACAATCGGATGTTCAGGTATGACTCACTCTGCAGCAATGGCATCAGAGATCCTTCCTGGCAAGACTTTGTTGGAAGCATTGAACACTGACTTGGTTTGTGATGCTATCAACACAGCAATGCGTGAGTTGTTCCTTCAAATCGTTTACGGACGTACTCAATCAGCTTTCTCTGAAGGTGGTTTGCCAGTAGGTGCTGGTTTGGAAGACCTAGGTAAGGGCTTGATCGGTCAAATGGGTACATTGTACGGAACAAAGGCTAAGGGTACTCGTTACTTGCAATTGACAGAGGGATACATCACAAAGATGTTCTTGGATAAGGACGATCAAGTATGTGGTTATGAGTTCGTTCACATGGGTAAATTCATGGACGCAGTAAAGAAGGGTGTTCCTGCTGACGAGGCTTTGAAGAGCGTTACTGGTACTTACGGACGTACTAAGAAAGAGGACGGAGCAGTTAAATCAATTGACCCACGTAAAGAATAATTAAGAATTTTGAATTAAGAATTTTTAATTGATTGTAATTTAGAGAATATAAACTTAATTTTGGATTTTAATTATTTTAGATGTCTCTTAAGACAGAGAATGCTATTTTAGATAAAAGCAAAGCTTTCGCCATTCGTATCGTTAGGTTATATCAATATTTAACGATTGATTCAGAGAAAAAGGAATATGTGATGTCGAAGCAGATTCTCAGAAGTGGAACCAGTATTGGAGCTAATATTAGAGAGTCTCGAAGAGCTCAAAGCACAAAGGATTTTGTTACGAAATTGTATGTGTCTTTGAAAGAGGCTGATGAGACAGCATATTGGTTAGAATTGTTGAAAGAGACTGATTATCTTACCTCGCCAATGTTCGAGAGTTTGTATGTAGATTGTGAAGAGTTGTTGAAACTTCTTACGTCCATAATAAAAACGACTCAGAGCAATATGGAAAAAGGAGAGAAATAATTCAAAATTCAAAATTCAAAATTCAGAATTATCATGATTAGAGAAGTAAAATTTGAATCACAAGACCGTCGTATTGCGCAAATCAACGCTGCGCTTGCAAAACACGGAATCAAATCTATAGAAGAGGCTAACCAAATCTGCGAGAAAGCTGGTTTGGATCCATACAAGACATGTGAGGAGACTCAGATGATTTGTTTTGAGAATGCAAAGTGGGCTTATGTAGTAGGTACTGCTATCGCATTGAAGGAAAAAGCTAAAGATGCAGTAGAGGCTGCAAAATATATCGGAGAGGGATTGCAATCATTCTGTATTCCTGGTTCTGTTGCTGATGACCGTAAGGTAGGTATCGGACATGGTAACTTGGCAGCTCGTTTGCTTTCTCCAGAGTCTAAGTGTTTCGCTTTCTTGGCAGGTCACGAGTCTTTCGCTGCTGCTGAAGGTGCAATCAAGATTGCTAAGATGGCTAACAAGTCAAGACCAGCTAACAAGCCTTTGCGTTGTATCTTGAATGGTTTGGGTAAGGATGCTGCACAAATCATCTCTCGTATCAATGGTTTCACATACGTACAAACTAAGTTCGACTACTTCACTGGTAAGTTGAAGGTGGTTAAGAAGATCGCTTACTCAGAAGGTGAGCGCGCTTCAGTAAACTGCTATGGCGCTGACGATGTTCGTGAAGGTGTTGCTATCATGTGGAAAGAGAATGTAGACGTGTCAATCACTGGTAACTCTACAAACCCAACTCGTTTCCAACACCCAGTTGCTGGTACTTACAAGAAAGAGCGTGTTCTTGCTGGTAAGCCTTATTTCTCAGTTGCTTCAGGTGGTGGAACAGGTCGTACTTTGCACCCAGATAATATGGCTGCAGGTCCTGCTTCTTACGGTATGACTGATACACTTGGTCGTATGCACTCAGATGCTCAATTCGCTGGTTCTTCTTCAGTTCCTGCTCACGTTGAGATGATGGGATTCCTTGGAATCGGTAACAACCCAATGGTAGGTTGTACTGTAGCATGTGCAGTAGAGGTTGACTTGTATTTGAACAAGAAATAATCTGTAAGATTATATAATGAACTCCCTGTGATCGAAAAGATTGCAGGGAGTTTTTTTTTATGGATAGACTCGTCCACATTCCAACCCAGCGCACACTCTGACACAAAGGAAGAGGATGTGCTGGGTGGGGACGTGATACATGAAGCCACTGCGCATCTGAAAAACGCTACCTCTGCGGTGTGTATTGTATCTTCTATCACCTATATCCATACGAAAAATATGTACAAATTGTGAAAACAACGGACAGATAGTGAACTTCACCCAATGTCCGTTTCCTTTTCTTATCTTGTCCGATGTGTCCTATTACCTCACTCTAACTTTGCATCGTCATCAGGGATGAACAATCAATCCCAAGGATAGAAAAGGATTTTACTAATTAAAAAACAATCGTTATGGGTACAAAAAAAATTATTTTCGCAGCGTGTGTTGCTTTTGGTTCATTACTCGCAACTTCATGTAAAGAGGACAAAGACCTTATGCCATCAGAAGTGGAGCTTCAGGAGTCTGAAATGGATAAATTATCAAAGTTGGCTATCTATGAGTTTTTGGCATTTGCCCAAAATCCACGTTATGGATATCATTTGGACCAAGCACATGACTATCTTATGAATTGGGCAAGATCACATGGATTCAAATGCTACACAGATGCGGCTCAGAATGTCTGGTTTGACGTTCCCGCCACGGCAGGTATGGAGTCATCTCCTAAAGTGATTCTTCAAGCACACATGGATCAGATTTGTGCTTCGGCACCAGGTGAGACATACGACTATACCAAGGTGGTAGGAGAGCCTTACTATGAAGGGAATTTGTTGAAGGGACGCAAAGTGAACCTGGGCGCAGATGATGGATCTGGTGTGGGTATGATATTGGCATTAGTGTCTTCGAATATCTCCCATGGTGAGATTCGTGTGCTGATTACCACGAACGAGGACTATACAATGGAGGGTGCTGCAACATTGAGCAGTGATGTGCTTGACGCTGAATACCTCATCAACATTGACAATGAATGGTTGGGTGAGATCGCCATTGGATGCTACGGAGGGTTCTCGAAAGACTTCATCCAACACTATCAAACCATGGCACCTTCTGCTGGACAAAAAAAGATTACCTTCTCGGTGAGTGGACTTAAGGGAGGACATAGTGGTACAGAGATCGGAAAGGGTCATTTGAGCGCATCTTTCATTCTTGCCGAGATGCTCAATGAGGTGGTTGATCCTTATCAGGGAAGGATCATTAACATCAATTGTGGTACCTACAAAAATGCCATACCAGATCAACTGACATTCAGTTTTGTGGTGAATGAGAACGATGTGGATGCGGTAAAGAAGCAAGTGGATGCGATGGTGGAAAACTATAAAAGAACCTATCCGGAGGAAAATGGCATTTGGAAGTTGGATGTCAACAATGCGGAAGGAAGCGATAAAGCACACGACTCACAAGCGGTGACTGATCTTATCGAACTCTTCGGAAATGTTCCGCAGGGTGTGATTGAGGTTGATAATGCTACAGGTAGAATTACCAAGAGCAACAACATAGGTGTCGTGACTTTAACCGATGGTGAACTTTTGTTCAAGGTATTCCCTCGTTCAGATTACAGCAACTGGTTGGAAGTGTTGGAAAAACAATATGAAGCTTTAGCCGCAAGTATGGGAATAGAACTCATTTCAATTTCATCTACTCCAGTTTGGGAGAGCGATGGAATGGATGAACTGACAAATTTGATGGTTAAATGCCACAATGATTTAGGCATCAAGAATAATGTGGTCAAGGCTCCCGGTGGACTTGAAGCCGCTTACTTCTCACAGAAAAATCCAGCGTTGAAGTGCGTGAGTGTGGGACCAACCATCGATAATGCACACTCTATTGATGAAGCACTTCATGTCAGCACGGTAAAACCACTAATGACGGTAATTGTCAACGTACTAAAGAATATCGGTAACGAGAAAATGTAATAATCTGTAAGATTATATAATTAACTCCCTGTGATCGAAAAGATTGCAGGGAGTTTTTTTATGCTCTTGGAACTTTGGGGAGTAGCCACTTTTTGTACTTATTGAAAATGGATACATATTTGATGCAGCTCCCTGAACGTAGTCGAAGGGAACTGACTGCAGGCAGAGCACGGCAATACGTTGGCTGAGCGTAGTCAAAGCCAACGTATTACTATTTATTTTCTTATTTGTAGTGATTTCTTACCTTTTTGAATAACTATTCCTTGGTATGCTTTTGAAACTTTTACGCCAGAGAGATTGTATCGTTGTTGATTCTCTTTGTCGCTATCTTGTTGCGCATCTTGAAGAGAAGTCGTTGTGCCATTGAAATCATATTCGATAGTTTGTGTGTCGAGGATATAGTCGCAAGCGATGATAGGGTCGGTTGTTGCGAATCCGTTGTCATCGTATTCCAATGCTGTTGGAATCATTACGTCCAATGATTCTCCGGGTAACAAACCTTTCAATGATTCTTCCGATCGGATGGAACCAATGGCAAAATAGGCATCGCGGTAAATCGGTGCCACACCAGTGTTGGTGACGGTGATTTGCGTTTGCGTACCGTCGCTTGTGCAGCGGGTTACCAGAAAATGGTAGCCAGTAGCCATGCTGCACTCTTTGAATCGAGCGGCATTATTGTATGAATTTCTTCCAGAAGGATTGTCGTTGGCAATCATGAATGTGATGTGATATTTAGCCGATTGTTCCTCCCATGTATGTCCATATAGTCCTTCTGGGTTGGTGAAGTTCTTCTGATCTTTGTCAGAGTAGTAACTGATTTCTCCTCCGCATACACCTGTGGTCCATCGTTCTTTGCCCATCGTGTTCCAGCATCTTTCGTTGTATCCGTCGGCTGATCCTATCTCGTGATTCTCGTGCATAAAGGAGTCGTCGAAGATACCGAACGACAGAGCTTTTAGCTCCTTGTCGGCTGCGAAAGGAGTATATTCACTACTTGCAGCATCTTTACTGATAGCCCAAGGAATATTACTCATTACGTTTGAAAGATGTAGAAAGAATTCCTTTTGAAATTCTTTACTAGGGAAGTTCTTGCCGAATTGGATGTCCACACCATTGTCATCGTAGATGTGGTATTCTGACCAGTGACCGAATCCCACCTCTACGAAAGCTAGGCGGGCATCCTTTTCATACCTCTCTGCAAAGTCGGTATAAAACTGTTTGGTGAATCGTTTCAGTTCACTATTGCTCCAGTCGGCGTAGTAGGTAGCACCGTCGCCTGCTACGTTTTTGTAGGTTTCGTTGTAATCTGATCTTGCCTTTATATAGGCAGGCACACCAGTAGAACCAGCAGTGTTGTCGACCATCTTTACACCTGGGTATTCATAGAAAAAGCGAATCACAGCTTGGTGGTTGCGACTTTGAATATCATCAAGAAGTCGATCCAGATAGCTCCAATTATATTGTATAGTGCCATCTTCGTCGCAGCCCGTCACTACCTTGCTTGGCGGAACGTATGAAAATTCTAATGCGTGGCTACTTCCATAATCAGCATATCGACTCTTGGATTCTTCAGGCCAAAGAATGAGTCCTGTCATTGGTTGGACATGAGTTACTTGAGATCTGAGATGGATCTGTTTCCAATTGGCAGCAAAGCCATTCCACACGAGTAAAGTGTAGAAAATGAGTAATAGAGAGTTCTTTTTCATTCCCGAATCATAAATAATGCATAGAAGTGGTTCATAAATAATTCTAGACAAAGGTAAATCAAAATATGCTGTCGAGCAAACCGTAAGTGATCCCTCAAGGTCACGTTATTTATCAAATCACACTGCATAATACGAACCCGTTGTCTTTAAGCGATATTCTTTCTACCTTTGCAAAAAAATGAAAGTCAATGAGTAAAAAAGCGTCGATTCTTCTTTCTTTCCTGTTGTTCTTTAGTGCAGCAATGGCAGGAAACGTGACATCCGAGCAGGAAATATCGTCTGACTGCCACCTCTCAAGGAAAATCTGAGACCATACAGACCGACGAACTCCGCATCTCTGTAGATCCAAAGACAGATTACAGCAAATATCTGTTTGTGGATACAACTAATATGAAGGCAGGCAACAGTTGGGGCAACGACATTCTATCGGGCAAGAATACTACATTGAAGTAGCAGGTGGGTTCGGGTTCGTTAAATGTAAAGCCGAAGATTTCCGCATTGAGTCATCTCCCGAACATGTTACCATGCAATGACTGGAACCAAACTTTACAACTGCCAGGTGATCAACAACGAGAATGGTATAGACGCTTCGTGCGAAGCATACAACACCCTGTTCTAGAACAACACCGTGTGCGATGCAGAACCGGAAGCACTTCTCGAAAACTGTACCTTCGATGTCGCCCCATCTAGCATCACGCTTATACCTAATTCAGTCAGGAAGGATGGCGACATCTATGACCTTTTAGGACGCAAGATCAAGCGGGTCACAAGGTCTGGAGTGTATTTGTTGGGGAATAAGAAACAATTTGTGAAACCATAAAGATATACTATTAGCGGTGGGGGAAGAAGGGGATAGACATTTCTATATTCAAACATTTTATTTGCCTTTGCAACGTATATAATTAACATAGAATCGAATGAATAAAAAAATATTAGTTCTAATTTGGGCAGTATGTGGTTTTACTGCTCTTTCTGCACAAGAGACTGGGTCTGCACAAGTAGGATCTGAGGTTCAAGAACAAGAAAGTCTTTCCTCTACGAAGGAGAGAATGTCAAAATGGTCGCTACAGGCTAGAGGAGGTATATCGTTGTTGTCGTACGCCGAAACAGCCAACGAGAAATTCTACAAGGGTATGTCCGATAACGGTATGGCGGCGTTGTCGCTTGAGTACACGTTCACACAATTGTGGGGACTTGGATTGTCGGCAACGTGGATCAACAACAACCAGCACAATTACGACAACTCTATCTTCGCATTTGATATTTATGCGAGCATTAACTTGTCCAATTGGTTGGCACCTAACCGTAGATGGCAGAAATTTAACTCCTTCTTGAATTTTGGAGTTGGTATGCCTTTGACATCATGGAAAAATGCTTACTACATTAGTGATGGTGTGAAATATGAGTTGGAAGATGAGACTCATTTCTCTCGTCCTTATATCAAACCTGGTCTTCAATATGAGTATGAGGTGACAAAATGGTTGGCTGCCGGCCTTTACGTCGATGCTTTGATCGGTATGACAAGGCCAAGCAATGCTCAAGGAACATTGTGTATCCATCCAACCAAAAATGGTGGACGAGTGGTTCTTTTGAGCGGAGTGGCTCTACGCTTTAAACTCAATTCAAAAAATCGTGTTCATATCCTCAATACTACACCTGGAATGACGGCGACAGTGGCTGCAGATAATGGTAATTGTTCTGAATTACAAGCCCTATTGGATGCTCAGAATCAAAAGATGGACAGTATAGCGAAAGCTATGAATGATGAAATGCAAAAGGTGAAGTCTGATAATGAAAAACTATCTAATCAGTTGAAAACTACCCAAGACAGTTTGAATGCTATGAAATCAAGATTTGTGGCGTATGTGAACAGACCTACTGCCGAGGAAAAAAATACCATCGAGACGGCAATGGCCAACCTTCGCTTTGAGACGGGAAAGGCAACGATTGTAGCCTCATCTTATCCGAATCTCGATCGAATTGTGAAACTTCTTAATGAACACGATAAATGGATGGCGAATATCGAAGGTCATACAGACAACGTAGGTGATCCGGTTAAAAATATGACTCTTAGTAAGGAACGTGCTGCCGCTGTTAAGCAGTATCTTATCAATAAGGGTATCAAAGCAGATCGTATCCAAAGCGAAGGCTATGGTGACACAAGACCTGTTGCGCCTAACACCACAGAGAAAGGCCGTGCAAAGAATCGTCGCGTGTTGCTTGAGGTGATCGTCAAGTAAAAAATAGAAAAGGTTTCTGTGAATATGACAAAAGCAGAATAACCAGTTCAAATAAAGAAATGCCAACCGAGATTGACTCAGTTGGCATTTTTAATTGTATTGCTATTAGTAAATAGCGGTGCGAAGATATTAGTTTTTATCGAGTTGCCTAAGTTGTTCTGTCCGACTTTATGATTTTATGAATAGGCTCGTTCCGTCTTTGTGGCTGAATGCCGACTCGCGGCCGTTGCATTGGCTGTTGAGTGAAAAGGAGTATAGGGTGGGGGTGGAGTGCATAGGAAGAGCGAGTATATGTTTGTTGTGTCACCATTTCAGTTCTCCTAACTTTTTTAGATATCGGCATCCCTCCATGATACTGTTGGAGTAGATGCCGTGCTTTTTTAATGCGTGTTGATGCTCTTTTAATACTCGTAGATGACTTTTTAACCCAGATGTAGAAATTCCACCCACGCGCATGGTGACGAAGTCTGTGGCAAGATATTTTGTGTTGATTTTGCCTGGGTAAATGAAACGAAGTAGAAGTTCGAAATCGGCAGCTATACGATATTGTGTGTCGAAATAACCGAATCGATCGAACAGATCACGTCGGCAGTAGAAAGAAGGGTGGGCGGGCATATAGCCGTAGCGCATCTTCTCGGGTGTGAATTTCTTCGATGAGTAGTAGCGGACGCATTTAGTGAGGTTGTTAGGGGCAACGTAATGCACGTCTCCGTATACGGCATCGAGTTGGTCGTTTTGCATTTCTTGGGCGACTCGCTCCAGAATATTGGTGGAGGTAAAGAAGTCATCGGAGTTGAGGATACCGATGATATCACCTGTCGTGGCTTGGATGCCTATATTCATCGCATCGTAGATGCCCTTGTCGGGCTCACTGATGATGCGGAGTCTGCCTTCGAACTTGGGCTCGTATGTTCGGCAAATCGCTATCGTATCGTCTTTTGAACCTCCATCTTTGATGATGAGTTCGTAGTTTGTGTAGCTCTGGGCGAGCACGCTCTCCAGCGTGTCTTTGATTGTCTTACCACTGTTGTAGCAAGTGGTGACGATTGAAATTTTGGGTGTCAGCATATATACATGCATTCGTTTTGCGAGAAATTCGGAGGTATATAAGGCAAAATAGTTATGCGATTTATTAAGTGTTAGACAAATACTGAGATAGATCCGATATTGTCAACCTTCCATCAAAAAATTGTTTTGCGATTTCAACATCTGCATTATACCTAGTATTAACAAGATACTTGATGGTGTTTCGAAAAGTGACAAACTCTGGGTATCCACTAATTTGCGAAAAAAGCTGACGGAGTTTGGGATTATTTGACGCATCTTCCAACTTTGTGATCTTACGGAAATCCTTTTCATTTGCAGGATAACCGATTGCGCTTAAATTCGCTTTCATTTCTTTTGCAGCATCCCACACAAATTGATCCATAGCTTTACTGACTTTAAACAAAAACCTTTTACCATCCTTATGCGGATAAAAGGAAATGTGCTGTTGTGCGTAAGGAGATATAAATTCGTATTTTATAAAGCCAGGGTCGATTGATGGTTGTTTTTTGTCTTCATCGATAATGCCAATAGCAAACTCATCAGTGGAATTAAGTACTTGCATGACTTTGTTGCAGCACCCCTTATGTTTCACACTTCCGCCCACAATGTACCCCATAATATTTGTGTCAACATTACATTCTGGGTATATATTCTCTTGTCGTGCCATCAATATTGAAATACGTCTAGATTAAAGAATGCGTCGGAATCATTGTCAAAGATTTCTTGTTTGTCTTCTTCCGTTGCCTCATACACATAGAACTTCCCATTCCCCGCATCTTGAGTGATGAATAAGTGAAAATCATATAATTCCTCGTGTAGAATATGTGTCAAAACGAATGGACTATGTGTCGTTATACAGAAGAATGCACGATGGTCTCTTCTATTACTTTGCTCCGCAATCCAATCCACTAGGTGTTTCTGTGTAGTTGGAAAAAGATTACATTCAGGTTCTTCTAAAAAGATTTCTGCATGGTGCGTCAGCAAAAGACCGTCAACCTCCTTAATGAAAGTCTGCGCCTCTCGTTGCGTGTTGAACAAGAAATCTTTTCCTTCTACATTAACCACGACCAATTCGCTGAGCGGCTCATTCGCAATATTTGATTTATTATATTTTTGATACAAATATTCCAACAAATGTTGGACAATTACCTTATCCGAAAAAAAACGTTCTTTACCAACTTTTTCCGCTTTCCTTATACCATTGCATAGATAGTCCATTAACACCAACTGGGGAACTAACGACTGGACGCCACTAGAGGCATTCGATATTTCTATTGTTGTACTATCTTTTGTCACAATAGCGTCCTTTCCTGTGGTTTCGTCATATAAATAAGAGACTCCCAGTCCTAAAATATTCTCTTCTTTTTTCATGAAAGAACGTGCAATGTCCCAGTCATCTTTGAAGTCGATGATATTGTTATATGACGTTTTTAATCCAGACCAATTTGTAATTAGTGAAACAAGGTTGCGTTCGGCAGGGATATAAGAGACCTTTGGCCGTTTATAGGAGAATCGGCGAATTCCCCATTTATGGATAAACTCTCCAGTATGGTTGTTGAATGAAAAACTCATATATTCCGTCTTATAGAATATGTATGTTTCGGGATTGTCATATCCTTTAACATGATAATATTCCATAAAACGCTTAAGAAAAACACCAGGATCTTCAAATTCAGCAGGTGATTGACGTATGCAAATTCGTTTTTCCACCCAAGAGCAGTAGCAAGCCATCATCATCACACAACTCTTTCCAGAACTCTGTAATCCAATGATAAGGTTTGAACAACCTAACTCAACGCTTGCCTCCTTAAGAGGTCCGAAATTTTTTATTACTAACTTTTTCTTCATATCTAAGCCGCCCACTCTATAAGACGTTTGCAAATTTAAGAAAAAAAATCATGTTATACATGTTATCTCAGAGTCTATAACTTATGGTATTTCCCAATCACAACTGTGAACACAATTGAACAGACAACACATTTATTTATATATTATCCGGTTCTTGCAACGAGTTCGTACTCTCAGCAAATCTCCACCGAGTCATCTTTCGCCCCTCCATCTTTGATGATAAGCTCGTAGTTTGTGTAGCTCTGGGCGAGCACGCTTTCAAGCGTGTCTTTGATTGTTTTACCACTGTTGTAGCAGGTGGTGACGATTGAAATTTTCGTACTCATAGATACATTGAATACACAATTTGTGCTATTTCAAAACTATATTCCAGTTTTTCCCTATATATGCTTTTATTAACTCTTTATCTGTGCCACAAGCTTTTTTGCAGGCTAAAACATTAGCATCCACCAAGGTTCTGTACCACCAGCCTTGGATAAAAGAGAAAAGGAAACCTTCCTTTCCATCGAGGAAACCGCCACGCAAAATGTAGCGGTAGAGGAAGTAGACGAAGCTTCGCAGGAAGAGTGGCAATCGGTTGTAACCACTTTTTGCCTTATGCTTTACCATAGCTTGTTTGCCTAAATTAGCCTCAACAACAGGATTTTCCCGTAATTGATAGAGATCGTTCAAAACTTCGTAAGCCTCACGTTGTGCATAGTTGATATGCTTCCTGCAATAATCTGATATAGAGATCAGTGAGTGGTCACAGAAATCATTTTGAAGGGTAATAGCAGTTCCCTCACTTAGTGCGAGGTGTTCATCCATCAGCCTCTCGTCGTACCTTGCCTTTCCTTTGCGGAACATGCGCATCAGACAGACTGGGTAGATGCCATGCTTCACCCATTTCCCCATGAAGATGTGTCTGCGTTTCAATTCTACACCAGTCACTTCTTGTGGAAGGGTAGGGATGCGTTGGTTCAATTCTTGGATTAGTTCTGGCAAGAGGTATTCGTCCGCATCTAGGCGAAGAATCCATTCTGTATCTATCTTCACATTGTCTAACGCCCAATTGAACTGAGCTGCTTGGTTGCCTGGCCAAGCATGCTCTACCAAGCGAACCTTTTCAAACTCACTGCATATCGCCTTGGTTTGATCAGTAGAGAAACAATCTACCACAATCACGGATTGTGCCAAATCGCAGATATTCTCCAGACAACGACGAATATGAAGTTCTTCGTTGTGGGTAAGGATGATAATGGATAAATCTATCATTGTTCTTTTAGTTCTCTCTTTTTTATGAATCTCGCAGGATTACCTCCTACCACCGTCCAAGGCTCTACATCTTTGAAAACCGCCGCTCGAGCACCTACCACTGCACCTTCACCAATGGTGACACCCATGCCGATGAAGGCATCAGCTGCTACCCATACATTCTTTTTTATAATTATTGGAGATGTCTTAAGAGGTAATAATGGGTCACTTATATCATGGCTAGCAGTGCAAATCATACTATCCTGTGAGATAACGACATTACTTTCAATAATAACTTTATCTTTATTATAAATGGTCACATTGGGCCCAATAGTAGAATATGGCTCAACTTTTAGATTCCAAGGAGCAAAAATATTAGCCGTATTATAAACATTAACATGATTTGGAATATCCGCACCAAATAATCTTAACAAATAATTCTTGAACCAATACATTTTGACATGAAAGAATAATCTGAAAATTGTTTTATTAACTAATGTCCATAGTATTCTTTTGGCATAACGAGGTTTTTCCTCACGATATTGATTTAACTCCATTTAACGAATCTATTAATAACTTTTTTGAAAATTCACGTTTTTCATTCAAAAGACTGTTGACTTTAGAATAATCTATATGTTCTTTTAACAGATTACTAACGTCTGCACCTTCATCAACAAGTCTGTCCATAAGATTAAGCGATTCTAACAAAGACTCAAATCTTGCATTTCCCCTCTCTTTATTGTATATTGATATAAACTGCTTGTTGAACATAATAGCGAAACAAGTTCCATGAAAAGAATCTGTAATTACATAATCACAAGAACTGAATCCTTCAATCCACATTTCCACAGATCGATCATTACATGTACTATCCAAAACAGAATATGCTTTTATTTTCTTTTCGTCACATATTTTTTTTATCATTTCTGTCTTTTTAGGTGTTATATCAAGCATATAATTAAATAATCCCTCTTTACGTCTGCCTAAATCAAACCTTTTAAAAAGGTCATAACCCATAAGTAATGTCGGATCTAAAACATGAAAAGCCTCAACCCCAAGAAAATTCTCGCATAATTTTACTCCTGTATTCTCACGAACAGAAATCATACTAAATTTTGAGGCTAACTCTTTACACCTTTTGGTTACCTTCTCCGGATAAATCCAATCATCTACACCAAATGACACTGCATATGCAATTTTTGCCGTATTATCATCAACAAAATCCAAATAAGAGCTAAAAATGTCTTGAACTACACCATATCTCCATATTTGATCAGACCCAACAATGACACAACCGAAATTTTTTTTTTTACAATATTCAGCAAGAGATGACGTTTCAAAAAACAAAGGAGATTTTTCTTTCATATATTTTTGTTTAAATTGTTCACAACAAACTAAAGAATTATGCTTGAACAAACCTAAACGATACATAATAGGAATTAATCCCCATTTAATACGTTTCAACAAATTAAATACCTTCTTATAAGAATCTTTTCTTCTATATAAAACTTCAACATCATGGCCATTCTGTCTTAAGAATTCTTTTAACGCATAACATTGAAGAATTCCTCCATAATTCCAATTAAATGGAAGAGTATATATGCCTACCTTCATAACATTTTTCTTATATGATAAACAATATCCGCAAGAACTGACTTTGCAGATATAGACTCTTTTTTATTTGGAATCATCTCGTTTACTATTTCAACGAATCGTTTTTCTCCCGAATTCATTTGATTCCAAAAAACATCTATTTTAGGATGTCTTGGCGTAGATCGCACTAAAGATTGATTGCTTTTTAATATTTCATTATAGTTAATCAGTATAGAATCCACATCCAACTGAGCCAAAATATCCAGAGCTTTTTGAGAACGTGCAATTAGCAAACTTACACCTTCCTTATCGTAAAATTTTGGATATCTAGACCTCACCTGCCAAAAATCTCCCATTGTAAAATCGCTGCCACTATTGTTTTCTTTATATTTACAATTATGACACGAAGGTCGCAGAAAAAGGTCGTTCAAGAACCCTTTCATAAAAGGATTAACATAACGAGATGATGACAATGACAACTGTCTGTCATTTTTTTCTAAATCAATAACAAAACGATAATTTTTCCAACCATTAGATTTGTCTCTAAATTTGATATCTTTAATCCTAGAATTTTGACCTGACATATAAATCTCTTCACTTAAATATTTTTGCCATACTCCTGGACTTGGAACTCCATGACATATAAAATCAGAAGTAATAAGATTGTCATAGTGTTTTCTTAAAAAAAGATTCAGTCCACCTATTTGACATGGTGTACCAACAAACAAAACCGTTTTTCCTTTTTTCAAATAATATTCTGCATCTTTATAGGTATCTCCTATTTTGCTTTGAACATATTTACTCCCTAAAAATTTTTCTATCTCCTCTTTTGATTCTGTGGCGCAATGTATTACATTCCAATTCCTATCAAATTTTGCAGCGATTACAACACCATTTTTTTTCATCACAAATTCGCATAGTGCGGAAAACATTCCACCAGATGAACTTTTATGTTGAATCTGTTTGTTTCGATGCTTTATTGCATAACATTTCTTCTCGGAGACTGAAGGCAAAACGCTTGCGACAGGACATACATTTTTACAAAGATTACAATTGACACAATTAGATTCCTCCACAATTGGATAATCAAATCCGTCTACATCTCTTTTTAAGGAAATACACTGTTTAGGACATGCTTGCACACAAGACATGCATCCACAACAAGTCTCTTTATTTGTATTAATCATTATGTTAATGTTCGGAAAATAAATCCATCCATTTTTTGTATATACTATCAAGAGAAAATTTTTCTGATTTTATTTCTGTATTGTGAGACATTAATCTTCTCTTGTCATCATCTTCTATTATTTCATAAATTTTATTTGCCATTTCTTTAGCAGAAAATGGTTGCTTCGTGATAAATCCATCTTTTCCATCCTCAATAATATCGTACACTGCATCGTAGCTACCATATACAACAGGAATAACTCCAAAATTCATACCTTCTATGATTACTAGTCCAAATCCTTCAAAATCTGATGTGAGCAATAGAATTTGAGCTTTTTTATAGTATTCGACAGGATTTTGGAAACCTTCAATGGTTACGTTTCTTAGTTTATTATCATCAATAAGTTTTTGAAGTCCATCTCTATAAGGCCCATCTCCAATAATCTGCAATTTCCAATCTGGATATCTACTTTCTAATAACCTCCAAACTTCTATAAGACGATCAGGTCTCTTTTGAATATAATCAATTCTACCAACCCATAATATGATATTTTCTTTTTGAGTAGGAGTGGAATCTTTGCCCTCTTCAATTGTAATGGGATTAGAAATAGATGTCAGTTTAGGAGAACTCTTTAGAAACATAAATTTCTTTGTGATTGGCGCAAAAGATTCTGATAGTAACACAAATTTATCACATTTCTCATATGTATACCTCAAACTTAATCGAGATACTAGTGCAACTAATGATAGCTTTAATTTGTTTACAATCTTTATTCCCTCTCCTAAACGAATTTTATCTTCAAGATTTTTTATCTGTCCATTTGTTGTAGGCAAATTATGATGAACAGCAACATATTTACATTTCGTATTTTTACAAGCTGATGATATAAGTTGACTAACATAATAAGGAACACACCATTGATTGACTAAAACATCAATATCATTTATGGTTAAATAGTCATGAAGTTTTTCTTTGTTTTCTTTTGTGTTAATAGGTGCATTGAATTTAACGAGACGTGCTTGATTGGACAATGTATTCAGCATACTATCATCTCCCTTCCAAAAAGAAAGCAAGCTAACGTCATGTCCTTCATCAATAAATTTATTAGCAAGGACTGTAGTTGCGCGCTCTACCCCTCCTACACCAGGGAATACACCCATTAGAAAAATTATATTCATGGATTTGTGTTCTTCGCTCTTTGAGAAGAAATAATTATTCTCCTTTTGTCCAATTACTGCACAAATTTCGTTTTTTTACCTCCATTTATAATCCATTCATAAAGGCTCTTGATCTTCATTGCCTCGGCAAAACACAATTAAGTAATTCAGTCCCTTAATTGTTGACCGTTAGGATGGGGAGGAACCTCCCCATTTATTCAGGATTCAAAGTCTATGATTTACTTTATTAAGTCATTGTACAAACCAACAAATTGTTTTGCCACTGATGTACTTGAATACTTTTCCTCTACTAGTTTTCTTCCTCGTCTCCCCATCTGTTCCAAATCAAGATCCGAACATGAAAGAAACTTTCGAAGTGCATCTGTCAAGTTCTCAATACTTAAGTCAATCCACCATCCACAATCATGAGTAACCAGCTCCTCCCACGGCGCCCCTGTTGTTGTTATCACAGGCGTGCCGCTTGCCAGAGCTTCGGGAACAACTATGCCAAAGTTTTCTGTCCAAGATGGTAATACCAAAAGATCAGCCTTACGATACAATGGCCATTTTGCATCACCATAGGCAGGACCTATAAATTCAAACATTTCAGAAACACCTAACTTTTCAGTCATGGACTTTAATTCTTCAACGTAAAATGACTCTCCTGGACCTGCAATTGTTACTGTATAGTCTGTTAATTCATGCTTCAAAGAAGCTATTGCCTCTATAAGAAAATTTACACCTTTTACGAGATGAATGCGTCCTAGAAATAGAATGTTATTTGTCCTTACCCATGATCGTTTGCTTTCTATTTGGTCAATCTGAACACAGTTAGGAATTGTACATACATTCTTGTTCCACCCTAAAGCTAAAAGATTTTTTTTCTCTTTGTCTGCGGTTGCATGTACCATATCACAAATCGCAACACCTTTCTTTTGGAAGAGCCAAATAGCAGGCAATTTCTTCCAATGATGATGCTTTAATGCCCAAGGTTCCAACATACCATGAGGCGTATAGACAACTTTGTATCCTAATTCTTTCGCCCACATTGCAGTTAATGCGCTAACTGGCATCATACAGCAATTGGTGTGAAAAACGTCAGGGTGTAGCTCATCCAATAGTGCCACGAAATTTTTCTTGCAGTTGTTCCATGGTAGCCATTTGTAAGGCATATAGTGAATCGTGCAATTCTCTAAAGGACGTTCATTGGCGCCTTTATGTGTCACAATATGCAAATCCACTAATTTGCCTAAATCTCTTGTGAGTAGTTGCATATATGCGCCTACACCACCTGAGGACTCGTCAATAGAGGGTATATAATGAAGAATTACCATTTTATTTTAAGTTTTAGAACAAGGACCACTAGTGATTGAGGATTCTCCTCCATGTTTTAAATCTTCTATTAGTTGTAGTAAAGATTTTGCCGCATTCTTTGCAGACCAGACATCGCAAATTGTTCGAGCACCTTCTGCTGCCATGTTTCTTCTCTCTTCGGGATGCTCGATTGCCCAAACGACTTTGTCGTATAATGACAACTCGTCAAGGTTCTTGAAAATGAGCCCATTTTCATCGTTTCTCACCAAATATGGCACAGCCCCAATTTCATCGGATCCTATTAGAAGACAACCTTCACTCATTGCTTCGTTGGCAACTGCTCCCCATCCTTCCTGTCGGTCGGAGGTGAACAAGAAGATATCATGTTCTTTCATCGCATGTCGGATTTGTTGGTTGGGTACATTCCCATGGAAAGTTACGAGATTTTCGAGACCATTGTTCTTGATTTTTTGCTTCATACTTTCGCCCAAGGGACCATCACCATAAATGTCTATCGAAAACTTGTACCCATTTACATATAGTCTATTTGCGAGATTTATTGCTAATTCGGGATGCTTCCAGTTTATAAATCTTGCACACCACATCAATCGAATAGGGTTTATTTCGCAAAACTTTTCGTCTTCGTTTTTATTGAATGTACCAACATTTGTGAAATATCCCCACTTGTAACACTTGCCTTTATACATTCCAAGCCTATAGTGATCACCAGCTGCAAATGCACTCATGCATAGCTTATACAAAGGTTTGTGACTCCATCCATTCAAATAATACGCAAGTATCATCTTTGATATAGTAGGAGAGAGCACATTTTTTAGCCCTTGCTTTAACCATCGTTCACTCGCATCGAAAGAGAGCAAACCTAAACGTAATCGCTCTTTCATATAAGGCAATGACTGCACACCACAGAAAATACAAGCTTCTGCTGTACGTGCTATCTCCATTGCTTTTGTTCTGGCTTCTGGAGACTCCCATGCCTTCAAAAGATATGGTCGCCTATTGAAATCCTCTGCAGACCCTTTGCTATCCCTAAGGTTTACGAGTCCTACAAAACAATACTCGTTTCCGAGCATTGTATAGAACTCATCAGCCAAAGGAGCTTGATGGTGGTTTAGAACAACGCTATAAAAGACTAACTTCATCCGTTTTGTATTCTAATTTTATAGATCCCTAATTTCGTTTTCATCAGAAAATTCTTCGTCTTCATCCTCCAACATAGGTCTAAACTGATTATCGAAGGAAACACCAATAATAAGCCAAGCTATGATACAAAAGGAATTACCGGCATATATTATATATCCTTCGGCTAACATATGTAGCATGATAAAGATGAGAAGGCCTGAGAGCAACGCAGATTCACGTGTCTTCCAATGAAACGTATAACTATATCCCTTCCACATAAGGAGAATAAAAGGTATAAACCCGAACAATCCCATTGTTGACAATACGGTAAGCCAAGAGTTTCCCGACTCTACACCTCCTTCTTGCGAATAGTCGCCTGTGTTTTTCATATCAACAGTACAGAAACCAATGCCCCAAGCCGGACTTGATCGGAACTCATCCAGACGATTCTCCCACTTGCTTTCGCGTGAGGAAGTCATACCTCCAGCTTCAATGTTACGCTGGTTCTTCTCTTCAAGTCCAATCATGGCGCTATTCCATATGGGGAATGCAATCAGTACAACAACCCCAATCTTAGCCATGGTACTAAAAAACTGACTCTTGGTCAAACTGAATGAATATATCATAGCTACGATACCGCCAAGAGAAGCAAGGAAGGCTGATCGAGAAGCTGAAAACATTGTGCAAGCCATGCAAGCGATAACGGGTAGCCAATACAATTTTTCCTGACGAAACAATGCCTTATATCCACAATACACTGCTCCGATTCCGCTCATAGGACCAAGAAGCATGGAGTGCTTAGTTATGCCACCAAACAAACCTACATTATCCAAGAAGTCCGACTGGCCTGTATATACATTAATCATATAATTAATTCCCAGAAAATAACAAGCAAATGACAAAACACCCACTATCGCACAGAGTTTACTCATATTGAGAAGAAGCTGGTATCGCATTACTCGAGAATATTCTCCCATCAGCAAAGGTGAGGCTATGATAAAAACAATCATAAAAAATGCATATCTGACAGGTGCATTAAACAAGGATGGAGTATTGTTAAAAAATATAGATGTCGCACCGGCCAATGCAAACCAAATGCATAAACTATTTAATTCACTTGATTTAGTTATGCTATAGAAGAAAACAAGCACCAAAGCAGCATAATATATGATTGATGTTGACGGCAATGGCCCTAAAGTGGTAGATATTGCCAATAATGACAACATTAGAGCAAGTTTGTTGTCATGCCAGTTAAACTCACTTGCCTCTTCTCGTAATATTTCTGCTATTCTCATGAAAATAATGAATTATAATCTTGTCCTTATGTATTTCAAGAAATCTTTTATCAATATGTCTATATCATATTCTTTGCAAAGAATCTGTTTATCCCTTGCATAATAATACCTCTCTATTCTGTTAGCTAATTGCCGAGGATTCTTAGCCTCAACGAGCCACTTGTCACGATCTTTAGGAGCAACACACTCTGCTGCACCTTGATTATAGCAACAAATATAAGGGACTCCACAAGCGTATGCCTCTGTATATACGCATCCAAAACCCTCGAAATAGCTTGGGAGCACAAATAAATCAAGCGAATGATAATACTCTGGTAGCTGTTCATGCCTCACCTCGCTAGACCATTCAACTTTGTCCCCCAAATTGTTTTCGTTAATGTATCGTTCAATATCTTTTTTGGTGTCACCCGAGCCAAGAAGAGAAAGTCGCATATTGTTGTAACCTTTATTTACCAGTATCTTGAAAGCTTGAACAAGTGTCTTATGATCCTTCAGTTCCTGAAAATTTGCTATACAACCAATCCGGAAAAGGTTTGAAGTATAATTTATGGATGATTTATGAGGAATTTGTGGAAATTCGTGTTTAGCATCAAAATAGTTTTCGTTGAATAGTGAAACATCCACCCCGTTATTCAGCACATACACATCCTTTGGGTGGACCTTTGACATGCCTTCCATATTATCGTACATTCTGATAGCACTCTCGTACACCTCTGCCGTTCTTGGCTTAGGGAATGACAAAAGTACATCCTTTACAGGCTCGCTAATGCAGATGTTCAAATCAACCTCATTGAGTAAGCGTAAGCTATTTTTTGCACGATATAGGGCATTGGGCTTCCATCTTGACAATTTGCCATTGCGAATAGTAAACGGATCGAGGTCGTGATGCTGTACTAGCACTTTTATGCATGGAAAAATTTTTTTTAATGCAAGACCGTAAACAGCATAAGGACCAGTATGTGTATGAACAAAACGTACACGTTCAAGGTCTATTCCTAAGTTCTTGACTGCTTTCACGAACATACGTCCATTAAAGCCATTGAAGAAGCCATTGAACAGAAATGATGGCATCTGTACAGTAGGGAAAAGATGCACTTTTATACCATCGATCTCATACTCCTTTGTTTTGGTGTGTAAAGTAGTGGGCTTAAAAACTATTACCTCATAGTCTGAGTTTCGCTGTATTGCTTTGACTTGATCCAATACGAAAGGGCCTCGCCAACTTTCAGGTGTTGGGAAAAAAGGCGTAACGCAGATGTATATATTTTTCTTTGTCATTTTGTCTTTCCGAGTACGAAGAATTTTAAATATCTATTTTTTCTCACGATACTACCAAGTAAAACAGATGCTGCTATGATGGGTATCGTCAAAAATAGGGCAAAAGTCAACATCCATATAAAAGGATTCTCAACTTGCAAGAAGTTATGCATCACTTCACTTACATCCGGAATAAAGAAATAGTGAAACACATATATGCATAAGCTATTCTGACCTAAGTAACTCAAAATTCTTAATAAACGAGATTCGGCATTATGACTATTCAGCCAGTTCTGCAATACTATGATGGCCCCCATACCTCCCAAAAAAATGAGCAGAATATTATGATGTGTACAAAAATACCATTGTAATATATATGCTATAAATGCAAGTGCGTATAAAATATTGTTTTCAAGAAGAAATTTATCCATAGGTGAATACTTATGACAAAGCCATCCAATAAGATAGTACCTATAGTAAGTAACCATATTTTCTATAGGAACAAAATTACCCAATCCGATTTCTATATGCTTTATTTTCAGGAATATAAAAATAAGATATGGTAAAATCCATAAGCCCACATATACATACCACCGAGTCGTCTTTTGGGCAAGTTGCTCAAAAAGAATAAAAAATATCGTAAGAAATGCGAGTGAATACAAGAACCAGTATCCACCGAATCCAGTTGTTGCCCATGTAAGTGTATTGTGATCTTTGAGTATGCAATACGAAGTCCCGACTACAGCCAATGGTATTAACAATTGACAACTTTTTTGCAATAGACGCTTGCAAACAGGAACCTCAGTGGTGCTTTTGTATGCCAAGTAGCCTGAAATATAGAAGAACACTGGCATGTGAAATACGCCAAGCATATTGACCACGTCAGAAGGATTGAAGCCGTAGCCGAACTGAACCACATGACCTATTACTACTAATAGGATGGCAATGCCTTTCATTTGGTCGAAGTATTGTAGTCTTGTTGAATTCATTACCAAATACGTTTAGATCTTTTTTCACCTGTCAGACTTCTTTTCCATCGCAAATAGGCAAGATAAATTTTTACCAACGGCAGGCGCAATCGAATATACAAAGATTGTTTGTGTTGAGAACGACCAATTTCACCGATTCCATTAGGATAACTTGTCAGATGTGGAACAATACCATAGAGATTGATTCCGAGTTTTACGAAATCCTCCCATGCATCTGCCATATATCTTATAGGATAAACAACGCCTGCGAGCATACGAGCCGCTGCAAGATTAATGAGATACCCAGATGCCATAAACCCGTTGGTAAGACTATATAATGAGTGGTTGTCACTTATTTCTCCTTGCTTATTCTTTTCCCAGTACCAAAATTCTGGGGTTAGAAGTATCGCTGCAGGCTCGTCGACATCAATATACTTGGTAAGTTCATCCAGGTATAGGTTATCCGAAAGAATTGCATCATCTTCGAGAACCAGTGCGTAAGGCTGGTTGTTATCCATCATATCTATATATATATGATAGTGACTAAGGGAACATCCTACTGCAGGAAGTGTTGCGTTTGTCTTGTATCGTGTGAAAAATTCTGGAGATATAGACTGTTTTTGTTCTTCTTCTGATAGTTTTCTACCCTCGACAGCCTTCCAAATCTGCCAATCAAGTTCAGAGTGTAGCTTGAGTTGTCTTGTGATTAGTTCACGCTTGTGCGTGTCCTTCTCCATATTTACTACGTATGCTTTCATAGAAAAAATATTTTTAGAACTGCTGATATATTTGGGGAAAATAGAATAATTCTATTGCCGTTTTATTCCTTTGACTTTATAAAAGACTTTTAATATCCAGACATATAAATGTAAATCAAATAATGCCAAATTGATGGTACGGTCTGCGACACGAGTATAGCCAGCAGTTCTAAAAGCGTTGACTACCACTCGCAATCTGTCTTGAATGTCAGATACCTGTTGCCAAGAAAGACGTTCGGCTGATTGGATTCCGCTCTTTATTAACCTTTGGATACGATAGTTGAACCAACCGACTACTGGAAGATTGAACTTACGAACGAATTCTGCAAGATTAGCAGCTATGGTCAGGCAGTTGTTCATGTTGTTAACATGAGTCATAGGATTAGCTGTAGCCGATCCTTCACGTTGTCTATAAACATATAGGTCATGTGGTATGCTGATAGGATGGCTACAGAGCAACAGGTACTTATACTGAAATTCCAAATCTTCGCCCATCTTTATACCTTCAGTAAATCTTAGATGTGCTTTTGTTATGATGTCACGCGAGAAGAGCATCATGCCATTTTGATAGCAGAAGTGACGCTCTAAAAATTTATCCTTACCAATTCCCATACACTCTGTGGTCTTTTTTACATGCGCTCTTCCATCCTCATAAAGAATCACAAGTCCATGGAAAATCGTGTCACACGACAGCTTGGTAGCTTCTGCAATAATCTGTAAAGCAGCATCAGTTATGTAATCATCTGCGTCAACAAACCATATCCAATCGCCCTTTGCACGTTCAAGACCAAGATTACGAGCAGAAGATACTCCTCCATTCTCCTTGTGGAATACTCGAAATCGACGATCGATAGCAGCATATTCGTCACAAATAGCAGGACTATTATCCAGTGATCCATCATCCACCATTAACACCTCGTAATTCTCAAAATCTTGTTTGATGATAGAATCCAGACATTGTCGAAGATAAGGCTCGACTTTATAAACAGGGATTATGAATGATATTAATGGTTTTGTCATATTATGGTATAATATATTTACCGCCTTCTATTAGCTTTTGTAATTTCTCTGTTGCCTTCATGACATCGAAGTCATTCTCAACAACTTGCCGTGCTTTACTTCTGATAGTATCGTATCTGTCTTGCGAGAGTTGCTCTATCTCCGTAAGGGCATGGACAATACCATCTGAATCCTTCTCAGCGCACAAGAAACCCGATGTGCCATTCTCAATGAGTTCAGGGATGCCAGAGTGATATGTTGAGATACAGACAAGACCTCGTGCCATGGCTTCCATGAGAGCGACAGGTATGCCTTCCATATAACCTTGTTCATCCGTGATGGAAGGAAGCAAGAATACATTTGCTTTCTCCATCTCATCGGCAACGACCTGTTGGGGTTGGACTCCAAGGAAGTAGATATAATCTTCTGAACCTAATTCATGGACCAGAGCTTTAAGTTTAGACTCCAGTTCTCCTTTGCCAATGATGTTATAGGAGATTTTCTTCTTTGTAGACTTTGCATATTCGGCAACGCCTCGGATGGCATATTCAAAACCTTTTTGTCCACACAACCTGCCCACAGAAAGGATGTGAATGGTATCGCCTATAACATTCTGTTCTATAAAACGGAACCGTTCCAAGTCTACTCCCATTCGAAGAACCTGTACGTTCTGAGAATTAGCACCTGCTGCAATCAGCCTTTCCTCCCACAAGTGGTTGATAGGAAGAAGTATGTCCTTTTCATTGAACATTGGCCCATAGAAATTTTTAACGTCTGATGTTGACATGCGACAAATTTCATGTGCATGGAAGTATGTAAAGCATTTGATGTTAGGAGGTATTACACCTGCATTTCGCATTGCAGTAACAAGTATGCCATTATCGCCAAAGTGTGAAACAATGGTATCCGGCTGCCAATTGAGAGAGAGGAATCTCTGAGCCACATAGGCTTGCATTAAGTTTTTGGCTTTGACTGGATCACCATATCGTGGACAGAAGAGACGAAGTGTCTTGGGACCAAACTTCAGTATTAGTCTTAGAATACTAGGAATAATCTTTAAGAAGCGAATCGCATGGGATTGAGGTACGACCTTATCCATATACATGGTTCGAGAAAGTAGATTGTACTTCTCTATGTCCTTGTGATTGCAATTAGAATCGGGTCTTCCCCACGAATATATGCGCACGTCATAGCCCTTATCAATCATGCTGGTAACTTGATTGAGTACGAAAGTCTCGGAGATGCAAGGGAATTGTGATACAAAGAATAGAATCTTCATCATCGTATTTATTTAATGCGGTTGGCTACATCCATAGTGCTTTGGATATATTGTGCCACTTGGTTGTAGATGTGATTTCTTCTTTCGGCTGTATAACCGTTCAGAAACTTTGTGATTGAAAACTGTAAAGCAGAGGGCTCAAGCGTGTCGATTGTGTCAACGTAATCATAACCAAGAGATTGATAGAGCTCAACTGTCTTAAACTCATAGGCAATGGGATAGACTGGGGTTCCTGAGATTAGAGCAAGAATGCTCATGTGGAGACGTGTTGCAATTATGAAGTCCATCTGCTCAAGTAGCTTCAGGATTTCAGGAATAGGCAAATACTCGCGGTAGGTTATGATTGATGAATGGTACATGTTTGGAATGATATCAAGGATGTCATCCACAATCTTGTTATCATCCGTATAAACTGGAATGCCTTGGCAAGTGGAAAAGAAATGAATACGATAACCCTTGTCTATCAGTTGCACAACTGCATCGGCTATACATTGCTTGTATCTTGGCATTGTCGTATGGTCGGAGGTGTGAGCCCAATCACGGACAGAGATAGCCACATTGTGGTGCTGGTTCATCGTCTCTTCCTTGCGCGACATCATCTTATCTATATCTCCAAGGGCAAAAGCTGCATCGGAAACGACATGTACGATGGAGGAATTCTTGATGTTGAGTTCACGTACATTGTCGGCTGACTTCTGGTCGCGAAGAAGAATCGTTTGGCAATGGTTGAATATCCAACGCATTCTGTCTTTTGTATCTTTGCGAACGAACGGTCCCATGGATTGGGTGTATAGCACAAGCGGCTTGCCGAGGATTGATGATATGCGATAATCGACATACTGAGGGGTTATGCCATACGGTTCGATAAGATATGTGCCACCAGAACTGATGATATAGTCGGAGGTTGCATATTCATTGAGTATGAGAGCTTCCTCCCTGTTGAGTAGCAGACGGTAAAGAGGAATGTGAAAACGTCTGAGATAGGCTGCTGTATAAATACGGTAGCGCTTAACAAGACGAGCAAGACGACCTATCACACGGATGTGATTGTAAGGTGTATCATCTGCAATACGCCCAAGAACTTCACACCATTTGAATTCAGGATAGAGTTCTGCACACACTTCCGGGGAAGTGCCAGTTACAACAAATTCCGTATCGTGTCCGAATCGTTGACGGAGAGCCTTCACCATACCCAACAGAATGGCTGCATCACCTCCGTTGAGTGCTATATTGTTTGTTATTGCAATTTTCATATTTGGCGCTTAATGATTTTGTTAGCAATATCTTTTGCCTTATCGATGAAAAACATACGCTCTTGTTTGGTGAGTCCAAAGAGTGTGCAGCACAGAATCGTCCAAAATACGGATGTTGGTACATTGATAAATAATCTAAGTAGAGAAGGTTCCATTAGTTGATTAACAACAATTGGCAGCAGGAAAGATGTGATAGATACCAAAATACAGGGGATAATGCATACTCGGAAATGCTCTTTGACGGAGAAAAACATCAGACGTTTGATCTCATGATAACGGAGGAGATTGAGAAGTAAATAGTCCGTGATAAAAATAACGTAAGACATCCAAACTGGAGCGCCAGCGATATAAGCCACCCAAACCAATGGGAAGATCATGCCTGCAACAAGAAACGAGCGTGTAGTGTAGTGACGAATATTGCCATCAGCCTGAATCAAACGGAAAAGGTTTTGACCTGAGGCAACAGTTAGAGATTCAAACATCGCAAGACGGAGAAAAACGCCTGCCATAACAGGTACTGTTCCCAACCATAATTTCAACAACGTGTCTGCTTCGACACATACTGGCACGATGAAAACGTACATCATCAGCCACGAGAATTTCGTTCCACGATTAGCTAGCATAACTGCATAGTCTGTATCGCCAGCAGCATAGCTCTTGGTTATCTGTGGGGTGAACGCAACTGTAAAATTGTCAACAAAACTCTGTACAGCTCCATTGACTTGGGCTGCAACACCTCTGGCGGCATTAAATGCAACTCCAAAGAAAACGTTAATCAGCATGTTGACACCTTGTGTGGCAAAGACGTATGCTCCATTGTTCAATAGATTCCAGCTGCTGAATACAGTAAGTTCCTTTAACAAGTGTTTGTCGAATATCTTTGGGCTGTAATGTGCTTCTTCAAAGTTACGTCCACAATACCAACCATAGAAGATTCGCATACATAATCCAACACAGACTTGTAGGATGGCAAAGAAGATAAGTTTGTCGCCATCGTAATACATAACAGCAAAACAGATAGCCAATCTCAAGGCGGCTTCTGCGATACTGGTATAGGCGTAAATCCCCATTCGCTCATATGCTATCAACAGAGAATTATAAGGAGAACTGATTAATGATATCGCCAATGAGACAATACCACATTGTAGCACCCAATTTGCTGCTTCCATTCTGCCCTCTGGTATGTTGGCTCCATAGTTGAGGAACCAGACACCTGCTCCTTCCAAGACTAAACCCACAAGCAATGCCATTGCTATTTGGGCATTGATAGAGGTAGAGAACATTGTGCGCATCCCGTCTTTATCTCCTTTGCCTAATGCACAGGTAATATAACGACTGATAGCTTGTGACATGGTATTTGTAATGAGGGCACTCATGCCAACAATACCTCCAACCACATTGTTGATGCCATAGTTGTCGATGCCAAGTGCCTGAAGCATCACACGACCTGTGTACAAACCCACAATCATTGTGATGAATGTGCGAAAGTACAGGGCAATGGTATTCTTCGCTATCCGTTTATTATTTATGCTGTTATTTGACATTGCGTGTAGCTGCAAATGAAAATAATCCCGTTGTGTTTAATGCTGAAATTCATTCTAGTGAAATAACTCACTTTCTTCAACATAAAATAGAGTAGCAGGTGTTTGTTGCCTCTTAATAATTACATACAACCTGTACCGTACCCTTTACTCCTGTTCCAATAATCGTTGATTCTGTCCAATTATCAGAGTCATTATGATTTTTTTCAAGGTTATTTCCTAACCTCAATTGACTGGCATCGGGAACTCTACCGTGAGGCTGATGGAACACACGAATGCGAGAATCTTTTTGTACGTAATCATCATAGTTTCGTTCTTAAACAAGACATCTATGTTTGGAGAATTTGATGCTTGGTACTATCAGCACCTCCAAAGTGTAGATTCTGATTGATGTGTAGAAACTAGGTGATCTTTTTAATCGACGATTTGAAAGACTGTATTAAATAGCTATATAAACATCCTATCCATCCCAAATGGTATCGGTGCAAAGCAATTATCAATCGGTGACGATATCGTATGGGGTGCAGCATTCCAGAAAGCAATAAGTCTCTATTAATTTCACAGTATAAATCACCCATTGTAGAAACGTCATATTTACAATTGTTTTCTGAATATTTTAGCAATAATGCGTCCCTTTTTACCTTCCGTAACGCTGTGTCTGCACTTTTGCTCAAATGCTTCTGCATATAGTCTATAGACCGTTTCATATCTACAAATTTAGTGTGCTTCATTATACTATTCGTATTTGAAAATCGATCATAGTGGTACAATGCATCAGAAACATATTCAACTTTTAAAGGATTGTCTAATAGCTGCAGCATTATAAATAAATCCTCTGCGTATTCAATCTCCTTTGCAAACTGAATATTATATTTTGAGTAACAGTTTCTGCGAATCAATTTATTCCATAGACTCGCATATAATGGGTCATATATAACATTCAAAAGACTTATATTGTCTAATCTATTACACGCTTGACTTTGCCTTTTTCGATTGTGTTCAGAGTCTAAAAAAAAATCACTCATTACAACATCCGCATCCTTAATCTTCGCCTCCTTATACAACAACTCTAACATATTATATTCCACCCAGTCATCTGAATCAATTTGAATTGTATACTCACCTAAGGCGTGTAATATTCCAAATTGTCTCGTTAGAGATATGCCTTCCTTTGAATTATAAAAAACTCTTATCCTTTCGTCTTTTTCTATGTAAATATCACAAATCTTTCTACTACCATCCGTTGAATTGTCATCAACCAATAATAATTCAAAATCAGAAAACGTTTGATTTAATATACTATCCAAACAACGTCGTAATGTTTTTTCAGAATTATAGATAGGAACTATTACGGAAATAGAAGGGGGCATGCTCAATTAAAATGCAGAAGTTTTTTCATTCCATATTTCACAATGGAACCTATAACTTTTATATAGTTTATTATTGTTCTTGATTTGGATATAGAAAAAGCTGAGGAAACAAACTCCCTATGATAATTCAATTGGTTGCGTATCAATGAAACAAAAGTACCATACCTATTGTGACGAAAAAATAATGATTCACACTCCATGGAAAATTTTTTCCCAAAATATGGAAAGAAGAAATTTCGTAATGCTTTATAGTGATTGCATAATTTCATCACCATGTCCGTTGATACTTTGTACTGATCTTCTATTCGAGATGTTGCACTTCCTTTATTTTTTCTATAAACACTCATGATATTTGAAAGGCCATATACTTTACCATGAACTGCACAAGAAAGAAATAATACAATATCATGATAAATAATGTGTGGATTCCTCAAAAAAACGAAAGTTTCTTTGTGAACAAAATTTACAGAACGAAACAATGTTGAAGCTGTCGGAATAATCCAATTTTGAATTATTTCATTAGCAGAATAAATTTTATCCTCTACTTGTGAAAACAAAGTATCAGGGTGACTACCATCTTCCCAATGTTTGATTGCATTATGAAAACACATTGAACAATCAGCGTGACTCTCCATAAAATCCACCTGCTTCTGAAGCTTTAATGGATCCGTCCAATAGTCATCACCTTCGCATGGAGCAATATATTTCACTTTGTCCAGCCAAGGGATTAAAGCCTCTAAAGTGGACTTTCCTTTAGAAAACTGGTTCTCCTCAAAATAGAATCCCTTAATTAAATCTGGATATTGAGCCTCGTAACGGCGCACAATGTCAGCCGTTCCATCCGTACTGCAATCATCCAAGACACAGGCAACCACAGGGAAGTCAGTTTGTTGCATAACAATGCCTTTGAGGGTATCCTCTATGTATGGGGTATGGTTGTAGGTGAGTGTTACAACCATGACGGTATAGTTTTGCTGGGGAGAAGGGATCATAAATGCCTAAAACCTATTTTTTACGCATAGCATAACTATACAACTCCTCAATCGTTTCGCACTCCTGCAAATCGTGAGCATCCAATCTTACCCTGCAAACATCTTCCACCAAAGCTACCACCTCTATTGCAAAGAGAGAAGACCACTCACGCAATTCAACAAACTTTGATTGTGCAGAGATTTGCGAAGGATCAGTATCTTCCAGAATGGATTTAAATCGATTTATGAAAATTGCTAAACTAATATCTTCATTAGGACTGTTACGAATAAGATTCTTTAATTTCGCAACACAAGTATCATAATCAAGCATCCCATTCGCTTTTTTCAACTCATAATCTTCTCTCTGAATTGAATAGGAAATTATATCATAATAAACACCTTCCCTACAGACCGCATTGTTATCAACATGCTTGCGTTCTTGTAAAATCAAATCCAAAAGGACCTTTGTGTTTAATTGTCCGCTTAGACACTCCGCATCTAATCGGTCGAATTCCATCTTTTCGAATACATAATCCGCCATATATATACCTGCGGTGAATAATGCTGACCCATCACGATATTTCGTATCTGCGATTGTAATACCATGAACAAATGCACTCTTTTTCAAATTATCAATTCGAGAGATTGCACCCCATCCAACAATATTTTGGAACTCGTCATCCGTGCAAATAGCCCAATATTTATAGGTGCCATCGTCATGAATACACTTATCAATCCAATCAGTCGTTTCCTCATATGAAATAGGATGATATCCATTAATCGATAATTCGGACAACGATACATCATTTTTGCATCTGTACACAAAGTCCAAATCTCTTTCCTCAAAATTTCTCAATGTAACCAATCTCTTCATGATTGTTTCCTTTATTGATACAAATATCTCTTCACACTTTTCTTCGGAGTCCTCTCAAACACAGTTGTTTGTATCTCAAACGAATGAATATATGCATAAGCAGGCAACTGCTTATTGACCGCCTTTATTTGCTCCTTCATGATTGATTGCAGATCAGAAACTTCGCCAACTAAATCTTTGTTTGGTACGACCAATGCCACAATCTTCTCCCCCCTCTGAACCACCAAACTCTCAGCGATATATGGAGAGTTATTCAGCTTAGATTCAATCTCCTCTGGATAGACATTTTGACCAGATGAAGTAAGAATCATGGCCTTTGATCTCCCCTTGACAAATAAATTACCATCCTTATCAAGGAGACCCATATCACCTGTTTTTAACCATCCCTCACTATCAAAAGTAGCAAGCGTGGCTTCACAATTTTTAAAATAGCCCTTCATGACATTCTTTCCTTTGACAAGAATTTCACCAGGTATTTTCAACGGATCTTCAGAATCAATCGAAATGCTAACACCATCTATGGCCTTGCCTACACTATGAGGTGTATATGACTGAAAATCAACACTGATTAATGGAGCACACTCCGTCATACCATAGGCAACCGCAAAAGGGAAATTAATTTTAGCGTAGAAATTCTCCACTTCAGAATCGAACGGAGCGCCGCCCACAAATAACTTTCTAAATTTTCCTCCGAAAACATTCACAAGCCTATCTCGCATCTTGCCATAGACAATATTAGAGACGAGAGGAATATTGGTCAATATCTTCATGGATGGCTTGCTCAAAACCGGTTGTATTTGTTTACGATATATCGCTTCCAGTATCATAGGGACAACGGCTATCCAGTCAGGTTTCACATCACTCATCGCTTTAAGCAAATCCGCTGCACTTGGGATTCTGGGAAGCATAGTGACGTGACCGCCTGTTACCATCTGACATATAAAATCAAATGTACATCCATAAGAGTGTGCAAGGGGCAAATATGATAAAATATCACACCCTTTGAACCCTAGTTCTTGTTTGATGGCAAACGACAAAACACAACAGAAATTACCTCCAGATAGCATCACACCTTTACTATATTCTGAGGTGCCAGACGTATAATTTAAAACACATACCAAATCATCATCCTTGTCCACATACCGAATATCTTCTTTTTGAACCCCATCGGGGTAACTTTCTTTGAAAAGTTGGGGAAGGTGCCGTATAATAAGATGGAGAGTCTCTCCCTGAGCTTGACGTATACACCGAAAATCCTCCAAAGCAAAGACAGCTCGTAGAGTATTTGTATCCTTCTCTATCAATCGATCCCAGTAGGAATCGGCAATGAAAAGGAGCTTAGACTCAGAATGTCCTATTATATGAGCAATGTCATCAGAATGAAAGTCCTGCAAAATCGGTACGATCACCGCACCATAAGTTATCGTCGCCAAAAAGGTAATCGCCCACTCAGGTGTATTATTACCCACTAAAGCAATCTTATCATCCTGCTGAATATTCAGTTTACGAAACAAGATATGCAACTTAGCAACTTCCCGCGCCACATCCTTGTAGGCATAGGTCTGCTTTGTCACATAATTGGTCATGGCTGGCAAATCCCAATTCTCTTTAAACGAATCCTCAAAATACTGAATAAATTGCTTCGCCATATCCTATCAAATATTTTTTCTACTTTTGTAAAAACGTTTCGATTATGATCATAGCATGTAATCAACCCTACATCATCCCCTACATCGGCTACTGGCAACTTATCAACGCCGCCGACGTCTTCGTGATTCTAGACGATTACGCCTACATCAAAAAAGGTTGGATCAACCGAAACCGTATATTAATCAATCAAGAACCAAGATTCATCAATCTCGCCATCGAAAAGATGAGCCAAAACAAGCTCATCAGCGAAACCAATCTTGTAACTATTAATCAAGATAAAATTCTAAAAACCGTTTGGCATGCCTACCACAAGGCTCCAAACTTCTCCGAAGGCTACACCCTCATCCAATCCATCCTCACTCACTCAGAAAGAAAACTTGCCGATTTCCTAATGCACGGTATGCAAGTGATAGGCGACTACTTGGGGATCAAAACCCGTTTCATCAAAAGTTCATCCTTAAAGGGTAACTCCCTCCTCAAGCGTGAATATCGCGTCTACGATCAATGTGCCCGACTTGGTGCCGATACCTACATTAACGCTATTGGCGGTACATCACTCTATGACTTCGAAGAGTTCAAGAAGCGAGGCATCACCCTTAAATTTCTGAAATCTATACCTGTTGAATATAAGCAATTCAATCATCCCTTCGTGCCGAACCTCTCCATCCTCGACGTCATCATGTTCAACTCAAGAGAGGAGGTGATCAAGATGCTGGAGAGTTATGAGTTAGTGGAGGGAAATGAGTAGTTAGTAGTTAGTAGTTAGTAGTGAGAAGTTAGAAGTTTGGAGTTAGCAGTTGAGGTTACATCAAAACGCATCTCCTTTTTACCCTTCGATACCTTCATCATTGGATGTAGAAAATCATTCAAACACTTGCTGACGAGAATCATATCTTCTGTAGTCATTTTAGTGCTGTCAACTATGTCGGCTGAAATGGTAGCGTATATCATTTTTTTATCAACTTAACATCTAACTATTAAGTCTCTATAGAACTTGTTTCTGATTTTTAGTCTCTAGAGGCTTATTTTTTAGTTTTTAGTCTCTAGAGGCTTGTTTTTTTCTGCAATAATAGTAAATTCTCTCATCCTAGCAAGAAAATGGGGGAGAAGTTAGCAGTTAGTAGTTAGCAGTTAGTAGTTAGTAGTTAGAAGTTGCTTTGGGTGCGATTCAAATATCTATGCAGTATGGTTTGAGCTTCCTTCCATTCCTTCTGTAAGAAACAGTAGGATAGGGCAGTGTAAAGTGCGACGCCTACGAGCAGAAGGATGGGCAGCAATATGAAAGGATTCAGCGTGCCGACAACCTGATTGAGACCCCAGACGGCGCTACCCATCAGAAGGGAGACAAACAGTATGGGTGTCAAGTCCTGTAGCTGGCGGAAAAGTCCTACCTGAATCATTTTTCCAGTGAAGTAGGTGTTTGCTACCAGTGCTAAAACCGATAATACAGGCACGCTTGCCACCATCCAGAGAATTCCTCGTGGCACCGTGATGATCAACACTGCCAATCCGACAATGGCCTTGATGATGTCTAACAGCAGAAAAAGGTCTGAACGACCCTTCACCTGCAAGAGATTCAGATTGATGGCGTGGATAGGGTAGAGCATCATACCTAACGAAAGCAATTGTAGGATAATCACCACACCGTCCCATTGTTCGCCCAACAATACGTCGACCACGGATTGTGCGGCAGCTGCTAGTCCAACCATCAACGGAAAGATGACGAAGGCAGAGAGTCGCAACAACTTGCGGTAGTGGCTTGCCAAAGCCTGATCGTCGCCCTGCATCTTGCATAGCACGGGATAGGTGACACGTTGCAGCATATCAGTGGCTTGCAGAGAGGGAAGACTGGCGATGGCACTTCCTTTCATGAAATTGCCCAATAGGGCTGGGGAAAAGAACCTGCCGAGTATCATAGGGAATACATTCTCGTTGGCTACGTTGATCAGTGCGGCTGCCATCATCTTGCTACCGAATCCCCAGAGATAGCGAAATGAACTCTGCGCCCATTGTAGGCGTGGCCTCCATGATGTGGTGTGCCACAGTAGAACGATGCGAATCAACTGTCCACCCACGCTTTGCACAACGAGCGACCATACACCATAACCGGCTAGAGCCATGCCCAGTCCGATGAACCCGCTACCCAAGGAGGTTGCCAAGGAGATCTTAGCTAGTCGCTTGAAGTCCACCTCTCGGGTGAGCAACGTGTTTTGCACAAGGCAAAACGGAGCAGTGAGGGTGGATAGGGCAGAGACCTTCAGCAGGTCTGCCAAAATGGGGGCCTTGTAGAACTGGGCAATCCATGGTGAGGCGATGAAAAGGAGAATGTAGCAGAACAGTCCTACGCCTATGTTGAAGAGAAAGGCCGTGTTGAGATCTTCCTCTTTGAGATCTTGCTTGCGTATCAAGGCACTTCCGAAACCACAGTCGATGAGACACTGCGCCACTGCCAAAAAAATCATTGGCATGGCAACGATGCCGTAATCGTCGGGCGTAAGGATTCGTGCCAGGAAGACGCTGAAGAGTAGCGTGATGCCCTTGATGCCGAATCGCTCGAGGAAACTCCAGAAAAGAGCCGTTAACAAATTAAGAATTAAGAATTATGAATTGGTTGGCATTCTTGTTTATGCGTATCGTAGGGGCGTATTGCATACGCCCTATGAAAATGAGGATAATTAAGAATTATGATATTCATAACCATAGCCATAACCATATCCGTTTTTGTAGTAGCCATATTTATAACCGTACCTTCCGATGGCCTCGGTACCATTGAGGACAATGGTGAGGCGGTTGAAATGGTTGTCGGTATAGTACTTCTCCAAATCGGTCAAGAGGGATTTCTCGAAGAGGTTGGCTCTGACTACGAACAGTGTCATGTCTGCCCATTTGCGTATGACGTCGGCATCTGTTACGATCTCCACAGGAGGACAATCGAGGAAGATGTAGTCGTACTCTGCTTTGAGTATTTCCAGCATCTCTTTCAGTTTCTCTCCGCCCAATAGTTCTGCTGGGTTAGGAGGTAACTTCCCTGCTGGAAGAATATCGATGTCTTGATGCTGAATCAAGGCTTGAAGATTCTTTTGCTGCCCGTTGAGGAAGGTGGATACGCCCTCTTTGTCTTTGTACTTGAAGGTGTGCGACAGTGATGCTTTCCGAAGGTCCAGGTCGACTGCAATCACCTTCTTGCCTTTGATGCCGAACGAGGTGGCAAGGTTGCTTGTGATGAATGTCTTACCACTGTTTACATTAGCCGATGTTGTCATGATGACAGCACACTTCTCATGGTTGGCTAACATATATTCGACGTTGGTACGCGTCACACGGAACGCTTCGTTGATCACGTCGCGACTCTCCGCCTTTACGACCAATTGTGCAGAACTGCTGCTCTTCTTTTTCAAGAATCGGTTGAAGAAACAGATTCGGTTGTTTTGCGATACCAAAGGAATTTCTCCGACAAAAGGAACGGTGAGGTTCTCCAAGTCTTTCTTGCTCTTGACCTTGGTGTTCATTAGTTCCTTGATGTAGAGGGCTACGAATGGTAGCAAGAGTCCGATTAGAATCGACAAGCCAATGATGTTGCGGCTGTTGGGGGCAAAAGGAGCATTGCCACCGCCATACTCTGGATCCATAATCGTACGTGTATCGTAGGCGGTGAAAGCTTGTGATATCTCAAACTCTTCCTTCTTTTGGAGTAGGAAGAGGTAGAGTCCCTCTTTCACCTTCTGTTCGCGCTCTGCAGAGAGCAGATGGCCAGCCTGCTTCGGATTGGAACTGATGCGGGCGTTGATGGCCTGTTTGTTGCCTTCGTAGGCATTCAGTTGCATCTGGGCTGCACCGATATAGTTTTCTACCGAACCGATGATTCCTTCACGCAGAGCGGAGAGTTGGATGTCAATATCCTTTACCAAGAGGTTCTCCTCGCTACTGCTCTCAACGAAACGGCTACGCTGTAGGGAGAGTTTGTTGTATTCGTTGATCTGCGTCTGAATGCTCTGTTCGTTTACACCCACGTTGGCAGGTAGCAGTTTATTGCTGTTGTTGCGCATGTAGGTGAGTAGGAAGCGGGCCACAGAAAGCTCGTTGTTCAGTTGTTGTAGTTTGCGTTCGTTTTCTCCTGCCATGGTCAGGTCATACTGAGCCGTGGCCGTAATGTCAGGGATGCGCTGGTTACTCTTGTAGTTGGCAATCTCGTTGTCTACGGCGTGGAGATCTTCTTTCAGAAGGTCCAGTCGTTGAGAAATGAAATCCACAGTGCTAAGAGTCACTTGGTTTTTGTCTTTCATCCAGAACTCGTCGTAGACGTTGATGGTCATCTTCAGGGCATCGATGGCACGTTCGTGGCTAGCATCGGTATATGTAAGGTCAAAGACAGTACCCATTTTGTCACGAAGACCTACGTTTAACTTGCCTTGGAAAGCGCCGATGGCATCGTATGAACTGATGTGCGACACATAGATGGGTTTTGTAAACTCTTCCCCTTTGTAGTAGGCATTCTGAACCACAACGATTCTGCCGAGAGGGGAGGAGAGGGTGTCGCCAAAGGCTACTGTAAATTCTTCTGTCGATTGGGGATCTCCCACATTGAATCCGGATATCTGCACCTTACCCTCTTTCTGTTGCATCACAAAAGAACCTCTGCCATGAAAAGGCATGTCGATAAAGTTGACATAGAAAGGAAGTGTGCTACCGTAGAGTAACTGATTACGAAAGGTGCCTTTGCTCGTATAGGTGTCGTTTAAGTGCAGACGTTGCACCACGGCGTGCGTGATGTCCGGTGTCTGATAAGTCATGATGATGTTGGAGGCATTGATATTGACTTGTGAGAGCCCAATGTCGGTCATCGACATAGCCACGTTACCCAAAAGCGATTGCCCATCCTTATCTTGTTTTAGAAGGATTGATGAGGTAGCCTTATAGAGCGGAGTGGTGGTGAGTAGGTGGTAGATGCCTGCCGAAAGGCACAAGAGAAGGGATAGCAAGACCCATTTCCACTTGGCTATATACTGGAAGAAGACATCCGACAGCTGCACATCGTTGTTCTGCTGTTGTCTTCTTGGATTGTTACTATTGATTGGAGCCATGATTATTTATTTTTTACAAGGTTGTTGATAAGAACGGCAGCGGAGGTGGCGAAAGAGCCCATCGACATCCAGAAGGATACCGATTTGAGGGTGTTCCCGTTGACGGATGAGTCGCCCACTTTTTTCTTATTAGGCGAAACATAGATGACATCGCCCTGTTGCACGAAGAAGACCGGAGATGCGTAAAGGTCGTCGGCCTTGGTGAAGTCTAATTTATAGAATTCGTCACCGTTCTCGCCTTTGCGGATGAGTGTGACGTTTTTCCTGTTTCCGTAGATGGTCATGTCGCCCACGGCGCTTAATGCATCTAAAATAGAAAAGTGCTCACGATCGATTTTTATACGTCCAGGATTTTTCACTTCTCCCAAAATGCTAATTCCTAAGTTGAGGTATTCCACCGAAACGACAGGGTCTTTCGCTTGATTGCTGTTCTCTATTAAACTTTTGATTTTTTCAGCAACCTGCTCTCTGTTCAAACCTACGATATTCACTTTGCCGAAAACAGGGAATGTGATGTTCCCATCAGAATTGATTGTGTATCCAACTGTAGATTGAGAGGATGAACTATTGGAGGCTAGGTAAGATGAATTTAATGTTTCTGTGCCAGCAATTCTATTGCTGTTGGGAGCTTGATTGAATAATGCACTAATTTGGGGATCTCGACATGAAACTAAAATGAGTATCTGATCCCCCGGTTGCAAGGTGATGCCTTGCTCGTATTGTGTTTTTTTTATCGTTGCCTGTTGAACATCCTGCATGTAGACAATCTTCTTTGAAGAACAAGAGGAGAAGAACAACGCAGCCAATAGGCCTAATACAATGCTATATTTGAGCGTTTTCATAATTATTTGCTTATTAAGATGTTATTTTACGATTCCTTTTTCGAGGTATTCTGCAAGGTTCATGTGTACCTTTTGCGCAGCACCTTCGGACGCCACTTTGGCGATGTCATGTTCAACCATTAGCTTCACCAATTCTTCGAAGGAAGTCTTTGATGGATTCCAGCCCAGTTTGGCTTTTGCTTTTGTTGGGTCGCCCCATAGGTTGACCACATCCGTAGGACGGTAGAAGTCTTCACTCACGGCAACGACCACCTTGCCAGTTTTCGTGTCGATACCTTTTTCGTTGACACCTTCGCCCTCCCATCGGAGTTCGATACCGGCGTAGTGGAATGCCAGGGTGGCAAATTCGCGCACGGTGTGTTGCACGCCAGTGGCGATGACGAAGTCTTCCGGTGTCTCGTGCTGTAGGATGAGCCACATGCACTCCACATAATCCTTGGCGTAACCCCAGTCGCGGAGGCTGTCGAGGTTGCCTAGGTATAGGCACTCCTGTTTACCTTGCGCAATGCGGGCAGACGCCAGTGTGATTTTTCGGGTGACGAAGGTTTCGCCACGACGCTCGCTCTCATGGTTGAAGAGGATGCCCGAACAGCAGAACATGTTGTAGGCTTCACGATACTCCTTTACGATCCAGAAACCATAGAGTTTGGCAACGGCGTATGGGCTGTATGGGTGGAAGGGCGTGTTCTCGTTTTGCGGCACTTCTTCCACTTTCCCGTATAGCTCGGAGGTGGATGCCTGATAGATGCGGCAAGAACCTTCTAGGTGGTTGGTTCGTACTGCTTCTAGTATGCGGAGAACGCCAGTGGCATCTACGTCTGCCGTAAATTCCGGAGAGTCGAAAGATACCTGTACGTGGCTTTGTGCAGCTAGGTTGTAAATCTCGTCGGGTTGAACCTTTCCTACCACTTTGACGAGCGACATGGAGTCACTCATATCTGCGTAGTGCAAGTGAAAATTGGCTGTTCCCTCCAAGTGTGCGATTCGTTCGCGGAAGTCCACCGACGATCTGCGGATGATGCCATGAACCTCGTAGCCTTTCTGGAGAAGGAACTCGGAAAGGTATGAACCATCTTGTCCTGTGATGCCTGTAATTAACGCTTTTTTCATGTGGCAAATGTGTTGATATTCGGGCAAAGCTTCGCCTTTGTTAGTAACATAGCGTTGCTAACAAAAGTGGATAACCCACATAAAGGAAATATAAATGTTACCATTCGTATTAAACCGCTCCATGGCAAAAGCCAAATGTTCGGTAATAATCTATTTTGAAGGTAAGTAGGGCCCTAAAAAATACCATAAACTTTATGCCCGAACCCGTTGAGACAAAAGTTATGGGAATTAAGATTTTGCAAAAATAATGAATTTATTCTTCTTTGCTCAAAGGTGTGATTGATAAATACCCACCCTGTTTTTTTTTTTGATGAATGTCAATATAAATTTAGTGCATAATAAAGTCTAAGTAACGGCGCCTTTTGTGTCGCTACTCCTCTTTCATAGTAAACTTTTATTTATAATCGCTCTCTTCGTAGGCTTTTTTGTCGAGTCGTTCTTGGAATTTCATCCACCAGTTGGTGTGTCCTAAGTGGGTTTTGATGCTTATGCGATTCAGTCGCTTGTGTGTTTGTGTGTTGTTTTTCTCTTGATAGCGAAGGAAAGCGTAGGATCCCCAAATAAGAAGAGTGGCAGCAAGAATGGTGTTGAGTAGCTGGATAGATTGAGAGGCATCCGCCTTAAAGGAGATATACCAAACACCCACCACCATAAGGTTGAGGCAGATCTCGCAGAGAGCTGTGATGGAGTGGCTGATGCCTACGGCAATGAACTTGTGGTGCAGGTGGCTCTTGTCCGCTTGGAAAGGAGAGACACCGTGCAGAATGCGGCTGGTCATGACACGGAGGGTGTCCATTACTGGAACGCAAGCGATAGATAGGAGCATAGCAGGAAGGCACATATTCTCCGAAGGTTTGTCAGACATATCAACTCTCCCATCTATTGATAGGGTCTGCATACAGCACCATGCAACAAGCAGTCCCATTACCATGGTTCCTGCGTCTCCAATGAACATACGGCTTTTGTTGCCGAAAACATTGTGTAGGAGGAAAGGGATCAAAGCGGCGGCAAAACAGAACACTAGGGTCGCGTCTGCCCAATCGCTTCTTTTGGCAAAGTAAACGCCCATCAGGATGGATACGGTAATGCAGAGTCCTGAGGATAAACCGTTTACGCCATCCACCATATTGAAAGCGTTGATGATGCCTACTCCGGCAAAGATGGTGAGCGGAACACCGATCCACCATGAGAAGTGATAGATCCCCCACAGACCGTGAAGGCTGTCCACACATATACCTGTACTGAAAATCAGTGCGAGGATCGTAGCTGATTCGATGAGTAATCGAGAAAGGGGAGATATGCCGATGATGTCATCAATGGAACCCACATAGAGCATGATGCTAGAGGCTGCGATGATGGGGGAAAGTCCGGTGAGGTCATGGTTGAAGCTTTTGGCTATTAGCAAACCTGTGAGTAGACCAAAAAAAACAGCTATTCCACCTAACATGGGGACTGGGTTTTTCTGCAGTTTCCTCGCGTTAGGATTATCCACCAGTTTTTTTATTTTGGCAATTTCCAAAATCTTATAAAATATCCATTCCACCGATAAAATGGAACAAATGGATGCTATTAGTATAATGAATTTGTTGTCCATATGATTGTGAGAGTCTAACAAATCATAAGCAAAGGTAAATAAAAAATAATTGATGGACAAATTCGCTTTCTTAGTAGATCCGTTGTTAAGACGATACAATACACATAATCAGGTGTTATCCATATTATTTGGTGTCAAATTTTATATGGTGGCTAAAAGTACTTCCATCACTGATGGTATTTTCATCACTTGAGGTCAAAAGGTATATACTTGCCTATAAATTTGTATCTTTGCAAGAATTAGTTGCTCTAATGTTTTTCATTAAAAAATGATTATGCCGAAAGCCTCATTGGTTACGTTATTATTTCTATTGACTCTGTTTTCTCTTTCTGCAAAGGAAAAACATACGAAAGAAGTGCCAGCTGCTGAGGCTAAACAAAAGACTGTGATGGGAGTGTCATCCGTTTGTAAAACCTATTATCCTGATCGAATGGGACTCTCTCCCAACGAGTCTCTTCTCTCTATGTTTCAGACTATCCCTGGATTGATGAGTGTCAATGATAATGGTTTGTCGGAAAAGGTATCGCTAAAGGTGGATAACGAAACCCATATTTATGATGTGGAGGCGGTCTTGCGTCGCATCCGAGTGATGGATGTGGATCGTATTGAGATTGTCAATACTCCTGATGCAAAAAGAGGTACGGCGAGTCTGAATGTTGCCGTCAGTGTCTTTCTGAAAAAACAACCAGAAGGGTTTCATGGTAATGTGGCTCTTGATTGTAATACGAATAGAACCATAGATCCTACGATGAACTTCGGTTGGGAGAAGGGACGTTGGTCTATCGCTGGTGGTGCATCGTTTTATTTCGACCGATCCGAAACTTTCACTATCCAAAAACAGGAATGGCTCAAAGATGAAAGCAAGAACGAAAGCGTTACGCAGGAGTCTGAGAAGGCGGATAGCTATGCCGAAGCGGCATCGCTGAGAGTGAGATACAAGGTCTCTGACAAGGATAGACTATCCTTGTCGTACACACAAGATTATATGAAGGTGAAGACATGGACATCCACGACAGTTGATACTCTTCTGAAGGAGGATTATAGTAAAGAGAAACGTCATACTCACTCTGTAAGGTTGGGCTATAGCCATAATTTCGCTAAGCAAACATCTTTGAACGTGTCTCTATCTGCTAAGTTTCAAAATAACCCTCGACTCTACAACTACCAAAATTTCGGTATAAAGAAGCAGGGGGAGGAAAATACGAACTCCCGCTCCAAAAATTTCTGCTTGGATGTAACGCAGACTTTACCATTGTGGAAAAATGCAAGGTTGTATATTGGTGAAAAATTAGAAAATGGCATTGTCAATGACCTTACCAAAGTGAAAATTGGTTCTGACGATACCTATTACGATATCATATCCCTTAATAGCCAAACGAAAGCCCAAATTGATTGGAAATTAGACAAATGGATGTTTGAATTGGGTGAGGTCGTCGACTTCTTTCATTACGATATTGCTATTACAAGTTTGCCCGATAGAAGCAACCAGACAATTGCTCCTCAAACCTATGTCTCGGTCAGCTACAGCATTAACCCTAAAAATATGCTCCATGCTAGCTACCGAACGGGCGTGACCCGTCCCAATTACAAGCAGATTTATCCAGTTGTCACCGCTATGGATGCGAATAGAAATCCGACACTGCAGGACTCCGTGTTCCGCCAACTGAATAATGCGAAAATGCACACGTTTAATGTGGGACATGTCTTTAATGGTAATTCAGTTTCGGTGAGCACCAATTTTAAAACAATAATTGTTAACGATAAACTGACAAGGGTGAAAAATGTGTGGATGAACAGTGAAAAGAACTATATCTATCGACTCTATTCTACTGTTGTGTGGTCGCCTAGTATTTTCTCTACTGCACTCTCTGTTTCTGCCAATTTGTTGAGTTATAAGAGTAGTGAGTTGGTCGATCTTTCTAGTAAAGTAAGTTTCGACGTACGTTGGATGGGTATTTGTAATTTTAATAGAGGTTGGTGTTTGGGTCTGAACCTACAATATAATGGTCCGGTTTGGGATGCCTATAGTAAGATAGATCATTATGTGTATGCCGATGCTCATGTTACAAAAACGATAAAAAACTGGTCGTTCAATGTTTGTATGAACGATATCTTTGATATGCAGGTTAAGTCAACCAAGAGGACGGATGAGATGTTCGAAGAGATTTCCGAGGAGAGAGATTACAGAGGTCTTTCTTTCGGAGTTTCTTACAAATTTTAAAATTGATGGCAACGCCTTTCTGTCGCCAATGCATCAAAATCTATTCCTGAAGTAAATTTTACAAGTTTGTAACACTTGCAAAAATGCGAATTAACGCTTAATTTTGTGAAACTAATGTAACAAAAAAATTCATAATTCATAATTCATGCTTACTACTCCTTTAGATTATAATACCGTTACCGCTGCTATGGATAGCATGGCACTTGGTGATTTTTCGAAAGCAACGATTCGTGATATTCAGGCTCTTTCAAGATTGTTAGAGGAAAAAACGGGTCAGACTGTTATTCATTTGGAAATGGGTGTGCCAGGTTTGCAACCTTCTGAAATTGCCTTGAAAGCGGAGCAAGAAGCTTTAGCTAATGGTTGCGCAACTGTTTATCCGCCTAATGGAGGTGTACCTCGCATTAAGAATGCCGCTTCTCAGTTTGTGAAGGCGTTTATAGGAGTGGATATTGAACCTCTTTGTTGTATTCCAACCACAGGAAGTATGCAGGGTACATTTGCAACTTTCACAGCTATCTATCATGCTTGTTCTGGTACGAAGAAAGATACCGTGTTGTTTATCCAACCTGGCTTCCCTGTACAGACTACCCAATGCGATGTGATCGGTTTGAAACATGTGGGGTTGGATATTCACGATTATCGTGGCGAAGATTTGATTAAAAAGTTAGACGAAGTATTGTCAGTAGGCAATATTAATTCTATAGTATATTCTAATCCCAATAATCCATCTTGGGTATGCTTTACAGAGGAGGAGTTGAAAGGGATTGCTGGTTTGGCAGACAAGTATGACGTGATCGTTTTGGAAGACTTGGCTTATTTTGCGATGGATTTCCGTCGTGATTTGTCTCATCCATTTGAGGCTCCTTACCAAGCTACTGTGGCGAAATATACAGACAATTATGTGTTGTGGGTTTCTGGATCCAAGGCCTTCTCCTATGCAGGACAACGTATTGGTGTTACCTGCATCAGCAACAAGTTGTATAAGCGTGTTTACAAACCATTGGCAGATAAGTTTGGAGTGGGGGAGTTTGGTAACTTCTTCTGCAACCGTTTGATGTACACTCTGTCAAGTGGTACTACCCATAGCGTACAGCATGCAATGGCTGCTTTGATGGAGGCAGCATGCGAGGGTAAATACAACTTCTTGAACGATGTGAAGGAGTATGGTCGTCGTGCAAAATATATGAAGGATGTCTTGTTGGCTAACGGTTTCTATTTGGTTTACGACAACGATATGGGAGCACCTTTGGCAGATGGATTCTATTTCACTGTACAGTATCCTGGCATGAACGATTTGCAGTTGACTCGTGAGTTGATGTACTACGGTATTGCGGTCTTCCCATTGGATACTATGGGTTCTAACGAACAAGGCGTTCGTGTATGTACTTCTTTCTTCAAGAAGGAACAAGAGACGATGTTCAAGGAGCGTATCGAGGCTTTTAAAAAGAATCATTAATAGATCAAATATTATTATAAGGAATATCGTAAAATGAAAGACTCCTCAACTCAGCGCGAATTGCTTTCGTCACGTCTTGGCTTCATTTTAGTAGCTGCCGGTTGTGCTATTGGTATTGGTAATGTATGGAAGTTCCCCTATATCACAGGAATGAGTGGTGGAGGAATTTTTGTGCTTATCTACTTTATGTTCTTGCTGTTGTTGGGTATTCCTGTCCTTTGTATGGAGTTGAGTGTGGGACGCGCTGCTCGTAAGTCACCAATAAAGGCATTTAAGAAACTGGAGCCAGAGGGCACCAGGTGGCATCTGCAAGGGTGGGTTTCTTTGGTTGGCTGTTACATGCTTATGATGTTTTATACTACAGTGGCTGGATGGATGATGCACTATATCTTCTCGACAGCAGGAGGTACATTTGCAGGTGAAATGCCCGAAGGTTTTGTGGTGAGCCAATTTAACTCTCTATTGAATGACCCTTTTACTATGGCTATGTGGATGGCGATTGTGGTGTTTATAGGCAGTGTAACGGTTGGTTACGGACTAATTAAGGGAGTGGAGCGTGTGTCGAAGATTTTGATGCTTATTCTTCTTGGCCTTATGGTAGTTTTGGCCATTAATAGCGTATTGTTGGAAGGAGCCATGGCAGGACTGGAATTCTATCTTGTTCCTGATTTTGAGCGAATGAAAGAGATTGGAATAGCTAATGTGATATACAATGCACTATCCCATGCATTCTTTACATTGAGTATTGGTATAGGTTCTATGGCAATATTCGGTAGCTATATGTCTAAGAAAAATACCATACTGAGGGAAGGTTTAATGATTGCAGTCCTTGACACGGGTGTCGCATTGGTGGCTGGTTTGATTATTTTCCCTGCATGCTTTGCTTATCATGTAGAGCCAAGTGCAGGTCCTGGTTTATTGTTCGTTACTTTGCCAGAGGTGTTCAACCGTATGCCATGGGGACAATTCTGGGGGGCAATGTTCTTTATCTTTATGTCGTTCGCGTCGTTGTCTACAGTATTCGCTGTGTTTGAAAACATCATTACCTGCTGTTCTGAGCAATTTGGGTGGTCACGTAAGCGATCTTCATTCAACAATTTCTTTATCATCGTGCTATTGTCTCTGCCATGCGTCTTAGGCTTTAGTGAGTGGACATGGGATTGGTTGAAAGTTTTTGGTGGTACAATTCTCGATCTTGAAGACTTTATTGTTTCCTATTGCCTATTGCCTCTGGGAGGTATGGTGTTCTGTTTGTTCTGTACAAGCAGATATGGTTGGGGAATGAAAGGTTTTTATAAAGAAGCGAATACAGGAGAAGGCGCACGATTCCAGCGATGGATGGGAGGATATTTGACCTATGTTCTTCCGTTGATTGTTTTGGCAGTGTTTGTCTTGGGTATTTGTGATAAGTTTGGTCTGTTAAGATAGGAGAGAGGATTTTCTCGTTATTCTTGTCCTAATTCTTTTGTTAAAAAATGTTATCTCTTAGGATGAGGGTTTGTTTATTCCTAATTTATTAATAATTAGAATGTTTTAGAAGGATACGGATGATTAATGACGATTTGATTCTGTGAAACAAAAAATAATCCATATTTCTTTTTTGTTTTTTTAAGAAATATATCTATCTTTGTCCACCTATGTATGATGTACACTCCAAAATGTATACATATATAAGATATTACTAATTCGATGAAAAACGTATCATGATGAAAATTAGATGTCGTATAATAAGTGTTTTGGCTTTGCTTGCTATGTTTTTGCAAGTGAATGCGCAAGATGAAATAGTATGTGATCAATACCATTTCAATTACTATTTGGTGAACCCGGCTGTGGCTGGAGCAGAGCGCTGTACACACTTGATGTTGACAGGTAAGTTCCAATGGACGGGAGTAGAGGATGCGCCTATGACACAGACTATAAGTGCGAGAACTCGTATCTTAAAGAATGTCGGATTAGGATTGTACCTATACAATGATAAGAACGGATACTCGTATCGTCAAGGAGGAGAGGTG
>JAZRXL010000029.1:0-52624 GCA_045600225.1 Paludibacteraceae bacterium
CATTCCAAGTGCATTAATGATGCGATAAAAAACGCTTACACTTGGTGTGATTAAGCCATGTTCTATCTGGGAAATATATGATTTAGTGGAATTAATTCTCTCTGCCAACTCTTTCTGTGTCATTTTAGCTTCTTTCCTGGCATCTAAAATCAATTGACCTGTATAAAAAGAATAGGCATCCTCATCAAACTGTGCTCTCTGAGCAGTACCCTCTGCTCCAAATTTTTCTGCTAACACAGCACTAAAATCATTTATTTTGTGATTGTTTGTCTGCATAATATTCTTTCTTTATTTTTAATGCCTTCTCAATTTCCGACATTGGCGTCTTTTGCGATTTCTTTTGAAACCCACTGAAAAGGACAACCACATTACCTTCATCAAAGATGAAAAACACTCGATAGATATTGCTTTTATATTCCAATCTCAACTCATACAAACCATCCCTTATAAATTTCATAAACTTAACAGGCAATCTATCCTGTGTTTCAAGTAATGAAACTATATATAACATCTTCAATTGTTCCTTTTCATCAAGCGATTGCAAGAATCTCTCGAAATAGCCACCATAGGTCAGAATTTTTCGATTCATAGATACAAAATAAAACAAAAGTTTCAATATAATGAAATTTTCAACAAACAAAATAGTCAATAGACCACTCTAAACAATCATTTCGTAAAAACATTCATTTATTCCAAATTATAACAATCCTGACTTCATCAATACACCATCCAAAACAAGCCAACTACTTTACGCAACTCATTGATTTTCATTCTGCGCTATGCGATGGCGCAGAAATGTGATGAAGTCAGGTGGGGGATTATACGCTTTATTATAGGTGTAACAGAAAGAGCCGTGACCACGAAAAATGACCTATAAAGCAACTTGAAATGTCAATTTTGCATTTCAAACTTTTGAAAACATTTACATCCCTTTCCCCATGAGGGTTGTTAATGGATTCCACCACGCAACTTGACCTATATGTCTTATTCACTTCAGTCTCGTATAAGATCCTAAATGATAAAAAAACTTTTCTGCACATTGCCGGGCCTCATCCTGCTCCTTGCACGGACGATACTTATCATAATGATTATAGATGCATAAAGTAAAATATCTTGTTCGTTCACCATTACACGAAGTTTGTGTCGTTAATTGCTTGTCTTAAAATGTCATTCGAAATCTCAACCACAATGAACTTGTCAAGTATAATGTTTAATGTTCGCCTAATCGTTTGCTCTCTCAAGGATTTACTCATGCCATTTTTCTTGAAACACATATCAAGAACGTAAATGATTGTGTCAAAAGCCAAACCTGAGATGAAAGCTTTAATTTCTCCCCTGTCAACCATGTCAGCCATACATTTGACTTCATCAAAATTTTCTCATCCCAAAAGGATGTTTGTGTCGAAAAACACTCTCATAGTTTAAATTTCTCAGCAAATGCTTCTTCTTTCAGTTTCTCCAAGGTGGTTTCTTCCTCTATCTTTGCAATCCCATAGATAGAAGATAGAGGTTCTGAATGAGTTGTCTGAGTCTTCTTGCGTTTCAAAGATTCAACCAAAAACTCTGCGTAAAGAGAGAGTTTTCTCTGTATGTCTGCGAGGTCAACCTGACTGGATGCAGGTATATTTATAGTCACTGTTTCCATAATTCCTTTTATTAGGTTACAAACACTTGTTCTAAAAGCAATCAAAAATATACTTTTATACTTAAACTACATAATACCCATCACTTTTTCATCCGACCACCAGAGAAAATCTAAGACCTAACGCATTGGCTATAAGTACAAACATGCTAAGTTGCATATTCTCTCTGACTTTTTTCCAACGCAGAGATATATTCACGTTTCTTGCCGATTCTATCTCCCAACTCCTGCTGCGTGAGGTGCTGACGTTTCCTTTCCTCCCGCAGAATAGTCGCATAATACCATGCCTTGCTTTTCGCCTCAAACTCTTCACGGCTAAGCGTTCCTTTTTTGCCATATTTCTCTGCCAAATGGTCTGAGCCGGTTGTCAGTTTTGCCAGTTTACCTTCGTCTATGTTAATCATATCTATCACTTTGAATTGCACTTTCAATTCAGAAGTGCAGCATAAAACATTGGCTATAAGCACAAATCGCTTCTTTGAATATCGATCCTCATCCCCAACGCATTCATTATTTTGAAGAAGAGCCCTGCACTAGGTTCCACACGACCGTTTTCTATTTGAGAAATATAGGACTTGCTTGAGCCGATTCTGTTCGCCAACTCTACCTGAGTGATTTTCTCTTGCTTCCTTGCTTCCGATATCATCTGCCCAACACAAAAATTATAGGCTTCCTCTCTGAACTTCTCCCTTTCAACAGTACCTTCCTTCCCAAATTTTTGATTCATAAGGACATCTATATCAATCAATTCATTTTCCTTGCTCATAATATTCATTTTAAATTGAGCATTGCAAAGATATAAAAGTTTATTTATTCATAAACATTCATTGTCATATTTTTGACAAATAGGATTCGTAAAGAAGCAAATTTGCTCGTCTGTAATACCCCCTTAGCGAGATTGATTCCTCTCCGCACACCCACGCCACCACCTACGCCGTTAGGCGTTATATGTTGGTAGAAGATGTTATTTTACCCTCTCTGGAAATTTTTTGCAAAAAGTATCAACTTCTCCATTCCTGAAAACATATACATCCCGACACTCTTTTGTTCTAACCACACTATCATTAACATTGAGATAGTTAAACAATGGACATCCCCCTTTGAAATATCCATTCACCACTATCACCTCTCCATTTGTAAGATATACTCTTTCAACATTGATTCCGCCTGTTTTAAATCCGTCTACATGAACATAAGACACTACTCCCGAAAACGAATAAAGTTGAAATTCTTCTTTCCTACCACCTCTATTACAACTTAATAACACAAAAGGAATCAATAATAAAACACACATCTTCATATTTAGAAATTATTTGAATTTAATTCATAACCAAAAAAAATGGTTCTAAAAGAGTTCTCAAAATACATGTACAAATAACCGTGATTATCCGTTTAATAAAAGGATGATTTTTTTACAACTTAAGAGTGTGAACCATCAAAGAAACGAATCATCATCCAACAAATCTCACTGATAATCAGTTGCAAGTTATAGAAAAGTTTTTAGATATACAAGAGTGAAAGCACAAATACCCTCTCAGGAATATTGTAAATGCAATCCGTCACCTCCAGGAAACGGGATGTCAGAGGAGATTGCTTCCCAAGGATCCCCTTTGCATTTAACTAATTTAGGTCGACTCGGATTTGTCGATGGATCAAATGTGTTTTTCTTTCTGATGCTTAACAAAATATTTCACTGAAACTTAAAAACAGCTTTTTTATTTTTTTATACTCGCAATCCGAAACACACTACCATGTAAAAGGAACCCATGTATATCCTACACCTCCACTTCCTCCAGCATCGACACCTCCACTAACACTCACATTAGTCCATCTATGATAGTCTCCTGTTTTTTTCGCATCACCTGAAATAATAGAAGAGGAAACTCCACCTGAGACTCCAGCCCCACCTGAACCGTACCAAAATAAACCTTCCATATTCTTTGGATTGTAATCTTTTTCTTTTGCAGGTCCATTTTCATACCATGATGCATTTGCGCCACCAGAAACACCAACATCAAAACCAAATCCTATTCGAATTGAAATTGAAATATAGTTCTTACCGCTTCTGGTCTGTCCTATTTCAATATCTATTCCAGCACCGCCACCTACAATAAGATCTCCCGAAAGATGGACTCCCGAAGCATCAGGACCTGATTTAGAAAAAGAAGGAGATGCTTCTTGAATCGCATTCTCCGCTCTTTGTTTTGGCGCCGCTTTTGGAGTCGATTTTTGCACTGATGTAGCATTTGCAGCCGGCGATTTTTGTTGTTTATTCATTTTCACACGATCTCCAATCTGTACCGCAACATATTTATCATCGTCGCTAAATTGGAAATTTTGCGATTTCATCAGATCTTTTGCCTCTCCAAATGACATGCCAGTTTGTTCATGCAAAGTCCATGCACAATCACCCTTTTGAGCAATCATATCTCCATTTGGAGCTTCCTCCCACATTCCATTTGGATCGACCAAACTTATTGGATTACCTCCACAATAATTATACGGAGACCTTCCCACATACTTTTCAAACATCGGATCCACACTCAGCCACCTCGTGTCCTTCGGATCGAGATAGCGGGCACCATAGTAGTAGAGACCGGTCTCCTCGTCCAACTCCTTAGCATTGAAGAGGTATGGCGTATTCCAGTTGCCATCACGCTCCTCGATGAAGACCTCGCCATACGGGATGTACGCCACGTGCTGGATGATCTTGCCATCGATGTCGGTCACAAGGGTCGTGCTGCCTAGATGGTCGGGGTGATAGAAGAAAATCTGTGCCTCCGGACGGGTCTCCTCGGCTGTGCCTTCACCACTCTGCGTCAACTCTTCCAACTTGTCAGTAGAACCACAACAGAAAGATTGATTATCCTTGAAATCTTCGTTCTTCTTGACGTTGCAAGGCACTTCAAAATCCTCGTAGTCCTTCGTCAATCGGTCGAACAAGTCTTTGTATTTTTCACCATACTTCACATCAACACCTGGCACATCCGCACCTGCTCGTGCCACACGACGAGGATCAGCACCGAAGCTCTCAAAGTCGCCTATCTTGCTGGCAATACGCTGATCGCCCGCATAGATGTGCTTTGTATATTCACCGCCATTCTTCACCACCAAGTAAGGGGAAACGTAGGCAACGAACTTCAGCTCTACATCCTTCTCGTCCAACTTAGATGCACCGTTGACGAAGAGTCCTTCCATGCCTGCCGACATCTTGACCGTACGCTCGCCTGCCGCATCGTAGAAATAGTTGGAGACATAGCCATTGTCGTTGATCGCCAACAAATGGTTATCCATATCCCACTTATTCATACGGGAAGTCAATCCTTTCTCCGCCTCTTCGCTCAGAGGACTCTCCTCCTCGCTCTGTGCCTCATCTACGACAGTTCTATTTTTGTGGGATGCCGTCTGAATAAGGTTACCATTCGCATCGAAAGAGTAATCGCAACGAGTGTTCACCAACAGATCAGATGGGACATCGCTCTTTTCGTCCAACTGGTCGGTTCTGTACTCCGTTGCAGAGACGCTCAACAATCGGAACGGATCGTTATTCTCCTTGTCATACTTATACTTCAACGTATGACCCGCTCTCAACGTACCTGGGAACTGAAGATTGTTTTGCGTCAACGACAACTTCTTGGAAGTGACATTGTACAACTCATCATACTCCATATCCAATTCGTACGACGCAGAACCATCATCCTTTCCTGATTCGTATGAACCATCCGCATGAACCAGGCGATTCCATGCATCATAAGAATAATTGTGAGAGATAGAACCTGCTATCTTCTTGCCACCCACCGTCTTAGCATTCGTGCCATTAACCAAGCTGATGATATTATCCATGGCATCATACGTATAAGCATTCGCCATAATCGTCTTGTCGCCCTGGTAGGCAGGAGATGTCACATCCAAGTTCTTCAATCGACGACGTTTGTCGGAATAGGTATAATTCGTTTCCGTACCATTGCCATATCTCACAAACGTTTTCTGCTCATATTCGTCATAACCGATCTGTTTGATATAGCTATATTCGTACTCCTTCTTTCCTGATACGCTCTCCAACAAACCGCCTAGGTTATAGTGATAGCTCACCACCTCGCCGTCTGGATAGGTCATCGTTTGCAGACGGTTGTGGCTATCATACTCCCACTCTGTAGTGTAAGTTGCCACCGCCTGGTTAGGGATTACCAACGTACGACGCTGCTTGGTTATCTCGCCCATTCGTCCGTAGTAGAACTCCTGTGCTCCCGACTCGTCTTCGATCAGAGCCACACGACCCACACGGTTATGCTCCGCATTGATTCCACCGTAAGTATATTTCACATTTCTGTAACTTTCGTCACCCGGATAGTTTATTTCCGTCAGTCGGTTCTTTTCATACTTGTAAGTGATATACTGACCCTCTTTCTGGAGATTTGGAGTCTGCTTCTGTATCACGTTACCCGCCTTATCATAGACAAAGGTTGTAAGACCTGCCGATGGATGCGAAACGCTCAACTTGCGTCCCACCATATCATAAGTATATGTGGTTGTATCGTTACCCGCATCCGTAATATTCAACACCTGTCCAATAGGGTCAAAAAGATAATGAATTGGCACAATGTCTTCACCCAACGCACGAGCCGTCTTCACGGTCTGTTCCGCACCGTTAGTATATGAATATTGCTCGTTCTGTTTGGCATCAATAATGGTTGTCTTCATCAAGCCATCCTCGATAGAGTAACCCAACCGAGTGACAGAAGCTTCGTCTCCACTATTATCTCCCGCAGGAAGGGTTTGCTCCAATGGGCGATCCAAAGCATCGTAAGTAGAAGTGTTCAATATCGCTTTATTGAATGGCACGATAGACGCATAATCAGCACGTTCACACACGTTTGGATGAGTTGTCTCAATCGTGCGACCCAAAACATCATATTTCGTCAGTCCCGACACTATCATCTTCTCACCTTTCTCAAGGATCTCCGCATCCTTCTTCACTTGGAAGGCACGACCCAAACCATCTACATGGGTGACGGTCTGAAGCGGGTTACCTGGATGCTGCGGATCGAAATGGTTGGTTATCGCATAACGAGTCTTATAATCATCGCCCTTATCATTGTACTCGTATGAGATGGTATAGTCCTCCCCTGCGCTCTGCTCTTTCGGAGCCAAAATATTGGTAGTACGTCCTAAATTGTCGATCTGATATTTCACCGTGTAGCCATTCATATCCCTCACAGTCAGAGGCATACCATAACGGTAGTCGTAGTCCTCCATCTCGCTGTGATAACCGAAGGCATCCGTCACACGTACAGGGTACATATTGTATTTTCGATCGTACTCATACTCGAAGAAGGCGCCATCTTTTGTGCTTTCTGTCGGAGCCGTACGACGAATTATATTACCAAACTTGTCATATTTGAATGTATACTCTGCAAAGTTTTCTTTGTCGATGAATTGAGTCATCTTCGTCATGGCAGTTGGGTTGACTTTATCCTTATACTCTGCAGTTACATGTCTATACAATGTATCGTCTGTACCAGTCACCTTAACACTAGTAGCTAATCCAAGTTTTTCATCAGCATACTCGATAGTATCGTTGTAGCCAAAATCATCGTTGGTCTTGTCTCTAAAGCGATAGCTAGAGAGGTTACCATACTTACTTGTATAGCCGTATGTCTCTTCTGTCAAAGACAGCGAATCCAGACCTTCGCCTCCATTTGCTTTCTTCTCGTAAGCCTTCGTATTTTTCTGTGCAGGAGCAAAGAACACAGAGGAGTTATCATCCACTGCATTCACCGGCAGCACACCAGTCTTAGCATCAGCCTTTATCTCCGTCAGTTCACTACCACCTTTAACCGCATAGTAAACGTATGCTGTTTTATCCTCTCGATATTTCTCCTCTTCCGTTGCACCTACGACCAGATTACGGATAGGAGCACCCGCCGTCAGATAGTTGGTCACATCATACTCTGCGATCACCGAGCGAACAGGGTTGTCATTCTCATCCACATTGGTAGTAATCACCTTACCGAAACCTAGGAAGTCACGCTCACGACGGTCGCGCTTACCGTTTTCATAGGAGAACGTTGTTTTCATCTGCGGATTGAGACCAGTAGCGTCATCCACCGTCAATGAAGACATAGCCCACTTACCACCAGGGTGTTCGGTTGTAGGACGTGTACGATCATATTCAATAGCAAAAGATCCGCCGAATGGATTAGTAACCTTACTCAACTTGTTTGTCGCGCCGATGTTTGAGAACCTAACATTCACACTCTTCTCTTCACTTGACTCCAAAATATCTGGGAATCCATCTCCATTGAAATCAGACATTGAACTCAACGTACGACTGACAGAGAATGACTTAGCTGTATTAACAAATGGAGTAATCGTAAATATCCAAACTGGAATAGTTGCACCTCCATTTGCATGAATAGACAAAGAGGTAGCCTTAGACTTGGAGATGTCCGCATCTGTCAATTTGATAGAGCTACCATATCCCTGACCAAATCCCTTGTTTATGCTTACGTAATAGACACCATTCTTCTCCTCAACCTTATCTGGCAATCCATCACCATTCACGTCCATCATCATAAACGAAGCGTTATTGACAGTATAGCTAGCATTGGCACCCGCACTTATGTTTGCAGACCCACACAACGGAATCGACACGCATAGACCACCTCCCACGGTTTTTGTTTCACCCTTGCTAAGATCTCCATTGAATGCATTCTTCACCTTATGGAAATAATATCCGAAATTGAGGTAAACATCATTATTCATCACCATATCAAGCAGTCCATCGCCATTCACATCGATCCACTCGTGCTCTGACGCAGACCAACCAGCAGACATGTTTCCACTCGCAGAGACAGAAGCGGGAGATTCGGTGGTTGCCCTTTGGTTAGCGATGGCCTTCAAATTATCCACGCTCCAAGAGAACTCTCCTCCACTGCCATTACCAGGGGCAGAGTTGGCAGAACCGCTACCAGAGAAATTCAAGCAGGCTGCATCCGACTCTTGATATGGCATACCCATACCAAATGATTTTGCATCTTTCACCACACCCTGCACATTGGTATATTTGACACTCACTTTTTCCTTGTCACCATACACCCAATCAGGATAGCCGTCGCCGTTCAAATCGATTACGGAGGTCTCCGTTGTTGTATTTGTGTGCGAATAAGTGCCACTCAAACCGAAGCCGCCTTTCAGACCACCGCCCAGTGTACCTGAGAAGGTGAATGATCCGCTCTCCATAGCAGGAGCACAAGCAGATCCAGTTTTTCCTTCCACTTCACTCGGCAACTCGTAAGTTTGCATTTCATCTTTTGGATTGATCTTCGGATTTCCAAGACGAGATGAGGATTGTGTATTACCAGAGACATAAGTGTACGTTGTTGCTCCATAATACATATCGTCCGAAGCATTATAACTCATAGAGTAGAATGGCTGATTTGTCGCATCTCCACCCATCATATCTTTCATGTCATTAGCGACATCCTCAGGGTTAATCTCATCTTCGTCCTTATCCTTCCACTCATTGATTTTATCCTCGTCATACTGGTCTTCCTTGATTTTCAGGTCGTCCAAGTTGATCACGTCTGCTTCACCCTTGTAGGCGAACTGTCCCCAGCCTTGATACAACAATCCCAACCTACAGGTCTCGCCACCCAAAGCAGTTCTAATGGACGCCTTAACGTTTTGAACAACATCTCTTTGCTTCGTTTTAGGCACACCATTCTCCATCACCTCTTCTTCTATTGTACGAGTGAATTTAACACCAATACTAGAGCTAGAGAGTTCGCCATCAGAATAGGCTATGATGCGAATGTTCTTTCCTTTCACGGTTTCAATCGGCAAGAGTTCGCCATCCTTGATTTCCTTAACGATTACATTCTGCTTCTCGTCATACAAATAGGTGCGTACCATTATCGGATTCTCCTCTCGACTTTCTGCCTCAACAATATCCTGAGACTTCACGATGCTGACAACAAAATTCTCTTCAGTTGAATTGACATAAAGAGCATCCACCTCGTCGTCCGTATCAAGTTTTTGAGAAGGAACTAAGCATACGTACTTGTTAAACATAGTACGGGATGGCGACAAGACCACCTCGTCATAGTCAACCTCATCGGATCCAGTCACTGCTCCCTCTTCATCCTTTACGTCAACAACCGCATGTGCCTTTACACGAGGTACCCAAGAAATTACTTTGTCATCAAAAGGAAAATCTGAGGTGATTGAGAATCGTAGTCGCACCTTTTGTTCTTTGCTCACACTTGGATACAACAGTTCCTCTATAGACGCATCGTAAAGCTCATCTGCTTTCAAAACCACTTGCTGCGTTTTTTCAGAAACGATTTTCTCCGGATTCTCCTTGTCCATATAAGAATAATTTATGGACAAAACGACATCACCCAAAGTGACAGCCGTCTTCTTGTATGGGCTAGAAACCAACGTCATGGTTGCCTCACCATCGTAGGTCACCTCCATATTCACGCCCTTCACAAAATCCTTTTGGGAATCATATTCAATCAATGACAAACCTGCCTCATCGACACTCGGGAAAGTAGAAATAGTACTTCCTTGCGCATCAGTCACCTTCGTATATTTGATGGATGGATTCCAAGTCACATTGTCATGCATACCCTGCTCGATAGAGTTCAGTCGGAAGAAGATATAGTCGCCAGCTGTAACGAATAGTGACTTGAAATTCACATTCGCACTCTCACCTGGTTTCAGTTCTTTCCAAGCGGAATAAAAGTTATCATTCTGATGCTGTACTTGATAGCGCACTCCATCATGAAACTCCTTGTTCTCATTATATTCCTTGATGTAATCACTGTTCGTTCCATCTTCCACAGGAACAGTCATTTCTATCACAGAAGTTACATCAACCACACCACTGAACGGAGCTCTCCACACACGGACAGCATCGTGCAACGGAAAGTCGGACAACAACTTGTTCTTTATTTCCTCTTCAGAAGGTTGATCTGAGTCATCCTCTGACACTGGAATCTCCTCGATCTTTATTTGGCCCAACTGGTTTTCCGTATCAGACGAGAAAAAACTAAATTCCGGATTGCCATCTTTATCCAAATGATTAAAATAGACCTTACCTCTGTAAACGATATCCAACAAACCATCTGAGTTTACATCCTGGAAATAGGTTCTTGTCGTGCTATTCTCCCAAGCTTCAGAAAAGGTTGCACTTACACTAGCGGCACTGAAACCTACACCCACATCCTCGCTCAACGTATGAGATGTTGATTTATTTTCCGTAAATGCCTTGGGCGCACCTTTAATGGTCACTGGTTTCCCAAACTCAGTTGATCCATACTGAGCAGGTTCATACACCAGTTCATCCTTTTTATTCAAGTAAACCTTGTCCGGCAGACCATCTCCATTAAGGTCTGTCAGCGTAATTCTACTATCACTGGTATTATAACCGAATGAATAGTTTACACCACCGAACACAGGTCCAACACCAGCATTGCATCCACCGCCGACAGAGAAACCATCCATTGATCTTCCTCCGTTAATCATGGTCAATTCACTTCCAAAACCTTTTTTCATTTCTCTGCCAAAGAAATTTTCTTGTGCATAAGAGTCTCTATTGGCAGAATATGATTTACTTTCAGAAGAGTATATTCCCTTCTCATCAAAATCCTGGTATTCGAACTTATTGGCAGAGAACTCCTTCTTGTCAGAATCCAGATGAGCTATACTTTCCAACAAATCTACACCAAACGCACCCTGCGTATATCCGAATTTATAACCTCTCAAGTACTCTCCTTCAAAGAAGACCTCCACATTTTCCAACAACTGATTGGAGGATGTTAGATAGCCGTAGCGAGCATCGCTTCGCTTGATATTCTTCGCATCCTTCTTGTTATGAAGCACAACAACCGTGTGTGGCTTCTCTCCTGCGTTACCAGCCTTTACGGAATCCAAGTACAAGGCAGTGGCATACAGAGAACCCGTCACCAACTCAGGCTCTTGGCGATAGACATACTCCACATAGTCGCCATGCACCTCTTCGATACGTGTCAGTCTCCACTCGGAGATGACCTCTCTTCCGCTATTCTGCCAGTTTCCTTTGAGGACACCTATATAGGTTGTATCCTGTTTTTGCTTTCCATAATCATCATAAACAGGTTTTCCGTTCTCGGTCACCTTGCCTATCTGATAGGCTCCGTATGTATATTTAGTTCCTCTTCGGTCCGTCACCTCCCAGATATAACGGGATGGATCGTCTCCTATACGTACAATCTCAGAGAATGCGCTCTCCTTTCGTGGATGGAACACGACCCTCTTGTCTTTAGGTGCAGGTCTATTTTGTCCAGGATTTCTGTGCGCTAATCCCACTCCATCTTCCAATAGCATTTGTCCATCCAAAAGGTAGGTTTCAGTCTCGATTCCTGGATTATATCTAGGAACACCCCAACGTGTATCAACTGTAATTGAAGAGGTGGTTAGGTTCCATCCTTCACCCAACCATCCACTAGCAGCATCACTACTATATTGGATAGATAAGTTAGGCGACATTCCATTTCTGGCAGGTGGCATCTCCAAACTATACGACAATGAGGCACTACCAGTTTGATTAGCTTGCGGAGCTTCAATCATCTGTACCTTAGCGGTAGGATCAGCAGCCTGAAGGTCTGACATCATAGTAGGTGCAAATCCCTGTGTCTCGGGCGACTCTGGTGCTTGGATCACACCATTGATCATATCCGTAAAGTGAGTAGTACGAGATATAATCTGACGATTCTTTCTGTCTATAGAATCCCTCTGTAGAGGTATCCATCTCTTTTCGGTTTCATCATAGTAATACGTTCTGATATCATCTTCGGTATATCCACTCGGAATCTTTGTACGGTCATATCCCAATACGACTTTGGCTCCCTTTCCTGCGAAGTGTTCGCCATGAGGAAGGAATCGGTATCCCGAGAAACTATCCGTTACATTGGTCATACCCTTATCCAACTTAGGAAGATTGGCCTCCCTAATAGAGGAAATGGATATGTTCAAGTCTTGCTTCAAAACTCCTTCTCCAACCTCTAATGTGGCTGTTGGTGCATCCAAACGACTTGCTTTCGCCTTCTCCATCATACGGGTTTGAGAGAAAGAACCTTCATTCACCTCATCCACAGCAACAACCGACAAAGGCATCAACATTGACAATACCAAAAATTTTACCGAACGTAACATATTATATCTTTATTATTTTACTTATCTACTTGAATTTCAAAATCTATTTACTTACCAAATAATCTGCGACCAAACGGAGTTACAAAAATCACATCAGCCACCTTTGCACTTAAATCAGAAAGGTAGAAGATCGAATCTCCATTCACACGATGGAAGTAATATTGCTTCTCTTCGTAAGCCTCCTTATCTTTATTGATATTGGAATTTTTAAGGCTTCCCGACTTCTTAATAGCCTCTCCCTTACCATCACTATAAGGGACTTCATCAACCTCTAAATCCATATCCATCATCGAATAGCGAGCAATCAAAGAGTTTCTTGCATCAGCATACATCGTCTTGTAGTCTGGATCTTTTCCACTACTGCTATATGTACCGGCTCTCTCTTCTCTTGCTGGATTCTGTCCGTAATTCTCCATGTAACCAGTTTTACGAACTACCTCCTCATCTCCAAAATAGACATGCTTTGTGTAAGAAAGGCTATCCATATCAAAGTATCGATTCATACTAATTGACATAGAAGGTTGATCAACAAAAGAGGTTACTTCGTTTCCATTTACAAACAGACTCTCAGAACCACCACTTGTCGTTATAACAGGATAACCCTTATAATCATACCAATAAGTGGATACATATCCTCCATCATTTTTCGCTGCCACAAGACCATCATCTCCCTTGATCTCTTCCACACCCTCCATTAGCCTATTGCCATTCTCATCATAAGCGTAGGTAATCGACAACTTATGCAATCCTTCAAGATCCATATCCTTCTGAACCAAACCTACACTAACCTCTGATGAATTCCGATTTACACTATTTGCATAGTATTCATAAGAGGCATTGCCATCTTCTGTATTCTTGTAGTTGGCAAATCCATACAATGTGTTACCAGAATACAAGGAAACGAGATTCTGTTGGAAATGATTATCCATTAAAGAACCTTCCAAGCGTCTGTATAAATAATTTTCGCCCAACTGTTTCTCATAGGATGTCGACATTGTTATCTCTCCACCCTTTTCAACTTGTTGTTGAGACAAAAATCCCATCTCGTCGTACAATCTATGGGTTTTCTCCCCATTGCAATAGCTAACGTAATTTTGTCTTCCAAAAAGATCATAACCAGCCTCGGTAACGTAACCATAAGAATAAGATTTTGATCCTGTAACACTGATAGGCAAACCACTCAAGTCATACTGATAACTTACCTTCTCCTGATCTGGATAGGTCATACCCGTAATCTGATTAAATGAATTGTATTGCCACTTCATTTCGTATGTACGAATTGGAGCGTTCGGAGCAACAATAGAGCGACGTGTCTTAATAACATCACCCATATTTCCATAGAATAATTCCTCCGCACCAACAGCATCCTCAATGTATTCTATTTGTCCTACGCGATTATACTTAGCATTCTTGTCTCCGTATGCAAATTTCACATTGTTATAAGAAGCTTTAGGATATTCAATCGCCGTCAACTGGTTCAATTTGTAAGTATATTTCACAACCTCTTCACCATTCTTTTTCACAGACAACAAATTGCCCGCATCATCATACGAATAGGTTAGCTCCCCATCCACAGCATTGTTGCTTTTAATCACCAAGCCTCTCAAATCATACGAATATGAAGTTGAGACTCCGTTGATCTTAGATCTAACAAGTTGCCCCATTATATCATACTCATACTGAACGATACTGTCTCCAGCGGTTTCATTGTAAGAATAAGAATACTTTTTCGACAAAACACGTCCATTGTAGTCCTTATTCTCGGAAAGATTACCATATCGAGACGAGGTATAATCAGACGTTCTTCCGTTTATATAAGAAACTGAGACAACAGGATTGCCATTTTCGGAAACCATGATTAATCGATTCAATTCATCAAAAGACTTTTCGCAGATCAAATCGTTATTCCTCTTATAAACCTTTTTCTCATCTCCAGAGAAAGCTCTAAACACTCGTCCATCTTGATACAATGGTTCTACATCCGCATGACTTATCAAATACTCAATCTTGACATCTTCTTTAGCAAGGATACCTTCTTCACCTCCAGAAATATGAGTTACATTTCTCTTCAACTTAGTTTGCGCGATTCTTCCCAATCCATCCGAGAACACAAGGAATTCACCTTTTCTATTTGTCGTCCTAACCGTATAGGCAAGATTCATCGTTGTGTCGTGACACAAACATTTTGAAGCGTCCGCTGAATCCAACAATACAATGATGTCTGTTTTTTTATCCTCTTCATTCCAAGGCGTAGAACAGATATCGAACAGATTGTAAACACCACTCTTCTCCACCTCTTTTATCCTATCCTCAGAAAGATCGTAAATATAAGAAAGGATCTTTAACAAAGACTTCTCATCATAGACATTATCCAAAATGGAATCTGTAGCATCGGTCAACAATGTATCTCTGAACTCAACAGTTACACTATCGTTATCTAAGTTAACTAATGAAGCTCTTGCGTAATCATATTTAATTGTAAACCCTTCGTCATTCTCGATTTCGTATGGAGCTATGACCTTTAATATCTGACCCAATTCATCAAATTCTTGCTCCATTCTTACACCATTTCTGTCTACAATAGTTTGAGGAGTAGCAAAATGATAATTATAGTCCCCCAACTCCGTACGATAACCCAAAGCATCCTCTATAACATTCAAATGCATATTGTATCTTCGGTCGTATAAATAGTTCACTACCATTTTGTCACCATTGGCATCTACAGGGTAAGTGACACGAATCATGTTTCCATCCGAGTCATAAGCATAGCTTGTAACGATAGATTTAGAATCCGATACCTTTTGAGTTTTAGAGGTCACTCTATCCGGGTTTTGGGGATCCGAATACTCAAAAGTTACAGAATAGTAGTCTTGACCGCTATATCTAGCACCTATCGATTGCAATAATCCCCAGAATCCTTTTTCTGAATATGCATCATTATATGTAAATTCATATTCAGGAGCAATCCCAGAGTTGCTATTGTCAATGTTAAGACCTTTTAAATAACATCCATTCTTACCATTTGTATAGTTATAACGGACACGAACCGGATCCATTGAATTATTACGATAAGCAATCACATTCTCCGACAGGTTCACCTTATAGAAATTCTTACTTCCCAAAACGCTTGAATTATAGACAGTAGAATATGTCAACTCGTAAGACTTCACAAGTTTACCATCCTTAGAATAAAGTTTTGCAGTAGACAATCTATTCTCTAGCATAGCATCTTCGCACTTGTATGTCTTCTCCCATGTATCATATACGGTTTGGTCTTTAAGATCCAATGTGTGATTCAACACAGTGTCAAAACCAAAGAAGCTAGTAGTATCTTCATTCCAAACTTGTTGCTTATATTCGAAACGATTATGAATAAAATTAGAAATACCGTTTGATACTCTCAAATCCGACATTACAAGAATGTGACCTAAGGAGTCTACCGGGTACTGAATTTTTTCAATTGGAGCATATTCGATAAGATCTTCTTCTGTCTCTTCTGTTTCCTCCTCTTCTGTATCTTCCTCCTCTGCAATAGTTGGCAACTGCTCCAATGGAAGTTTATAATCAGAAGAACTATAGTCAACAGTGATACATCCACCCAATGGATTGTGAATGTTTTGCAACATCATAGATCGATCCAACAAGAAAGGAAGAACGTTCTCGTCCTGAGTATTTCTATAATACTCCTTTCTTTTGAGAATCATCTCCTTATCGTCATAATAATTGAACGAATGCTCTGCAACTTTTCCTTTCCCTGTATTTTGAATTAACCTAGCGAGAGACTTCGCATGATTTTCAAACTTATCATCCTTAATCAATCGTTCAAATCTAAACTCATACGACCTAATGGATTCATAGTCCGAGTTAGATTCTTTATCCTTAGAATATTTGAAGTCGATTTTACTCAAAAGATTGTCCAACGCGTATTCCATGCCATATCGGTTATACTTGACAATCGAATCACTTCCACTATACTGATGCTCGAATGAGAATTTAATAACGGTATGAGGATACTCATTGGCATTACCCACGGCAATAGAATCCAACAATGGGATCTTTTTCTCTGATCCCTGCTTATACATGTAATCAACATAGTTGCCATAAAAGTCATGCGTATATGAGGCATGCCACTCAGCAACAATGGTATCACATACATTAGAACCATCTTTTGAATTATCCTTCAAACGATACAATCTAGAGTTGTTTTGAAACTCTTTCTTATCCTTGTCTGAAGTTGATTCCTTTTCGAAATGATATGGATTCTTTATATTACCAAATATGGTTTTAGTTCCATTTTTGTTTACCAACTCCCAATAAATATAAACACCCTGTATAATTGGATTTCCCTTATCATCTTTCACCAACTTACCATCCTTATCTCTCTTTTTAGTCACACGACTATGACGAATCAAATAAGAATCAAACGGGTTAGTCTCTGCATAAAACGTAACGTCCTGGTCTTGATCCAGTTTCAAAGCATACTCTTCCTCCGTAATGCCATCCTTATGTCTATAGCGCAATCCGTTATAGAAACAAGACCCATAATTCTTCTTCCAATCTACATCCGTAGTATCAATTACAATCTTTGGGAAGTCTATATCCCATCCGAGTCCCAATAATCCATAACCTCTTTTATTATCATAAGACAATTTGAAATCTGGGGATACTCCATTTTTTGCTGGAGTGAACTCGAAATCATAAGACAAGGTAACCGATCCTTGATTATTACAAGAAGGAGGTTCTATCAAACCAATCTTTGCGATAGGATTAGGCACCTCCATCTCATTTATCATGTTAGGAGTAAATCCCAACGGAGCAGCCACCTTCGGCATATGAATGGTCTGATCAACCATCGACTTTAAGTCTATCGGATGATATTCCAACGATTCTATCTCCTTATCTTTCGAGAAAATAGGAGATTCGAACGCTATTTTCTGAGAGAATACATTTGCGACAGTCATCACTGAAACTGTCAATGCTGTAAAAGCTAACCTTTTCATCTTTTATTATAACGTCGTTCTTCTTTTTTACTTAATCAATATTTTTCCAGCAAGGACATTTTTTGTCTTTTCAGTAATCATCTTAACCACATATACACCTTTGCTTGGTACTCGTATATAATCTTCAGCTACAGTATCGGAAGGTTTAACAGTCGATTCCGCCACAAATCTTCCATGGATATCGAAAACCAAGAAGCTGACAGGCTCTGGGTTTTCCATTGTAACCTTAACTGTGAATCCTTTATCATCACTCTTTGGATCTGAATACATAAACCATGTAATGGCGCTTTTCGAAACGACCTCCTCGATACCCTCTCCTGGTTCTTTTATCTCCATATCATTCGATTCACCACTTCTATACTCTGTATATTTCATCACCTTCCTCTCAAGATCCGTTGAGTCTTTAGGATCGTATGATTCATCAGGGACACCCTTGTATGCAAACGTAAACTTCATGGATTCAGATGGGAAAAGAACATCTTCAAAAATGATCTTCTTACGCTCTTCATCCAAAGACGTCATTGGATAATAAATCAAGTCTGTATTGCTTTCTTCAAAAGCACCCTCTTTACTTACAACCAAAAAGACTTGGCTCTCATCCTTACCATCTTTTTTCACCATATTTCTATACTTTCCGAACACACCACCTTCGGTCATAAAATAACCCAACTCGAAAGTATGCTTCACTTGAGGATCAACATTAACAGTTTTAAGAGACCACTCACGTTGCATGTAGTGATATGTCTCATTGTATTTTTTGATCTCCTCTTCTGTATTCTTTGCAGGTGCAAGATCCTTAGGAGCAGAAGACTTATTGTTATCTCCAATAATCACGTAAGAGCTATCTGCCATATCCTCTTCATTTGAAAAACCAGCTACCAATAGGTTAAACTCAGATGACAATTTCAATGAACTATTATTGTGGTATGTGTCATCCAACATATATACCTTCTCCTCGTAAGATGTTGTAGAACTTGGTTGGTTAAATCCAGCCTTATCGTCCTTTCCGTAAGCGAATACGCGATATTTGTTTGATGGTGTCACATCAATTCCTCCGCGTGTTATATACATGCCCCCATTCAATGTGATTCCGTATTTAAATGCCAAATATGTTTCAGCTTGTATTCTTTCGTTTTTAGACAATGATCGGCCATAAACCATCAGCTCAGACAAATAGGAAGTAACAGGTTCATCCGGGTTCTTAAGAGGATAAACGCTTGCATCACCTTCGTGACGAAAAACAGAACCCAAATCAATCTTTGCATTTACATCCGCCCAGATGGAAAAATCAGGTTTTTGTGCCCTTTGGTAAGTGATGATTTTCACTCGCTCAACTTCATCCTTTTTAGATGGTGAAGCAACAATGAATCCCTTATACTCAAAAGTGTTAGACTCACTTCCATCAACGTGGTATAACTTATCACGAGTAAGAAGCACACCATCCTCACCTTCAATTCTATAAACCATTGAATTATGAGATAGCTCATCTTGGTTATATCCATAGACTCCTATAATGGTAGTTTGACGCAAGTTGCCTCCCTTAACATTGAATTGTAATGAATCAGTGGTCTTAAAAGGAACCGAAGGATTAAAGTTATAGGTATTGATATCACCTCTTTGCACAGGGGCTACAGGAGAATTTTGTTTTCTGCAATCCATGATAACATTATTCTTATCCACACAGTTTATCCACTGATATGTGCCATTTACCATATTCTGATCTACAGCTTCCGCTTTAAACCATACTAGTGGAGATTGAACGCCACCAGGATACGAGGTCTGAGCCATAATGGTTCCACATCCACATAATGCTAAAAAAGAAATACACTTACGCAACATCTTATTATTATTTTTGTTCATTGAATTAATTCTCATCGGGAATATCATATTAATAGTTTTTGTCTAATCGAGTTATATACAAGTATGCAACATTAATCTTACCACCCACTTGTACAGTAAGCAAGAATGGTATTCTAGGATCATGGTCTAATTCGAACAATCCCAAATCAGACATGTCTACCGTAAAGTTTCCTTCCACATTCTTATAAGTCACATCTGCGTCTCTCACCAAACGTCCTTGCAAATCTGTTACGATCACTCTTACATCTGTTTTGTAAGGGACATCGAAAGAGATGGATGGAGTTTCAAATGTCAACTTATGCTCTTTTGGTAATTCCATCTGATCGCATACAGGTTTAGGAAGTTCGTATGCACCATAACATATATCCTCAGGATCGCGAGCCACGCTTCTTTGGTCCTTGGTCAAATTTGTTATATCAGAAGGCAATCTGAAGATGGTTCCATCCTTCATGCGGTCCGCCTTCAAGGCAATGGTTTTTGTGAAACCACCATTGTTAGCCAAATTCGGTACGAATGTTCCATTTTCCAAATATTCACCATCTAAGATATCATACACAATGTTCGGAGAAACAACACGGTCTGTTGGGTCTAATTGCCAGCAGGCAATCACCTCCGACGGATCGCTCAAATAAACATTGTAACGAGACAATGGAGTATTGACAAAATCAAACGGACAACTATTTTCAGTGCTTCCTGTTCTTAAATCTTTAAGAAGTTTTGTGTCAAAATATTTAAGATCGATAATGTTACCCTCGAATTGGAACACCAAATTGGTAGATCCACCTGTTCTCTCCTTGAATACTTTAGGGAACATGTAACCACCCAACATTGTACAGTTGGAATAGTCATATCTTCCGTATCGCAGTTCTCCATGAATGTACATGTTGTTTAAGAAGGTGCTATTTCTAATTGTTCCACTCCAAGCTGGACTAGCTTCAAAGCAATAATTGTTATTAACAAACGTACAAGAATCAAAACTGAACAAATCACAACTATAATCAACCATTTTTACTACATCATGATTCTCTGAGAACACAGAGGCTCTAAATCGAGGATAAGATTCACATCCTAGCGATGCAGCCCCTGAATTTCTCTTAAATGTACATTTCTCTATATTAACATAAACACTCTTATAGTTATATTTACCACCCTGACAATTTGAAGGGATTTGGAACCTCGTTGCTCCAGCATTTGCACCAGTAAACACAATACCAGAAACGGTAGTTTGCATATCATGCAAGCATTCCGGAGAATCTTCATAAAGAAGGGTGTCAACATTATCCTTAATATTTTTGAATACGACGCTATCCAAACCTGTCTCCTTGGACTTTACATAGCCAATTTCATCATCACCTTTTAGGTCTCCACTAAAGATTGTCTTGTACTTATCAGGTTCTTGCAACGCATTTGTTTTGGCATCAGCAGGATAACCGCCATAAAGATTCACCTTGCTTCTTGTGAAATAAGTGGCACTATTATCGGTTACTCGCTCACCCTCTTTATTGAAGATAGGCTTATACACAGCCGCGGCAATATAGAATGTAACACCATCAGGAACCAATGGGAAGTAAGTTGCAAAATCTTCTGCCGTCATAGCATCCTCCCAACGAGCACCGGTTTTCTCACCATCTCCATTGATCTTTACATAATAGAATTTAGTCTCCAAATCAGGTCTTACAACCAACCTATGATCAACCACACTATCACAATCATTCAAATCTTTTAACGTTTCTGTAACGCTATATCTGCCGACCTTATCATATACAACCTCCTTGAATGATTCACCAACAATGATTGTATCCTCTACTGTAATGGTATAAGGCATACAACCCGACTCGTACGCACCTATACAGGTTCTTTTCAAACGATCCACACCACGCTGGTCTTTATCTACGGTCGTCTTTTCTATTGGGAACGTAATATAAGTATTGTCCGACATTCTGTTATTGGTCAACGCCACAACCGGAGTATAACCTTTCTCGTCGTAAGCCAATGTTGCCACGAACGAACCTGTGGCATCTGAACCAGACAAGAAATCTGAGCATTTTCCAACCATCTTCAAGTCGGTTTCTGATTCCACCTCAACATTCTCAATCAGATTGTATTCAAACGTGGTATAATCCGCAACAGAAACCACCTCACTCATTTTGTCGATAGTCTTATTGGCCACAATCAAGTTTCCGACGAAAGTGATTTCCCTATTTCGACCTTGGCTCTCGAACAAAGATCCGCTTCCACTCTCAATAGTATTGTTGACAATCGTGTTATTAATGATTCGGCTTTCTCCATAGTATGGAAGAACTATCAAATCTGAGGCTGACTTATTGTTAACAATAGTTGAGTTTTCCAAAACAAACAATTTGGCGTTTGCTCCCAGGTAATCAGCCACCAATACATTGGAATAGCCACCCAGCATATCTGTAATAGTTGAATTGCGTATGATCATATCAGAACCCACGCCTGCAAAGACTGTTGAAGGGGCACCGCCGATAGACAATTTGCGGAAGTAACAATTATCCACATTCAAATTCAACACAGAACTTACCGGCTTGGTCATCTCTTCAAACGTACATTTGTTCAATGTCAGATCCGTTGTTTTAAGTGAACCTCTGATACCATAACAATAATTAAACCGCACACCATCAAACAACACCTTTTCTGCTGTTCCACTCACCAAGAACAATCCATCTGAGGTACCCACATTTGTTTCAGGATCCAGACGCATTTCGTACAGATGATACTGATCGGTTCTCTCTGTAAATTTGTTATTCTTGGAAATGCTAGATGTGAATGTAGTCTTATATTTCAATGGATCGTTCTCTTTTGACTCATCGAGTTCATCTTTGTCGTATCCTCCAATGATAGTAACATCTTCATTGATTTGATAATAGCAAGACTTGGATGCTTGTTCATATTTTGAATTGTAGAACGGAATGTAATCACCTTCAGCCACATGGTAAATGGAGCCTTTCTTTGACAATGGCAAGTATGTGGCAAACTCGATATCATTCATGGCATTATCCCAGTCTCGACCCGAATGATCGCCACGTCCACTGGTCGTTACATAAAATTCAGTTAGGAGAGGATGGACATAAATGATATAATTAACCTTCTTATCGCATCCCTTGTATATGGTTTCTATGCCAGACGTCTGGTAAACACCAACCGACTTGTACACTACATCAGCCACAGACTCTCCTTCATTGATGTGAATTGTTTCCGTCTCTTCCTCATAGTCCGTAACAAACATAGGAATAACATCAGATGCGGAGTTGCAATTATTCATTACGCCTTTCACGCCATTTGAAGAAATGATACACTTGTAGTATCCTTCATCCTCACTTGAGAAAGATTCAAATTCCAATTTGCTACCCAACGCCACCACCTTATAGTCTTCTAAGGCATAAGCATCTTCGTTGGTACTCTTGTACCAAGTATATTCAACCGGAGCAACGTAACCACCTAGTTCAGCTTTGTCATAAGAGGCTGTCAAAGTCACATTTGAACCCCTACATATTTTACCCTCTGGAGCATCCACCTTCACGGCTGGTTTACACAAGCGCACTTCAATATCATCCAAAGCAAAATCGCCACCATTCGAATCTGCGCTTGAATACACCTTATAAACTACCGTACTATAACCTAATGGCACAGAGAAAGGCAATTCAAACTTTTGCCATTGGTTCAATGAATGATTAATTACAAACTCACTTTCTGACAATGTGTATCCTTCTTCATCTTCGATTGTAAGCCGAATCGTTGCATCATTTCCTGAATTTACGGGATGTCCCCAAATAGAGAACATAAGATGCGTGTTCTCGCACAACTGGTCAATTTTTCTTGAATAGAAAGTTGCAGATTCTTTATCCAAATCTATCTGCATAAAATAACCTTTGGTAAGATCTCCATCATTTGTATGATCTCCAAAATCTGCATACCATCCATCATAAACATGGGACGAATTTGTAGCTCCAGATCTTCTTATTGCCTCTTTTCTGATGTCGTATGAGTTATATATTTCTTCCCCCCAAGTATGCGTACTAAAGAAATGAATACCTTGAATGATACCTTCCGTTAATGGTTGTCCATAAATTGGATCATCCTCCTCATTTCCACCGAAATCCTCCTTGAAGATTAGCGTACCTTCTTCGCATATTGTATAGTCGAATTCTTCATGAATATTTTCGAGTTCGTATGCACCCATACAAGTCTTTGGCAAACGTACAACTCCTCGTTGGTCTGTTTCCACATTTGTCTGTCTTAATGAAAAGCGGATATTTTTTCCATTAGGTAATTTGTCTGACTTTAAAGCTACTGTTGGAACCAATCCCCCATGGTTTTCAATGACAGGAGTAAAAATTCCTGTTGACGGATCATATTCTCCATCAAAAAGAGAAGCTATATCCACTGACATATCAACAACCTTCGATAAATCGAAATCTGATTCATATCCTTTTTCAATATATTCACTAACATAATAATCAGAGACTATATTTGTTTCCCCTGGCAAATAAACAGATCCATTTTCAACGCACAAAGGAATCAAGTTGTTTTTAGTATCCGATATTAAAAAGTTCCTTTCACTATATTCCAAATAGCGATTTCCAAAAACAATATTTCCCACAAAAAGAACTTCTTTACCGTTTGAAGTGTATGCATCTGATGATCCAAACATTGTAGAGACATCATTTCCTACAATAGTATTATTAAAGAAAGATATATCCGAATAATACTTATCAAATAAATTAACTGTAGCAGTATTGGATACTATTGTACTATTCTCAATCAAGACAAAAGAGTCCTCCGAATTTGCATTTCCTGCAGCCCTTACCATAAATAGATTGGACGTATTATTTTTTGAGAAAGTTGATTTTGAAATCTTAACATTGTAACTTCCTGAAACATCCAGCAAATCGGAAACTTTATTCTTATCAAAGAAGCACTCCTCTATCGTCTTATTTCCACTATTCGATTTCAAAAGACAAGTCGCTTCGTTAAACAAGAACGTACAACCATATAATGTCGTTTCCTTTCCTGTTCCTAAAACTATATTACCAAACGTATTTGTATCAAAAATACTTTCAGAAACTTCTGTGTGATTGCTAGCATAAATAAGATCACAAAGATCATTAACCGCTTTATTTCCCTTGAAAGATGTATTCTTTAACAACAGATTCTGTGTATTAATACATTTAGTGCTAATATTGTTTCCTTCAAAACGACAATCTTCAACACTTAGATTAACATTACTGCCCAAAAAGACATTTTCACAATTGTTGTTTTCAAACGTACTATTCTCAATTGCAACATCAGAAGAAGAGCTTACGGAGATTATATTGTCAACACAAGCATTTATGAATTTAGAGTTTTTAACACTCAATGGACACCCACAAGTTATAGTTCCCTGATTTTTATTGAAGTTACATGTCTCTATTTCCACATATTGATTCTGTGAATTAATACAACTAACTAAATTATATCCATAGTTAAATTCAAAGTTTACATTATTGAGATCAACTGACATCGGCGTATTTATACATGAATTGTTTTTTGAGAATGCAGAATTCGTTATTTTCAACAATCCAGGCACGTATGATTGAACCGCAGTGCCATAATTTTTCTCAAATAGTACTTTGTCAAAAGATAAGTTTGCATCTACACCAGCACCTGAAACATAAACCGCATAATTAAACTTCTTAAATTCTACACCATTAAATGAGACATTCATTCCATCCAACGTTGCATTAACGCTAAACAAAGTATTCACATTGTCCTCTGTATACGCTGATTTGTATGTTTCGCATCCAGACACATCTCCACTCTCATCCAAAACTTCTTCATCATTTTTTTCTGGATCACCATCAAATATAGTCTTATATTTACTTGGTTCACTCAAAGCTTCCATGTCTAAAACATCCGCAGGATAACCTCCAATAATAGTTACATTCGTATTGATATTGTAGGTCAACCCACTACCCGAATCACTAAATTCACCATATGCATCATAACAAGGTCTATAAGTTCCTGCTGCAACGTGAAATGTAACACCTTTGTCACATGTTGGCAATACATAGGCAAAATCCTCTCCACTCATCGCATCCTCCCAAGTAGATCCATCTCCTTTTCCCTGACGCTCCATCTTGACATAGTACTCATGCCTATTCTTCGATGGTTTTACAACCAATGTGTAGTTTACAACACTATCACACTCAACTGCCGATTTTATTGTTTGCTCTATTTCGTATGTTCCGACCTTGTCATAAACAACACCAAAAAATTCTTCGCCAACAGCAATCTCTTTCTCATCTGTGGTATTAACTGCCATACACTCTGTTTCGTATGCGCCTGCACAAGTGTATTTCAAACGAGATTCTCCCCTCTGATCTTCTGCCACCTCCGTGTCTGTCTTTACAAAACGAATGGTTGTCTTGTCGGATAATCTATCTTGACTAAGTGCAATCGTAGGCGTGAATCCTCCGTTGTCTGCAACTTTCAAACCTCCGCCAAACAAATACTGAATCTCTGATGCTGCAACTTTCAAATCTGACTTAGAAATAAAATCCAGATCTTCCTCTTCTAGGTATATGTTATGTTTAGAAATAATTTCACTCTCGCTCACTGCTGAGACTGATCCATCAAAGATATTTCCAACAAGGATGTTTTTACTATCCGAAGTTGCGTGAATCGTAAATTCACCAACTATTGTATTATTATAGAGTTCCAATGTACCGCAATTTGACAAATAGGTGTTTCCGACCAGCGTATTGTTGCTCATAGTCAACAAAGCACGCGTGATGTTTGCTGCCGAATAAGCACGACCAGCTGCCGTACAATTAACAATCGAAACTTTCTCTTCTTTGTTGCTAGAATAAACAGAAAATCCTCCATAATAGTTATCAATGAAGCGATTGTCTGCCATCTCCAACGAACAATCTAGAACTGACAAACCGTTTTCATTATCCGAGAAGGTACAATGGTCGATCCTGCAATCTACCTTATTCTTGTATCCGTCGTTATAGATGTAGCATGCAGCACTACTTTCTCTCGTATGTTGGTACGATCCATAGAACTCGATACCACTAATAACGATAGAAGCATCCTCTTCTGGTTCAATGCGAAGTATCTGATGAGCATCATCCTTACGATACTCGGCATATTGGTTTTCTAATACTACCTCTTTGGGGTTGTCATGTCTAAAGTCTCCGCTAAAGACGGTAGGGTGGTTCTTCGGATCTGCATTCAACTCTTTTCCTACAGAAGAAGTTGGGAATCCTCCGTATAGTTCCACCCCTTTGGTAGTATAGAAGTTCTTCTCGTAGTTGTTGGATGGGACTTCACCCTTCTTGTCGTACATTGGTTGGTATTCTCCCTCTGCAATGTAGAACTTTGAACCGGCAGGAGCCAATGGCAAGATGGAGGCAAAATCATCTCCATTCATAGCATCATCCCATGAAGAACCATCACCTTTTCCTTTACGTTCTGTCCTTACAAAATACTCAGTAAGAGATTTGTCTACACCACACGCATAACAAGCATATAGATCAGACAATGTACTAGTACCTTTTTTATCGTAATTGGCTATTGCTGAGAATATAAGATTGGACCTGTTTTGCAAATAACTTTTAGGTATTATGAAAGCAAAAGCACCACTCTCATCAGAATACACAGAATCAATCAACAAAGTAGCAGTTTGATTCCCTTGTTCTGCCATATATAATTCAATCTTTGCTATAGTTGCAGTATCAACAGCACCCTTTACCAAGAAATTATCCCCAAATGCCTCTACCTCCTTAATAACAGGTGTTGGTCTATTTACATTTGACTGTACCGCAACTGCTTGATTATTCTTGGACTTAGTATTAAAAAATTCATTCTCAGTGAGCTCTGTTCTTCCACCTTCAAAGACTATTGCCGACTTTCCATTACCATCAAATGTGGATTTAGAGATTTTTATTTCATAAGACATTACATCTACAGCAGCGCCCCCATTATTGACGAATTCACATTCTTCAAATGTCACACTTCCCGTATAACCTCCTACATATTGTTTCTTGTCGTTCGCCACAGAAACACCTGCGCCACCATTATTAGACACATTACAATTCTCAAATCTCAAATCACTTGCATAGCCTGCTATATAAACACCACCTTTTTTATTTGGCAAGTTCTCTCCATTATCACCAACACCAAAAGACGAATTTTGTATCTTAATAGAAAGAGGATTCCCATTAAAATATAATCCGTAACCTTTATTATTACCAAAATAATTATCAACAAAAGTTGAAGACACCCCCCCACTAGCCAAACGAGTAAATCCGTTTCCTCCATTTCCTAATTCAGGATTTTCATCAAAGAATTTATTAGTTCCTATATAATTACCTTCGAACTTATCTTTTGCACCTCTTGAATCAGAATAGATTCCATCTCCTTTGTTTCCCGCGATCACATTTCCTATTATACTTCCACCCCCATACTTACTATCCTTAATACCTATTCCATTAGGATAGGCGCTCTTTTGATCTTTTGTCAATCCTATTATATTGTCCTTTATCAATTTAATATCTCCGTCAATTCCTATCGAGTCATTTCCCGAAATCACACAACCTACAATCGAATCAATCGAATAAGTGTTTGAAGCCGTTTTTATTCCAATTCGATTGTCATAGATTTCACAATCCTCAACAATGCGAACACCACAAGCAACACCAACTTCTCCACTTCCTTCAATTAAAGAAGATCCCAACCTATCAACACTCATACCACCAGAAGAAGTTATTCCATAGGATCCATTGTTCAAAATCTTACAATTTTCAATACTAACGCCACTGTAATTTATTTCAATTCCTGCATAACTATTATTTCTTATCACGCAATTCTCCACTTTACCACGAGGTTTCAATCCTGTAGAAAATTCTTCAATGACAATATCTTTTATACTTCTACATTGTATAAATCCTACTTTGTTTCCATTTATGATTATACTATCCGGACATGTCGAACCATCTATATTTGCATCTGTCGGAAAACCCGACCCTTGATTTTCAATAATTTTTGTACCTCGTTCCTCAAATGCAAATCGAATAGTATCTTTTGATGTAGCATTATAACAAGCCCAGCGGAAAGTTCCTTCTACAGATTGAGAAGCATACCCTTCATCTATAGTGCTATTAACCAAATATATCTTCCCTAAAACTTCCTGAGAATATACATCCAAGACTGTGATCAAACTGATCACAAATAAAACAAATACCTTTTTTAAATTATTCATTTCTCCACTCAAAATCAACGTCGAATTTTTTAAACTCATAAAATCTTAAATTAAAAGACCCTTAAACAATACAAAAATCCATAAAATCTCACTGAGTCACACACAACATAACGTTCCTGACTTCAAATGCGATTTTATGGATTTCCACATTATTTACCACAATAGCCGTGCCAAAATATGTTACACAGCAATATTTTTGTTAAATAAATATCGTTTTTTACATAAATCATTGTAAACAAACAAGAAAAAATGCTGATTGCTCACCTACCTACTTACTTGTTCAAACATGCCCTTTCCTTTCTCCCCCTATACATATCCCATCATGAAAGAGAACAAGTTCATCATCATAAATCTTTTTCTCTTGAATATAAATAAAAACAATTATTACTTGTCTCTATTTTACATACTGTACCAATCTCACTGAATTCCTAATACTTCTATTATATTGAAGAACAACTCTCCAATCTCCCTCTGTTAGCAACATATTATTCCAATACAAATCGGGTCCCCAATCTATGCAATAGCAACAGATATCAGCCATGGCAATGGAGGTCATATACACGCCAATACCAATATGCGGCCTGTCGTCTTCCACAGCATCGCCAATATCCCTTGAACCGATGCATCCTGCATTAGGCAAGAATACAGCACCCTTCTTTTCCATCTCCGCCCACTCTTCCTGAGTGTAAACATTGTCCGTGTATTCCGACAATTTCGTATTGATGGCATCGTTTTCTAGATCCCAGTACTCAGGAAGAAGTATTAAACCTCCAACGCCTTCTATGCTTCCGAATCCTCTCAGTTTGTCTGCATTGGCTCGGTATCTCTCTAGATAGTACCATTCGGAGTCCGTCATCGTATGCCATAGACCCGGACGGTTGCCTCCGTTGCTGATCGGATTATAGACGCCCCAGTCGAAGTTCGTGTCCGTGATATTTCTTGCTCCGTTCCCGAAGCTTCGGCCACACTCCCTGCAGATGTCCGTCAGATAGGGGTACTTTCCATCATACCCGCTAGTTCCCCATGCGAAGAGGTCGATCCATCCGTCGTACAAAGCACTCGCATTCAAATTGCCTTCAACACCCACATAATCCTGCTGATGCTCGGCAAAGCGCCATTCGTCCGTGCTTGCTCTGTACTGCAAGTTTCCTTTGGAAAAACGTATCTTCTTAGTCCCGTCTTTGCTCAGTTGGAAGGTCCCCGGCAGCAGTCCTTCCTCCTCCGTCTCTTCATCAAACAAGAACGTCAAGACCCACTTGTCGTCTATCCTTGTCTGCTGCTTGCTACTCTCATAAACCTTGCCTTTGTATGTCGTATAGCCTTTGACATTGAAGCAACAAAACTTGGCACGTTCAAACGGCAGCGTGATGACGTTCTCCTTCGAATCTGCCGACCTTAGCGAAGCTTTACTGATGTTCGAACCACCTACCCCTGCTTCCTTTTCAATAGAATAAGCAGAACGAACTGCCTCCTTGCTAACAACTTTTACGACCTCCTCATGGCCCGTCATCTTCACGCCCACCATATACAAGCCGACTTCGGCAAACCCCACTCGAAAACGGTTCAAGCCGACTTCACACTCGACGTGCTGCGAGAATAATTCACGACCATCTATGTCATGTATCGTCAACTGCACCTTCTCGGATTCTTCCATATAGAAGTTCAGATAATTCCCCTGACCTTGAGCGGAAGTCTCCACCCACACGTCGCTCCCCCTCCTCTTCGGATCCATGACATCCAGCGTTTGGGAATCCGAGAATCGAACATAAAGAACAGTGTCACTACCTGTTAAAGTAGTGTCTCTATCTAAATCCAATTTATACGTCGGGTCAATGTAATAACTTATATGCACACTATCCAAAGGCACATGCACTCCACCTGCTCCTATACCCGTGAAGGTGTATTCGATTAAACCATCATCCTGGGCTCTCATAGATCCGAACACAATTGTCGAGAGCATCATTATTAACATTATTCCTTTCATCGTATACAAATTATTCTTCCTTATCGCTGTAAATCGAAATTCACACTTTACCAAGAGCCTTCAATCCAGTAGATTTCTCCACTCAAAATCAACGTCGAATTTTTAAACTCATAAAATCTTAAATTAAAAGACCCTTAAACAATACAAAAATCCATAAAATCTCACTGAGTCACACATAACATAACGTTCCTGACTTCAAATGCGATTTTATGGATTTCCTCATTATTTACCACAATAACCGCGCCAAAATATGCTGCACAGCAATATTTTTTTAAATAAATATCGTTTTTACATAAATCATTGTAAACAAACAAGAAAATTACTAGTCTCTATTTTACATACTATACCAATCTCACTGAACACCTAAACGTACAGACGTACGTGAAATCCATAATGTGGTCTACGTGAATAATTGATTTCTTGGTAGGAATGCTTACAATCGTTGCAAATCGAAATTAAGCAATCTTGTATCAGATTCCTCATCTGCTTAGGACAGCGGCAGTTTACCACTCATACACAAATCCATACTTCTCATGCAAACGTTTCAAAGTGCCATCCATCTGGCAAGAGCGTATAATGTCGTTCACCCGTTGAAGCAGCTCTTCGTCACCCTTTCGCATCAACACCCCCATCAAACTACGTGTGAAGGGTTGGTCAATCAATGGAGCAGCTAAACGTTCGTCTGTTTGCGTGTAATAGGTCGCTTCAACGATCTCGGTGATCATAATGTCAGCTTTCCCTTCAGCTATAAGTGCAGGTATCTCTTCGTTCTTTGGATGTACCACGATCTGTGCATTGGCAAGATGTTCGTGCGCAAACTTCTCGTTCAATCCGCCAGGGTTGACCATCACCTTCACATCGGGTTGGTTGATATCCTCTAGGGATTGATAGCGGCCGGCTTGTTCCTTGCGGCAGAGTATCGTTTTGCCATTGTGAAGGTATCCTTCACTCATATGCATAATCTCCTTGCGGGTGTCTGTGATCGTAATACCACACATGGCGATATCGAAAAGCTCTTCGTTCAGCATATCCTCCGTAAGCGTAGGCCACGAAGTCGGAACGAACACAACCCTCACACCTAACTCCTCGGCAATGATTTCTGCGAAATCTGCATCGAAGCCCCAATAGGTATTGGTTTGCAGATCGAGGTACGATAAAGGACGGTAGTCGCCCGTTGCGCCGACACGCAATGTTCCTCGCTGACGTATTTCTTCAATTTTTCCGGAAGTGGTTTTCGCACCGGAAGTGTCGCAACCAACAAATCCCAACAAGCTCAGCAGCAGTGATGCGAGTAGAATTACGGATGTGAATATTCTTTTCATTGTTCAAAAGAAGCGTCACCCCACAATTGGAATGACGCTTCGATAAATGCTATGAGAAATATTACTTCTTATTGATGTAATCAACAATCCAAGCACCAACTTCTTTTGTACCATACTTAGCACCACCGGCTACTTGGATCTCTGGGGTACGAACATTATTGTCCAATGAAGCGTCAACCGCTTCACGAACCAACTTGCCCTCTTCCTTCAATCCGAAGTACTCGAACAACATGGCTACAGAAAGGATTTGTGCCAATGGGTTAGCGATGTTCAATCCCTTAGCTTGTGGCCATGAACCGTGGATTGGCTCAAATACTGGAGTATGCTCTCCTGTTGATGCTGATGGAAGCAATCCCATAGAACCAGTGATACATGAACCCTCGTCAGTAAGGATATCTCCGAAAGTATTCTCAGTTACCATAACGTCGAAAAACTTAGGCTCTTGGATCATACGCATAGCTGCGTTGTCAACGTACATGAAATCTGTTGTTACATCAGGATATTGAGGAGCCATCTCTTGAGCTACAGCTCTCCACAAACGAGAAGACGCCAACACATTAGCCTTGTCTACTACAGTCAAGTGCTTGTTGCGTTGTTGAGCATACTTGTAAGCCTCTTTCAAAATGCGTTCCACCTCTGCACGGCTATATGCGTTGGTATCATAAGCGTAGTCGCTACCCTCTTTCTTCTCACCGAAGTACATACCACCAGTCAACTCACGGATACATACGAAATCCGCACCCTTAACCAACTCATCTTTCAATGGGCTCTTGTGAACCAAGCAATCAAATGTTTGTACAGGACGGATGTTGGCGAACAAACCTAATTTCTTACGCATAGCCAACAGACCTTGTTCAGGACGTACTTTTGCAGATGGGTTGTTGTCAAACTTAGGATCACCTACTGCAGAGAAAAGAACTGCGTCAGCTTCCATACAAGCCTTGAATGTCTCTTCTGGAAATGGATCTCCAACCTTGTCGATAGCATCAGCTCCACAAATAGCGTGAGTGTAGCTAACTTTATGTCCGAACTTGTTGCAAACGGCTGTCATCACATTGACACCTTGCTCTGAAATTTCTGGTCCAATACCATCACCTGGTAATACGGCAATTTTTAATTCCATACGATTTAATTTATTTGATTATTTCTTATTTACAATTTCTTTTGTTCTCTCAGGAGCTTGTTCATACAAATCCTCTATCAAGTTAAGCATTTTAAAGGTAGCCTTGATTGCAGCCTCCATCTGGTCTGCATCCAAACCTCGTGTTCGATAACTCTTTCCATCGAATGTCCATGAGATGCTTGTTTGAACCAACGCATCTGTACGACCTCCAGGAGGAATACTTACCGCATAGTTGGTCAACCAAGGAAATTTACGATTCAACTTTTCACGATAGATATGACGTACAGCACGCACAAACGCATCGTATTGACCATCTCCCGTAGAAGTCTCTTCGTAACTTTTACCTCCAATCTCCACACGGACACTAGCCAATGGTTTCAGTCCGTAACTGGTGCTCACCATATAACTATCCAATTTCACCCTATCATCTGGAGCAGAGTGTTTCACCACATCTGCAACAATGTAAGGAAGATCGTCTTGCGTCACCAACTCTTTCTTATCCCCCAACTCGATGATTCTCTTTGTCACCGCCTTTGTTTGTTCTGGTGTAAGAGCCAAACCTAACTCCTCTAAGTTACGAAGGATATTTGCCTTTCCACTATTTTTACCCAAAGCATACTCTCTCTTACGACCGAAGCGCTCTGGCAACAAACTATTGCAATACAAACCAGACTTGTTATCTCCATCCGCATGCACACCTGCCACCTGCGTAAAAACGCTATCTCCGACAACCGGTCTGTTTGGTGGAATAGCAATGCAACTATATGACTCAACCAAATGGCAGACCTCTGTCAATTTGGTTTCATTAATGCCCGTTTCAATTTGGAAATGGTCTTTCAAAGAAGCCTGCACACTTGCTAACGGAGCATTACCTGCCCTTTCGCCCAAACCATTTATGGTTGTATGCAAGCCATTCACACCACCTTGAACTGCAGCCATCGCATTCGCAACGGCTAAATCATAATCATTGTGTGCGTGGAAATCAAAAGAAAGATCAGGATAACGATTTGTCATCACCCTAACATACTTAAACGCATTATCTGGTGTCATAACACCCAATGTGTCTGGAAGCATGAAATGTTCAATTCCCTCATTTTTCAAATGGTCCACCAAAAAGAACACATACTCTTGACTATCCTTTATACCATTGCTCCAATCCTCTAAATATAGATTCACACGAATTCCTAATTGTTTCGCGTAAGCGATGCTATTTTGAATATCAGCAAGATGTTCTTCCGGACTCTTTTTTAGTTGTTCTTTGCAATGACGAAGAGATCCTTTTGTAAGTAAATTGACACACTGACACCCCGTAGACTTAATCCAATCGAGACTAGATGTTCCATCCACAAAGCCAAGTACCTCAATACGATCCAACAAACCTTCACCAGCAGCCCAATTGCATATCATAGAGACAGCCTCTTTTTCGCCATCACTAACCCTTGCAGAAGCCACCTCTATACGATCTACCCTTGCATCCAAAAGCAGAGTTCTCGCCAAGATTAGTTTCTCATGAGGAACAAAACTAACTCCGTTGGTTTGCTCACCATCACGGAGTGTAGTGTCCAATATTGTTACATATCTTTTCTTTTCTGTTCCCATGATTCAATTTTGCTCTTATTTTCAAGCAAGAAATCTATGTCATCAAGAGCATTCATCAAACAATATTTCTTATAGCCATTAATTTCGAAATGCTCACTTTTTCCTGTAGCCATATTGGTAACAGTTTGATTTGGCAAATCCACCTTAACTTCCATCTTAGGATTGTTGGCGATGCTTTGGAACAACTCTAATTGAAACTCACGGCTCACAATTACAGGAAGCACAAAGCAGTTAAGCAAATTGTTTCTGTGAATATCAGCAAAACTGTTTGATATTACAACGCGAACACCATAACCTGCAATAGCCCAAGCAGCATGTTCACGGCTAGAACCGGACCCCCAGTTCTGACCTCCTACGATAATCTCAAGGTTTCCCTTACTAGGAGCAGCAGAGAACTCTGGCTTGTTCATGACGAAGTCTGCAACTGGCTTATCATTGGCATCATAACGAAGATCGTGCATGAAAGCGTCGCCGTAGAACTTAGGGTCGCGTGTGGTAAATGCTAGATAACGTGCAGGAATAATGTTATCTGTATTGTTATTGTCAATCTCGATAGGAATACAAGTTGACTGAATGATATCAAATTTTTCTTTAGCCATGACTCTTAAATTTTTCTTGGATCAGTAATAACTCCTGTGATAGCAGATGCAGCAACCACGAGTGGCGATGCAAGTACAGTACGTGCTCCAGGTCCTTGACGACCAACGAAGTTACGGTTGCTAGTTGAGATAGAAAGCTTACCTGCAGGAACCTTGTCTGGATTCATTGCCAAGCAAGAAGAGCAAGAAGGAAGACGGAGTTCAAATCCTGCCTCCTCCAAAATCTTATCAATTCCCTCATCAATGATTTGTTGACGAACCAACCAAGAACCAGGAACCAACCATGCAACGACATTAGCAGCCTTCTTCTTTCCCTTCACAACAGAAGCGAAAGCACGGAAGTCTTCGATACGACCATTTGTACATGCGCCAAGGAAGCAATAGTCAACAGGAGTACCCTCTAACTTCTGACCTGGCTTGAACTGCATGTAGTCTAACATTGCTGTGAATTGATCACGATCTGCAGCAGGAATGCTCTCCAATGTTGGAATTGCCTCATCCACTGCAATACCAGCACCTGGGTTAGTACCATATGTGATACGAGGAGCGATATCCTCTGCTTTATAAGTAACCTCCTTATCGAAAACAGCGTTATCGTCGCTCTTCAATTGTTTCCACTTCTCTACTGCCTTATCCCAAGCCTCACCCTTAGGAGCGTACTCGCGTCCTTTCAAGTAAGCGAATGTGGTCTCGTCTGGAGCAATCAATCCAGCACGTGATCCCATCTCGATAGAGAGGTTGGAAAGAGTCAAACGACCCTCCATAGACATATTACGAATAGTACTTCCTGCATACTCCACTGCATAACCAGTAGCACCAGAAGTAGTCATCTGAGCCATAATGTAAAGGGCAACATCCTTTGCAGTAACTCCTGGTTTAAGAGTTCCTTCGATGTTGATACGCATAGTCTTTGGCTTTGACTGAAGGATACATTGAGATGCCAAAACCTGAGCAACCTCGCTGGTTCCGATACCCATTGCAATAGCACCAACAGCACCATGTGTAGAAGTATGAGAGTCACCACACACAATAGTCATACCAGGCAAAGATAATGCCTTCTCAGGACCGACAACATGAATAATACCATTGTCTTTACTTCCCATTGCGAAGTGTTTGATACCAAATTGCTCGCAATTAGCCTTCAAAGTCTCCACTTGCTTACGTCCTACAGGATCATTGATTACCTCTTGCTGATCTGAAGGTGTATTATGGTCAGGCATTGCTACAACATGATCAGGACGGAAAGGCTTAATGCCTTTGTCTCTAAGCGTATCAAAAGCCTGAGGCGTAGTCACCTCGTGGCAATAAAGACGGTCTATGTAAAGTTGGGTTGGACCATCTTCTACTTGGGATACAACGTGAGCATCCCAGATTTTATCAAATAATGTATTAGCCATTACAGTATTAATTATATTACTTTCTAAACTTATTAATGCAATCGATGTATGCCTCTACAGATGCCGTCACAATATCCGTTCCAGCACCGAATCCGTAGTAAACGGAACCGTTATACTCAACTTGCATGTGAACCTTCGCCACATCATCACTTCCCTTGTTGATTGCCTGAATAGTGAACTCCTTAAGTACCATTTCTCGTCTAATGATCACCTTCAACGCATTGATTGCGGCATCCACAGGACCGTTTCCGGTAGCAGCAGCCTCAAACTTCTCGTTCGCAATATCCAAACCGATGCTTGCAACCGGACGAGTACCTAATCCACTGGTAACTTGAAGGAAGTCTAACTTAATACTGTGAGTTGTTGCCCTATCAGCACCAGCCAATACAAGGATATCATCATCGTTCACCTCCTTCTTCTTATCTGCCAACTTCAAGAACTCTTGGTATGTACGATCAAGCTTTTCACCTTCCATATCAACTCCTAAGACATGAAGGCGGTGCTTCAATGCAGCACGACCACTACGAGCAGTCAATACGATTGCATTATCATCAATTCCGACCTCCTTTGGATCCATAATTTCGTAAGTTCCCACATTTTTAAGAACTCCATCCTGATGGATTCCTGAAGAATGAGCGAATGCATTTTTACCAACAATAGCCTTGTTTGGTTGAACTGGCATATTCATCAAGCTCGAAACCATACGGCTTGTTTGATAGATCTTAGTAGTATTAATATTTGTCTCAATTCCTAAATCCGGGTGAGTTTTAAATATCATTGCGATCTCTTCAAGAGATGTGTTTCCTGCACGCTCACCAATACCATTAATAGTTACCTCAACTTGTCTTGCTCCATTTAGAGCACCTGCAACCGTATTGGCAGTAGCCATACCCAAATCGTTGTGACAGTGGGTAGACAAGATAGCCTTACCAGCAGAAAGAGCGTCAACATGCTCCATCAAGTATTTAATCTTTTCACCATATTCAAATGGAACACGGAAACCTGTTGTGTCAGGGATATTAACAACTGTTGCACCAGCCTTGATAACAGCCTCGGTAACACGAGCTAAATATTCGTTGTCTGTTCTTCCCGCATCCTCTGCATAGAACTCCACATCCTCAACATATCTCTTTGCATACTTCACAGCAGCGACAGCACGCTCGATAATCTCTTCCGGAGTAGAATTAAACTTGTATTTGATATGAGACTCAGATGTACCTATTCCAGTATGGATTCTTTTATGTTTTGCATACTTCAAAGCATCTGCAGCAACATCAATATCTTTTTCAACAGCTCTAGTCAACGCACAAATTGTTGGCCAAGTCACAGCCTTTGAAATTTCAATCACAGAGTTAAAATCACCAGGACTTGAGATAGGGAAACCAGCCTCTATCACATCAACTCCAAGAATCTCTAATTGCTTCGCAACCTGAATCTTCTCAATTGTGTTTAATTGACATCCAGGAACTTGCTCTCCATCACGAAGCGTCGTGTCAAAAATAAATAATCTATCGCTCATAAGACTAATTATTATTAGGTCTTTAATTAATTCTTCAGTTCAAAAAAAGAGAGCCTCTCTCACATGGAAGTGAGAAAGGCTCAAATATAAATTTATAAACACACATTTCTCACTTCCCTCATTTGCGCAAGAGAATAATCAACAAAATGTGTATGTTAATAATTAACGCCTTCATAAATTCATTAGAAACAACCAAATTACGACCACCTAATTGTTTCACTTGCAAAGTTAGAACAAAACAAAATAGACACCAAATTTTCAAAACAATAAATTCAAGAAAAAAAAAGAAAATCGCCAAGGGAAACTGTTAAATTTTCCACTTGACGATTAAACATATCAATTTCTATGTTTAAGGATGAACATAGGTTCCTATACTCTCTCCGCTTATAACTTTTTTAAGATTACCGACCTTATCCATATTGAAAACCACAATTGGCAAATTATTGTCACGGCAAAGAACCGTTGCAGAAAGATCCATAACCTTTAAGTTTCTGTTCAAGATCTCGTCATAAGTTATCTCATCAAATTTGGTTGCTGACGGATCCTTTTCCGGATCTGCCGTATATATACCATCTACACGTGTTCCCTTAAACATTGCATCAGCCTCAATTTCAATTCCACGAAGTGAAGAACCTGTATCTGTAGTAAAATAAGGGCAACCAGTACCTGCCGCAAAAATTGTGATATAACCATTATTTAAAGCCTCTATTGCCTTGTCTTTTGAGTAGAATTCACCGATTGGTTCCATTCTAACGGCAGTCATTACTTTTGACTTAACTCCAACAACAGTCAATGCAGAATTTAAAGCCAAAGCATTAATAACCGTAGCAAGCATACCCATTTGATCTCCCTTTACACGATCAAATCCTTTCTTTGATCCACTTAATCCTCGAAATATATTTCCTCCTCCTATCACTATACCGATTTGGACTCCCATTTCTGCAATTTCCTTTATCTGGGAAGCATAGTCAGAAAGTCTATTTTCGTCAATACCATATCCCTTTTCTCCCATTAAGGACTCTCCACTAAGTTTTAGTAAAATTCTATTGTATTTCATACTATTATTTTTAGAGAAGATTATTCATCTTCAAATTATACATAAAACGATACTACAAAACTACAAAATACTCTTTAAAGACAAAAAAAAAACGCCACATCAAAGATGTAGCGTTTTTTATAATAGAAGTAAATTAATTACCCTACAGAATCTTCCGTAGACTCTTCTACTGCTGGAGCAGCCTCTTCTGCCTTCTTCTTAGAAGAACGACGAGTACGAGTTGCTTTCTTAGCAGTCTTGTTCTTCATCATATTTTCGTTGTAATCAACCAACTCGATGAAGCACATTTCAGCAGCGTCATCCAAACGGAAACCAGTTTTGATAATACGAGTATAACCACCTGGACGGTCAGCGATCTTCTTAGAAATCTCACGGAACAATTCTGAAACTGCCTCTTTATTTTGAAGGTAGCTGAATACTACACGACGAGAGTTAGTAGAATCGTCCTTAGACTTTGTTAACAATGGCTCAACATACTTTCTCAAAGCCTTAGCCTTAGCTGTAGTTGTGTTGATTCTCTTGTGCATAATCAAAGAGATAGCCATATTAGCAAGCATCGCATCTCTGTGAGCTTTTTGTCTTCCTAGATGGTTGAATTTTTTATTATGTCTCATTTTACTTAATCTTTATCTAATTTATACTTTGAGATATCCATACCAAATGAAAGATTTAAAGTATCCAACAATTGGTCTAACTCTGTCAATGATTTCTTACCGAAGTTTCTAAACTTAAGCAAATCGCTCTTGTTAAATACAACCAACTCACCTAAAGTTTCAACATCAGCAGCTTTCAAACAGTTGAGAGCACGAACTGAAAGATCCATGTCAACCAACTTAGTCTTAAGTAACTGACGCATATGAAGAACTTCCTCGTCAAACTCCTCATTTGCACCTTCCTCTTGAGAGTCAAGAGTTATCTTCTCATCAGAGAACAACATAAAGTGATAAATAAGGATCTTAGCAGCCTCTTTCAAAGCATCTTTTGGATGAATTGAACCATCAGTTGTAATCTCAAGAACCAACTTTTCATAGTCAGTCTTTTGCTCAACACGATAATTTTCAACTGCATATTTAACGTTGCGGATAGGCGTATAAATAGAATCAATTGCAAGAACTCCTATTTCAGAGCCAGGAATCTTATTTTCGTCAGCTGGAACATAACCACGACCCTTACCGATTGTGATATCAATAGTAAAGCTTGCGCTCTTGTCCAAACGACAAATAACGAGATCAGGATTGAGGACATCGAAACCGGACAAATGTTTAGCAATATCACCTGCTTTGAATTCGGTGCCAGAAACATTAATAGTTACCTTTTCGCTATCAAATTCTTCAACTTTCTGCTTAAAACGTACTTGTTTTAGATTAAGAATTACGTTAGTAACATCCTCAATAACTCCAGGAATAACGGAAAACTCATGATCCACGCCATCAATTTTGATGGAAGTAATTGCAAAACCTTCCAACGAAGATAGCAAAATACGTCTTAAAGCATTACCAACAGTAATACCATAACCGGGTTCTAGCGGACGAAACTCAAACTTACCATAGAAGTTATCCGCTTCCAACATTATTACTTTATCAGGTTTTTGAAATGCTAAAATTGCCATGGATCAATTATTATTTAGAGTAAAGTTCGACGATCAATTGTTCCTTAATATTCTCTGGAATATCTGCTCTCTCAGGAAGATGCAAGAACTTTCCAGACAATGAAGATCCATCCCACTCTAACCATGCATATTTGCTATGATTGAAACCAGATAAAGCATTCTCAATAACCTCAAGAGACTTTGATCTTTCACGGACACCTACAATTTGTCCAGGTTTAACAGAGTATGAAGGAATATTAACTACCTCACCATCAACTACAATGTGGCAGTGAGAAACCAATTGACGAGCTGCAGCTCTTGTAGGAGCAATACCCAAACGATATACTACATTGTCAAGACGAGTCTCCAACAATTGTAACAATACCTCACCGGTAATACCCTTTGTTGCAACAGCCTTCTCGAACAAATTACGGAATTGTCTTTCTAAAACGCCATAAGTATATTTAGCCTTTTGCTTCTCGTTCAACTGAATACCGTACTCAGAAGACTTCTTTCTTCTGTTTACACCATGTTGTCCAGGAGGGAAGTTTCTCTTTGCCAAAACTTTATCTGGACCGAAAATTGGTTCGCCGAAACGACGTGCAATCTTAGTTTTTGGACCTGTGTATCTAGCCATTTTTTTAATTATTTAATTCCAAACCTTGAACCGTGCAGCCGCGATTGCAGAGAGGATTAAATTGCAATCATTCACAATGCGAGATTCGAAAGTTGTTTGTAATAAATATTATAAATTATACTCTACGTTTTTTAGGTGGTCGACAACCATTATGTGGTAGTGGTGTTACGTCGATAATTTCCATAACTTCAATTCCGGCACCATGGATAGTACGGATTGCAGACTCACGGCCATTACCTGGACCCTTAACGTATGCTTTTACCTTTCTCAATCCAAGATCATATGCTACCTTAGCACAATCTTGAGCAGCCATCTGAGCAGCATATGGAGTGTTCTTCTTAGAACCACGGAATCCCATCTTACCTGCTGATGACCAAGAAATAATCTGACCCTCAGAGTTTGCTAAAGAAACAATGATATTGTTGAAAGATGAATGTACATGCAATTGTCCAATTGCGTCAACTTTTACTACCTTTTTTTTGGTTGCTACTGCTTTTTTTGCCATATCTAAACTTAATTAATAGCGTTAGCTAACTTTTACTTAGTTGCTTTCTTCTTATTTGCAACTGTCTTCTTCTTACCCTTACGAGTACGGGCGTTATTCTTAGTGCTTTGTCCACGCAAAGGTAAACCAAGACGGTGACGAATACCTCTATAGCATCCAACATCCATCAATCTCTTGATGTTCAATTGAACCTCTGAACGAAGATCTCCTTCTACTTTGAAGTTTGCACCAATAATCTCACGAATTTTTGCTGCTTGATCATCTGTCCAATCTTTCACCTTGATGTCCTTATCTACACCTGCTTCTGAAAGAATCTTATTTGCACTACTGCGACCTATACCATAAATATAGGTTAAACCGATTTCTCCTCTCTTATTTTGAGGCAAATCTACTCCGACAATTCTTATAGCCATATATAAACTAAAATTTTCTGCAAAGATAATAAAATTTTTTATCCTTGACGTTGCTTATACTTAGGATTTTTCTTGTTAATTACATACAAACGTCCCTTTCTTCTTACGATCTTACATTCTGGGGTACGTTTCTTTAAAGATGCTCTTACTTTCATATCTGTACTTAATTATTTGTATCTGAATGCAATACGACCTTTTGACAAGTCGTATGGAGACATTTCAACACGCACCTTATCACCTGGAAGAATTTTTATATAATGCATACGCATTTTCCCAGAAATATGTGCAGTAATCTCATGTCCATTTTCTAATTCAACACGGAACATAGCATTTGACAATGCTTCTAGAATAGTTCCATCTTGCTCAATTGCTGCTTGTTTAGCCATATTTATATCGCTTTGTTTCCTAATACTTGTTCGACAAACTCAAAAGAAGATAAAATATCCACCTTTCCTTTCCTTATTGCAACTGTATGCTCATAATGTGCAGCATACTTATGATCAGACGTAACAGCTGTCCATCCATCCGGTTGCAAATATAAGTCTCTCTTACCAAGGTTAATCATCGGTTCGATAGCAATGACCATTCCGTCTTTTAGCATCATGCCATTACCTTTACGACCATAATTTGGAACCATTGGTTCCTCATGCATATCATGACCAATACCATGTCCGACAAACTCTCGAACAACGGAATAACCCTTAGCTTCACAATGCGTCTGAATAGCATTTCCTATATCTCCAAGTCTACCTCCAACTTTTGCAGCTTCAATACCTTTATATAAAGCTTCTTTTGTTGTCTTCAACAAGGAAAGAACTTCAGGAGAAACCTCGCCAACACAGAAAGTGTAGCAAGAGTCTCCATGAAATCCATTTTTTAATACTCCACAATCAACAGAAACGATATCCCCCTCTTTTAATACATAATCAGAAGGAATACCATGTACTACTTGATCATTAACAGATGCACATATAGAGTTTGGAAATCCAGAATATCCTAAGAAACTAGGGATAGCATCATTCGAACGAATAAAATCATAAGCGACCTTATCTAATTCCAATGTCGTAACGCCAGGCTTTACAACCTTAGCAATTTCCCCGAGTGTTTGAGCAACTAGCATATTGCTAATTCTCATCAACTCTATTTCTTCATCTGTCTTAAGATATATCATAACAATTAATAAGCTGACAATCCTGAACGACCACGAATACGACCTGATTCCATCAAACCATCATAATGGTGCATCAAAAGATGACTCTCCACTTGTTGTAATGTATCCAAAACAACACCAACCACGATCAATAGAGAAGTTCCTCCAAAGAAGTGTGAGAATTGTTGAGATACACCAAACAAACTGATGATTGCAGGCAATATAGCGATAAATGCTAAGAAGATAGCACCTGGCAAAGTAATCTTAGACATGATGTCATCCAAATATTCTGCAGTTGGAGAGCCAGGTTTAACACCAGGGATAAATCCATTACCTCTCTTCATTTCCTCTGCCATCTTATTTGGATTAATTGTAATCGCAGTATATAAATATGTGAAAACAATAATCAACAATGCAAAGATAAAGTTATACCAGAAACCATTTGTATTTCTCAACATACCAAAAAGGAATCCGCCATCACCTTCATTTGACAATACCCAAGGAGCAACTGCCAAAGGAATGAACATAATTGCTTGAGCAAAGATGATTGGCATTACACCAGCTGCATTCACTTTTAATGGAAGATAGTTGCGAGCACCACCAATTTCTTTTCCATTCTCCATACGCTTAGCGTATTGAACAGGAACTTTTCTGATACCTTGTACTAAAAGTACCGCTGCTGCTGCAACAACGAAAAGGATAATCAACTCTAATAAGAATTTGATTAATCCTCCACCACCCTGATTTGATAAACATGATGCAAACTCCTGAGTGATTGCACTTGGGAATCTTGCAATGATACCGACCAAGATAATGAATGAAATACCATTACCAACACCTTTATCAGTAATACGCTCGCCTAACCACATTACAAACATACTTCCTGCGCAAAGGATAATTGTAGAAGATAACTTAAACAAGAATCCTGAAGGAAGAGCAGCACCAGCTGCTTGCATTTGAATTGAAAGGTTAACCAAATAAGAAGGTCCTTGCAATAACAAGATAAGAACAGTCAAATATCTTGTATATTGTTGGATCTTCTTACGTCCACTCTCTCCCTCACTCTGTTTCTTTTGAATAGAAGGAACAGCAATTGTCAACAACTGAATAACAATTGAAGCAGAGATATATGGCATAATTCCAAGTGCAAAAATAGATGCATTAGAAAAGGCACCTCCTGAAAACATATCCAAGAGGGCCATTAGTCCATTACTCGTTTGCTCATTCAATTTTGTCAATGCAGTAGGATCAATTCCTGGAAGGACAACAAATGAACCAAAGCGATATATTAAAACAAATAAAATTGTTATCAGAATACGAGTACGTAGGTCCTCGACTCTGTAGATATTTTTAATTGTTTCAATTACTTTTCTCATTTCTTAAGAATTACAACTGAACCACCTACAGCCTCAATTGCAGCTTTAGCTGACTCAGAGAATGCGTGAGCAGAAACAGTTAATTTAGAAGTCAATGTTCCTGAACCTAAGATCTTAACCAAGTTCTTTGCTGAAACGATACCAGCTTCAATCATTGTATTGAAATCAATAGCATCAACCTTCTTTGCATCAGCAATTGCTTGAAGAGTAGAGATGTTGATAGCTTTGTATTCAACACGATTGATATTCTTAAATCCAAACTTAGGCAAACGACGTTGCAAAGGCATTTGACCACCCTCGAAACCGATCTTCTTAGAATAACCAGAACGAGACTTAGCACCTTTATGACCACGAGTTGAAGTTCCACCCAATCCAGATCCTGGTCCACGACCAATTCTCTTTCTTGTTTTAACGGAACCCGCAGCCGGTTTCAAATTACTTAAATCCATCTCTTAAATTTTTATACGATTAAAAATTACTTTTCGATAACAACCAAGTGTTTAACAGCTTCGATCATGCCTCTAATAGCAGCATTATCCTCATGTTCAACAACCGAGTTTATTTTTCTGAGTCCCAATGCTTCCAAAGTAGCTTTTTGTGTTTTAGGACAACCGATTTTACTTCTTACTTGCTTAATTTTAATTGTTGCCATAATTTTCAAAATTAACCTTTAAACACTTTTTCCATTGAAACTCCACGATTTTGTGCAACCGTATAAGCATCACGCAACTCAGACAAAGCCAAAACTGTAGCCTTTACCAAGTTGTGAGGATTTGAAGAACCCTTTGATTTAGCCAACACGTCAGTAATACCAACGCTCTCAAGAACAGCACGCATAGCACCACCAGCCTTAACTCCGGTACCGTGAGATGCAGGTCTCAAAAGAACTTGAGCACCACCAAACTTTGCCTCTTGCTCGTGAGGAATAGTTCCCTTCAATACAGGAACCTTTACTAAATTTTTCTTAGCTGCCTCTACTCCCTTAGCAATAGCAGCTGTAACTTCACCTGCCTTACCAAGACCGTATCCAACAACACCGTCCTCATTACCAACTACAACGATAGCTGCGAAACTAAATGTACGACCACCTTTAGTTACCTTAGTTACACGATTAATGGCAACCAATCTATCCTTTAATTCCAAATCGTTAGTCGATTTTACCTTGTTATTATTTTCTGCCATAACCATTAAAATTTAAGTCCACCCTTACGAGCAGCGTCAGCTAATTCTTTAATTCTACCATGGTATAAATAACCATTACGATCGAAAACAACCTCTGAGATACCAGCCTCAATTGCCTTCTTAGCAATGATTTCACCAACTTTTGCAGCTTGCTCTTTCTTAGCTACCTTTTCAGTCATACCTAAAGAAGAAGCAGAAGCCAAAGTAACAGCACCATTCTCCATGTCATCGTTAATCAATTGAACATAGATTTGCTTGTTACTTCTGAAAACAGTCATACGAGGACGTGCAGCTGAACCAGAGATCTTTGCACGGATACCTCTCTTGATTTTTAATCTTCTTTCTATTTTTGAAGTCATAATAATTCTCTTTTAATTAAATTACTTAGCACCAGCTGACTTACCAGCCTTACGACGAATTTGCTCGCCAACGAACTTAATACCTTTACCCTTATAAGGTTCTGGCTTACGGAAAGAACGAATCTTAGCACAAACCTGACCTAATAATTGCTTATCACAACTTTCAAGTATTACCAAAGGATTTTGATTTCTTTCACTCTTTGTCTCAATCTTAATTTCCTTAGGCAATTGTAAGAAGATATTATGAGTATATCCTAAAGCAAATTCGATAACTTGACCTTGATTAGATACACGATATCCAACTCCGACCAACTCCAATTCTTTCTTATAACCTTCAGATACTCCAACGATCATGTTGTTTACAAGAGCACGATACAAGCCATGCATTGAACGCATTTGAGGCTCATCTGATGGACGAGTAAAAGTGATTGTACCATCTTTTACCTCCATGCTAATGTTAGGATTAACACTTTGGCTCAACTCACCCTTAGGACCTTTTACAGTTACAACGTCATCTTTAACAGAAACTGTAACTCCTGAAGGAATACTTATTGGTAATTTTCCTATTCTTGACATTTACAATTCCTCCTAGATTAATAGATGTAACATAAAACTTCACCACCGATTTTCAACTCACGAGCCTCTTTGTCTGTCATAACGCCCTTTGATGTTGAAACAATGGCAATTCCTAATCCGTTCAAAACTTTAGGCATCTCCTTATAACCAACATATTTACGCAAACCTGGAGTAGAAACTCTTTCCAAACCTTTGATTGCGTTTACCTTGTTGATTGGATCGTACTTCAAAGCTATCTTAATAGAAGCTTGAGTTGTACCCTCACCCTCGAACTTGTAATTCAAGATATAGCCCTTATCGAGCAATATCTTTGTAATCTCTTTCTTCAAATTTGAAGCAGGAACTTCAAGCACTCTGTGTTTAGCTTGAATAGCGTTCCTCATTCTCGTCAGATAATCTGCTATTGGATCTGTCATAATAAAAATAAATTAAATTGATCAGGATAAACCTGACAATATTTAACACTAAATTCTTTCTTACCAGCTTGCTTTCTTTACACCAGGAATCAAACCTGCAGAAGCCATCTCTCTAAATTGGATACGAGAGATACCAAATTGACGCATATACCCCTTAGGTCTTCCTGTCAACTTACAACGATTGTGTTTACGAACAGGAGAAGCGTTCTTTGGAAGAGCTTGCAAGGCCTCGTAGTTACCCTCGGCCTTTAATTGAGCTCTTTTTTCTGCATACTTGGCGCAAAGCTTGGCTCTTTTTACTTCACGAGCCTTCATTGATTCTTTTGCCATATCTTATCTTTTAATGTTTTTAAAAGGCAATCCAAATTCTCTTAACAAAGCATATCCTTCCTCGTCTGTCTTTGCTGAGGTTACAAAGGTAATATTCATTCCTAACATTTTCTGTATAGAATCAATATTAATTTCAGGGAAAATGATTTGCTCTTCAATACCTAGAGTATAGTTACCCATACCATCGAACTTAGATTCAATTCCCTTGAAGTCACGTATACGAGGAAGAGAAACACGAATCAATCTCTCCAAGAACTCATACATCTTCTCTCTACGCAAAGTTACACGAACACCGATAGGCATTTTCTTACGTAACTTGAAGTTAGAGATATCTTTCTTTGACAATGTAGGAACTGCTTTTTGTCCTGTAATTGCAGTCAACTCGTTGATTGAAACCTCAATGATCTTCTTGTCAGCAACTGCTTGACCTAAACCTTGATTGATAACAATCTTTTCAAGAACTGGAACTTGCATCACAGTCTTATAGTTGAACTCCTTCATCAAGGAAGGAACAATACGCTCAGCGTACTCTTTCTTTAAACTAGCTGTATTCATATTACTCAATTACCTCCCCTGAACTTTTTTTACCTTTAGCATAACGAACTGTCTTTCCGTTTACTTCCTTACGACCAATACGAGTTGGCTTTGAAGTCTTAGGATCGATCAAATTTAGGTTAGAGATATGGATAGGTGCCTCTTGCTTAACAATACCTCCTTGAGGATTCTTTGCATTTGGCTTTGTGCTCTTAGAAACCATGTTAAGTCCTTCAACAATAGCACGATTCTCCTTAACAAGCACCTTGATTACGCTTCCAGTCTTTCCTTTATCGGAACCTGCGTTAACGTAAACCATATCACCCTTTTTAATATTTAATTTACTCATCTTTGTAAAATTAGAAATTAAAGCACTTCGGGTGCCAATGAAACGATTTTCATGTTAGTAGCACGGAGCTCTCTAGCAACTGGACCAAAAATACGGCTCGCTCTCATTTCTCCTGCACCATTCAAAAGAACACATGCATTATCATCAAAGCGAATATAAGAACCGTCTTGACGTCTAATCTCTTTATTGGTTCTAACAACAACTGCCTTAGAAACCGTACCTTTTTTCATATCACTTGAAGGGATCACATTCTTTACCGTAACAACGATAACGTCCCCTACAGTAGCATAACGTTTTCCAGTACCACCAAGAACGCGAATACATAGCGCTTCCTTAGCTCCACTGTTATCAGCTACGACTAATCTTGACTCTTGTTGTATCATATTACTTAGCTCTTTCGATGATTTCTACTAATCTCCATCTCTTAGTTTTGCTCAATGGGCGAGTCTCCATAATTCTTACAGTATCACCAACATTGCACTCGTTCTTCTCGTCGTGAGCGTGATATTTCTTCGTTTTGTTAACGAATTTCTGATAAATAGGGTGCTTTTCCTTCCATTTAATAGCAACTGTAATGGTTTTATCCATCTTGTTGCTAGAAACAACACCTTGTCTTTCTTTTCTTAAGTTTCTCATTTTAATCAAGCTCAATTAATTAGTTATTTCCTCTTAAACTCAATTCTGTGTTCATACGAGCAATATTCTTACGAATAGCCTTCAATTGAGAAGGATTCTCCAACGGAGATACAGTGTGATTGATCTTCAAACGATTCAATGTTTCCTTCTCTGCTGCAAGCTTCTCTTGCAACTCTTGAGTACTCAACTCTTTCAATTCTGACATCTTCATAATCTATTACGCGTTTTGGTTTTGAACATCAAAATCTCGTCTAACAATAAACTTAGTAGTTACAGGTAACTTTTGTGCAGCCAAGCGCAAAGCCTCTTTTGCAATCTCAAAAGATACACCTTCTACTTCAATAATCACTCTACCTGGAGTTACAGGAGCTACGAATCCTTCAGGGTTACCTTTTCCTTTACCCATACGCACCTCCGCAGGTTTCTTAGTGATAGGCTTGTCAGGGAATATTCTAATCCAAATTTTACCTTGTCTTTGCATATAACGAGTTACCGCAATACGAGCAGCTTCAATTTGGCGACCAGTAATCCACTTTGACTCCAAGACTTTAATACCGAAAGATCCAAATGCTAATTGGTTTCCGCGTTGAGCGATACCCTTCATACGACCTTTCTGCTGTCTTCTGAACTTTGTTTTCTTAGGTTGTAACATCTTTCCTTAAATCAAATTCGTTTAACAGAATTATTTTCTTTTTTTCTTGAAGCCTTGTTGCTTGCCATTTGCAGAAGCGTTTCCACCTCTATTCAAATCCTTAGACGCAGCAAAATTAGGTGCCAAATCCTTCTTGCCATAAACTTCTCCACGGCAAATCCAAACCTTGATACCGATCAATCCGACCTTTGTCAAAGCTTCAGCCTGAGCGTAATCAATATCTGCTCTGAATGTATGAAGTGGAGTTCTTCCCTCTTTATACATCTCTGAACGTGCCATTTCAGCACCATTCAAACGACCAGAAACTTGTACCTTGATACCCTCAGCTCCCATACGCATTGTAGATGCGATTGCAGTCTTTGTTGCACGACGATAAGCAATCTTACCCTCTACTTGACGAGCAATGTTACTTGCTACGATCATAGCGTCCAAATCAGGTTTCTTAACCTCAAAGATGTTGATTTGTACTTCCTTGTCAGTAATACCCTTCAACTCTTCTTTCAATTTCTCAACTTCTTGACCACCCTTACCGATGATGATACCTGGACGAGCAGTACATACGGTAATTGTAACCAATTTTACAGTACGTTCGATAACTATTTTAGAAACGCTAGCCTTTGCAAGACGGGCATTAAGATACTTTCTAATCTTAGCATCCTCCAAGATAGTATCGCCATAATTTTTTCCTCCGAACCAATTTGAATCCCAACCTTTGATGATTCCCAAACGGTTACTTATTGGATTAACTTTCTGTCCCATCTAACAATTAATTTTGGTTAGCATTTGAATTAATAGAATCTACGTAAATTGTCACATGGTTAGAGCGCTTACGAATTCTGTAACCTCTACCTTGTGGAGCTGGACGAAGTCTCTTCAAAGTCTTTGACTCATCAACAAAGATCTTGCTGATGTACAATTCTCCGTTATCAGCTTTTTTATCATTTTTCTGCTCCCAGTTATTGATAGCAGAACGGAGCAATTTCTCCAAACGGTTAGAAGCATCTTTCTTTGAGAACTTCAAAACGCTAAGAGCTTTGTATGCCTCCATTCCTCTGATCATATCAGCCACAAGACGCATCTTGCGTGGTGATGTAGGAACATCGTTTAATTTAGCGAAGTAAAGCGACTGACGAGCTTCTTTCAATGCCGTTGCCGAATTTTTCTTTCTTACACCCATTTTATTTACTTTTTTTTAATTTCTTTTCACGGTTTACTTTTTCTTATTTCCACCGTGTCCTCTAAATGTACGAGTCAACGAAAACTCTCCTAGCTTATGACCTACCATATTTTCGGTAACGTACACAGGAATAAATTTATTTCCGTTATGAACTGCAATAGTATGACCCACAAAGTCTGGAGAAATCATGGAAGCGCGAGACCATGTCTTGATAACAGACTTCTTACCGCTTTCATTCATAGCCAAAACCTTCTTCTCCAGTTTTACACTTATAAATGGACCTTTTTTTAATGAACGACTCATAAAAATTACCTTTTAAATTACTTTTTCCTTCTTTCGATAATATACTTATTAGAAGCATTCTTTGGTGCTCTTGTCTTGTAACCCTTAGCCAAAAGACCTTTTCTAGATCTTGGGTGACCTCCAGACTGACGTCCTTCACCACCACCCATTGGGTGATCTACTGGGTTCATTACAACAGCACGGTTACGAGGACGACGTCCTAACCAACGTGAACGACCAGCCTTACCTGAACGCTCCAATGCGTGGTCAGAGTTTCCTACTGTACCAATAGTTGCCTTACAAGTACAAAGAATCATTCTAGTTTCACCAGAAGGTAATTTTACGATTGCATACTTTCCTTCTCTCGAAGTCAATTGTGCAAATGTTCCTGCAGAACGAACCAAAGCAGCACCTTGTCCAGGACGCAACTCTAGGTTGTGAATAACAGTTCCTAACGGAATGTTTTGCAATGGTAATGAATTTCCAACTTCAGGAGATGCCTCGCTTCCAGACATCAACTCTTGTCCGACTTCCAAACCATTAGGTGCAAGAATGTAACGTTTCTCTCCATCAGCGTAAAATAACAAAGCAATACGAGCTGAACGATTTGGATCATACTCGATTGTTTTTACAACTGCTGGAACACCATCTTTGTCTCTTTTGAAGTCAATTACTCTGTACTTTCTCTTGTGACCGCCTCCGATATAACGCATGGTCATTTTACCTGTGTTATTACGTCCACCAGTCTTTACGATTCCTCTTACAAGAGATTTCTCTGGCACACTTGAGGTAATTGTCTCAAATGTTCCAATAACTTTGTGTCTTTGCCCTGGTGTTGTGGGCATAAATTTACGAACAGCCATTTTTATTAAATATTGCTATAAAAATCTATT